>UQPB01000029.1 GCA_900542835.1 uncultured Pelosinus sp. | reverse complement strand
TGGAGCATAGGGGCAAAGTTTTTTTGCCTACTTTTGCAACGATTGGCAAAAGTAGTGCAGAGACAGTGTTGAGGCGGGGAGAGTCTGGTGAGGCAAAAGGTCGTCAGTCAAGGCAGATAAAGAAGGCATACCGGCAGTGTGCCGCCTGACGACAACGCAGGATGGCGGCGTTTTGACCGCCAGAGCTTTCCGTCTCAGCACTGCCTCTGCACCAGGCCCGATCCTGCAAAAGCCTTGAAAAGCGGGCGGCTTACTAAAAGCCCTAAACTTGCTGCGCTCAAACAACGGGCTTTTTTAACGCAAGCCGCCCGCTTTTCATCCTGATGGAACGGCTTTTTCCGGAAAGGGGCGGGGATACGGAGGACGAGAAGCCGGAGCACGATGAAACGAAGTACCGTCAGCTGGCTTGCTGACGACTGAGCTCGCTGCGCGGCGCTGGGTTGCATTGCTTTAGACGCCTCCTGTTGCCCTCCTTCGGTGTTTGCTGCGAAATCGCCGTTTTCGTTCGCGTTTCGTAAGCGATTGCCCTGCGTCTTTGCCTTATCGGAATCAATCGCGACACCGGCCATATGCCGGTATAGAGCGATGCTTAAGCGGTTAAGCTAATTGAAACAGTAAGCAGGAGTTGAGCAATTTGCAAATAGCAGCCACGCCGCGTACCGATTTGGCGCTTGAAGCCAGGGAGATGGTGTCTCGGCAAACACGGGAGGATATTCCGGGAGTTAAAGTCGAGACAGTCGATGAAGAAGATATTATTATTACCCGCGTCCGGATAACCACTGCCCAGGCTGAAAAACTGATGGGGAAGCGCCAGGGCAGCTATGTAACCATTGAAGCTCCGGGGCTGCGCTACAAGAATACGCCTTTGCAGGAAGACGTCATGCAGCATTTGGCCGATGAATTCGCCGCCTTAAGCGGACTAAGTCAGAATGCGACGATTCTGGTCGTTGGCCTGGGAAACTGGAATGTAACTCCGGATGCGCTGGGACCGAAAGTAATTGATAAGGTTGTCGTTACCAGGCATTTGCAGTCGATGCTTTCCCCCGAACTGCAGGGCGGCGTCCGTTCTGTCTGCGCCATCGCGCCAGGCGTACTGGGCATTACCGGGATGGAAACCTCGGATATCGTCGCCGGCATTGTCGCTAAAATCCAACCTGATCTGGTTGTAGCGATCGACGCGCTGGCTGCCGCTTCCACCGCAAGAGTAGTTACGACCATTCAATTGGCCGATACCGGTATCAATCCCGGATCGGGAGTGGGAAATAAGCGATTTGGCCTGAACCAGGAGTCTTTGGGAGTACCGGTAGTAGCGATCGGCATTCCGACTGTTGTCCACGCATCGACAATCGCTGTTGACACCATTGATACGCTCCACCAGCATGCGGCTTTTTCCCGCTATTTTAAGAGCCTGGAAAAGTTAACCGATAGTGATCGGCAGTTGATTATCCGTCAGGTTTTGCCGGAAACGCTGGGGGATCTGATGGTTACCCCCAAAGAAGTCGACCGATTGATTGACGATATGTCGGTGGTTGTGGCCGGCGGTATTAATCAGGCACTGCATCCGAACATTGATTATGAAAATATTCATATGTACATTCACTGACGTATGAACCCGGCAAAGCCGTGCATCCGATGCACAGCCAATTTGCGTGATTAACGATAATGGTGGTCTCTAACCGGCTAGTCTAACAGCCGGTATATTTTTTTGCCTCTTTTCATATACATACTATGCAAACGAGATTGGACGGCCGTATCGGCCTGACGGGAGGCGGCAAATGATAGCGACGCACTGGCGGCGTCTGATAAAACGGAAGCTTATGATCAGGTTAACCCCTCGGGCAATTATGCTAATCGTCCTGCTGCTGATGGTGATCGGGGCGGGGCTGGGAGGCCGGGACGCGGTGCCGGCCAGCGTTTCTGTTGGATCAGACAAGCCTGTTATCAGCATGTTTTTCTCGCACTGGCGCGATGTATTAGTTGATGGAATTCCTCTGACGCAAGCGGTTCATAGCCGCCAGACGGCCAAGCCTGCGGCTGCATTCTCCTGGCAGCAGTGGCTGCGGACGATCGTGAAGGGCCTGACCTTTGTCGATGCCGGCGATATGCGCAGTGTTTTGCGCAATCAAATTCCGCTGCTGGCGGCGGTTCAGGCTCCTGCCGGACGAAAGACAGCTGAAATCAAGCGGCCGACGCTGCAGTTCAAGCCGAAGGCGCTGCCGCCGGTCAATAAGCCGCTGGTGGGTATTTATCATACCCACACCTCAGAGTCCTTTGTCCCCACCACCGGTGTCACTCACCGCCGCGGCGGCCAGGTTGGAGAGATCGTAACCGTCGGCGGGGCTTTGGCGGAGCAGTTGGCGGCATATCAGGTACAGTCGGTTCACAGCAAGCAGGTGCATGATTTTCCCAGTTTTATGAAAGCGTACGGGCCTTCTGAGTTGACGGCCCAAAAAATGCTGGCCGATCATCCGAGTATTCAAATTCTGCTGGATATTCACCGCGACGCGGAGAAAAGGGAAAATACGGTTGTGGAGATTAACGGCGTAGCCGCTGCCCGCATCGCGATTATTGTTGCCGTTGGTCAGGAAGATCTGGTGCAGCCTCACTGGCAGAAAAACTTGGCGTTTGCCAAGCAGATTGATGAGAAGATGGAAGCCTATTTTCCCGGTTTGTCGCGAGGTATTCAGACTGTTGAATGGCGGTATAACCAGCACCTGCATGAGCGGGCGCTGTTACTGGAGATTGGCAGCCAGGAGACCAGCTTAGAGGAAGCCGAGCGCTCCATGGAATTTCTTGGCGGCATACTGGTTGAACTGTTGGCGGAGAATAAAAACTTCGGGGTTCAATGAATGAAGTGCAGACGCTGCCAGCCATACTATTTATAATGATTGCGTTAACGATACCGGTATACATGCCTGAAAGGCGGTTCGCGCTCTTTCTCTCGCGGCGGCGATGACAGCTTAGCAGTTTCCGGTCTGTGCGGTTCTGCTGTGTTGCTGGTGAGGGATCGGTGCAGCCGTTTTCGGGGGATGCGACTGGCGTCAAACGCCAAAGGCGGGATTGTGGTATGGAAGCGCGCGAGTGGCTGGTAATCGGCCGGAGTGTGGCAGCAATGTTTGCTTGCATTGTGGCGGGGTCAATTATTGTGGAAATCCAGCTAAACCAGTTGACTTATTGGCTCGATTTTGTGCAAGTCTTCAATTTGAGGCGCGTATCGGAAGGGGCTTATCTTGCCTATATGCTGGGGACGGAATACGGCTTGCAGGCGGTCTGGCAAATCGGAACGATTTCTGTCGCCAGTCATGCGCTGGAAGTAAATCTGTTCGGTGTTTCGATCGCTATTCCTACACAGGTGCAAATCGACGCTTCCGCGGCGTTTGATTATTTACAGCTGCTGTGGCGGAACGGCTTGGCTAGCGCGTTTGTCATCAAACGCCAAACCCTGGAACTGCTGGCTGATTGCGGACCGTTGTTGCACTTTTTATTGCGTGAAGCGGCGGCAATGGTGCGTTGACCTTCCGGCCTGGTCGGAATGATAAAACTTGCGGGTTCGCTATAGCAAGTGTTATAATAAACAAATATGAATTATTCTTGCTATGACGGAGGTTTCTGGTGGATACGTCCCGAATTCGCAATTTTTCTATCATTGCTCATATCGATCATGGCAAGTCTACGCTTGCCGACAGGCTGCTCGAGTACACGGGCACGCTGAGCGCCCGCGAAATGGATGAGCAGGTTCTCGACAAAATGGATCTGGAGCGGGAGCGCGGTATTACGATCAAGGCCAAAGCCGTTCGCCTGACGTATACAGCAAAAGACGGTGAGACCTATATGCTTAACCTGCTGGATACGCCGGGGCATGTTGATTTTTCCTATGAGGTTTCGCGAAGCCTGGCTGCCTGTGAGGGCGCTTTGCTGGTGATTGATGCGGCGCAGGGGATTGAGGCCCAGACTCTGGCCAATGTATATTTAGCACTTGAGCATGACCTGGAGATTATTCCTATTATAAACAAAATTGATCTGCCCAGTGCCGATCCGGATAAGGTTAAACAGGAAATCGAAGACGTCATTGGCCTCGATGCGTCGGATGCGGTACTGGTCAGCGCCAAATCCGGCTTTGGCATTGAGGATGTGCTGGAGGCAATTGTCAAAAAGGTGCCGCCGCCGCAAGGCGACAGAAATGCGCCGTTAAAAGCGTTGATTTTTGATTCCCATTTTGACGCCTATAAGGGAGTCATTGTTTATGTACGGGTAATGCAGGGCCGGCTGGCGCAGGGAGATCAAATCCGGATGATGGCAACCGAGAAAAGCTTCGGCGTAACCGAGGTCGGGGTTTTCCGCCCTTATATGGCGAACGTTGACGAGCTGCTGCCGGGAGAAGTCGGCTTTATAGCCGCCAGTATCAAAAACGTCAAGGATACCCGTGTTGGCGATACCGTTACCGGTCTGGCCACGCCGGCGTCGGAGCCGCTTCCCGGTTATCGCCAGGTTACGCCGATGGTCTATTGCGGTCTTTATCCGGTTGAAACGGTAGAGTACGAAGCCCTGCGTGACGCCTTGGACAAGCTGAAACTAAACGACGGTTCGCTTAGCTATGAACCGGAGACTTCTGTGGCGCTGGGATTTGGTTTTCGCTGCGGTTTTCTGGGTTTGCTGCATATGGACATCGTCCAGGAACGGCTGGAACGGGAATATAATCTCAGTCTGATTACCACCGCGCCCAATGTTATTTACCGGATTCATAAAACTGACGGCTCTGTCCTTGACATTGAGAATCCTTCAAAAATGCCGTCGCCGCAGGAGCTTGATTATGTGGAAGAACCCTATGTAAAAGCGACGGTTATTGTTCCCAATGACTATGTTGGCGCCGTAATGGAGCTTTCCCAGGAGAAACGGGGCGAGTATCAGGATATGAAGTATCTCGATGTCACCCGGGTTATGTTGATTTATAATCTGCCGCTCAGTGAGATTATTTATGATTATTTTGACAAGCTTAAATCCTCAACCCGCGGGTACGCGTCTCTCGACTATGAGCTGATCGGCTATCGCGAGTCGAGTCTGGTTAAACTGGACATCCTGCTTAACGGTGAAGCAGTTGACGCGCTCAGCGTGATTGTACACCGCGACCGCGCCGCTTTTCGCGGCCGGCAACTGGCGGAAAAGCTGCGCGGAATCATTCCCCGCCAGATGTTTGAGATTCCGATTCAGGCTGCTATTGGCAATAAAGTTATTGCCCGTGAAACGGTTCGCGCCATGCGTAAGGACGTTTTGGCGAAATGCTACGGTGGTGACATCAGCCGCAAGCGGAAGCTGCTGGAAAAGCAAAAGGAAGGCAAAAAGCGGATGAAGCAGGTAGGCAGCGTGGAATTGCCGCAGGAAGCATTTATGGCTGTTTTGAAAATGGAGTAGCGGGGGCGCTGCGCGATGGATCTTTCCGTTTATATTCATATCCCTTTTTGCCGGCAGAAGTGCGGCTACTGTGATTTTGTATCACACGCCGGCGCCGAGCGGCTGCATGAACCCTATATCGCCGCCCTCTGCCGTGAAATCGCCGGCAGGGGCGGCGTTTTCACGGCAGAGCATACGTCTGTCAAAACCGTATTTATTGGCGGTGGTACACCTACCTGTTTGGCACTGCCTTTGTTGCGGCAGCTGCTGGCGGGTGTCCGGCAAAGGCTGCCGATTGCCGACGGTGCCGAATTCACTGTCGAGGCCAATCCCGGTACGGTTGATGCCGCCAGCCTGGATATGCTGCTGACAGCCGGCGTCAATCGTCTCAGCCTTGGGATTCAGTCGTTTGACGACCGGCTGCTGCGGACCATTGGCCGAATTCACCGTGCTGATGACGCACTGAGAGCGATTGAGCTGGCCCGACAGGCTGGCTTTACCAATTTGAGTCTGGATCTAATGCATGGCCTGCCCGGACAATCGCTTGCGGATTATCGCGACAGTCTTGCGACTGCCGTCAGCGCCGGTGCTGACCATATTTCCGCCTATAGTCTGATTGTTGAGGACAACACCCCGCTGGCCGCACAGCTTGAACGCGGCGAGCTCGCTTTGCCGCCGGAGGAGACCGATGCCGCGATGTTTGAACTCAGTCACGACTATTTAACCGCTCAGGGATACGAGCATTACGAAGTATCGAATTATGCCCGCCCTGGCAAGCGCTGCCGCCACAATCTGAACTGCTGGCGTTACCGGCCTTATATTGGCTTTGGCGTTGCTGCCTGCTCCTTTGACGGCAGTGTCCGCAGCACGAATACGGCTGATATCGATCTGTATATCAAGCAGCTGGCCGCCGGCCAGCCGCCGGTTGCGGATACGGAAACGGCTGACATCCGGACTCGCCAGGCCGAATATGTGTTTTTGGCGCTCAGAACAGTAGACGGGGTCGACGAGGCCGACTTCGCGACCCGTTTTGCCGTCGGATTTCGCGAATATTACTCCGACATCCTGACGAATCTAATGGATGCGGGCCTGATTGCCGACACTGCGGCGGGAATCCGTTTAACACCGCTGGGACTTCGGTTTGGCAACCGGGTTTTTGCGGCTTTTTTGCCGTGATTTTCGCCGAAGTTTCTTGACAGCGGCAGCAACTAATGGTATTTTTTTAATAGGTGTTAGCACTCGAGTCAATAGAGTGCTAACAAATAAAGAGGTGATTCGTGTGCTTGATGAACGGAAGCGCAAGATCCTGCAAGCCATTGTTGAAGATTATATCTACACTGCGGAGCCTGTCGGCTCACGGACGATTGCCAGAAAGTATGGTTTGGGCATCAGTCCGGCGACAATCCGCAATGAAATGGCCGACTTGGAGTTTTCCGGCTTTCTCGAGCAGCCGCACGCCTCTGCCGGCCGCATTCCTTCCGCGCAGGGATATCGATTCTATGTCGATTGCTTATTATCGCCGCACCATATTTCCGAAAATGATGTGACGATGATTAATAGTTGGTTCCAATCAAAGGCACGGCGTCTGGAAGAAGTTTTTCAGGAAACCGCTAAGGTGCTTTCGCGCATGACCCGTAATATATCGCTGGTATCGGCGCCGCAGACCGCAAAGAGCATGTTTAAGTATTTGCAGTTTCTGCCGTTTGACGAGCATCGGGTCGTGGTGGTTGTTGTCACTGACTCGGGCCTGATTGAAAATAAGTTGCTGGAGATTCCGGAAGGAACGTCGCTGTCTGATTTGCAGCGTATGGCCGAGGTAATAAATAATTCCCTTGCCGGCCTGGCGTTTGACCAAATCCGGGCGCCGCTGCTGACAGAGATTAAGCAACTGGTCGTTCCCGACCCTGTTCTGATTGGTAATGCGCTTGATATCGTCCGGCAAACACTGAATACAGAAAAAAATAAGAAGGTGTATCTGGGCGGCACAACTCAGCTGCTCAGCCAGCCGGAGTTTCGCGACGTTGAAAAGGTCAAGGGATTGCTGACTGTGCTGGAAGAGGAGAAGCTGCTGCATGATATTCTGGATCCGGGAACAAATGACGGCATGGTTGTCACGATTGGCGGCGAGAATAAGTATTCCGGCATTCAGGACTGCAGTATGGTACAGGCGACATACCGGGTTGACGGCCAGGTTATCGGTACAATAGCCATTTTGGGACCGACCCGGATGGAGTATGCACGGATCATGTCCGTTCTGGATTTTATGCACGGTCATCTGGGTGAGATACTGAAGAAGTATCAGTCATGATGGGAGGCGCGGCAATGAATCTGAAACAAGCCGGCAGCGGTTCTGAGGCTGACGAGCGGCTGACGGCGCTTTTGACCAACGCCAATGCCGTGCGGGCGATTACGGCTGCGGTTGAGGGCACGATCGGTCCGAAGGGGCTGGATACGATGCTGGTTGACCGTTTTGGTGAAGTGATTATCACCAACGACGGTGTTACGATACTGGAGAAAATGGATGTAAACCATCCGGCGGCCAAAATGCTGATTAACGCGGCTAAAGCGCAGCAGTCAGAGATTGGCGACGGGACAACGACGACAACGGTTATGGCCGGCGCCCTTATGGCTGAGGGCGCGGCCCAGGTACTAAAAGGAGTCCCGGTGGCCCGGATTATTGAGGGACTCAGACAGGGGATCGGAGCTGTCTTGGCGCTGCTCGACACCCATAGCCGCCCGGTTGCCGGTGTTGATGATCCGGTGCTGCGGAGTATTGCCCGTATCGCCGGCCGCGAGCATGACGATATTGCTGAGCTGGTGATCGGCGCGGCGGCACTGGTTGGCAGTGAAAAGCTCACCGATACGGGTTTTAAGCTGTCCGATGCGGTAACGGCGCGAGCCGGTGCTGACAATGAAGTGTTTCTGGGCGTTCTCCTTGATAAAGAACGTATGAATAAGGAAATGCCGAAAACCGTACAACAGGCTGCCGTACTGCTGATAGATGATGCGCTTGAGCCGGAGGAACTGGAGGACGAAGCGCTTGGAACCGAATCCGGGTTTAAGCGCTACATAGAATTAAAGGAAGAATTCCGGCAAAATATCCGCAAGATCGTTGACCTGAGCGTCGGTGCCGTGTTTGTTGATCGCGGCGTTCACGCAACCGCTGAGGAAATCCTCAGTGATGCGGGCATTATGGTGGTGCAGCGGGTTTGCGCTAAAGATATGCGACGCATTGCCGACCACTGCGGCGCCCGTATGCTGAAACGCACCGGCCTGAAAAAAGATCTTGACGATATGCGCAGCTATCTTGGGCAAGCGCAAACGGTCTGTGAGGATGAAAAACTGGAGCAGATCCGGGTGCTGGGCGGCAGCGGCAAGCCGATGGCCACGATTCTGGTCGGAGCCGCTACGGCCGAGATTGTCGGCGAACGCGAACGTATCGCAAAAGATGCTGCCTCCAGCGTGCAGGCGGCAATGCGGGGCGGTTATGTTCCCGGCGGCGGTGCCGTGGAGCTGGCGCTGTCGCGGGAGCTGGATAAAAGTCGCGTGGGCGTGAAAGGAATGTCTGCCTACGGCTGGGAATGCGTCGTTAGTGCGCTGAAGCGGCCCTTGTCCCAGATTGTTTATAATGCCGGCTTTAATCCGCTGGAAAAAGTGGAGGAGGCCATCGCCGCCCAGGTGGCGGCGGAAAGTGATTCGCTGGGGATCGATTGCGACGACGGCCAGGTGGCTGATATGCTGACGCTTGGCGTTATTGATCCGGCGCCGGTCAAGCGGCATGCCATTAAAGCAGCGGGTGAAGTCGCGATCGCTATACTCCGTATTGATACAATTATTAAAAAACGGGATGATGGCACGGCCGCCAAAACAGCTGCCGCTGACGCCACTATACCTGATTTTTAGATGCGAGGTGAAAAGAATGCAAGACGCAAAGCAAGCCGGAGAAAATCCGGAGACGATTGCAACGGCGGAGCCGGTTGACGAGACTGTACAGGAGACTTGCAGCGAAGATTTGCAGCGTACCATGAGTCTGCTTGAGGAGAAAAGCCGGTTGGTGGAAGAGCAGGCGGAGAGGTATAAGCGCCTGCAGGCCGATTTTGAAAACTTTCGCCGCCGCAGCAAGGTGGAGAAGGAAGAGCTGGCTCAGGTTGTTGCCGAATCAATTGTTGTCAAGCTGCTGCCGGTGATCGATAATTTTGAACGCGCCTGTTCCGCTGGAACGACGCAGGATGCCGCCGCCATTTTGGCAGGGGTTGAATTGATCTATAAACAGCTGCTGTCAACGCTGGAAAAGCTGGATATCCGCCAGATCGAAGCGGTCGGCGCGCCCTTTGATCCCAAACTACATGAAGCCGTCATGACCGCGCCTGACGCAACCGCTGCGGAGGGAACTGTGCTGGAAGAGTTTCAGCGCGGCTATCTGCTCGGCAGCAAAGCGATCAGGCCCAGCATGGTGAAAGTATCAACACAGGGATAACTCACAGTTGAAAAATGAGGAGGAATTGGATATGGCAAAAGTGATTGGTATAGACCTTGGCACAACAAATTCGGTTGTCGCGGTTATGGAAGGCGGCGAACCTTTGGTTATCGCCAATGCGGAAGGAAGCCGGCTGACGCCGTCGATTGTCGGATTTGCCAAAAACGGCGAGCGGCTGGTTGGCCAAATTGCCAAACGGCAGGCGGTTGCCAATCCGGAACGTACGATCAGCTCGATTAAGCGGCATATGGGTACAGACTATAAGGTCCGTATTGATGATAAAGATTTTACCCCGCAGGAAATTTCGGCACAGATACTGCAAAAACTGAAGCAGGATGCCGAGGCCTACCTAGGCCAGCCGGTTAATCAGGCGGTTATTACTGTGCCGGCGTATTTCACCGACAGCCAGCGGCAGGCGACTAAGGATGCGGGCGCTATCGCCGGCCTTGAAGTGCTGCGGATTATCAATGAACCGACAGCTGCCGCGCTTGCCTATGGTCTCGATAAAGGCGAAGATCACACTATCCTGGTATTTGACCTTGGCGGCGGCACGTTTGACGTGTCGATTCTGGAACTGGGGGATGGCGTATTTGAGGTTAAAGCCACCCATGGCAACAACCGCCTCGGCGGCGATGACTTTGACGAACGGGTGATGAACTGGCTGGTCAGTGAATTCCGCAAAGAAAGCGGTGTTGATCTTTCCGGTGACCGTATGGCAATGCAGCGGTTGAAGGAAGCGGCCGAAAAGGCAAAGATCGAGTTGTCCGGCGTGTTGACGACCAACATCAATCTGCCGTTTATTACCGCTGATCAAACCGGACCGAAGCATCTGGATATTAACCTGACGCGGGCCAAATTTGATGAATTGACCTCCGATCTGGTGGAAGCGACAATGGGACCAACCCGTCAGGCTATGCGCGATGCCGGTCTGGAACCGCGGGAGATCAATAAGGTCATTCTGGTTGGCGGCTCGACCCGGATTCCGGCAGTGCAGGAAGCGATTAAGAAATTCTTAGGCAAGGAGCCGTTTAAAGGCGTAAACCCTGATGAGTGTGTTGCCGTAGGCGCAGCTATTCAGGCCGGCGTGCTGGTAGGCGAGGTCAAGGATGTTCTGCTGCTTGACGTTACGCCTCTGTCTCTGGGGATTGAAACGCTGGGCGGTGTACTTACCAAGATTATCGACCGCAACACGACGATTCCCACCTCGAAAAAGCAGACCTTTTCGACTGCTGCCGATAATCAGCCGTCAGTTGATATTCATGTCTTGCAGGGTGAACGGGAAATGGCCAGAGACAATAAGACACTGGGCCGTTTTGAACTGTCGGGAATTCCTCCTGCTCCGCGCGGGGTGCCGAAGATTGAGGTCGCGTTTGATATTGACGCCAACGGCATTGTCCATGTATCGGCCAAGGATCTTGGCACAGGCAAGGAGCAGAAAATAACCATTACCTCCTCCGGCGGCCTGAACAAGGATGAAGTGGAACGGATGGTCAAAGAAGCCGAGGCGAATGCGGCTGAGGACAAAAAGCGCAAGGAAGAGGTCGAAGTTTGCAACAATGCTGACTCCCTGCTCTATAATGCCGAAAAAACAATTAAGGATCTAGGCGATAAAGCGGATAAGGCCATGGTTGACAACGTCCAGAAGGCTGCCGAAAAGTTGAAGGAGACTTTAACGGGATCCGATATCGAGGCTATTAAGCAGGATACGGAAGCGTTGCAAAAACCGTTGTACGAATTGGCTGCCGAAGTTTATAAACAGGCGGCTCCCCAGGAAGGTGCCGATGGCTTTGATCCTGGCGCCGCCGGGGCGGAAGCCGGGGCGCAGGAAGCTGCCAAAGGTGAAAAAGTGGTTGATGCTGAGTATAAAGTAGTGGATGACGAAAAGAAATAACCCGGTTGGGACGGTGTTAATGTGAGCAAGCGCGATTATTACGAAGTGCTCGGCGTGCCAAAGTCGGCTACGGAGGATGAACTGAAAAAAGCGTACCGGAAATTGGCCCGCAAATATCATCCTGACCTCAATCCAGATAATAAAGAAGAGGCCGAGCGCAAGATTAAAGAAATCAATGAAGCCTATGAGGTTTTATCGGACTCGCAGAAGCGTGCCCAATATGATCAGTTCGGCCATGATGCCTTTCAAGCCGGTCAAGGCGGCGCCGGTTATAATCCGTTTGGCGGAGGTGCCGCCGGTGCCGGCGGTTTCTCCGATATCTTCGACATGTTCTTCGGTCAGGCGGGCTTTGGCGGCGGCGGACAGCGCAACGGTCCGGAAAGAGGGGCCGATCTGCGCTTCGACATGGAGATCAGTTTTGAACAGGCAGCGTTTGGTGTCGAAACAGAGGTGCAGATTCCCCGAACGGAAGAATGCGCAACCTGCCACGGCAGCGGCGCTGCTGCCGGGACTCATCCTGAGACCTGCCCGCAGTGCAAGGGCTCAGGGCAGACGCAAGTGGTGCAGAACACACCATTTGGGCGCATGGTTAATGTCCGCACCTGCGAACGCTGCCGCGGCGAGGGGAAAATTGTTCATACTCCCTGCCGCGACTGCAAAGGCCAGGGCCGGGTACGGCGCAGCCGTAAGATAAAAGTCAAGATTCCGGCCGGCGTCGATACCGGTTCGCGACTGCGGGTGGCGCATGAGGGTGAGGCCGGCTTGCGCGGCGGCCCGCAAGGCGATTTGTATGTGTATATTTTTGTAAAATCACATAAACTATTTGCGCGGGAAGGCAACGATGTACTGTGCGAAGTTCCTGTCAGTTTCGTACAGGCCGCTTTAGGCGATGAAATTGATGTGCCCACTCTGGACGGAAAGGTGAAAATGCGGGTGCCGGAAGGCACTCAGTCAGGCACGATCCTCCGTCTGAAGGATAAAGGCATTCCCTATCTGCGCGGCAATGGCCGCGGCGATCAGAATGTCCGCATCAAAGTGGTGACTCCTCATAAGCTGAATGAGAAGCAGAAACAGCTGTTACAGGATTTTGCCCGCGCCAGCGGGGAAAATATTAATCCCGAAGAAAAAGGGTTTTTCAAGAAAATGAAAGACGTTTTGGGCGGCACGATCTGAATCGACAGGAAGCGGGGCGGTTTGGCATGAAATGGGCAGAGATCAGTATCCAGACTTCGCATGAGGCGACCGAGGCGGTGGCGGAAATCTTTCATGAGCTGGGCGCGAGCGGCGTGGTGATCGAAGATCCGGAATTGGTGAATTCTTATCGGCGGTCAGGTACCTGGGACTATTGCGACATTCCCGAATCCGCCGATCCGGAAGTGGTTACCGTCAAAGCGTATTTGCCGGCTGACGACCTGCTTGACGACAAGCTGCGGCTGTTTGAAGACCGGGTCAACACCCTTGAACGGCATGATCTTGACAAGGGACGCGGCTGTATCGAATGCCATGAGGTGCAGGAAGAGGACTGGGCTACGTCCTGGAAGGCGTATTATCACCCTGTGAAGGTTGGTGAGCGCATCGTCATCAAACCCTCCTGGGAGGAATATATCGAACTGCCGGACGATGTAGTGATTGAGCTTGATCCCGGTATGGCTTTTGGCACAGGGACCCACCATACAACTGTTTTGTGCCTGCAGTGCTTGGAGGATCTGATCCGGCCCGGGGCTGTTGTTTTTGATATCGGCACTGGCAGCGGGGTGTTGGCTGTCGCCGCCGCCAAGCTCGGAGCCGCACGGGTAACGGCGATTGACCTGGATCCGGTTGCGGTTGATGTCGCTGCCGCCAATGTCAGGCATAACCGGGTGGAAGACAGCGTCACTGTGCGCGCGGGCGACTTATTGAGTGCTGCCGTGGGCTGTGCCGACGTCATTGTCGCAAACATTATCGCCGATGTCATTATTCGTTTGCTGCCACAGATTCCCGGGCGTCTGAATGCGGGCGGCAGTTTCTGCGCGTCAGGCATTATCGCCGACCGCATTGCTGATGTGACTGCCGCTATGCTTGAGCAGGGACTGATTATCGAAAGGGTCGCGGAAGAAGGCGGCTGGGCGGCGATTGTTGCCTGCAAGGGTAGTGTCTGAATGCGCCGCTTTTTTCTGCCTCAGCCTATCGAAAGCGGCAGTCTGGTTAGTTTATCTGTCCGGGATTCCCGTCATATCAGTCAAGTTCTGCGGCTAAAAGCAGGAACGGCTATTGAGATTGCGGCGGCGGATGGCCGGGTCGGCTTGGCGAAAATCGAACAGGTTGAGCATGACTGCGTGACAGCCTCTGTGGAATCGCTTAAAACCGGTGGCGCGGAGCCGCCGGTTTGCCTCTTTCTGGCGCAGGGACTGCCGAAAGCCGATAAAATGGAATTTATTATTCAAAAAGCAGTTGAACTGGGCGTTTCACAACTGATGCCGATGCAGTGCGAGCGATCGGTTGTCCGCTATGATGATCGCAAAGCCGCTGCCCGTGTTGAACGCTGGCAGGCGATTGCCCGTGAAGCCGCCAAACAGGCGAAACGGGATTGCGTGCCTGCCGTTGCGCCGGTGCAATCACTTAGCCAGCTGTTGCAGGCCTGTCCTGCCGGAACTGTAATTTTGCTGTTATATGAAGCTGAGACGGCTTTGGGACTGCGGCAGGTATTGCGCGAGCAGCCGGCGGCTTCCTATTTGCTGCTGGTAGGACCTGAGGGCGGCTTCAGCAGGGACGAAGTCGAACTTTGCCTGCGGCATGGCGCCCGCAGCGTAACGCTGGGACCGCGTATTCTGCGGACGGAAACCGCCTCGCTGGCAGCCGCGTCGATTATTATGTATGAACTGGGAGATTTGGGGGGCTTGCCGTGGCGCGAGTAGCACTGATTACCCTGGGCTGTAAAGTTAATCAGACTGAGACTGAAGCGATTGAGGGATTGTTTGTCGCACGCGGCTATCAACCGGTTCCTTTTGATGCCGCCGCTGATGTCTATGTCATTAATACCTGTTCAGTAACCCATATTGGCGAAAAGAAGTCGCGCCAGCTTATCCGGCGGGCGGCCAGAGCCAACCCGCAGGCGCTGATTGTTGTGACCGGCTGCTACGCCCAGAGCGCTCCCGGACAAATCGCCGCTATACCCGGTGTGGACCTGATTATTGGCACCCAGGAGCGGGCCAGTATTGTTGATTTGGTGGAAAGCGCCCGGACGCAGTGCCGCCAGATTAACGCTGTGGGCGATATCATGCAGGCCAGGGAGTTTGAGGATATGCCACTGTTTTTGCGGCGGGAACGGACCAGAGCTTTTTTGAAGATTCAGGAAGGCTGCGATAACTACTGTACCTATTGTATTATACCCTACACCAGGGGCCATTTGCGGTCGCGGCCGTTGGCCAGTGTGGTGGCAGAGGCCGATAGGCTGGTTGCCGCCGGCTTCCGGGAAATTGTGCTAACCGGGATTCATCTTGGCGCGTACGGTCGTGATGGCGGGGGGGTTACGTTGACCGATGCCGCCGCTTCCCTGCTGGCAATGCCTGGGCTGCAGCGGCTCCGGTTGAGCTCACTGGAATCAATTGAGGTTTCGGAAGGGCTGATCCGGTTAATGGAGCAGGATGCGCGATTTTGCCGTCACCTGCACCTGCCGTTGCAGGCAGGCAGCGATGCCGTGCTGCGGAGTATGAACCGGCATTATACAACAACTGCGTTTCGCGAACAGCTTGAGGCATTGATGGCGCGGCTGCCAGGGCTGGCTGTATCCACCGATATCATTGTCGGCTTTCCCGGCGAAACAGAAGCTTTATTTGAACAGGCGCTTGAACTTGTCTCCACATTGCCGCTGGCCAAAATTCATGTGTTTCCCTATTCACCGCGTACCGGTACCCCGGCGGCGGCGTATCCGCAGCAAATCGGCGAAGCGGAAAAGAAGCGGCGCGCTCACGCCATGCAGGCAGTTGGTGACAGGCTGGCGTCCGCCTACCGCTGCCGCTTCATCGGCAGTCGTCTGGGCGTTTTGTTTGAACACGCGCAGCCGCCGCTCAATGAAGGCTTTACCGGCAACTACCTGCGGGTATACGTACAGGAAGCATGCGATTTAGCCGGCCAGCTGCAATGTGTAAGACTGGACTCGCCGTATAAGGACGGCCTGCTGGGAACCCTGGCTGCGGTGAATTCATAAAAAACCGCCGGTTGGTCATGCTAGGTAAGCACTGATTAATGCCCACAGCGCGGCTTGCCGGTTCTTTTTCCGCCTGGCGGTGTCAGTCAGGCGGAAAAGAACGTTGCTATTGCTGCGGTCTGGCTTCCTTGCCGGACGAAAAAATCTCTCGTCAAACAGACTGGTTCAGTTAATCAGCGCTTACCTAGTACCCGTCGAACTAATTTGTTGAATAATTGCAGCTTTTGCAGTTTCTAGATTGGTGAGTACAGTGGCAGGATATGAGCCTGTCTTAGCAGAATATACCACTACAGGGAATTGTGAGAGGAGGTGCTGTATGCAGGATTGTATTTTTTGCAAGATTGCCGCGAAGGAAATTTCCGCTCAGCTTATTTATGAAGACGAGCATGTCGTCGCATTTCCTGACATTAGTCCGGTGGCTCCGTCTCATATTCTGATTGTTCCCAAACAGCATGTGCCAAGCATTCTGGAGCTTTCTGCCGATTCGCCGCTGCCGGCAGGCCTGATGCGGGCGATTCCGCTTGTCGCCGCTAAGATGGGCTTGTCTGAATCCGGCTTTCGCGCCGTCATCAACACCAAGGAAGACGGCGGTCAAACCGTCCCTCATCTGCATGTCCACCTGCTTGGCGGTCGCGCTATGAAATGGCCACCAGGTTGAGGTTGACAGCTACTGATCCTATCAGGTATAATTTTCAGGAGTATATTAATGGTGAATATACTTCCCTAGGTCAATGTGGAGGGAGGGATATTGCATGTCAGAAGTGAAAGTTGGCAAGAATGAGACTCTGGATAGCGCGCTCCGCCGTTTCAAACGCACCTGCCAGAAAGCCGGTGTTCTTTCCGAGGTCAGAAAGCGTGAGCATTATGAAAAACCCAGCGTAAAGCGCAAGAAAAAATCGGAAGCTGCTCGTAAACGGAAGTTTAAAGCCTAATACCATCGAAACCGCGTTTCGGAGGTTAATACGATGACGATCAAGGAACAACTGGTCGCCGACATGAAACAGGCGATGAAAGATAAAGAAGCGGGTAAGCTCCGTTTATCTGTTATTCGTATGGTTCGGGCCAGTATAAAGAACGTCGAAATTGACCGTCGGCATGAATTGTCTGAGGATGAAACGCTGGAAGTGCTGGCGCGAGAAGTCAAGATGCGCCGCGATGCATCGGAAGAATTCGCCAAGGCCAACCGTCCCGACCTGGTGGCAAATTTGCATAGTGAACTGGATATCCTCATGCGGTATTTGCCGCAGCAGTTAGATGAAGCGGAAATCCGCTTGCTGGTGCAGGAAGCGGTTCAGACGGCAAATGCTGCCGGGCCGAAGGAAATGGGCAAGGTGATGGCTGTGCTCATGCCGAAGATAAAAGGGCGCGCCGACGGAAAATTGGTCAATCAGCTTGTACGCGAGATCCTGAATAAATAAAAGTCCGGCGTTTTATACGCCGGACTTTTATTTATTCAGGTACTGACAGAACAGAAGACAAGCCTAAGCTTGTCTTCTGAAAACTGGCATAAGTGAAGAAAATGAATAGTGCTGTTAACGCTGCAATGACAAAGCATCAATTATTGCCGGATAAACTGACAAATAGATCAAACAATAATAGTTAGTAAATAAACTATCCAGTTGTTAGTACGACTAGGCTGCGTTGCTTGCAAGAAACAAGAGAGTAAATCTGATGTAATCCAATAGCTGAAAGTGCATCAAAAAAGCTGCCGATACTGCTGCATGCTATTCTCCACTTAACCCTAAATAGACAGTATCATACATTCTTTTACAGGTCAAGCTATTGACTGATATTGGTAATATTCAGAATAAACACAAAAAAGGATTGAGCGGCAATCCGGGAGAATACTATACTTACGTAATTAAATCCGCATTACCGATTAGGAGTGGCTGCTAATGTTGCGACGAATCTGTTTATTATGGCTGCTTCTGGCATGCCTGGCGGCGCCCGGACTGGCCGCGGCTGAACAGCCGGTGGTTGTTGTCAGTGTAAAGGGAGAGATCGATGCCGGGCAGGCAGCGCTGATCCATCGGGCGCTGCTTGAAGCCGAAAGCCAGAACGCGCGGGCTTTACTGATGGAGATTGATACCTTTGGCGGTTTGGTCGATGCTGCCGTCAGCATTCGCGACCGGATTAGTGATTCGCCGCTGACTACGATCTGCTTTGTTAAAAATCGTGCATGGTCTGCCGGTGCCCTGATCGCCATTTCCCACAAACATATTGCCATTGTTCCTGGCGGCAGTATCGGCGCAGCGGAGCCAATACCGGCCACAGAGAAAACCATTGCCGCGCTGAAGGCCGAATTTTCCGCAACAGCGGGCAAAACCGGCCGTGACCCGCGGGTAGCCGAGGCGATGGTGGATAAGACGCTGGGGCTGCCGGGCTATGCGGCTCCGGGGCAAATTCTGGCCTTAACCGAGAGTCAGGCCAAAGCAACCGGCTATGCCGACCTGGTGGCGGCGGACCGCACGGCGGTATTGGCGCATTTTGGTCTTGACGCCGCGCCTGTAGTAGAATATCAGCAGCAGTGGCCGGAAAAGCTCACCGGGTTTTTATCCAATCCCACCGTCAAATCATTGCTGCTGTCAGTAATCTTTCTGGCTGTGATGGCTGAGATCAAGACGGCCGGTATGGGGGTTGCCGCTATGATCGGTCTGGCGGCGGCGGCGTTATTCTTCGGCAGTCAATGGCTGTCGGGCGTAGCTGGCTGGCTGGAGATTCTGCTGTTTATCGGCGGCATCCTGCTCATTGTTGTCGAATTGTATACGCCGGGGGTAGGCGTTTTTGGCGCCAGCGGTGTTGCCGCGGTGATGGCCAGCCTGTTCCTGACGCTGGGAGGAGGTTTGGCGGCGTTGAACATTCTTGTCATCAGCATGCTGGTGGCTGTTGCCGTATTCCTGGTTATTCTGCGCCGTCTGCCTGACAGCAAGCTGTGGTCCCGGCTGGTGCTGAAAGACAGTACCCAGTCACAGGATGGCTATGTCAGCAGCCGGGATTATAGCGATTATCTTGGCAAGACCGGCATTGTCACCAGCCTGCTGCGGCCGGCGGGAGTTGTGGAAATTGAGGGTAACTGGCTGGATGTGGTGTCTGAAGGCCAGTTCATTCAACCGGGTGTCCGGGTAAAGGTGGTGAGTGTGACCGGCAATCGAATTGTGGTAAGGCCGATTCAAGCCGATCAACAGTAAATAAATATTAAGGGAGGCTAATAATGGTAACAGCATTGGTAAGCAGTGTATTCGCGTTGTTTATATTTTTTGTGGCGGTTGCTTTGTTTTTGCACTTTGTGCCGCTGGGGCTATGGATTTCGGCTATCGCCGCCGGCGTTAATGTCGGGATTTTTACACTGGTAGGCATGAGGCTGCGACGGGTTCCCCCTTCACAGATCGTATTGCCGTTAATCAAAGCCAATAAGGCAGGGTTGGTTGTTAACGTCAATCAACTGGAAGCGCATTTCCTGGCCGGCGGCAATGTCGACCGTGTCGTTGATGCGCTGATTGCCGCCCACCGCGCCCAGATTCCCCTGCCGTTCGAACGGTCGGCAGCGATTGATCTGGCTGGCCGTAATGTGCTTGAGGCCGTCCAGATGAGCGTTAATCCCCGGGTCATTGAGACGCCTGTCGTTTCCGCTGTCGCTAAAAACGGTATTGAGCTGAAAGTTAAGGCCCGCGTAACCGTTCGTGCCAATATCGACCGACTGGTCGGCGGTGCCGGCGAGGCTACTATTATTGCCCGTGTTGGCGAAGGTATTGTCACCAGCGTCGGCTCCTCGGACGATCATAAAGCAGTGCTTGAGAATCCGGATCATATCTCGCGGACGGTGTTGGGGAAAGGGCTGGACGCGGGAACTGCCTTCGAAATTTTATCGATCGATATTGCCGATATTGATGTGGGTCGTAATATTGGCGCCGAATTGCTGACTGACCAGGCGGAGGCGGATAAGCGTATCGCTCAGGCGAAAGCGGAGGAACGCCGGGCGATGGCTGTGGCGAAGGAACAGGAAATGAAGGCCTATACCCAGGAAATGCAGGCTAAGGTTGTGGAGGCGCAGGCCGATGTACCGCATGCGCTGGCGGAAGCGCTGCGCAATGGCCGCATGGGGGTTATGGATTACTATAATATGAATAATATGCTGGCTGATACGCAGATGCGCGAAACCATCGCGCAGTCCGGTCCGCCGCAGCCGGCGAAATAGCTATGGATTTAGTCGTTCTGCTGCTGCTGGTGGCGCTGTACCTGATCCCGGAAGTCCTGCGCCGGACGCGTAAGCCGAAGCGGTATGAATATCCGCAGTTTCCGCAAGAGGAGCCAACAGCGCCGCCACAACTGGAGGAGCAGCCCTTTTGGTCCCCGGCGGCCGTGGCAGTTGCAGCTAAGCCGTCTGTACCGGCAGCGCCGCCGCTGGCGCAGCCGCAGCAGCCTGCCACCAGGCCGGTTGTTTTGAATAATTGGCAATATGGGTTAGTGATGGCGGAGATTCTTGGGCCGCCGTCAGCTCGTAAACGCGGCTGGCGGCGTTAGCCGCTGCAGTGCGATATTTCGGCATTATTTATGCCAACAGGGGAAATAACCCCTGTTTTTTTTTGTCCTGATTGAAGCACACTAGTGGTGCGGTGCTGTTGAATCGGAAAATGCCGGCACAGCCAATTTTCTTTCAGTGTTGACGCACCACGCAGCTTTGCATGATGGACAGGAGGGATGCAGATGGATGGCTATAAAGGGCGATTGACATTTGCCAAGGGAACCTATGTCGAATTTGTGGTTGCCCCGCAGCAGGAAGTTGATTTTGGCGATATTCTGGTTGTGGAAGGCAATGGCGGGGAACGATTTTACGTTCGTGCCTATGATTTCGCCGTCAAATCACGCTGGTCGGGCATTAATAATGTCGGCTATCTAATGGGTAAGCTGGATGACCAGGGACAGGTCATTAATCAGGAGGAACTGGACTTTTATTTAGGCGGCAATCATACGGTGAAGATTGCTAAAGCCGAGCAGCTTTGCTATTCTGATGCGGACGGCAATCTGTGGAATCCCAAAACCTGCCCTGATTTTTTTTCGGAAATCCGGTCTCTATCCGCTGCGGACACAGCACTGCTGTCGGAACTGAAAGGCGATATTGAATTTGGCTTTCTGAAAAGCGGTCGTGGTGTACTGGATCTGCCGGTAGGAATTTACGGTCACAAGACGATTCCCGAGCATATCGGCATCTTCGGCACGACAGGATCGGGAAAAAGCAACCTGGTCAAAGTGCTGGCCAGTTCGATCCTGGGCGGGGCAGAGTACGGCCTGTTGATTTTTGATGTGCATGACGAGTATTATCGTGATCTGTCTCAGCACCCGCTGGCGGCGGAAAATCTGCGGGTGTTCAGTGTCAAGCCGGATGGCGGCCATGAAAGCCGGCTGTCCATTGGTTATGGTGATGTGGGGCCAGAGGATTTAACCGCCTGCGCCAGTTTTACAGAGCCGCAGCTTGACGCACTGTATAAGCTTTCAACTGTTTGGCAGGAGGAATGGCTGCCGTATATGCTGCGTTATGATATTGCCGATATTGCCGAAGAGCTGGCCGGAGCCACCGGTCAAAAGTTCCAGTCGCGCACTCTCAGCAAGATTAAAAGCGTCTGCTGGAATCTCGATCAGGAATTGGATCTGACAGAGGAATCATGTCTGACGGAGATTCTCGACAGCCTGCGTGCCGGCAAAGTGGCGTTGATTCAGATGAAAAACGTATCGCCTGTCGGCGAGCTCGCCCTGTCAACTTTGTTGTCTAAGAAGCTGTTGCAGCGCTGTGCCGATCGTCACAGCGGCCCTGGCGGCAAACCGGTTATGATTGTGGTTGAGGAAGCGCACCGCTTTCTCGGTAAAAAGGAATATACATCCAATAATGTTTTTGCCCGTCTGGTAAGTGAAGCACGCAAATTCAACCTGGGATTATGTGTGGTTGATCAACAGCCCCGGTTATTGGCGGATAAAGTATTGTCGCAGCTGAATACGCTGTTCATTCTCGGGCTGGCGTCAAAAAGTGACAGAAACAAATTAGAAACGATGTGCCGCAAGGATATTATGCAACAACGGAATGAAATAAAAAATCTCGACTGCGGCGAAATGATTGTGGCAACAAATTATATGCGGTTTGCAGCGCCAATCCGGGTACACAAGCTGGAGGATTACCTTGTCAGCCGTTTTGACGCGCAACTGGCTGCCGCCGCCAATTTGTCTGCCGTATCTGAGTAATTGGACCGGTTCACGCCTCGCCAGCCGTCGCACAACTGCGGCAGCTGGCGAGGCGTGAACCTTTTTTGCGATTCCTGGCGGCCCTCTCTGCCGCTTATACGAAACCGTCTGTCTGGCCTGCAGTTAAAAGCCTGGCGCAGTGCTGAAAGGTCGCGGTGAAGCATATCTTGATTTAAAAGGAGGGATGCTATGCATGTCAAAAAAAGGAAGAATGCAGCGTCTGGCCGGACTGCTTGAGCTTCCCCAGGACATTGTACTGGATTTACCGCGGATGACAATGCTTGGCAATGTCCAAATGCTGATTGAGAATCATAAGGGCATTATTGAATATACTTCTACTCTTGTTCGCATACGCCTAAAGCAGGGAGAATTGGTTATTCAGGGAGCGGAACTGGTTCTCGGCAATTTGCAGGCGGAACAAATACTGGTCGAGGGAACGCTGCAGGAAATTCGATTTAACCCCTGAAGGAGGATACGGCGGTGTTGTTGCGAACAATCGGCAAGTTTGTCCACGGAGTTGTCCGGATTGAAATTAGTGGTACAGCTCCGGAGAAATTTATCAATTTATGTATGCTGCAGGGAATCTTCCTCTGGGGAATCAGTAAACGCAGCGAGCGGCTGCAGGCCTGTGTATATCTGCAGGATTTCTTTGTGCTGCGGCCCTTGCTGCGCAAGAGCCGATGCCACATCCGGGTAATCGGCTATAATGGTCTGCCTTTTTTATGGAAACGACTGCAAAGGCGGAAGATGCTTTGGGTAGGTATTGCCGCGTTTTTCATTTTGCTGCACTATTTGGCTTCCTATATTTGGTTTGTTGATGTTGCCGGTGTTAAGACCCTGGATCGGGAAAAGATTCTGGCAGTAGCCCAGGCGCAGGGATTGCAGCCGGGGGTGCCGAGGCAGCGGCTGCAGCCGAAGCTGCTTGAGAACCATTTGCGTTCAGCGCTGCCGGAATTGGCCTGGGTAGGAGTCAGCGCGCAGGGCAGCAGGGTTGTTATTGAAGTGGTTGAAAAAACGGCGGCACAGGAGGAAGATAAGGCGCCGGCGCATATTGTTGCAGGCAAAGATGGAATCATAGTAGAAACCATCGCTTTGGCGGGGACAGCCGTTGTCGGGCGGGGAACAACGGTGAAGCGGGGAGATATTGTTATCAGAGGCGAGGTTGCAGAAACGGAAGTCCCTGGAACCCAGGCTAAAGAGCCGGTGCCATTGCAAAAAATCATTAGGGCCAAGGGGATTGTCAAAGCCCGGGTATGGTATGAAGGTTATGGCGAAGCGCAAACCGAAGAGGAGCTTTGGCAACGTACCGGCACCTACGTTTCGGCCGTAACCGCCCGTATCGGTCCCTGGCAAGCTGTCTTAAACCGGCCAGCCGGTCAGCCTTTTTCCCATTACGAACTGGAGACGGTTCAGAAGATCTTTCCAAACTGGAGGAATAGCGAATTTACTGTCGAATCTACTATCCATACTTATTATGAACTTCAGGCAAGCAAGCTGATCCGCAGCGAGTCAGAGGCGAGAGAGCTTGCCCGCGAGCGGGCGCTGGCTTCCGTGCGTCAAAAGATTCCCGAGGCGGCGCAAATTCTGGCCAATGATGTGACAGTAATGAAAACCGCCGATCCCAAATTGGTCAGAGTCACGGCCCGCGTGGAAACGATCGAGGATATTGGCGAAGCCCAGTTAATTACGAATCCCTGAGCAGGAGGTCTTGGTATTGCAGCAGCCCACGGAAAAAAAGATCATGTTGTCCGATGCGCAGGAAGCGATCGCGATATTAGGCAGGCAGGATGAACATTTACGGCTGATCAGCGATATGTTTGCCTGCAAGCTTGTCGCCCGCGGCGATGAGATTACAATTACAGGCGAGGCCGGCGAAGTTGATATCGTATATCAGCTGCTTACAGAGATGTTATACTTATTTCGGGACGGCAACAAGATCACCTCGCATGATATCCGCTACAGCATCCGGATATTAAAAGAGGGGAAAGGCGAAAGCCTGCATCAAATGCTTGCCGATACGGTGATGGTAACCGCCCGCGGCAGGCATATCAAGCCGAAAACGCTGGGGCAGCGGATTTATCTGGATTCGATCAGGCGCAATTATATCACCTTCGGCATCGGCCCCGCCGGTACGGGGAAAACGTATCTGGCTGTGGCCATGGCGGTTTCAGCGCTGAAGAATAAGGAAGTGGAACGGATTATTCTGACCAGGCCGGCGGTGGAGGCTGGCGAAAAGCTGGGCTTTTTACCGGGCGATATGCAGGATAAGGTGGACCCCTATCTACGGCCGCTTTATGACTCTTTATATGATATTCTCGGTATGGATACGTTTCAAAAATATATGTCCAAGAATATTATTGAGGTTGCGCCGCTTGCTTACATGCGGGGGCGCACGCTGGACGACGCGTTTATTATACTGGATGAGGCGCAGAATACGACACCGGAGCAAATGAAAATGTTCCTTACCCGCATGGGCTTTGGCTCGAGGATGGTTGTAACCGGTGATATTACGCAGGTTGATCTGCCACGGTCCAATAAATCCGGCCTGGAAACCGCCACCCGTATCGTGCAGAATATTGATGGCATTGGTGCTATCTATTTAAATGACAGTGATGTGGTCAGGCACGAAATTGTCGCCAGAATTATTAAGGCTTATGAGAAATATGAACAGTCATAGCGGTGCGGCTGTTGTGGACAGGCTGGCAATGTACTTGTACCGCGGCAGCGGCAAGAGAGGAGAAGTCAAATGGATGTGGTAATTGATTATCAGCCGGAGTCCCTGGCCGTAGCGGCTGAGTTGGAAGCAACCGTCCGCGCGGTGATTGACAAAGCGGCGGAGGTTTACAGTCTGGAACCGGAAACCGAGGTAAGCGTTCTATTGGTCGACAACGCTGTGATTCAGGCGCTTAATCGTGAATATCGCGGCAAGGATGTACCGACAGACGTACTTTCTTTTGCGCAGAATGAAGGTGACGAGCCGGTTATTGTTGATGGTTCGCCAGCCAGGCTGCTGGGCGATATTGTCATATCGCTTGACAAAGCAGCGGAGCAGGCAGTTGATTATGGACACAGTCAGGAACGTGAGGTAGCCTTTCTCTGTTTGCATGGGCTGCTGCATTTGCTGGGATATGATCACGAAACGGATGCCGACAGAGCGGAGATGCGCCGCGAGGAAGATAGGGTTCTCGGCCTGCTGGGCATCGGCCGCTGAACGGCTATGACGCGGAGCTGGCGGCGATCTTTCGGCTGTGCCTGGAGCGGTCTGGTCTATGGCCTTGCTACCCAGCGAAATCTGCGTATTCATTTCGCGTTGGCGGCTATCGCCTGCGGACTGGGTTACTGGCTGGGGCTGGCGGCTGTGGAAATGGCTGTGCTGGCAATAACCATTGGGCTTGTTATTGTAGCGGAATTATTGAATACCGCAGTTGAGAAAGTGGTCGATCTGGTCTCGCCGCGTTATCATCCGCTGGCCAAGGCCGCAAAAGATACCGCTGCCGGCGCTGTGCTGGTCGCGGCGGCGGTATCGCTGGTAGTTGCCGGCTATTTATTTTTTGACCGGCTGTTCTAAAATCCGGTTAAGCTACTCGAAAGGAGTCTGCTATGAAGGATTTGCTGCAGGCCGCCTGTAAAGCACGGCAGGCGGCTTACGCGCCTTATTCTGGCTTTGCGGTCGGCGCCGCCGTGCGGGCTGGCAGCGGACGCATTTACAGCGGCTGTAATATTGAAAATGCTTCCTACGGACTGACCATTTGTGCTGAACGTGTCGCCGTCTTCCAGGCGATTGCCGCCGGTGAACGAAGCCTGGAAGAACTGGCTGTCGTCGCCGATACGGCTTTGCCTGTAGCCCCCTGCGGCGCCTGCCGTCAGGTCATGGCGGAGTTTGGGATCAAGAATGTTTGTCTGGCTGCCGTCAACGGCGCCAGCCAGGTGATGAAATTAGAAGCGTTGCTGCCGCATGCATTTAGCAGCAACGCCATGGGAGTTGAATAAAAATGCAGTCAGATACTTTTTTATCGGGCTTTGTCAGTGTTATTGGCAGACCTAATGTCGGCAAGTCGACCCTGGTTAACAGCCTTATCGGTCAGAAAATAGCGATTATGTCTGATAAACCGCAGACTACCCGCAATAAAATCCTGTGTGTGCTGACCCAGAGCGATGCGCAGATCCTGTTTATTGATACACCGGGTATTCACAAGCCCAAACACAAACTGGGCGAATATATGGTGAAACAATCTGAAGCCACCCTCAGAGAAGTTGACGTCATCCTTTTCGTTGTTGATGCGACAGAAGAAATGGGGGCCGGTGAACGGTATATTCTGGAGCGTCTTGCCGCTGTTAAGACACCGGTTATTTTAGCTGTTAATAAGATTGATCTGGTGCCGAAAGCGTCGCTGCTGCCAATTATTGACCGCTACCGTTCTCACTATCAGTTTGCGGCTGTCGTACCGATTTCGGCAATGCATCAGGATAATCTGGAAGCACTTGTTCAGGAAATAAAAATCCGATTGTCGCCGGGACCGAAATATTATCCGGATGACATGGTGACCGATCAGCCTGAGCGTCTGCTGGTGGCCGAATTGGTCAGAGAGAAGGCGTTGCAGTTAACGCGAGAGGAGATTCCGCATGCGATTGCGGTTGATGTCGAGGAGTTCGCCAAACGCCCCAATGATGATGTTTATATCCGGGCCGTTGTATATGTTGAACGCGAATCGCAAAAAGGCATCGTTATCGGTGCCGGTGGTGCTTTGCTGAAAGAAATCGGCCGTCTGGCCCGTGCCGATATTGAAAGCTTGCTTGGCTCGAAGGTCTTTCTTGATCTTTGGGTCAAGGTAAAACGGGACTGGCGCAACCGTGACGGTATTCTGCGCTCTTTTGGCTATGAGTAGGGAGCTGCGCATCGGCCTCCCCGCAGCATTCGCTTGACCGCTATTCCACTCAATGGTATCATTTGGGTAATGAGTGAAGGAAAGGGAGTTCGATGAAGTCAATTTCCAAATATTTTTTGAACGGCCTGATCGTTATTGTGCCGATTGCGATTACGGTATTTGTTGTTGTCCAGATTTTCGCGCTTGCGGAGAATATCCTGGGGCGACATTTGCCGCAATCGATTCATTTTCCCGGCATTGGCTTGGTTGCCGTCGTTTTGCTGCTGGTACTGACCGGCTGGTTATCGTCGCACTGGCTGCTGCTGCGGCTGCTGCAATGGGGAGAGCGTCTGGCAGGATCGATCCCTCTGGTTAAGTTTATTTATAATAGTGTGAAGCAGATTTCCATCGCCTTATTTGAATCACAGCGGTTATTAAAAAATGCCGTACTGGTGCCATATCCCCATCAGGGAGTTAAGGCGCTGGGTTTCTTGATGCCAGAGATATCTCCGTCGTTGTCCCGGCATTTTACGGAGGAGCATGTTTGCGTGTTTGTGCCGCTGAGTTTGAACATGACGGCGGGAGTGAATATTTTTGTTGCCAGAAAAGATGTTGTTGCGCTTGATGTAACCAGTGAAAGCGCACTGCAATATGTTTTGACCGCGGGCGCCATTATGCCGGATGACGGCAAGGCGGCCAAGGTATAGGGGAGATGCGCTATCGACTCAGTCGGGTATAATGCAATCATGATTGTAATCGCGTTGTTGCTGGTATTTATTAATGGCTTTTTTGTATTAGCCGAATTTGCGTTTGTAAAAGTCCGCCGGACACGGCTGGAGGAACTCAGTCAGCAAGGGGACCGGCGGGCGATGCTGGCGCTAAAAGTAGTGTCTTCGATCGACAGTTATTTAAGCGCCGTACAGTTGGGAATTACGCTGGCTTCGCTGGCCCTGGGCTGGATTGGCGAACCGGCGGTAGTTTCCGTCATCCGGCCGCTGCTGCATTATTATTTTCCCGGTAATGTGTGGGTATTGCATACGGTCAGTGTGGTGATCAGCTTTACGCTTGTCACCCTGCTGCATGTAGTGCTGGGTGAGCTGATTCCGAAATCGATCGCGATACAACGGGCGGAAAGCATGGCGTTGCGAGCCGTCTGGCCCCTGTATATATTCCACAAAGTCGGTTATCCGGTTATCACGATTTTCGATCATACCGCCTGGGCGATTCTAAAGCTGATGGGCATCAGCCCGGCCAAAGATGCGGAGATTGCGCATTCTGAGGAAGAGCTGCGGATGATTGTCAGTGCCAGCCAGCGGGGTGGCGTTTTAAATCAGATGGAGAGCGAATTAATTGACAATGTTTTTGATTTCGCTGATCGGCTGGCCAGAGAAGTAATGGTTCCCAGGCAGGATATGATCTGCCTGTTTCTGGAGGATTCTCTGGAGGAAAATTTAGCGGTTGTCCGCCGTTCCGGGCACACGCGTTATCCGCTTTGCCATAAGGATAAGGATCATGTCCTCGGCATGATTCACATCCGGGACTTAATGGATGCGGGAATTTTTGAGCAGACCGGGGTTGACCTGCGGACCATTATGCGTGAAATCCTGGTCGTTCCTGAAGGCATGTCGGTGGCGAAGCTGCTGCAATTGATGCGCAAGCGCAAGACGCACTTGGCGGTGGTTGCCGATGAATATGGCGGTACGGCCGGCCTGGTGGCGTTGGAGGATGTAATTGAGGAAATTGTCGGCGACATCCAGGATGAGCATGATCACGAAGATACCGAAATGGAGCGTCTGGCAAATGGTGGCTATGAATTTGACGGACGTATGCTGCTCGAGGATGTGGCTGAGGTACTTGATCTGCCGCTGGAAGAGCATGAAGAGGATACAATTGGCGGTTATATCTTTGGTCTGCTGGGACGGCGGCCGGAGGTCGGCGATCAAGTTATCATCGGGCGCTACCGCTTTTCTGTATTAAAAGCAGCCGGATTTCGTGTCGTGCGTGTACTGGCAAAACCGGCTGACCTCAGTTCTGAGCCGGTGGCGGAGCAATGAAGCAGATTCAGGCGGAAGCAATTGTCCTGGGCATCCGCGATTGGCGGGGGGCCGATAAAATTGTTACTTTGTTTACCCGCGAGTGGGGTAAAATTACCGCTTTGGCATTTGGCCTGCGCCAGGTAAAAAGTCCGATGGCTGGTTGCATTCAACTGTTTTCTCATATTGAAGCGGTGCTGACCCCCGGGAAAAATCTGGATGTACTTAAGCAGGCCTCCTTGATTGGATCAAACCGGATTTTACGGGAAGATCTTGACCGGATGGCGTATGCGGCTTTGGTTGTAGAAGTGGCCGGCGAGTTGTGGCCGGAGCGGGAAAGCCAGCCGGAAGCCTTTGAACTGCTCTGTTCGGCCTTGCGGCTGCTGACAGAGCGTAATCCCCGCATTGCCGCTTTAGCGGCCTGCTGGCAACTGCTGAGCCTGGCCGGCTACCAGCCTCAGTTCGATCGCTGCGTGGTTTGCGGTGGCGAGCATTGCCAGCTGACCGGGTTTGATCCGGAGGCCGGGGGAACTGCCTGCCAACACTGCTGCACGATTGATCATCTTAGTCTGGCGGAATCGGCCTGCCTTTTGCTGAAGCGGCTGCTATCCCTGAACCTGGCGGAGCCGGAAGCTTTTTCGGTCTCTGCCGCCGCTATCAGAGAAACAGAGGAGATTTTACTGCATTTCTTAGCCTATCGCCTTGATAAAAAGCTGCACTCAGTCGATTTTATCCGTTCGTTAACTGTGCTTGGTTAAAACCGCCCCCTTGCGGAGACACTAAAAAAAACTGCAGGGGGAATGTGACATGGAAGAAATAACCTTGGAAAAACTGGATTTGTTGCGAGAGCGTACCGGTGTTACCTATGGCGAGGCCAAGGCCGTGCTTGAACGCCAGAACGGCGATGTAATCGCGGCACTGGTCGAACTTGAGGCACAGAAGAAGAATGGCTGGACCGAAGAATTCTCGGTCCGTTCCGGTGAGGTTGTCGAAAAAGTCAAGGAATTTATCCGCGAAGGTAATGTGACACTGATACGGGTAAAACATGACGGCAAAGTACTGGTAGAAATTCCGGTTACTTTCGGTGCGATCGGTGCGGTCGTATTGCCGCAGCTGGCTGCGCTCGGTGTGTTGGTTGCCGTGTTCAAGCGCTGCACGATTGAGGTGGTCCGTCGTGACGCTCAAGCCAGCGGCGAAGACACGGAATCGAGGCGGGAGGACACCGAACCGCCGCAGCTGCCGCCCCCGCATTGATTGTATTTAAACCACTTGCTTTTCTTTGTCATACAGGCTACAATAAAGTATAAATAATCAGGCAATGCGAGAAAAGTAGTAGTGCCAGCCACAGCGAGCCGGAGACAGTGCGAGTCCGGCAGGGGCGCGAACGGCGTTCTCAAGCCGCGAGAGGAAATCCGGACGGAGAGTAAACCTCGCCAGTGAAAGAGCGGGCTTACAGCCAATCAGGGTGGAACCGCGGGCAGATAACCCGTCCCTGTAACAATTGTTACAGGGACGGGTTTTTAGTTTAAAATGGCAAGAGGAGGCTGTCTGTATGACATTTCAGGATATGATCCTGACACTGCAAAATTTCTGGGCCAGTCAAAACTGTATTATCCAACAGCCGTATGATGTAGAAAAAGGCGCGGGAACGATGAATCCGGCTACTTTTTTGCGTTCTCTGGGGCCGGAGCCGTGGAATGTGGCGTATGTGGAGCCGTCGCGGCGGCCGGCTGACGGGCGCTACGGCGATAATCCCAACCGCTTGTTTCAACATCATCAGTACCAGGTAATTATGAAGCCTTCGCCGGCCAATATTCAGGAGCTCTATTTGGAAAGCCTGGCAAAGCTTGGTATCGAACCGGCAAAGCACGATATTCGCTTTGTCGAAGACAACTGGGAATCACCGACGCTTGGCGCCTGGGGACTGGGCTGGGAAGTCTGGCTTGACGGCATGGAAATCACCCAGTTTACTTATTTTCAACAGGTTGGCAGTATTGATGTCAAGCCGGTTTCGGTTGAAATCACCTACGGGCTGGAACGGTTGGCGATGTATATTCAGGGCGTAGAAAACGTTTTTGAGATTGAATGGGTCAATGGTATCAGTTATGGCGATGTTTTCCACCGCAACGAAGTTGAGCAGTCAACGTACAATTTTGAACTGGCTGACACCGGGATGCTGTTTCATTTGTTTGATGTCTATGAGAAAGAAGCCGTTCGCGTCGCCAATAGCGGCTATGTGCTGCCGGCTTATGATTATGTGCTGAAATGCTCCCATACCTTTAATCTGCTGGATGCACGGGGGGCGATCAGTGTCAGCGAGCGTACCGCCTATATCGGACGTGTCCGCAATCTGGCCCGTGTCTGCGCGCAGGGATACCTCGATCAACGCGAGCAACTCGGCTATCCGCTGCTCAAGGGGGAGAATAAGCATGACTAAGGATTTATTACTGGAAATTGGCACAGAGGAAATTCCGGCTCATTTCATGCCAGGGGCGCTGCGGCAGTTGGAAACCGCTGCGGCTGAGCTGTTTACCGCACAGCGGATTCATTTCGGCGCGCTGCGGGTGATGGGAACACCGCGACGGCTGGCGCTGCTTATGAGCGCTGTCGCGGGGACCCAGGCGGATAAAAAAAGCAAGAACAAAGGGCCGGCGTTAAAAATTGCTTTTGACGCCGAAGGGCGGCCGACGAAAGCCGCCGCAGGCTTTGCCCGTTCACAGGGCATTGCCCCCGAGCAGCTTATTGCTGAGGATGGTTATGTTTATGCTCTGGTCGAGGAGAAGGGCGGTCCTGTCGCCGAACTGCTGCCGAAGCTGTTGGCGGAGTTAATCGGTGGGATGACTTTTCCCAAAACAATGCGCTGGGCCGATCTGGATGTCCGGTTTGTACGTCCGGTGCGCTGGCTGGTTGCTTTATTTGGCGATGCTGTCGTGCCGTTTACGTTTGCCGGAGTGGCTTCAGACCGTTTCACTTATGGCCATCGCTTCCTTAGTCAGGGCCCTGTCAGTATTGCCGCTGTGGCTGACTATCTACCGAACCTGCAGCAGCACTTTGTCATGGCTGACCCGGAAGAGCGCCGCAGCGTTATTCGCGGTCAGATTGAAGCACTGGCCGCGGCGGCTGGCGGCAAGGCGGCTATTGATGAAGATCTGCTGGAAGAAGTTACTTTTTTGGTCGAATATCCGACCGCGCTTTGCGGCGAATTTGATCCCGCCTATCTGGCACTGCCGCCGGAAGCGCTGATCACCCCCATGCGTGAGCATCAGCGCTATTTTCCGCTGCTGGGCAAGGATGGAAAACTGCTGGCGAAATTTATTACTGTTCGTAATGGCGGCAGCGACCATCTTGACGTCGTTCGCCATGGTAATGAGCGGGTGCTGCGGGCGCGTCTGGCTGATGCCAAATTCTTTTATGAAGAAGATAAGAAAACACCGCTGCCGGAGCGTGTGCATAAGCTGAAGTCGATCGTCTTTCAGGAAGGACTCGGCTCGCTTTTTGATAAAGTTAAACGTCTGGAAGCTTTATCTGCGCAAATTGCCGTTAACCTGAACGGGGAGACCGAACTCGGGGTGATTCGCCGCGGCGCCTATCTGGCGAAAGCGGACCTGACCAGCGGCATGGTCACTGAATTTACCGAATTGCAGGGAGTGATGGGCCGTGAGTACGCTCTGCTTGCCGGCGAATCACCGGCGGTGGCTGAGGTTATCTTTGAACATTATTTGCCGCGGTTTGCCGGTGACCGGCTGCCCCGGACAACGCCAGGCCGTCTTGTCAGCATTGCCGATAAGGTGGATAATATTACCGCCAGCTTCAGCCGGGGACTGATTCCCAGCGGCTCGCAGGATCCCTATGCGCTGCGGCGGCAAGCCTTGGGCATTGTCAATATTCTGCTTGAATCAGGGCTGCGTATTTCGCTGAGCGATTTATTTCATGCGTCGATGGAACTGTTTTCGGTCGAAGCGGACCGGCGGCCGGCCTTACTGGGCGATATTCTTGAATTTTTCAGGATTCGTCTTAAAGGGGTGCTGGCGGATAAAGGCTTCCGTTATGATATTGTCGACGCGGCGATGGCCGCCGGCATTGACGATGTGTGTGAACTCCTGGCCCGGACAACGGCACTGAGTTCTCTGCCTGCGCCGGAGCTGACTCAGCTGGTGCAGGCGTTTACCCGGGCGGCTAATTTACTGAAGCATGCAGGCGATATGACTGTGCGGCCGGAACTGTTTGTCGAGACAGCGGAGCAGGAGCTTTTTCAGTCTCTGGTTGAGGCGGAAACCGTTCTTGCTCGATTGCTGCCGCGTTCCGGCTATCGGGAAGCTTGGCAGTCGCTGGCCGGTCTGACAGCGCCGATTGATAACTTCTTTAATTCGGTTATGGTGATGGCGAAAGACGAGGCCGTCAAGGCCAATCGACTGGCCCTGTTGCGGCGCCTGGTTGCGCTGACGGAACCGCTGGCTGATGTTGGCAAGATTGTTAGCAGTTAGAAGGAGAGTCCTTGATGGAGAATGTCGTTATCTACGCGCTGTCGGACTCGGTCGGTGAAACCGCCGAGGCTGTAGCCAGAGCGGCGGCCAGTCAGTTTGACGCCCCTATGCTGGAGATTGTCCGGATACCGTACATCCATTCCCAGCAGCAATTGGCAAGCGTGCTCGCTGATGCCGCCCGCCAGCCGTCGATTATTTGTCACACAATTGTTTCCGCCGAACTGCGCCAGACATTGAATGAGCAGGCCGCGGATGTCGGAATTGTGACAATTGACCTTATGGGGCCGATGATCCGGGCGACGCAGCAGCTGACCGGCTTACCGCCGCAGTTGACTCCCGGCTTGATTCACCGCTTGGATCAGGAATATTTCCGTCGGGTTGAAGCGGTGGAATTTGCCGTAAAATATGATGACGGCAAGAATCCCAGCGGGTTGTTGAAGGCCGATATTGTGATTGTCGGCGTTTCGCGGACTTCGAAGACGCCGCTCAGCATGTATCTGGCGCATAAGAAATGGAAAGTGGCCAATGTGCCGCTGGTGCCTGAGATAGCGCCGCCGTATGAATTATTTCAAGTGCCGGCCACCCGGATCATCGGTCTAGTGATTGATCCGGCCAAGTTAAATGAGATCAGGGCGGAACGGCTGAAGGTGATGGGGCTGGCGCCCGGTGCCAGCTATGCGGCGTTTGACCGGATTGAGGAAGAATTGGTTTATGCCAGAACAATTATGGATAAGCTGCGGTGCCCGGTCATTGACGTGTCCAACAAGGCGATTGAAGAAACGGCTAACCGGATTCTGGAATTAATCGCCGGCAGCAAAGAACCGGAATAGGGATGACAGATGAAAAGGACCGCCGGGCCTCGTGAGGCCCGGCGGTCCTTTTCGCTGCTGCTTACAGCAGCTGATTCGTCCGGAAGGAATAGGAGGCGCTGTCGGTGTTTGTAACCGTACCCGCCTGCGTAATCTTAACATTGCCGCTGAACTGAGCCAGCTTTGTTTTCCAGTTATACTCGGCGCGGTCTGCGACGATATCAATATCGGAGCGGCTGAAATGCAGGCCGCCGTCGATTTGAGCGGTATGGCTCTTACCATATACGTAGACACTGCCGCCGCTAAAGAATATATCGCCTTCGGCAACTGTTATACCGCCGGTTCCCCATACCTCGAACGAACCGAGGCTGACTTTAGCCTGATCGGCGGTAAACGTCCGCTTTTCTGTTTCGATTGTCACATTTCCCTGCAGGACATAAACGCCTGCGCCGGGATCATAATAGGTGCTGTCAGCCTTGATAACCGGCATCGCGGCAAAGACAGCGTTTGACAGCAGCAGGATAAAGGCCAGCGTCAGCATTGCAGCGCGTTTTTTCATTCGCAGTCACCTCTTGTATAAACGTATTCTTAATTATAACAAGAAGTGTGAAAAAAAGGTATGGGATAATCTGTATTACTAATGGCGCAAGCTTTTACCGGCATGCTATACTGAAAGTAAACAACAGCTCGGGGGCAGGAGGCGAATTTATGACTGTCAGAGAACGGATTGAAGAGTTTGAACTAAAGGTGCTGTCGCCTTACGCGGCAAAGAGCCGGCATGCTGTCAGGGAACGGGAAGAAGACCGCTGCGACTTTCGAACCGCATTTCAGCGGGACCGGGACCGGGTCATACACAGCAAGGCGTTTCGCCGTCTTAAACATAAAACGCAGGTCTATATTTCGCCCGGCGATCACTACCGTATGCGGATGACGCACAGTCTTGAGGTGGCGCAGATTTCGCGGACAATTTCCCGTGCCCTGATGCTGAACGAAGACCTGACCGAAGCCATTGCGCTGGCCCATGATGTTGGACATACTCCCTTTGGGCATTCCGGTGAATACGCCCTGCAGGATATTGTCGGGCATTTCCGCCATAATGAGCAGAGCCTGCGGGTGGTCGAGCATCTGGAGAAGGATGGACGCGGCCTGAATCTGACGCTGGCGGTGAAGGACGGTATCCTCAATCATACCGGCACCCAGGAACCGGCGACACTGGAGGGATGCGTCGTACGCGCCAGTGACCGAATCGCTTATCTGTGCCACGACTATGATGACGGCCTGCGCGCCGGTATGCTTGAATGCCGTGATTTGCCGGCAGGGGTCAGCGGCGTTCTGGGCTGTAATCCCTCCGATATGATTACGGCAATGGTGGCAGATATTATTACCCAGTCGGCTGACAAAGAAAAAATCTGCATGTCGCCGACGATCCGGCAGGCTATGGATGCCTTCCGCGAGTTCATGTTTGCGCAAATCTATCACTCGCAAGAACTGGAACATGATCGCAAAAAGGCAAAGTATGTGATTCAGAAGCTGTATGAGTATTTTATGCTCCATCCCGATGCCCTGCCGGTCGAATATCGCGGCCGGGAAGAGCGCTGGGGACTCGGTACAACCGTTGTGGACTATATCGCCGGCTTGACCGATCAGTATGCGATCCGGCTGTTTAAGGAGCTGTTTATTCCCTCCACCTGGGGGTCCAGCCGGAGTGAACGCTGGCAGAAGGACTGACCGGCAAAATAACGCGAAGCTGCACAGGCTGTTTTACGGCCTGTTTTTTTATACAAAGAAAAGTCAAGTTGTCAAGAGGTAAAAGAGGATATTTTACTATTGGCATTGAAATATATAAATCGACAAGTCAGTCTGAAAAAATGATTGCTGGATAAAAGCAGGATTAGCAGAAGAAATGTAGAATTTAGTCTCTTCTGGAAGAATACAATCGATTCGACTGGTAAGGATGAGGCATGAAAGATACGGTTTACGATGATTTTATTGACCGGTTGCGTTCAGAAAGCGACATTGTTGCAGTTATTTCCGATTATGTGCCGCTGACAAAGAAAGGACGCAATTATTGGGGCTGTTGTCCCTTCCATCAGGAAAAAACGCCATCGTTTTCCGTTACGCCGGATAAGGGTTTTTTTTATTGTTTTGGCTGTCAGGCAGGCGGGAATGTTTTTAATTTCTTAATGAAAGTCGAAAACATTGGCTTTATGGAAGCCGTTAAGCTCCTGGCCCGGAAAATGAATATTCCCATACCGGAACGAACCAAGTCAGAAGACGATATCAGGCGTGAACAGGAAGCGGCGCAGCTATATAAGGCCAACCAACTGGCAAAGGATTTTTTCCATGCTTGTTTAACCAAAACTGCGCTCGGTACCGAGGCGCGTGAGTATTTGGCCTCCCGCAGCATTACTCCGGAAATCATTGAGCAATTCCAATTGGGCTTTGCACCGCCGTTTTGGGATAAGCTGATCCGCGCTCTGGCCGGACGCAGTCTTACAGCCGATACGCTTGTTAAGGCCGGCCTGGCTATTTCCCGTGAGCATGGCGGCGCTTATGACCGCTTTCGCAGCCGGATTATGTATCCGATTATTGATTTGCATGGACAAGTTGTCGGGTTCGGTGGCAGAGTGCTTGATCAGAGTCAGCCTAAATACTTGAATAGCCCGGAAACGCCGTTGTTTAACAAGCGGCATGTTCTGTACGGACTGAATGTATCTGTCCGCAGCATCAAAGACCGCAATCAGGCTGTTATAGTCGAAGGCTATATGGATATGATTGCTTGTCATGCCGCCGGTATTACCAATGTGGTTGCCTCTCTAGGCACTGCGTTTACGCAGGAGCAGGCCAAAAGCCTGCTGCGCTTGACTAAGGAATTCGTTTTTGCCTATGATAATGACGCAGCCGGACAAAATGCCACCTTGCGCGCTTTGTCCATGGCGCGTTCCCTGGGGGCGTCTGTACGGGTTGTCATGCTGACTGGCGGCAAGGATCCGGACGAGTGCATCCGGCGCAACGGCAGCGCGGCGTTTCAGGAGTTGGTCAAGGCGGCTCCCGCTCTGCTCGAATATCAGATTCAGTCAGCTTTAACCAGTGAGGACATAACCACTCTGGAAGGTAAGATCCGGGCGGTTGAAAAAGCGGTAACAGCTTTAGCCCTGTCCGATAATGAAGTGGAGATTAACACATACGTGGCACGGCTGGCTCAGGCCCTGTCACTTGATGAAGCCGCTGTCCGCAGTGAGTTGCGCAAGCATATGCGGATGGGGCGAAAGGATAATTTTGTAAAACGTGGACAGACTATCAATGCGGCGATGATGGAAAATCGATCAAATATGGCAACAATAATGGCGGAACGGCATATTATACGGTTGCTGCTTGATGATCCGGAGCTTGGCACTGAACTTTCCGCGCATCTTGTCGATGAAGACCTGCAAGATCCTAACCGGCGCGAGATAATGAATTCGATTCTGCTTGCGTATAATATGGGAAAACCGGTCTCGACCGCAACTGTCACCGTGAATCTTAGTGAGGCCGCTTGTGCCGAGCTTTCCAGCATTGCGGTCATGGAAAGCGATTATAATGATGTGGCGCGCACGGCTGCTGACTGTGTCAGGATATTGCGGCTGGCGCGGCTTAAAGACTTATATGAAAAACACCGGCTGCAGGCTGATGAATACGAACGTATGGGGGATAGCCGATTTCTGCAGGAATTAGCGGAAAGTCAGCGAATTAAAGATGAAATTATTAAATTGCATCATCAATAGGATGAGTTCAAGGCGAAAACAAGGTGTTGGTTTGTCACGGGAGGGGGGAAATAATGTCTGATAAGAAAAATGTCCAAACCGAACAAGTGAATGAACTGCTGCACAAGGGCAAAAAACGCGGCGGCGTACTAACTTATTCGGAGATTATGGACACTTTGCAAAGTGAAGATCTCTCTCCGGATGAAATAGATGATATGTATGAGATGTTTACCACTAAAGGCATTGAGATTGTTGATGAAATTCCCGATGCCGACGACGGCAGTGACGCGCATGAGTCGGAGGCTGCGCCGGAAGAGGCCGATATTGATCTCAGCATTCCCGAGGGAATCAGCATTGACGATCCGGTTCGGATGTATCTTAAAGAAATTGGCCGTGTATCGTTGTTAACGGGATCTGATGAAATCAAGCTGGCCAAACGCATGGGTAAAGGCAATGAAGCGATACGGCTGGTCCAGGAGCGGCAGCAGCGGGTTGAAACCGGCGATGTGGAATGGCTGATTGAATTTCTGGTTCGACAGGCCAAGGACCGCGGCGGCATCAGCGGTCGCGAATTCCGTAATTATGTCCGGCTTTCGAAGCTGGAGGGAGACGATATTGAACGGGTGGAGGCCGGCTTGCGGCTTGCCAATATTGAACCGTCGGAAACCGATCCGCTGGAGGCTCTGATCAACCGGGCCAAAGCCATGGGCGGCGTGATTCGCGAGGGTGATGTCAAAACAGCCTGCTACTTTGCCGAACTCAATTCGCAGCAAATGCTCGAAGACCTGCAGGCTAACGGCATTCTGGTGGAGAAAGGAATCGGGACGACCGATTTCTCTGATCGGCTGGCATATATTCAACAATATGTCTCACAGGAAGAATTGCTGTCAATTGAGCGCGACACGCCAAGTGTGTATCGGCGGCTGCTGCAGACGGCGAAAGAACAGGGACGGCTGACTGGTGCCGACTTCCATCTGATTTGTCGTGAACTGACCCAGGAAGAGGTTAAGTCGATGCTGCGCCTGCTTGCAGGCGACAAAGTCGAACTCGCCGATCCTGTCAGACCGGCCGATCTGCGTGATTCGTTAAGCGCGGACAGCCGCAAGCTGCTGGACAAGGCTGTTGACGCCGTCCTGGCATCGGGCGATGATATTTTATCCGGCCTGAGGGATTTTGCCGCTGTGCGTTTGTATAAACTGACTTCGGAAGAATTTGAGGAAGTGGCCCGCAAGGCGCAGCTTCCGACCAAAGGAATTGCCGATCTGGCTAAAGAGCTGGAACGGGCCGGAGTAGATATTATTGAAGGCAGTTACTTGTCGCTGGCACATCATTTGCTGGCGGAGGTGGAGGTCCTGCTGCGGGATGCCGACAGCGCTCCCGGTGACGTAACCTCGATTTTGGGTCAGTGTGCACAGCAAATTACGCCGGTAATCCGGCGGTTTAAAGAGCAGGGCGATGTGGCGAAGCGGGCTTTGTCCGAGGCGAATTTACGGTTAGTTGTCAGCATTGCCAAGCGCTATGTCGGCCGGGGCATGCTGTTCCTGGATTTGATTCAGGAGGGCAATCTGGGCCTGATTAAGGCAGTCGAAAAATTTGACTACAACAAAGGTTATAAATTCAGTACCTATGCTACCTGGTGGATTCGCCAGGCAATTACCCGCGCCATTGCCGACCAGGCCCGTACAATCCGTATTCCGGTGCATATGGTTGAGACGATTAACAAACTGATCCGTGTTTCCCGCCAATTGCTGCAGGATCTCGGTCGCGAACCCTTGCCGGAGGAAGTGGCGAAAGAGATGGATATCAGTGTGGAGCGGGTACGTGAGATCATGAAAATTGCTCAGGAACCCGTATCGCTGGAAACGCCGATTGGCGAAGAGGAAGACTCGCACTTGGGCGACTTTATCGAGGATCAGGACGCGCCGGCGCCGGCTGAGGCAGCTTCCTTCATGCTGTTGAAGGAACAGCTGGAGGAAGTTCTGGAAACACTGACCGAACGCGAGGAAAAGGTGCTGCGGCTTCGCTTTGGTCTTGACGATGGCCGGTCGCGCACGCTGGAAGAAGTCGGACAGCATTTTGGCGTTACCCGTGAGCGGATCCGTCAAATTGAGGCGAAAGCGCTGCGCAAGCTGCGTCATCCCAGCCGCAGCAAGAAATTAAAGGATTTCCTTGAATAGCACTGCTTGCTTGTCGCAGCTGGTTGCAAAAAAGTGACAGAATATCTTGACGTTAAGGCATGATTGGAGTATAATCGATTATGTTCGCGGCATTCCTCGATAGCTCAATGGTAGAGCACGCGGCTGTTAACCGCGGGGTTGTAGG
>UQPB01000028.1 GCA_900542835.1 uncultured Pelosinus sp. | reverse complement strand
AGAAAGCCCCAGATACTAGGCGGACTCGCGAGCCCAGCAGCGACGCGTACGGAAAGGTACGCTAGCAAGGGGATCGCGAGGCCAACAACGTAGATGGGGCTTTATCAACGGCCTGAGGCTTCCGGCTTGCGCCGGAAGCCTTTCGCTCTTACAAACTTAAACCGGGATATGGATCGCGCGGCCGGTAGACTCGTACTGACGGTAAAAGACGCCGGCGCTGGCCAGCATGCGGCGCGACGCTTTGCAGATATCGGTATCATGGTATTTATCCGACAAAAACACGACCTCTTTAATGCCTGACTGGATGATCGCTTTTGTACATTCGTTGCAGGGAAACAGCGCCGTATACAGCCGGCAGCCCTTCAAAGAGGCGGTGGCATTTAATATGGCGTTGAGCTCGGCGTGGCAGACATAAGGGTATTTCGTATCAAGCGTGTCGCCGCTTCCTGTCCAGGGATACTCGTCGTCCGAGCAGCCGGCCGGCAGGCCGTTATAGCCGATAGAGACAATGTGATTATCTTCATTGACAATGCACGCGCCCACTCGCGTGTTCGGGTCTTTGCTCCTCATGGCCGAAAGCAAGGCAATACCCATAAAGTATTCGTCCCAGGAAATATAGTCCTGATATTTCAACTTTGTCACTCTCCTCGGTTACAGCGTTGGTTTCTGCGGCGGTACAAGCGGCAGCGTTGCGGAGACTGCCGCTTATAACTGGGTAAGAATGACTGTCTCATCCTCGAGAATGGCGATCGTATGCTCATACTGGGCGCAGATTGAGCGATCGGCAGTACGGGCGGTCCAGCCGTCGGCGGCAATTTTCGCCTGCCAGCCGCCGTTGGTAATCATCGGCTCAATGGCGACAACCATGCCGGGTTTAAGCAGGCGGCCCTTGCCGGCCTGACCATAGTGGGGGATTTGCGGCTCTTCCCACAGATCACGGCCAACGCCATGCCCGCAAAAATCGCGGACAATCCCGTAGCGGTAGCGCTCGGCGTGATTTTGGATAGCGGCGCCAATATCGCCGATCCGGTTTCCCGGCCGGGCCTGCCCGATGCCTAGCTGCAGGCATTCCTCCGTTACCCGCATCAACTGCTCAATTGCCGGCGACACCTGGCCGACAGCGTAGGACCAGGCGGAATCACCGTGATAGCCGTTCAGCTTCACGCCAATATCAATGGTAATGACATCGCCGGAGCGCAGCTTCGTCTGATCGGGAATACCGTGGCAGATCACGTCGTTGATAGCGGTGCAAATGCAGGCGGGAAAGCCCTGATGCCCTTTAAAGCTGGCAATGCCGCCGGAACGGGCAATAAATTTTTCCGCGATGTGATCCAGCTCGCGGGTGGTAATGCCAGGCTGAATATGTTCTTTCAGGACGGCGTGGCATTGCGCAACAATCCGGCCCGCCTCCCGCATCAGTTGAATTTCCCTGTCTGATTTGAATATGATCACATTATCATCTCCATAAAACAATGCTGATTTTCTCTCTGCTTATCATACCACAAATCAGTCTGTCTGAGCAGCTTCGCCCCATGCTGCCGCAATTTAGCCGCCAGGAGGCAGTCTGGGAAAATAGCAGCGGCAAAAATCTCGCTAAAACTCGTCTATACGCCGCTTTTCTAGCTGTTTTTCCGTTTTACGGCAGGAACCATGCCGATGCTTGTCGAAAAAATTACCAGGAAAACAATGGGAGGGGTAGTTATGAGCTCGGTCACCGGATCGGAAATGCTGGACATGTTTTGTAAGATGGCTCCCCATATGAATGACATCATCCCCGGCGATATCGGCGTACTTGTTATCAGAGACGGCCGCTACATCTGTTATCAGCCGGCGGAAAACCTGCGGCTGAATATTGCTATCGGCAGCCCGGTCAACGCCGGCGCGTCAAAGCAATGCCTGGAAACAGGCCTGCCGGTATCCCGTGTTATTTCAAAAGAAAAGTCGGCATATGGCGTTGCCTATATTGTCAGCGCCTATCCGGTCAAGGATGGCGATACGGTTGTCGGCTGCATTACGATTAATCAAAGCGTCGCCCAGATGGAGCAATTAAGCAGTGTGTCCAACGAGGTAGCCGCCTCATCCGAAGAACTGACAGCCGGATTGGAGGAATTGGCCAGCCATTCGACCGAGGTATCCCGCACCGGCAACGATCTGAATCAACTGGGGAAGAAGCTGCTGGAATCGACACGGCAAACCGATGAGATTGTCGAGTTTATCAAAAATGTCGCGGCTCAGACCAACCTGTTGGGATTAAACGCGGCTATTGAGGCTGCCAGGGTTGGTGAACAGGGCCGCGGCTTCAGCGTTGTCGCCGAAGAAGTCCGGAAGCTGGCCGTGGCCAGCTCGGAATCGGTTGCGCGAATTTCCGAATCACTGAAAAGTATCTACACCCTGACCAGTACCCTTAGCCAGATGATTACTAATATAGAAGAAAACGTCGGCGGCCAGTCGACGGCAATTCAGGAAATGGCCAAGGCAAGCCAAAGCCTGGCAGTCATTGCTTCGCAACTCACAGATACTGCGAAAAGCATTTATGAGATCAAGGAATAATGAATGCGTGCCGGCGGTTGTTTAGCGCGATGCTGCCCCAGTGACAGAAACTTTTCGTCAGACAAGGCGACAGCATGAGCCAGTGGAGCGTACCTGGCGATAACGCCGGGAGCGGTTTGGCCGGCCGGCGTTGGCATAAAATCTGGCAGCAGCCAAGCCGTTACTTTCTGATGCCGCCAACCGTTACTAATAATGTAGCCTGGACAGCACAGGCAAAAAGCAGATAGGGGAGAGATCAGCATGCATAAATTTGTTCGCAGCGCCATGATCGCTTTCGTCGGTGCCGCTTTTGCCTTCAACCTGATGGGACAGCCTGTCGCCAACGCTCATTCGTCGCCGTCGCGCGAGACGAAGACCACGGTCAGAAGCTATGATATGGAAGATTATTTGGATATGCTGCTGGCCAGCGGCCAGTACGACAAATACCGCAAGTTCAGCCGCATTGCCCTGCCTGATGCCTATGCCCGCCATGCGGACCGCTGGACCGGCGATCCGGTTCGCATCGTATACGGCAACCCGCTGGCGGCGGCCAGAGCCGATTCTTATCAATACGGCTTTGACGGCAATGCCGACGGGTTCAGCCTGATGTCGCGGGGAACAACCCGGGCGGTTGTCAAAATTGTTCATGCCGGCTCAGATTATTACGCACAAATGCAGAAAAACAGTGCCGGCAACTGGTACATCGCTACCGTATACAAAGCGAAATAGCAAGGAAAGGACCGAAGCCGCGGCTGATCAGCCGGCGCTTCGGTCCTTTTTGTTTATTCGTGCCGGCTGGTAGTTCCCTGTCAGGCCTGATCCGGTGGATTTTGGCGGCAGCTTGCCCTGTCCGCCGGCACCGCGGCTGACAACCAGCCGGCTCGCCAGCTATTTTCGTTTCGGCGCAATTGCACCGTTAGTTGGGGCAAAGCTCACCGCAGCGGGAGGCAGGATTGTTTGCAACAGACCTAGTTGGCAGTATCGCCAGGGGCAGCCGCCGGCTTCTTGGCTTCCAGCTTAGTAACTAAATACATCAGCAGGGCGGTGCCCGACAAACAGGCGGCAATATTGGTTGTGGTCAGCAGCTGTGCCGGCAGGGCGTCATAGAGGCCAAACAGGCCAAAGGCAATGAAGATCAGCGCTGCCGTCCACTTTACGGTCCGTTCGGGAATTCGTTTTCCCAGGACAATGCCGATGATAATGCCGATGCCGTCGGCGATCATCATGCCGGTGGTTGTTCCCAGCCACACAGGCAGCAGCGCGTTGAACTGAGCCGCCAGAGCCACGGTAGCCAACTGGGTTTTATCGCCCATTTCGGCAATAAAGAAGGCAATGGCTACTGTCCAGAAGGGAGAGCGTTTACAGGCCTTGTCCTCGCCGTCAAGCGTGTCGCCCCGGATTGTCCATAACCCGAAGATAATAAACGATACGGCAGCGGTGATCTGAATATAACTCAGCGGTACAAAGCTGGTCAGGTAGCTGCCGACGATGACGGCAAATAAGTGATTAAGTACCGTGGCGGCGAATACGCCCCACATTACGGTTTGCCAGCGGTATTTAGCGGCGAACGCCATCGCCAGCAGCTGTGTTTTGTCGCCCATTTCCGCTAAGACAACAAATGCCATGGATGCCAGGAATGCAGTCATGTTGAGTCCTCCTTAAAAATAAAAATATATAATAAAAACGAGACTCCGGCATGGCAAACAGCCATGCTAAAGTCTCGTTAATTGGCGACAGCCAACGACAAAGCCAGGCGCGAGCCAATGTGTTGACTTTGTCTGTCTAACTACTCCCTTTTAGGCGTTGGCAACAGTCTAACATGGTTGGCGGCGCTTGTCAAGCAATTGCAACCGCAAGGCAATCGCTTACAAAAGTAAGCAAGGGTGGCCGTAACATTTCGTCCGTTTTCCGTATTCCGGACTGCGTATTCCTGGGCCCCGTTGCGGGAAGGGGACGTGCCGCAGGCGGCGGGTTGGCTGATCCGCCCACGGTTGACGACACTGCGGTGCATTACTAGCCCTGAGCGGGTAAGTCCTGCGGGGTCAGCAGGCCGCCGCCTCTGAGCTTTTGCCGCATATTCTGGATTATGGCATCGGTCTGCTCCAGCCGCGTCAGCAGCGACTTTTCTTCGGCGCTGGTTTCGATCACCTTGCTGATGCCGCCGTTTTTAATAATAATCCGTTTGTCGGCAATCAGTGCCAGCAGTGGATCATGGGTTGCCATCAGGACGATCTTATCTTCGGCTACCAGCAGCTTCAGCGCTTTTTTACGATCAATGCCGGCATTTTCAATTTCATCAATCAAAACGATGGGGGATGAGCTGAGAATAGCGGTATCGGCGATCATCAGCGCGCGGGACTGGCCGCCGCTGAGGCTGGTCACCGGCGTATCCGGATCGAACTTTTCACCGGCGAGCTTGTTGGCCTCGGTAATAATGCGCGCAATTACCCCTTCCACATCCTCCACCAGGCGGCTTTGCGCGTGCAGACGCAAAAATTCCTGCGTGGTCAGGTCAATGACAAAATTCATATTCTGGGAAAGCTGTGCCACCAGCTTGTTGTTGGACGAATAGCGCCATTTTTTATCCGGCGGCTCGCCGTTGATCAGAATGGTGCGGCCGGTAGGGGTATCGTTCTGCGCTGTCCATTCGATATCGGCCAGCAGGCGGCTCTTGCCGGAGCCGGTGGGGCCGACGATAGAAATGATCTGCGATTGACTGACCGTCAGTTCCTGAAATTGCTCCGGTTGGCCGGATTTATCGCGGCCGGGGAGAATGGTAAGGGTTTGTACCCGCCGCTCCTGCTCGAGGCCGAGAAAGGCGGTCATCTGTTCAATGAACAGCTCCAGCCCGGCTAGCAGGCTTTCCCGGTCAATCGCCTGATCCTCGATTTCCGCTTCGCTGAAATGGGCCAGGTACTGCTCGAATGTCTGTTCTTCATAGCCGGCAATATCCAGCTTGTTTTGCTCAAAATAACTGCTGATAAAAGGATAGTTCTGTAAAAGCTGGCGGATGGTCAGGTTATTCATCGGCCCTCATCCTCCAATTTCATTTTCTTGGTGTTGCCCATTTGAAACGCTTCGCCAATGCGGGTTTCTCCCAGGCAATAGGAGCACATTGCCGCCGGCATGGGGAAGCGCAGCTGCATGCCCTGCACAGAGGCCACGCTCTGCTCCGGATCATACAGCAGTGTACCAAGCTCGTAGGCTCCCTGGCCGGTCAGACCGTTGACGTGCATGACCACCGCCTGCGGATTAACCGAGCTGACGCGGGAGGCGAACACCTCGCGCTCCGCCTGAGAAACGATATCGCCTTTGGTGATGACGACCAGATCGGCGGCTTTCAGCATCGGGCCGATTTTTTTCGGCGTGTTGATGCCGGATAAATTATCAATTACGCAAACGCCCTTAATTTCTTTCAGATAGGGTGAACAGCGGTTGCAAAGACCGGCCGATTCGGTAATGAGCAGATCCAGCTCGAGTTGATTGCCCCAGCGTACAACTTCCTCGATGTTGGAGGCAAAGAAATGATCGGGGCAGAGAGCGCCGGACAGCCCTTTTTTTACCGGAATGCCGGCTTTTTCATAGGCGGCATCGTCATCGGTATAGAGGCAGTCGAATTTAACGACGCCGACATTCAGGCCGCGCTGCTGCAGCGCGGCAATTGTTTTCAAAATCACTGCGGTTTTGCCGGAAGACGGCGGACCGGAAAATATCGTCAGATTCATGTCAGAGCTCCTTTCCCGCCGCGGCGAAGAACAGGTTTTCCGTTTTCACCAGCAAGGCGCCGATATCGTGGGAGTTGATATAGTCCCAGCCCAGCCACATAAAGTTCTGGTGCGGCTGCAGCTTGTTGTCGACATGCGGATTGGTCGAGGGGAAATGACCGTTGCCGGACAGGATTTCACCGACCTCTTTGGAAAAAAGAAAATCGACAAACGGCTTGGTTTTGGCCTTCGTCGCCGCTTTGGCCAGCAGGAAGATCGGGCTGATGATCGCGCCGTCTTTGGGCCATACCGGCTTAAACGGCGTGTTGGCGGCGATCATTTGCGTAAAGAAGTAAGGCATAACGGTAATGACCGGCACCTCTTCATCGGCCTGGCGGCGATGCGACTTGACCATCTGTGCCGGATGCATGCTGCGCAGCAGCGAGCGTCCCAGCTTCTCGATGCCGGCTTCGCCATGATTTTTATAAATATTGAGCAGCAGGGCATTAAACAAATCCAGATCGCGCATTGGCAGGGAAATGGTGTTTTCGAATTCGCCGGTCAGCAAATCGGACCAGCTCTCCGGAAACGGCCGGTCGCCGAGCACGCTGGTATTGACCATAAAAATGGCGGGAACGACACCGATTACCGCGTACTGGCGCAGCGGGTCTTTCAGATCAATACGGTCATTATCAAAATCGCGGTTCAAGCGCTCGAAGCCGCTGATGTCTTCAAATATACCTTCGGCTTTGAACTTGCCCATCAGCTTCTGGTCAAAAAACAGATCAAAGCCGGCGGACATGAACAGATCCGACAGAACCGACTCATCGCCGCTGTTGGCGGCAATCCGCTCTTTAATTCCGTCAATGCCCATGCTGGCCGCTTTCAGGTCATAGTCGACATCGAAGCCGAAGCCGTCCTTGTTGGCCGCCAGCCAGGCGTCAAATTGCTCAAGCAGCGGCAGCCGGATCGGGCAGGGAAGGACACCTTCGATCCGGATTTCGCCGCCGCTGTCCTTCTTCATTGCGGTTAGCCCGGTGGAGGCGTCGGGCCGGTTTTGCTCAATGACGTCCTCCAGCTTTTGCGCAAACAGTTCAACATTAATTTTTTTGCTCCGCAGCGCCGTCTCCAGGCTGATCGTCTTGCCCAGGGTTTTGCGCAGCAGCGGATTGTTTAGCTGCTCGAAGCCGTTGGCGGCCAGCAGGGCAATGACTTCGGGATATTTTTCGGTAATCTCGTAAACGGTATCAGTCAGGTTAATGTATTTTGTCAAGGGTATTCCCTCCTTGTTCGGCGTTTGACAGTAGTGTAGCACGCCGCTCGCAGCGGAATCGGTAACCTGTGTTACGAAAGCGGAATTTTAGAGACATTCCTGCAGGCCGGCGCGATCGCTGATGCGGATTTGACGGTTCGCCACCGTCAGCAGGCCTTCCTGGCGCATTTTCATCAGCTCACGCGACAGCGAGGGCCTGGCGACGCGCAGATAATCGGCCAGTTCTTCCCGGTTCAGTGTCAGTCTGACCAAACCGCTGCTGTCCGCGTTTTCCAGCAGCAGCTTGGCCAGCTTCTGACGCAGACTGTCGGCAGACATGATTTGCAGCTTCTGGTTGAGAAAGTAGGCTTTCTCCGCCAGCAGAAACAGCATATTATGCACAAGCTTCGCCTGACCGTCGCCGGGAGCAAACGCCTGCTGCGGCAGCTCCAGAACCGAAGCGTTTTCTGTCGCCACCGCGTAATAGTCGTAGGCCTTTTTTTCCAGGAAAACATAGACCTCGCCGAACATTTCACCGCATTGGCTGATGGTTGTCACAATCGTGCGTTTTCCGGCTAATGAGTCCTTGCATATCGCGACAGCGCCGCTGAGCAGAATATGAATGAGGCGCGGCGTGTCCGACTGCTGAAAGATCAGGCTGTTTTTTGGATAGGGCATGATTCTTGCCTGGCAGGATTGCAGACTTTGCTCGATTTCGGCATCCGACATACCCGCGAACAGGCGGCAGCATTTCAGGTTTGATGTCAGCATCGCTACACCTCTTCTACTATCATTTGATGGAATTAAGGCAGATATTCGCCGCTAACCGCGTTAATCCCTTGCCGCTGCTGCGACAAGCCGGCGCCGCGCCATTCGGGCAAAAAATTAACTTTGCCTGCAACAGGAGTTTGCCGCGGCAGCCAGAATTGATTAAGTAATAACTAACTGAGAGAGAGGTGCCGGCTATGTCCAGCTGCAATCAGGAGACCTGCTCTTGTCCGGATACTGCCTGTGAGCGTCACGGCAAGTGCTGTTTATGCGTTAACCGACATCTTGAGGAAAAAACACTCGTGTATTGCATGCTACAGCTGCAAGCCCAATCATAACTGCTGCTATACGACAAGGAGGGAGTCTGATGGCAAATTTTTTTGAAAAATCGGTTCATCTGGGGCTAGGCTTTTTGTTATATTCGCGGGAGAAAGTGGAGGAACTGGTGGCCGAGTTGGTCAGCAAGGGCGAGGTGGCCCAGAAGGATGCCCGCGAGTTTGCCTCTGAGCTGGCGCAAAAGATCGAGGAGCAGAAACGGGAGTTGAAAAATCTGGTGCAGGCCGAGGTTGGCAAGGCGCTGGACCGTGCCAATGTGGCCAAAAAGGATGAGCTGGTGAGCAAAGAGGAAATCCGGCTGATGATCAGGGAAGAGATCCGGCTGGCGCTTGCCGCTTGCGAAGCCGGCAAGCATGAAGAAGCGGAAGAAAAACACTAGCCGTCGGGCATAAACGGCGGAAAATTGGCTTAGGCGGTTTCTCGCCGGCCAAGGCGGAGGAATGAGACATAGGCAGTGGCCGCGTGACGACAACGCCGGATGGCGGAAAAGCTGCCGCCGGTTTTCGCTGAATTAGGCCTGACGGGGGGCTTGCCTCGGGAAAGCGGCGGGGCTGCTGCCCGGAGTGCTGCACCATCGCGGCTTCTAAAACCGTCGGCCGGTAGCGTGGTCAGGACTGCTGCCGGCGGCGGTTTAATTTACCACCACTGTTAACCGACGATCTTTATTTGGTTGACAGTAGTGACAAGCCGTCTTATAATTTAAACAAGTGGCGGCAATTATGCCGCAGTCTAGTTATATGGAAGAAACGGCGGGATTGATTATGGGTCAAAAAGCAAAAGTTACTGAGTTTATCTATCCGGCGATGTTTGCGGCGTTGACGGCGGTGCTGGGGCTGATTTCGATACCGCTGCCATTCAGCCCGGTGCCGGTATCAGGGCAGAGCCTGGGGATCATGCTGGCCGGGAGCATTTTGACAGTGCGGCAGGCGGTGTTCAGCGTTCTGACCTTTGTCCTGATCGGCGCTGTCGGCGTACCGGTATTTTCCGGCATGACCGGCGGCCTGGGAATTGTACTGGGGCCGCGTGGCGGTTATTATTTTGGCTTTTTAGTCGCTGCACTGGTCATCGCGTTGATTGTCAGGCAGCGGAGCAGTCTTTGGCGTCTGGCTCTGGCCAATCTGCTGGGCGGGATTGGCGTCGTGTACCTGTTTGGTGTGCTTTGGCTTAATGCCGTTACCGGCATGGGACTGGAGAAGGCGGTCGTAGCCGGGGCGCTGCCGTTTATTCCCGGTGATTTGTTTAAGGTGGCGGCAGCGGTGTTTATTGGCGCGGCGTTGAACAGACGCCTGCACAGACTGTGATGCAGGCATATATTGCCGGCGGGATCAGAACGCCGATTGGCAAGACAGGCGGCCGCCTGCGACGGTTTTTGCCGGAACAGCTGGCTGCCGCCGTGCTCAATGCGGTCATCGACCGCAGCGGCTTAGAGCCGGAAGCTGTCGATCAGGTGATTTTGGGCAATGTGGTCGGACCCGGCGGCAATATCGCCCGGGTTTCTGTGCTGGAAGCGGGCTGGCCATACTCCACGCCGGCTCTTACCGTCGATCTTCAGTGCGGCTCGGGACTGAGTGCGGTTCAGATCGGAGCGGCGCTGATTGCGTCGGGACAGGCGGAGCTGGTGATTGCCGGCGGCGTCGAGAGTACCAGTCTGGCACCGCGTCGCCGTTTCAACGAGTCCGATCCCCGATTTGCCGGCGAGACAGCCTACTATGAGCAGGCGCCATTTTCGCCACCGGCTGTCGGCAACCCCGATACCGGTGAAGCGGCGGAAAACCTGGCCGAACGTCTGGCTATTTCGCGGCGGGATATGGACCTGCTGGCCCAGGAAAGCCATCAGCGCGCCTGTCTGGCCAGAGAGCAGGGGCTGCTGAATGATATCCTGCTGCCGCTGGCGGAGGGGACGGCGGCGATTAGCGATGACGAATGCGTGCGGCCGGATTTACGGCTGAAGCTGCTGGAGCGGATGCCGCCTGCCTTTCGCGCCGGCGGCCGGATTACCGCTGGCAATACCTGCCTCAAGCATGATGGCGCCGCTGCCGTGCTGCTGGCGTCGCCGGCGGCAGTCGACCGCTACGGGCTGAAGCCGCAGGCTGCCGTTGTCGCGACGGCTGCTTGCGGCATCGACCCGAACATTTTTCCGCTCAGTCCGGTAGCGGCGATTGAAAAGCTGCTGCGCCGGGCCGCTCTACCGCTGACGGCGATCGACCGGATGGAAATCAATGAGGCGTTCGCGGTCAAGATTCTGGCCTGCTGCCGGCAGTTGGGCTACAGTCTGGAGCAAACCAACAGTCTGGGCGGCGCATTAGCATACGGCCATCCCTATGGCGCCTCCGGCGCGATTATTCTGCTGCACCTGATTAAGGCGCTGCAGCATGGCGGCGGCCGCTTTGGCATCGCCGCGATCGGCGCTGTCGGCGGCATGGGCACCGCTATCTTGATTGAGAGGTGCTGAGGCCATGCTGATCCATCGTTTTTTGGACACTGCCGGCAGCCGGCCGGATAAGGCCTGTCTGATTCATGGGGGCAGCAGTCTTAGCTACAGTGAGCTTGCCAGTCAGACAGACCGCCTGGCCCGCCGCCTGGCCGGCCGCATTGCCAGCGGTGATCGCGTGCTGGTGCAGCTGCGCGATCCGTTGACACAGCTGGTAACCTTTTTAGCGATTATCAAAGCCGGCGGCGCCTGCGTATTGCTGGATACGGAGACCACGCCGGCGGTAGCGGCATCCCTTATGAAACGCCATGGCCTCCATTTGTGCATTGATGCCCAATTCCAGCCGCCGGCAGCCCTGGCCGAGCTGCCGGCGGTCAGCCCGGAGGCGATTTTTTTTGGCGCCTTCAGTTCGGGCAGTACCGGACAGCCGAAGCTGATCTGGCGGGATCACCATAGCTGGACGAGCGCGTTTGCCGCGCAAAGCGAAGTTTTCGGCCTGGGCGGCGACGATATTCTCTATCTGGCCGGCTCGCTGGTATATACGGCAAACCTCAACGCCTGCCTGCAGCTCCTTGCTGCCGGCGGCACGGTTGTTTTTGCCGGTGGCGGCATGCCCCGCGCCTGGGCGGCTGAGATGGCGGCTTGCCGGGCGACAGCCGTATTCATGGTGCCGACAAATTACCGGCGGCTGCTGGCTGTCTTGCGCGAGCCGCTGCCGGCAGTTACTTCCGCCACCAGCTGCGGCGCAAAGCTTGACGCCGGCACCGCGCAGCGGCTGCAGTTCGCCTTTCCGCAAGCCCGTATCATCGAATACTACGGCGCTAGCGAACTGGGCCATGTCAGCTATCAGACCGCAGCGGAGCTGGTCGCCCATCCCGGTTCAGTTGGCAGGGCTTTTCCCGGCGTATCGATAACCATTGAAGACAAGCAAATCCGGGTTGTAAGCCCCTATCTGGCGCCGGCGTACCGGCCGCAGGCGGCGATTGGCGACTTGGGGCATCTGGACCGGGATGGGTACCTGTACCTGGAAGGCAGGCTGAAGGGACTTATCAACAGCGGCGGCGTTAAGGTGGCGCCGGAGCAGGTCGAGCAGGTGCTGCTGCAATGTCCCGGCGTTGCCGAGGCTGTCGTCGGCGGCATTGCCGATCCTGTCCGGGGGCAGACGGTGTGCGCCTGGCTGGTGAAAAGCCGGCCGGAGCTGAGCAGCCGTGACGTACTGGCTTTTTGCCGGGGGAAAATGCTGCCGCATTGCTGTCCGCGGCGGATCTTTTTTGTTGATGCCATGCCGTTGACAAGCGGCGGCAAGATCGATAAGCGCCGGCTGCTGGCTGAACAGCGGCCGGCGGAAAGGCCGCCGATGCCGGCTGGCGGTTTTACGGCAGAGCAATAAAAGGAACTGGCGAGCAGTTGTCTCTGTTCGCCAGTTCCTTTTATTTCGCTAACCCGGCCCGCCGCCGGCGTTTAGCGCTTGACTGCGGCCGCCGCCGGCTGCGGCGTCTTTGTCCGGGTTGTCAGCATCACGCCGGCGAGAATCAGGACCATCCCGGCCAATTGCGGTGCCAGCACCGGTTCGCCGTAAAAGATGGCGGCAATCCATAAGGCGTTGACCGGCGTGAGGTTGATATAAGCCGCCGCCTTGGTCGCGCCGATTTGCTCTACGCCCCAGTTGAAGAGAACATAGGCGGCAAGCGAAGAAAAAACGGCCAGAAACAGCAATTCTCCCAGAGTCTGCGGCGATATGGCGCTCAGTTTGTCCCACTGACCCTCGCGCAGGCCGGCTGCGGCCAGCAGCATAACCGCCCCGGCCAGTGTCGATACCGTGGTGGCCAGCAGCGAGCCGACATGCTTGACAACCAGCTTGGCGGTAAGGGTATAAGCAACCCAGCTCAGAACCGCGCCGAAAATAATGCTCTCTCCCCGGCCGTAAGCCTGGTTGAGGATCAGCTCAAAGCGCCCCTGGGTAATGACGGTGATCACACCGGTCAGCGACAGCGTGACGCCGGCGCCGATGCGCCAGTGCCAGCTTTCTCCCAGCAGCAGCACTGCCAGACAGGCGGTAATAACGGGATTGATGACAACAATCAGCGAAGCGGTAAGAGAAGAAGTGTATTGAAGACCGGTTGCAAAGAAAAAGCTGTAAAGAAATACGCCGGTAAAGCCGAGGGCAACAATCCCCGGCCAGTGGCGGCGAAGCAGCGGCCAGTTCCACTCGCGCCGGGCCGTGACCCAGGCCGCCAGCAGCAGGCCGGCGAGCGAGAACCGCAGTGCTGACAAGGTCAGCGGCGGCAATTCGCTGAGAGCATGTTTGGTGCTGCCGAAGGCGCCGCCCCAAAACAGCGGCACAAGCAGTAAAATAATGTAGATGCTGCGTTGACTCAATGCCAGACCTCCCGGCCGGCACGGCGAGGCCGCCGCTGCCGGCTGTATTAGAATTTATCTCAACCTTTAGGGAACACAAGGTACTAGTATTCTGCTAATGTTATAAGTAGGTTTTAGGAGGAGGTAAAATGGTAAAGGGCAAGGAAGCGAAGCCGGCGCATACTGGAAGAGGTCTGCTAGGCGCCGCCGTTTGTCATTTTAACCGTCATCAAACCTAAAGGATAACGTTGATAGAACATTATTATGGCAGATTCTGTCCGGAAGTCAAGGGGCCGGTTTGGCTGCCGCCGGGCGGCGGGAAGGATTTCCGTTGTGAGGCAAGAATTCTGTAATAAAACGCCGTGGCCGGGCGCCGCCGCCGACTGTGCGTCCGCCAATGCCAAAGGAGGCCCTCTATGCGTAACCGCGATATCGAACTGCTGCTGCCGCAGCGGGATCCGTTTCTTTTCGTTGATGAGCTGATTTCTGTTGACAGACAGCAGGTGGTTGGCAGCATGACTTATGACGATGAATTTCCCTATTATCAGGAGTCGCTTTCGCAGCAGCGAGTTGTGCCGCCGATGCTGCTGGTGGAATCACTGGTACAGTGCGGCGGCGCCGGTGCGACCCGTCTGGGGGTTACGCAGCGGATTCCCTGGGGGCTGGCGGCGCTGCAGCAGGTAGAGTTCTTTGATGCGGTAGAAGCCAATTCGACGCTGCGCATGGTGGTGCAAAACCGCCGTCTCTCTTCCCGGCTGATTAAACAAGCCGGCACCAGCTTTTGCGGCGACCGGATTGTTTTGCAGGCGTCCTGGTTTTGCGTGCCCTTCACAAAATAAAAAGGATATTTTTTATTTTACCCCTTTACTATTTCATCTTGCTAAAGTATACTGGGTTATGTCAGCATATGAAAGCAATGGAGGGGTTTTAATTGAAGAAGCTAACAGCCATTATTTTTCTAGCCATGATTACCGCCGCGTTTTTAGCCGGATGTGGCGGCACCAAAGCGCCGGCGGCCGAGCAGGCGAAAACAAAAATTGTCATCGGCCTTGACGACAGCTTTCCGCCAATGGGCTTTAGAGACGAAAAAAACGCCATTGTCGGCTTTGACGTTGATATGGCTAAGGAAGCGGCCAAGCGGCTGGGAGTCGAGGTTGAATTCAAGCCGATCGACTGGAGCGCCAAGGAAATGGAACTCAACGGCAAGCGGGTCGACGCGTTGTGGAACGGAATGAATATTACCGAGGAACGCAAAAAGAACGTGCTGTTCAGTAATCCGTACATGGAAAGCAAGCAGTTGATTTTCGTGCTTGCAGGCTCGCCGCTTAAAGGCGCGGCCGATCTGGCCGGCAAGGTCGTCGGCGTGCAGGAGGCCAGCATTGGCGATGAAGTTGTCAGCAAGGATGCAAAGCTGAAAGCCGGGTTGAAAGATTTTAAAAAATATCCCGACTGCATTGCCGCCTTTCTCGATCTGAAAGCGGGCCGTCTGGACGCAGTGGTTACGGATGAAATTCTCGGCCGCTATTACATGTCCAAAGAACCGAATCAGTATGTTGCGCTGGCGCAGCCGATGGGTGAGATCGGCGTTTACGGCGTCGGCTTCCGCAAGGACGACCAGCAGCTGCGTGACAAAGTCCAGGCTGTCCTCGATGCGATGAAAAAGGATGGTACCTCCGCAAAACTGTCGAAACAGTGGTTTGGCGAGGATATTGTAAAATAGACACCGCTGCCGGTAAAACCGGGATTGTACAGGAACGCTCCTGGCAGTCCCGGTTTTTTGACGGGCCTAATCCTGTTCAGGTGTTAGCGAAAGCACAGTTAAAACGAACCAGTCAGGCGACACTGTGCGCTTTAATCAGTGCTTGCCAAGGATTCATGGCCGGCGGTGACGAACTGATACTGCACCGGGTTAATAATGACAGGAAGCCTGTATGCGCATAGGAAACGAAACTCTCCCGGCGCTGTCTGTCATTCAGGGTTAAGTACGCAGCTGATTAGAGCACAGGGTAACCCGGAGAATCAAGGACTGGAGTGGACCGTATGGAACCGTTGGAACGACTAACCAGACAGATCGCCTTTATTGTAGAGCTTGACAAGATGAAGACTATTTACCGCCAGAACTATGTAATCGACGGTAATGGCAGGCATGAAACCGACGCGGAGCATTCCTGGCATCTGGCGGTCATGGCGCTGTTGCTGGCCGAGCATACCGACACGCCGGTTGATGCCGCCCGGGCCGCCAAAATGGCGCTGCTGCACGATCTGGTGGAGATAGACGCCGGCGATACCTATTGTTATGATCAGGCCGGGCTTAGAGACAAGCCGGAGCGCGAGCAGCGGGCGGCCCAGCGGATTTTTGGCCTGCTGCCGGCTGATCAGGCGGCAGAATGGATCGGACTATGGGAGGAATTTGAAGCGGGAATAACGCCGGAGGCCCGGTTTGCCGCCGCGCTTGACCGCTTGCAGCCGCTGCTGCTGCATTATCACACGCAAGGTAAATCGTGGCGCGAGCATGGTATCAGCAGCGGCAAGGTCAGGGAACGCAACCGGGAGACGGGGCAGATTTCGCAGTCCCTGGCCACGCTGGTTACGGAGCTGATTGAGGCGGCTGTCGCCAAAGGGTATCTGCCGCGCTAGCTGACACTGCCCTCTTCTGGCGGCACCGCCGGCTGCGGCTGCTTGCGGCCAAGCCGGAGGCCGGCGTAAATAATGGCCGCGCCCAGTGCCTGCAGCGGGCCAAAGGCCTCTCCCAGCAACAGGTAGGCAATCAGGATTGCGAATACCGGCGCCAGATTATTAAACAGGGAAGCCTTGGCGCTGCCAATAATACCGACACCCCAGACCCAGAGTGCGTTGCCGACCGTCAAGGGGAAAATGCCGGAGTAGACCGTACCGGCCCAGGCGGCCGGCGCCACCTGACGCCAGTCGTTGGCAAGCAGGTCCGGCAGGGCGACAAGTACGAATAGCAGGGTGGTGACAGCGAAAACGCAGGCGTTGATCTGCAGCGAGGAGTATTTGGCTGTCAGCGGCCGGGAAAAGACGGTGTAATAGCCGTAAGCGCACTGGGCGCACAGCAACAGGCCGGCGCCGGCGATATGGTCGCCGCCCAGGCTGAGTTCACTGCCGGAGCCGAGTACGATCAGGCAGACACCAGCCAGGGTAATCGCGATGCTGAGCACAATGCGGCGGGTAATCGGCTCCAGGCCGCTGACCGCGTTAATAACCGCCACCGATACCGGCAGCATCCCCAGTACCAGCGACGCGTTGCCGGCGGTGGTGCGGGTGACGCCGACAGTTAGAAACAGCTGAAATAAAAAAAAGCCGAATGCGCCCAGCTTAACCAGCGTAAGCCAGTCGACGCGCTCCAGCCGCCGCTGCGGTTTGGCGACGAGCAGCAGAATACCGGACAGTATACAGGCAATCAGCATCCGGACGGCGTTAAACGACATAGGATCCATATACTGCAGGCTCCACTTGATAACCGGCGGGTTCGAGCCCCAGACAAAGGCGACGAAGAGCAGCACCGGCTCGGCGTAGCCCGGTTTTAGTTTGATCATGCGGATGTCCCTCTCATTGCGTAATGTAACTGGTGTTCTCCTTTCGGCCGGCCGATTCCTGCCGGCGGATCACATTGTCTCTTTGCCGGCGCGCCGCATGCTTATGCCAGCTTGCTTTTACAGGATTTTTTCCGGCGCCAGCGAGTTGCGCATTGACTTTTCAGCCGCGGGGCAGTATACTAAATAGCGTATTATCCGCCGATGTAGCTCAGCTGGTAGAGCAACGCATTCGTAATGCGTAGGTCTGCGGTTCGAATCCGCATATCGGCTCCATTTGACTTTGGCAACCGCAAGTGCTTAGCGCCTTGCGGTTGTTTGCTGTTTCCAGGCTGGGCCGGGCAGGAGTTTTCCCCGCCGGCGGGGAATTTCCTGATGATACGAGTACTGCCGCGGATACGGCAGCAGCCGCGCGATCCGGTCAGGCGGACGGCCATTGCGGCACGGACTGCTTTGCAACACCGTGCCGCAGGCTGCGGTTTCCTGAGTGGCACAGTACCGGCTGGGAGGTGGATAATGGCAGCAACACTTGACGATAAGCTGGTTGTCGCAATTTCGTCGCGGGCCTTGTTTGATTTGGATGAGAGCAATCGTTTATTTGAAACCAAAGGGGTGGAGGCCTATGCCAGCTACCAAATGCAGCATGAGGACGAGATTCTTGGCCACGGCGTCGCCTTTCCGCTGATCCGGCGGCTTTTAGCGCTGCGCTATCCGGAAACGGACGAAGCGGCGGTAGAGATTGTGCTGGTCTCCAAGAATGACCCCAACACCGGGCTGCGTGTGTTCAACTCCATTGAGCATTACCGGCTTAATATTACCCGCGCCGCCTTTACCAACGGCCGCTCTCCCTACCAGTATCTGAGCGCGTTTAAGGCCGATCTGTTTTTATCCGCCAATCCCGATGATGTGCGGCTGGCGCTGGAGAACGGCTATGCCAGCGCCACGATCTACACCGATCTGCAGTTTTGCGATGACGACAGCGGCGAGATCCGCATCGCCTTTGACGGCGATGCGGTGATCTTCAGCGATGAGGCGGAAAAAGTATACCAGGAGCACGGTTTGGCCGAGTTTGTCAAGCATGAAGTGGCCAACAGCGATACGCCGCTGGCGCCGGGACCGTTCAAGCCGTTTCTGGAGGCGCTAAACCAGGTGCAGCGGTCATACCGCGACGCCAGCGAAATGCCGATCCGCACGGCCTTGGTAACCGCTCGCAGCGCTCCGTCGCACAAGCGGGCAATCAAAACGCTGCGCGCCTGGGGTGTGCGGATCGACGAGGCGTTTTTCCTCGGCGGCCTTGATAAGGCGCCGATTCTGGAAAAGTTCAAGCCGCATATCTTTTTTGACGATCAGCAGACCTATTGCCAGAGCGCGGCCAAGGTCGCACCCACCGGCCATGTGCCCAGCGGAGTCAAGAACCGCTGATTCTGATGCAGTATACGCGTTTACGTATTGGCTGATGCTAAAACACGCTGTCCCGACAGGGGCAGCGTGTTTTAGCATCCGTAAAGGCGCAATTGGCGGCAGGCCGCGGGCCTGAATAATGCTGACTGCTTTAGTCCAGCAGCTCCCGGAAGCTGACTTCACCGCTGCCGGCCGGCGGATTGCTTACAAGGATATCAAGGCGCTTACCCGGCGCTTTCAGGCTGATGATTTCATGGCTGACACCGGCGATCAGCCGTTTTTCGATTGCCAGCTCGACCTGCGTATTGCCTTCGGCAATCAGTTCCCGGATCAAGCGGCTGATCAGCGCTCCCTGGCCGACATCGTAAACACGGCCGCGCTCCCGCTCCAATTGTGCAATCCTGCCGTTGCGGAGGGTGATGATCCCCAGTTCCTGCCCCGATTTCTCTTTTGTCCGTACGCTGTAAGCACCTGAACGGCCGGAGACCGGCTGCAGATTGAACGAAGCGTGCAGCCGGGACAACGCCTGGTTGCTTTCCTGTCCCAGCGTAATCCGTATACCGTTGAAGTCCATGCTGCGCGGCGATCCGGCAAGGACCGGCGGCATCGACAGCAGCAGCGCAAAGGCAAGGCAGAGTGCTCGCTTATACATGGTTATTCCCCCTAAGCTGTTTCTGCCTTTATTCGCCAGCAGGAGACAAAGTCCTGTCGCTTTATTTGAACAATACCGCCAAAAGCAGGCTTAGGGCCAAAGCGGCGTTGATGGCGATAAAGTTTTTACCGCTAATACAAACGTGTCCCGCTTTGTTTGCAGTTGGCAAAAGAGCTTGATGTTGCCGCTGACAATGGGCCAGCTGGCAAAGGTAATTGCCGCAATCAAGGGCAAAACGCCGGTTAGCAGCAGCCCCGCCAACAGCAGGTAAATACTGTAATACAGCAGCCTGAACAGGTTAAGGCTGCTGGCGCGGCCGATATAGACGGGCAGGGTATAGCGGCGGTTTTCGATGTCCTCGGCGATGTCGCAAATATTATTGGCCAGCATAATATTGGCAATCGCGGCGGCGGCGGGAAACGAGACCAACAAAATGCGGGCAATTTCGCCGCCGTTGGCGGTGATGTTCAGCAGCGCTCCTGACAGCGTTGCCTGGATGAGCGGCGGCTGCGTCACATGGATGTAAACAGCCAGGAAGGGGATGATAAAGCCCATGCAGCCGCCGGAAACCAGTTCGCCTAACGGGGTCCTTGATATCGGCACCGGTCCGGCGGAATAAATGATTCCGGTTAGAAACGAGACAACTCCTGCCAGCAGCACAATCAGGTCGGTGCGCCAAACCAGCAGGAGGCCGAAGCTAGCAGCAAGCAGCAGCAGAATGACAATCGTGAGCTGCACGCTGCTCTCGCTCAGTTGGTAGCTGACAATGGCGTTGTGGCGTTCGTAGCCGTAGCCGCTCCGCTTGCGGGCGGTTTTGAAATCCTGATAATTATTGATGGCGGTAGTCGCCATGTCTATACACAAAAGCGATATGAGCATCAGTAGAAAATGCTCCGGATAAAAGGCATCGAATCTGTAGGCGGCGTAAAAAGTCCCCAGCAGGAAAGGGATGACGCTGGCCGCTTTAGTTTGAATCTCAACAAGCTTTAAAAAGGCGGCGATACTCATCTGTTCTGCATCCTTTACATAACCGGCAGTGCAACCGTTTTTTTCTATCCATATACTGTTATTTACCCAATCGCAGCTGTTTTAGTCGTGCCGCAAAAAAATAATCACTGTTCGATCAGTACCATCGTGCCGAGAGGCACCAGCCGGGCGACCTCCAGCACATCATGATTGTGCATGCGGATGCAGCCCTTTGAAACCAGGCCGCCGATGGACTTTGGATTGTTGGTGCCGTGAATGCCGTAGCGGGGAACGCTGAGTCCCAGCCACATAGAGCCGAACGGGCCGCCGGGATAAGGCAGCTTGCTGATAATGGTATACCTTCCCGGCGGCGTCGGCGTTGTGTGTTTGCCAACACCGATCGTGTAATTGCGGATCAGCCTGCGGTCCTGAAACAGCTGCAGGCGGCGGGCTGACAGGGAAACTCCAATTGCATACATTAAATGCATCACCTCGCTGTTACAGTATATTCACTGTTTTAGGCAAGGGTTCGCACTTGGTTAACTAGGCAGGGTGGCCGTCGTGTCCGGGTTTTACCCACCATTCGTCCATCTGCTGGTAGGGCTTGCGCGCCGCCAGCAGTTCCCGGCGCTGGCTCCCGTATTCGCGCTTAATCTCCTCCAGGCGTTGGCCGTGTTCCGCCATGCCGGCCGCTGAAAAGCGGCTGTGACCGCCGGTGTCAAAGCAAAGCGTGAGCTGTTTTGCTGCTGCGCCTGCTTGTCCCGTCGCGCCGCACATGACGCAGCGGATATGGCCGTCAGCGTCAAGCTGCAGCAGGCTGGAGGCGCAGCCGGGACAGGACTGGGGGAGGGGCGGCGCTGTCTGACCGGCAGCGAGCAGGCCGGCCAACTGTCGTGCCTGCTCAAGGATGGCGGGACTGGCAGCCTCACCGGGATTGGCGGCGCGCACTGTCAGCGAGCCGGCGACATCAAGGTGGAGAAAGCGGGCAAAGTTCATCAGCATTTCCCTGGCATAGCCATCCCAGTTTTCCACGCCGTAGCTGACAACCGTCACACAGCGTTTTCCGCGGAAGCGGCTGCCGTCATTGAGCACCGAGATCAGGCGGTCGCCAATAGTCTTAACGCTGGTATGGGCGCCGAGAAAATAGCAGGGAGACGCCAGCACAACGACGTCGGCCCAGGTGATCTGGTCCAGAAAAAAGGTAAGGTCGTCATTAAGAATACAGGGCTTGCCGGCCGGCAGACAGGCGTAACAGGCGCGGCAGGAGGCAATTGTCAGATCGCTCAACCGCAGCAGGCGCTTGTTGCCCGGCAGTGCCGACAGGATTTCCTTTGCCAGTATTTCGCTGTTGCCGAGTTTGCGCTCCGAGGCGACCAACCCGAGAATATTCATGTGTCCTCCCGTGGCGGCTACCCTTGACGAAGGGGGAAGCCGCGATTTTTTGAGGCTGCGACGGTTTTGACGGCCGCAGCACTGGGTGTAGATAGGTTTCGCTTCCGGTGGTTTTTTTCCTGCCGGCAGGGGCTGCGGACGGACCGCGGCGGCGGATATTTTGCCGCCAGCAACAGGATTACACTGAAACCCGGAGAATAACTAAACTAACAGGGTAAACACGGATTTTTAATGAGGTGACTGCTTATGAAAGGCACAGTGGTCGGAACCTGGCTCAATACATCCCGCAAGCTTTGGGGCGAGGAGCTGACCGGTCAGGCGATGCAAACCGCCGGCTGGAACAGGGACAAACTGTTTTTGCCGACAGAAGATGTTGACGACGCGAAAATCAGGCAGTTCAGCGGTTATTTGGCGAAGCAGCTGCAAAAAAACGAGGACGAGCTCTGGATGGCGATCGGCAAAGACAATCTGACCACCTTCCGCGAAGCCTACCCCGCCTTTTTCCACCAGGAAAGCCTGTATTCGTTTCTGCGCTCCATGTATGATGTTCATGTGGTGATGGTAAAGCGGATTCCCGGCGCCAGGCCGCCGGAACTATTGATCGAACCGGTGGCGGACAAGCAGGCCGTACTCAGCTATCGCTCCAAACGCGGTATGTTTGGTTATCTTCGCGGTTTGCTTGCCGGCGCGGCGGAGCATTTCAACGAAAAAATCGTAACCGAAATAATTGAATCCTCGGCTGAGCATATGAAGATTCTGATCACCTTTCCGGCGACAATCCAGCGTACCGAGACCTATCGCTGCAACATGCTGCTTTCGTTTGGCCTGATTAAAAGCCTGCCGCTGAAGATCGGCGCCGCTGCTGCGATTGTCAGCGCCTGCCTGCAGGCGCTTTTGGCACTGGCCGGCCTTGGCGCTGCCCTGTGGCAGCCGCTGGCGGCCGCCGCGGCCGCCTGGCTGGCGGCGGCGCTGCTGCTGCGGCCGTTTGGGTTTGTCGGCGAACAACTGAAAGCGATTCGGGACCGGCGTTATTTTGAGGAGGTTTCACTGCGGTCAGCTGATGAGTTTGAACTGCTGGGCGAACTGCTGGCCGATTATAAGCAGCGGGTAAAGCGTGATTTTACCGGCTTCAAGGGCGTTACTGACGAGATGGATAAGTATGCGCAGAACTTCAACAATCTGGCCGACCGGATGCGCCAAACCTCAAACGAGATTTCCGGAGTCGTCCATGACGTAGCCACTGCCGCCACCAATCAGGCGTCGGAGACTGAGGTGTCGGTGGGGATTCTCAGCGGCAATCTGGAGACGCTGCAGAGCGTGGTTGCCGGCCAGAGCCGCAATAAGCAGCAGCTTGAGGTGGCGGTCGGTGAGATCAACAAGGGCTTTGCCGATGTGCAGTCCTCCAGTGCCAACTTGACCAGCAGTCTGGACAAGTTTGTCGCCGTTAAGGAATCGGCCGAGACGCTGCAGGTACAGGCGGATAAAATCAATGAGATCACCGGCATGGTGGCGGCAATCGCCGGCCAAACCAACCTGCTGGCGCTGAATGCCGCTATCGAGGCGGCACGGGCGGGCGAGCAGGGACGCGGCTTCGCCGTTGTCGCTGAAGAGGTGCGCAAGCTGGCGGAGCAGTCACAGCAGCACTCCGAGCGGATTTCCGGCGATTTGCAGGTTTTGATGGGAACAATCGGCGGGCTGGTCGCGCTGATTGAAGCGGAGTATGACGTTCTTGCCGCCGAAAGCCGTCAACTCAGCGACGTTGTTCGCAATACCAGCGGTCATGTCGGCAATATTCATGGCGTTGCCAACAACATTGTGGATATGATTGACAAGCTGGAGCACGAAATGACCGGGATGAATCAGGTCTACAGCAAGATTGAGTCGCTGGCCGCCATCTCCGAGGAGAATTCGGCGGCGACCGAGGAAGTCAGCGCGGCGGTGCAGGATTATAACGATAAGCTGCAGGACATGATGGATAAAATTCACGAGTTTAAGACCGTTATTCAGCATTTTGGTGAGGAAATCAACCTTTACCGCACCTGAGCCGCCTGCAAAAAATGGTCCGCCGGGCGGACCGGCAGCTGGAGCGTTAGTAAGAAAGGCCGCCAGATTCTGCAATCTGGCGGCCCTGTTTATATTACGACTGCCGCGGCCCGGTCAACTGGCGTGAACGACCCGGCGCTGGCATTCCTGCTTTTTGGCGTCGTTAAAATTGTCGATATTGCTCAAATAGCCGGTAATGCGGCGAACGCGGCGAATGGGAGACTTTTCCGTAGTTTTGATCACAATTTCATCGCCGTCGCGGCTGATTTCCATCAACGCGATGCTTTTGTGGCGCTCATGCCATAATGCCTGTTCTTCCGTCACCATTGCGGTAATTTCGGCTTCGGTCAGCGACGGATCGGCTGCGATTTGAATCCCATTGATCATCATAGTAAGTCCCCTCCAATCATATCTGTGCTTATTGTAGCATAGAGAGAACAATTCCTGCCAGCGGACGAAAGCACCATTTTCGGCAGATAAATGCAGTTATCATTTTCTGCGCAATATATAGGCGTGTTTTCTGTTGTTTTCACTAGATATTGTGATTTGTGACAGCAAATTGCGGTGCGACTAAATGATTAGCGTCTGATGCGAAACTATGGTATCCTAATTAAAGATGAACAGCAAGCGTTTTTTTCTGACAAGGCGCGGCGCTGAGCGCGGGCCCGTGAGCGGCCGCTTTTGGGACATGCTGGATTGTGGAGGTTTAAAATGATCAGAGAACGGCGAAGCAAAGAAAAACTGGAGCAATATTACCGCAAATTTATGGAGGAGGGTGTCGTTGATCCGAATGTTCATCCCTGGGTGGCGGAATCCTGGGAGAACAGCCGGGCGGCAAACGCGCCGCATGAACGGATGTGCCTGACCCACCGGCTGACGCCGGAGCAGCTGGCGCAGGAGCGGCGGGAGCACAGTGCGGCGGTCGGTTTTGTCGATTCGCTGTATTTGTCGCTGCAGGAGCATTTCAGCGCCTATAATTTGAGTCTGCTGCTGGTAAACCGCGACTGCTATGTGTTAAAAAATTACGCCTTGCCTTTTTTTCAAAAGACTGTTGACGAGATCGAGGGGGCGCGACTGGCGGAGCAGGATATCGGCACCTCCAGCGTCAGCCTGGCTTACGCCCGGCAGACGCCGTTTTTGCTGTTCGGTCCGGAAATGTGGACCCAGGACAGCCATAATGGCGACGCCTGCTCGGCGCCGATTCTGGTCGACAATGACCTGCGTTATATTTTAACGCTGGTTGCACTGGAACCGGGAGAGCTGCCGTACAACGCCATGTTCGCGCTGCTGCAGTCGATGCGGTTTGCGCTGGAGCAGCACCTGTCGCTGTTGTCACAGCTGCGGGCGCGGCAGTTGATGCTTGACGCCACTCCTTACGCCGCGTTTCATTTGCTGCCTGACGGCGAGGTTGCCTATGCCAACAGCCGCGGTCTTGAACGTCTGGGCAAGGAGGGGCGTAAGACCTCTCTGAGCGAAAAGCTGAGCAATTATAAGCTGTCGCCGTTGGCAAAGGGTTTTTATGGCATTCCCTCTTACAATAAAGAAATGACCTGGAACATGCCAGGAAAGGTATATGAGGATATTACCACTGTCATTCCCATTACCCATCAGGATGAGGTAGAGGGAATTGTCGCTGTATCCCTGCCGCTGGAGGAGCTGCGGCTGCTGGCCGCTCACGCCGCCGGCTACCGCGCCCGCTACCATCTGTCGGCAATGATCGGCAATGCGCCGGCATTTGTCGCCGCCAAGGACAAAGCGGCCCGGGTCGCCCGCGGGCAGCAGCATGTCGTGCTGCAGGGAGAGCCGGGCACCGGCAAGCAGCGTCTGGCTCACGGCATCCATCAGGCCAGTCCCCGCGCCGCCGGACCGCTGATTACCGTGCGTTGCGGCGGCGGCAGCGAGCACAGCCTGTGGCTGGAGCTGTTTGGCGAGGATAATGTTCCCGGCAAGCTGGAGCTGGCCAACGGCGGCACCTTGTTTATTGATGAAATTGAAAAACTGCCGGCCATTCTGGCGGAACGGCTGGCAGCGATTCTAAAGACCGGCCGGCTGACCCGCCTCGACGGAACGGTGCTGCCGCTGGACGTGAGGGTGATCGCAGCCTGCGACAGCGATTTGAAGCGGCTGACCGATAAGGGTATTTTTACCGCCTCCCTGCATGAGCAGCTCGGCCGCACCGTGATCAAGGTGCCGGCCCTGTCCGCCCGCCGCGAGGATATTCCCCTGCTGGCCAGTCATATTATCGAGGAACTTGCCGAGCAAAACCAGATGCCGGCTAAGCCGTTGACGCCCGAGGCTGAGCAACTGCTGCTCTCGTTTGACTGGCAGGGCAACACCAAGCAGCTTCAGGAAGTAATTGAAAATGCGTTTTTCCATAGCAGCAGTGACAGCCTTGACGCCAGCGATCTAAAGCTCCCTGGTGAAAGCGGCCCCGGCCGCGCCTGGAAGGAAAGCCGCGATGCGTTTATCGAGGCCTGGAAGGCTGCCGGCGGCAATATCAGCCGGCTGGCATTGATGCTTGATGTCAGCCGTGTGACGCTTTATCGCTATTTACGAAAGTACGGTCTGGAAAAGGAGTAACAACAGTGCGTCTGCGAAAGAAACCCTGGGTGGCTGAGGCGTTGCAAGCCTACGGCGATGTCGTCCTTGACAGCGGCGGGATTGCTCCCGGCCAGTGGCGCAGCCGCTGCGGCGGCAGCGAGCTGCACGTGGAAATCGGCACCGGGCGCGGCCGGTTTATCAGCGGTATGGCCGAACAGCAACCCGGCACGGTTTTCGTTGGTATTGAAGCGGCCCAGGATGTGTTGTATGATGCGGCGAGAAAGGTTCGGGAGCAGGGACTGGATAATGTGAGACTTCTGGTGTTTAATGCGCTGGCGATTGAAACACTGTTCAGTCCGGGAGAGGTTGACCGGCTGTACCTGAACTTTAGTGATCCCTGGCACAAGCGCCGCCATGCAAAGCGCCGCCTGACCCACGCCGTCTTTCTGGCTAAGTACCGGCAGATTATAAAGCCCGGCGGTCGCATCTGTTTCAAGACTGATAACGAAAAGTTATTTGAGTTCTCGCTGAACCAATTTGCCGATTTCGGCCTACGTCTCGCCAATATCAGTTTTGACCTGCATAACAGCGGCTTTGAGGGCAATATTATGACCGAGTATGAGGCAAAGTTTAGTGAGCGGGGGAATAAAATCTTCCGTTGTGAAGCTGTTTTTTGACGTTGCTATACCTGCGACGCGCAGGGAAGCGCTAGTGCCGGGTGTGTCAGGAGACAAGCGCCCGGCCGTTGTCAGCCCCCGTGACGGCCTTGTTTGCGTACCTGCGAATGTACGCGGCACGGCGTCGCGGGGGCTGTCTGGCTTCCCGGCAGGGAAAAACCCGCCGTTAATTGACTGGCTCATTTAATCAGTGCTTACCTGGCGTCTTGTTTATGTTGTTTTGCACTAAATTGCCAAGTCGAGCATACACTATTATAAGAAAACGCGCTGCCGCGGGATCTTATGGGCAGATGCGTCTATGAACCAAACATGGGGGAGTGTATGTCATGACGAGACTGCCAGTACAGCCTGGCGACAGCCGTCCGGCTATTTCCATAAACCTGGAAGAGCTGAAGTTCTGGCTGTCGATTATGCAGGAACACGCTGTGTTTATTAAAGCCGGCCTGCCTGTCAATAGAAAGGACGCCATCCAGGAAGCGCAGGAATTTTATCGTTGTTTCGGCGCATTGCTTGCCAAAGCGGATGGCATTAACAGCGATAAAAAGTTTAAGGAGCTGGTCCGCCAGTCAACCGGTAAGGTGGAGGAATTTCTTCGTTTTAAACGCCGGCTGCTGCGACTGGCGCTGCGCGGTGAATTGTGTGGCTGCCTCTATCCCTCGCTGCTGGATCATATGGCGCGGGAGGCGGAATATTTTCTGCGGCTGCTGGAGTCAATGAAGGACTGCAAGCCCTTTCAGCTTTGGTCAAAGACCCGGGAGCTCAGTTTCTGGCTGCGGCTGATGAGTGACCATGATGATTTTATCCGTCAGATGCTCGACCCGTCGGAAGTCATTCTGATCGAAACCACCGAGGGTTTTACCACAGAGTTTGACGGTCTGTTCCGTCAGTCGCTGGATTTTTCGTCCATGCTGCGCGGCGCCAACGAGAATGTTCCTTCGTTCGGCCGGTTCCTGCAGGATTCCCGCGCCGCCACCACGCGGCTGCGCGATTTTAACCGCGCCCTTTACGGCATGCTGGAGGATAAGCGGGTGCTGGGTTTGATGACGCCTTTGTTTGCCGATCATGTTCGCCGCGAGGCCGATCATTTCTTAATGGTAGCGGCAATGCTTGAAAACAATCTGCAAACAAGCAGTTATGCTGCAGCTGAAGCAAAAGAGTGTGAAATTGCGGCTGAAGAAGCGACGGCTGCCGCCGAGGCTGCAGCAGAGACCGCTAATCTGACGGCGGCGTCAAAGCTGGCTGCGCTGCAGCAGAAGGCTATGCAGGCGGCCCAGGCCGCGCAAGAGCCGGAGGAAATTGATGACGATACCGCGCCGGCGGCAGCCGTGTCTCCCGCTTCTAAAGCAAAATATAACTGGACCTCTTCCTGGCCCCGGCCGCTGGAAGAGGAGAAGGTTTAGCCGCCGTCATGGCCGGCTTTAGCAGAAAAACCCCGCTGGTCAGGTGCCGTACGGCGCCGACTGGCGGGGTTTTGTGCCGATCCGGGTCTGTTTAACCGGGGAGAACCGCAACCTGGCCGAACAATTCCCGCTCGCAGTCGGTTAACGACAGCAGCCGCCGGTTAACCAGGTCGATCAGCGACAGATCGGCAAACATGTTGCTGCCGGCTATCGCGAAGCGGCAATCCGGCAACAGCGACAGACAGGATACGGACCTGCCCACCGGGATGTACCCGCTGACACGGGCCGCGGCAATGTCGACAATCGAAATATTGGCGCTGTCTTCATGCGCGACATAGGCGGTAGCTTCGTCCGGCGTAACGGCGACATAGCAGGGATAGGTCCGGAAGGAAGCCCCATCCTGGCAGTGGTGTAAAGCAATAACCGCCGGTTCGGCGTCAATCCGGTCCTTGGGCAGCAGCAGCAGACCCTCATCACCGTCGTCGGCAGCGGTAAACGGGATGTAAAGATAGCGGCTGCTTTGCGCTAAGCCAGTGGGAAGACCCGGCAGCAGCTTCTCGGCGCAAAGCTGTCCGTCTGTTGAAATGACTGCCAGGACTCCCTGGGGCGAATGCTGCCACACCGTATACACGGTATTGGCCTCGACGGCAAGGCCTACGCAGACTGACGGCTCCTGACTGCGCCCCAGCAGGTGCAGGCTGCGTTTAATCGTATCCAGCGTGAACAAGGCGCCGTCGCGGGTGGCGATAACTGCCTGGCCGGGCTGTGGACCGGCGGCAAAGCGCTCGATCGCCGGCAGGTCGAGCGCCAGCTGTGTCAGTTCGCCTGACGGCAGGGAAAGTGTAAACAGCGCGCCGCGTCCCTGGCGGTTGATTGTCGGTATGTAGGCTGTGGCATCGGCTCCCAGTTGCATGTCTACCGGCGAAAATTCGCCCGGCAGCGGCCATTCACCGACAATTTCGCCGCTGTCGCCATTGGTCAGCAGGACCCGGAAGCCTTCGGTATCGACAGCCAGGAACTGGTATGGAGCAATATCCATACGGTTACCTCCGTCAAAAGGATACTCTAGTATATGTCGGTAAGGCTGGATTTGTCACTGTTCCTGCGGCGCATTTTCGCAGCTCGAACCGTTTTTCTTGTTGCCGGCGCAGGGATTTGGCGGGCTGATGTACAATATAATACTGATCCGGGCCGGGGTGAGGTGATCGGTGTTGCAGTTGATGCAGCATTGGCGGTTTTTGCGCTACCTGCTTGAACATAAACGCCTGGTTTTTTTAGAGGCCTGTAAGCTAGGCATTCCCTGGCGCGGCCTGACGCATGATCTGAGCAAGTTTTCGCCGGCTGAATGGGGGCCGCGGACAGCGGCATTGCTTAACCGTTCCCTCGACTATCAGGATGAAAGCGGCTGGTACCTTGCGGCTAACGTGCCGGATGAACTGGCCGCGAGCTGGAACTGCCATTATCGCCGCAACCGGCATCACTGGCAATGCTGGGTGGTTATGCTGGACTGCCGCGTGTATAAGGTGCTGCCGATGCCGGATGAATACCGGCGGGAGATGCTGGCCGACTGGCGGGCTGTTGCCCGCATGCCCGGCCGTCAGGCCGTTTTGCCCTGGTATCGCGAAAATGCCGGACGGATGCTGCTGCATCCGGAGACGCGCGCCTGGCTGGAAGCTCAGATAGTACAGGGCCCGAATTTATAATGGCGGAGTGACAATAATGCGATTAGGGGTTCAACCTGTTTATAAACGGATTGCTTTGGTTTTGACGCTGATTATGGCAGCGCTGGCGCTGCTGGCGCTGCGGATAGCCTGGATCCAGTTTGTCGATGGCAAAGCGATGGCTGAAAAAATGCAGGCTCAGTTAAAGGACACGCGGCTGCTGTACTCGCCGCGCGGCGTAATCTACGACCGCAATGGCCGTGAACTGGCCATCAGCGCCATGCGAAAATCCTTATATGCCGATCCCGGCGAAATACCGGCACAGCGGCGGGAAGAGACCGCCCGATTGCTGGCGCCGATTCTGGCGATGCGAACAGCCGATCTGCTGGAACTGCTCGCTACCGACAGCCGTTTTGTCTGGATCAGGCGGACGCTGGAACCGGAGATTTCCGATCAGATTAAAGCTGCTATCGCCTCTGACCGCCTGACAGGCCTGCATTTTGTCGAGGAAAGCAAGCGTTATTATCCCAACGGTATGCTGGCGGCGCATGTACTGGGGTTTGTCGGCACAGACGATATTGGCCTTGAGGGGCTGGAATTGTCGTATGACCGGCTGATTCGCAGCGAAACAGTGAAGCGGCTGGTTGATACCGACAGTCAGGGTGTGCCGATTTTTCAGTCGGTTTTCCGCAGTGACGAGGTCAGTCCGATGACCAATCTGTATCTGACACTTGATGCCAGCATGCAGTTTATTGTCGAGAAGGCACTGGACAAGGTTATGACTGAAAAAAAGGCTAAGAGCGCGACCGCGATCATTATGGATCCCCGCAGCGGGGAAATTCTGGCGATGGCCAGCCGTCCCGGCTATGATCCCAACCGGTTTGGCCGCTATGCGCCGGAGGTTTGGCAGAACCGTGCCGTATCCTTTGTATATGAGCCGGGGTCGACCTTTAAAGCGGTGGTGACGGCAGCGGCATTGCAGGAGGGGTTGGTCAGGCCGGATGAGCTGTTTACCGATTCCGGCAAAATTTCCATCGGCGGCATTACGGTTCAGAACTGGGATGGTGAGGGCAGGGGGGTAATCCCGTTCCGCGACGTGGTTAAGGACTCGCTCAACACCGGTTTTGTCATGATCGGCGAACGGCTGGGAGCGGAGCGGCTGATGCAGTATACCCGCCAGTTCGGCTTTGGCCGCGCTACTGATCTGCAGCTGCCGGGCGAGGAGGGGGGGCTGCTGTTTGACGCCAAAGCCATGCGGCTTTCGGATGTGGCCAGCGTCTCTATCGGTCAAAGCATTGCGGTGACGCCGGTTCAACTGCTGACGGCGATTGCGGCAATTGCCAATGACGGCGTCCTGCTTAGACCGTACATTGTAAAGGAACTTCGCCGCCAGGACGGGACTACGCTGTCGCATGGTACAACCGAGCCGGTACGCCAGGTGATTTCGCCGGCCGCCGCCAGGGATCTGACGGCGATGATGGAGCTGGTGGTGTCTACGGGCGGCGGCAAGCAGGCGGCCGTATCCGGCTATCGCTTCGCCGGCAAAACCGGAACGGCTGAAAAGCTAAAGAGCAACGGATCGGGCTATGAGCGGGGCAGCTATATTGCTTCCTTCGCCGGCTTTGGTCCGGTGGAGGAGCCGCAGCTGGCGGCGCTGATCGTCATTGACGATCCGGACGGGATGTATTATGGCGGACAGGTGGCGGCACCGGTATTTAAAGAAATTATGACCCAGATCATGCTGTATCGGTCTTTGCAGCAAAATACGGCGGCGGCGCCGCCGCCTCAGCCGCAGCGGGATCTGGAGCCCGGCATGGATAATGCGCTTGACCGGCAGGGACAGACGACGGTGCCGGATGTCCGCGGCAAGACAGTGCGTGAGGCGGCGCGGCTGCTGGCGGAGGCTAATTTGGCGTTTTCGCCTGTCGGCAGCGGCCTCGCTGTCAGTCAGGAGCCGCCGCCAAAGGCAAATGTTTCCGCCGGCGCAGCCGTTCGGGTCACCTTTACGCAATAGAAAAATTGAAGAAGGGCGGCAATGCCGCCCTTCTTTTTAAATCGGAAAGATGAGATAGCTGTACAAGCTTATTTCATGTTGGATTCGTACTGTTCGATCATTTTGCGGACCATATGGCCGCCGACACGACCGCAGTCAGCCGAAGTCATCGTTGCCCAGCCCTGCGAACGGACCGTATCAGCGATTCCCAGTTCGGTAGCGACCTCATATTTCATACGGTCGAGAGCGTTTGCGGCGTTGGCATTTACCGGTTTGTTGCTGCTTGCCACAGTTATCACCTCCTTTTGTTTTACACTCATATTATCAACTGGCGCAAGTCGAATTATTCCCGATTATGTCGTGTTAATTCCTAGCAGAATACAAGAAGACTTTGCATGGCGGGGAGGAAAGCGGCAACCGCAAAACGAATACTATGGGGCAAGGTTTGGATACTAGATTGTGGCAGAGGTGAAGTTATGCAAAGCGATATTGAAATTGCCCAGGCGGCGAAGATGCTGCCGATCTCACAAGTGGCAGCCGCACTGGGAATTGGTGAGGACTGTCTGGAGCAGTACGGAAAATACAAGGCCAAGCTGTCGCTTGATCTCGTCAAGGATAAGAGCCGGCCTGATGGCAAGTTGATTTTGGTGACGGCAATTACGCCGACTCCCGCCGGTGAAGGCAAGTCGACAACAACGGTCGGGCTGGCGCAGGCGCTGGCAAAACTGGGGCGGCAGGTTGCTGTAGCGCTGCGGGAGCCTTCGCTTGGCCCCTGCATGGGGGTCAAGGGCGGAGCCGCTGGCGGCGGCTATTCCCAGGTCGTACCGATGGAAGACATTAATCTGCATTTTACCGGCGATATCCACGCCATCAGCACAGCCCACAACCTGTTGTCGGCTATGCTTGACAATCATCTGCAGCAGGGTAACGTGCTGAATATCGATCCCCGGCGGATTGTATGGCGGCGGGTTCTTGACATGAATGACCGCGCCCTGCGGAATATTATTGTCGGCCTCGGCGGCAAGGCCCACGGCGTACCCCGCGAAGACGGCTATGATATATCGGTCGCTTCCGAGGTCATGGCAATACTATGTCTGGCCAACGACCTCGATGATCTGAAACAGCGGTTAAGCCGGATCATTGTCGCTTACAGCTATGACGGCCAGGCTGTCACCGCCAGCGATCTCAAGGCGGCGGGAGCGATGGCGGCGTTGCTGAAGGACGCGATAAAGCCTAATCTGGTGCAGACGCTGGAAAATGTCCCGGCTCTCATTCACGGCGGCCCGTTTGCCAATATCGCCCATGGCTGTAATAGCGCCATGGCCACCCGTATGGCCCTGAAAACAGCTGACTATGTGATTACCGAGGCTGGCTTCGGCGCTGATCTGGGGGCTGAAAAATTCTTTGATATTAAGTGCCGCATGGCCTCGCTGGCGCCGCAGGCAGCGGTGCTGGTCGCCACTGTCCGGGCGCTGAAGATGCACGGCGGTGTTGCCAAGGCTGATTTGGCCCGCCCGGACGCGGCGGCGGTCAGGCGCGGCGCGGCCAATCTTGCCAAGCATTATGAAAATCTCGGCAAGTTCGGCGTGCCTGCCGTTGTTGCTGTGAATATCTTTCCTACCGACAGCAAGGAGGAACTGGATGCCGTGCTCGCCATCTGTGCTGAAATGGGCGCTCCGGTCGCATTATCGGACGTGTGGGCCAAAGGCGGCGCCGGCGGCATTGAGCTGGCGGAAAAGATCCTGGCGCTGACCGACAGCGGCCAGGCGGCGTTTAAGCCGCTGTATCCGCTTGAATTGCCGCTGAAGGAAAAAGCGGCGCTGATTGCCAGGGAGATTTATGGCGCTGCCGCTGTCAACTTCAGCAAGGAGGCTGAACAGACGCTGGCGCTGCTGACGCAGAATGGCTTTGGCAGCCTGCCGGTATGCATGGCGAAAACCCAGTACTCCTTTTCTGATGATTCGTCTTTGGCGGGACGGCCGCAAGGCTTTACGATTACGGTACGCCAGGCGAGAATTGCCGCCGGTGCCGGTTTTGTCGTGCTGCTGACCGGCGATATCATGACCATGCCCGGCCTGCCCAAACGGCCGGCGGCGGAGAACATTGACATTGATGGCGATGGCCGGATCAGCGGCTTGTTTTAAATATTTGGCTGTTTGGGCAAATCATTTTCATCGGCACGAGCCGTTTTTCGCTGCCGCTGACTCTAGATTTTTGAGGAGGATTGTACATGGCCATTATTCTTGCCGGCGGGCCTGTTGCCGCTGTCCGTAAGGAAGCGATCCGCAGTGAAGCCGCCGCCGGCGACAGAGCGCCGAAGCTGGCGATTATCCTGGCGGGAGACGATGCCGCTTCCCGTGTATACAGCCAGCGGCTGCAAAAGCTCGGTGAGACGGTTGGGATTGACGTGGCGCTTACCCAGCTGCCGCAGACGGTATCGGAACCGGAGGTTCTGACAGTTATTGACCGGTTAAACAGCGATCCGGGCGTAGACTCGATTCTGCCGATGATGCCGATGCCGCCGCAGATCAGCGCCGCTGCCGTTGCGGCAAGGCTGTCGCATCTAAAAGACGTGGATTCCTTGAATCCCCTGAATGCCGGCCTGGTCGCCACGGGGAAAAGCCGTTGGGCGCCTTGCACGCCGCGGGCGGTTATGGCCATTCTGGACTACTACCGGATTCCCCTGGCCGGACGGCAAGCGGTTATTGTCGGCCGCAGCAATGTTGTCGGCAAACCGCTGGCGCAGCTTTTGCTGGCGGCTGATGCGACTGTAACGGTTTGTCACTCAAAGACCGCAGACCTGGCTCAGGTCATCGGCCGCGGCGATATTGTGATTGCTGCCGTCGGCCGGCCGCAGTTGATTCAAGCCGCAATGGTTAAGCCTGGAGCGGTGGTCATTGATGTCGGCATCAATGACACCCCAGCCGGACTGGTTGGCGATGTTGATTTCGCGTCGGTTGAACCGGTGGCCGCAGCGATTACCCCGGTGCCGGGCGGGGTCGGAACCGTCAGTACGGTTATGGTTATGGAGGCGGTTCTGAATCAAAAGAAGAGAGGGCGGCTTGCGTGCTAACTCGAAACGAGCAGGAAGAAAAAATTGAAGAAATGCGAAGCCGCCTAAATGGTCTGGTCGCAGCCAAAGGATTCAATCTAAACGACCAGGATATTATCCGGCTTAGCCGGGAACTCGATTTGCTGCTTGTTGATTTTGAACGAAATAAACGCAAAGCGATATGAACGGAGGAGACAGGATGATTGTCGAGTATGCGAGTGTTGCTGAAACCCGTCTCAGCGACAAAAATGTCAGGCGAGTTCTTAGTTATGGCGAGAACTTGATGTTGGTCGAATTCCGCTTTGCCAAAGGCGGTGTAGGCACACCGCATAAACATGAGGAGCATGATCAGGTCGGCTATATCGCTAAAGGCAGCTTTGAGCTGACTGTGGGCGACGAGACCAAGATTGTGCGGCAGGGCGACAGTTATTACGCACCGAAAAATACGCTGCACGGGGTTGTTGCCCTGGAAGAGGATTCAGTGATCGTAGACGCCTTCACCCCCTGCCGCGCCGACTTCCTCTAGAACCGCCAAAAGCATCCATCTGCGTTGTTGGTCCTGCCTGCCCTTGCCAGCGTACCTTCCGGTACGCGTTGCTGCGGGCGGGCAGGGCCGCCTAGCATCCGGGCACTGTTGACGATTCTAACAGAAAGAAGGAGTCCCGCCTGCGTTGTTGCCCCGCTTAACGTACCTTAGGACGCATTGCCGCGGCAGCACGGGACGCCTGGTAGTCGGAGCGGCCTGCGGATCGCCAACGTCTCGTCTCCTTACTTTCCGGCTTTTCCGGTGGCGGCAGAGGATTTCGGCAGCGGCTTGTCGAATTTTTGTCGGACAAGAGCAGTGGGGAGATGATGGGATGAGTGTAAACGACTGGGAGCAATTCAAAGAAAAACTTTTTGCCAAATCCAATATCAACCTGAATGATTATAAGCCGGCGCAGATGCAGCGCCGGATCAGCAATTTGATGACTCGTCACGGCAAAACAACCTATATGGACTTTTTCCGGCTGATCGAGTCTGACAATAAGCTGTATAAAGATTTTATCGATTATTTAACCATTAATGTGACCGAGTTTTTCCGGACACCGGAAAAATTTGTGGAACTGGAGAACAAGGTTCTCTCCGATCTGCTTGCGGCCAGCCCCCGCCTGAATATTTGGAGCGCCGGCTGCTCTATCGGCGCGGAGCCGTATTCCCTGGCGATGATTCTGATGGAGAAAACGCCGAATGTGAAGCACCGGATCTTGGCCACCGATTTGGATGTGGAAATGCTGACAAAAGCGAAAAACGGTGTTTACAGCGCCAATGAGATGAAAAACATGCCTCCCGCCAGGCTGGCGAAATATTTTAAGGAAACGGCCGGCTCGTACAGCCTGCAGGCTACGGTCAAGGAGCGGGTGGAATTTGCCCGCCACAATCTGCTGCTGGATAAGTTTGAGACCGGCTTTGATCTGATCCTCTGCCGCAATGTGGTCATTTACTTTACGGAGGAGGCCAAGGATGCCTTATACCGGCGCTTTTTCGCCGCGCTGAAACCGGGCGGCGTTCTGTTTGTCGGCGGTACCGAGGCAATTCTTAATTTCCGCGATATGGGCTTCCAGTCGTACCTGCCATTTTTCTATCGCAAACCATTCAACTGATCTGAAGCTAATAAGAAAAGCCGCCAGTGCATGGCGGCTTTTTGTGTCGTGCGCTTGCGCCCCCGGCGGCATGCCCGTTTCCGGCAACGTCAGAGCACGCCCCAGTTAGCCAAGCGTCGATAAAAGCGGGTCAGCTGATTCATGATCAGGCGGCTGACCGTTTTCTCCTCGACTTCGCTGTCAGCGACAATGTCAACAACTTTAATCGCTTTATCCTGGTTGTAGAAGATAACTTCACCAACCTTTTGACCTGGAAACACCGGCGCCTTCAGCAGCTCCGGCAGCTCGACCTCAACACTGGTGGCGGCGGCGTCGCCCGCTTTAACGACAACGGCCGCATTGGCCGCCAGGCTGACGCTGACCGCAGGCGTTAAACCACCGTCTACAGGCAGTGTGGCAACAGCCTGGCCTTGGCTGCCATAATCGATTAACTCAAAGTTCTGAAACCCGAATTGCAGCAGACGCATGGAGTCTGACCAGCGTTCATGATCGTGGAGAACGACAGAGATCAGCTTTTGTCCCTGTCTGGTGGCGCTGGCAACCAGGCAGGGGCCGGCCTCGTTGGTGGTGCCGGTCTTGACGCCGTCAGCGTCGGCGAACATCCACAATAGCTTATTGGTATTGCGAATCGCTTTTTCCTGCTCCTTGCCTTTGCGATCCAGCCAGTCGATATTGGTTTCCCGGGTGCGGACAATGCCGGCAAATACCGGGTTGGACAGTGCATAACGGGCGATAACGGCCAGATCGTGGGCCGACGAGTAATGGCCGACGGCGCTTAACCCGTTCGGGTTGATAAAATTACTGCCCTTGGCGCCGATGGCAACCGCCTTGGCATTCATCCGCCGGGCGAATTCTTCCGTTGAGCCGTCGATGTGTTCGGCGATGGCGACAGCGGCGTCGTTGCCGGAGCGCAGCATCAGCCCTTCCAAAAGTTCCCGCAAGCTCAGGACCTGGCCGGAATAAAGGTACATTGACGAACCGCGGGTTGCGGCTGCGCGGGGGCTGACAACAACGTCTGCGTCAAGCTGGCCTTGCTCAATGGCGATGATCGCGGTCAGGATCTTAGTGGTGCTGGCCGGAGCCAGACGGCGGTGCATATTGTTATTCCAGAGGATCTGGCCGGTCTTCATATCCATGAGGATAGCGGCATCGGCTTTAATGCGGGGATCGGCGGCTTGCGCGGTAGACAGCAGCAGCAGGCAACAGCAAAGCAGCATGAGAATGCGAATCTTCATTTGATCCCTCCTGCAAAACTTGATAAGGCGAATAGAACGCCGTCTCCGGTCATATGGTGCCTATAGAGAACCTTTTGACGGAGGCAGCGTGTGATCATACGAATCAGGTGGAATTTCTCAATTGTCTTTTTAGCGGCGGCGGTTCTGGCCGGATCCTATCAATTGGCATCAACGTCTTCGCTGGCGATACGGCAGGTACCGACAGCAGAGAAACTGGTGGCTCTGACCTATGACGACGGTCCACAGCCGCAAACGACGCCGCAGTTGCTGCGGATACTGCAGCAAAAGCAGGTTAAGGCGACTTTTTTTGTTTTGGGCGTGAACGCGGCAGCCCAGCCGGAAATGGTGCGTCAGGCCTACCGGGATGGACATGAGATTGCCAGCCATGCCTATACGCACAGGTTTTTTAATACCCTGTCGACGGCGGAGTATACAGCGGAAATGGATCAGGCTAATCAGCTGATCAGCCGTCTTGCCAGTCAGCCGGCTTTGTTCCGGCCGCCAGGGGGAGCCTGGAATGACACGGTTGCCCGTGTCGCCCTGGAAAGAGGGCAGACAACCATTCTCTGGTCAGTCGACAGCGGCGACTGGCGGCGGCCGCCGGTCAGCCGCGTCGTTGCCACTGTTCTGAGCAGTGTTAAGCCCGGCGCTATCGTACTGATGCATGACGGGCAGCCGGATTTACCGACGCCGGAAGCGACTGCAATTGTCATCGACAAACTGAGGGAATCAGGCTATCGGTTTGTGACGGTCAGCGAGCTGCTGCAGCATAGCCAGTCAAAGCCGCCTAGTCAGCCATAAACGGCTGCAGCCGGCTCCAATGCGAACCGATCTGCTGTTCGAACTGCAGGGAGCTGGCGGCGCGCTGACTGCGCAGTTCCTGAACCGCGCCGAACAGTTCCGGATTGTAATGATAGACTTTATGTCTGGGAACGGTTATTGGTTTAGTGTAATCAGACAACTTCAGGGCTACTTTGTAATTGCTTTTTCCCTTTTTAAGCACGGTGCCGGCCTCAAGCAGGTCGGAGCCGTCATAACGGTGGATCAGGCAATTTGGTTCCAACTGGTCAATGATATTCTTTTGGGCGCCGCTGCGAATAAAGGCAGAGCCGCAGCCGGGGCAGGCCGCGCTGGTGACAGGCGCGAACTGGCTGCAATTGGCGCAAACAATTCCATCCATGCAAAAACCTCTCTTCTGCTATTTTTCATTAGTCTTGCCTTCACGGCGGCAGTCTATTTGCAAAAATAAAATATTTCAACAGGCGCATGCGGGCAGATGTCGGTGTGATGCTGTCCTTGCCTGAAAAAATGCGACTGCTCAGGCGGTAAAATAATTGCCGGCGGCACGGTGGTATATTGTGGGTGAGACGCAAAAAGGTATTGACAAAGCGGAAGCGGCTCTGCTATACTCGCGTTAAGTTCAATATGCAATCATCAATGACCGGGAAGAGTACGCATGGCAGAGAGCCGCAGCGAGCCAATGACAGTGGAAGTTTGGCGCCGCTCAGCATGCTGAATGGGCCCGGGAGATACGATCCGAACCATATCGCTGGCGGCAGCTGCCGTCAGGAATGAGTAGGCGTCGTCGGGTTTCTCCGCCGTTATCAGGAGGCGAGTATCGGACTGTGTCCCGTACTTTTGAGCCGGGCTTGTACAGCCAATTAGGGTGGCACCGCGGGTTGACCCCTCGTCCCTTCAGAGAATGCTCTCTGCAGGTACGGGGTTTTTTATTTTATTTAGGGGCAAGGGAGGAAACGATTATGGAGAAGCAGCAGACAACGGTTATCATCGAAGGCAAAGGGGGCAAATACCGCTGGCTGGCTATTACCGCCCTGCTGCTGGCGATCGGCACAATTCTGCGGCTGGTCAGTCCCAACTTTGGTGTCATCATGCCGAACTGGACGATTGCCATGTATTGCCTGGCCATGATTCTGGTGCGGCCCAGCCTGGGGCAGGCGGCCGGCATCGGCGTTGTCGCCGGGGCGCTAGGCCTGGTCACCTCGAAGTCGATTTTTCCTTATGCCAATCTGGCCAGTGAAATGGCGGGCGCAATAACCTGCTGCCTGCTGGTAAAATATAATTTTGGTCTGACAATCGGCAGGGTCAACCTGCGGCCGGCTTTAATCGGCCTTGTCACCACGTTTGCCAGCGGACTGACGTTTGTCACGCTGACCAAACTGGTTCTGGGCCTGCCGATGCAGGTTTATCTCTACGGTATGCTGCCGGTTGTTTTCGCTACGGCGGGGATCAATACGGTTGTTACCCAGATCCTGTATTTGCCGGCCAGGAAGATTTTTTCCTCGCAAACTGAAACCAGGGAAGGAAAATCGCTATGAACTCGATCTTGTTCCAGGATTTTTCATTTGCTTATCAGGGGCATGTGCAGGCGCTAAGCCATATCAATATGACTATTCCCGGCGGCTCCTTCACCGCTGTCGCCGGTCTTAACGGTGCCGGCAAGACCAGCCTCTGTTATGCAGTTTCCGGGCTGATACCGCATTATTTTGGCGGCGCAGTCGGCGGTTCGGTGACAGTGGGCGGTTTGAACACCCTGCAGGCAGATGTCGGTAAACTGGCCGGCCGTGTAGGCACGGTGCTGGAGGATTATGAATGCCAGCTGCTGACCATCACCGCCGAGGAGGAAGTCGCTTTCAGTTTGGAAAACCGCGGCGTTTCCCGGACGGAGATGACGGCGGTCATTGGCGAGATGCTGCAGTTGGTTGGCCTGGCCGGGATGGAGAAGCGCGAAATCGCTTCTCTTTCCGGCGGTCAAAAGCAGCGTCTGGCCATTGCCGCCGCACTGGCGCAAAAGCCGGCTATTCTGGTACTGGATGAGCCGGCGTCGGCGCTCGATCCGGAAGGGGCGGAAGAACTGTACGCGCTGCTGGCCCGCCTAAACCGGGAAACGGGCTTGACGCTGCTGATTGTCGAACATGACCTGGAGCGGGTACTGCCCTATGCGGACCAGTTAATTGTGCTTGAGGAAGGCCGCCAACTGGCGGCGGGACCGACGCCGGAAGCGCTTTCCCGGCTGATTCTGGCGGAGCGCTCGGCGGTGCTGGCGCCGCCATTGTCACGGCTGAAACAGCGGCTTGAGCAGACTTCCGGGGCAGTCTTTGGCGACTGGCTGCAGCCGGAGGATGCTGTTGGCGAATTATTCGCCTTGCTCAAAGCCGGAGGTGTAAAAATTGCTTGAACTGCAGGATGTCTCCTTCGCTTACAACAAAAACCAGCCGCCCGCCGTGGCCGGCGTCAGCTGCGCCATTGGCCGCGGCGAATTTGTTGCTGTAGCCGGCCGCAACGGCAGTGGCAAAACGACACTGACCAAGCTGCTGATGAGCCTGCTGAAGCCCAGCGCCGGTCGGGTCCTGCTGGACGGGAGGGATACAACCGCGCTGACACCGGCGGCTATGGCCCGTCATATCGGTTATGTATTTCAGAATCCTGACAGACAAATGTTTCGCGATACGGTGCGGGCGGAGATTGCCTATGGACCGGAGATGCTGGGCTTTTCACCGGCGGAGACAGCGGCGGCGGTGGCTGAAGCGATGGATCTGGCGCAAGTGACCGATTTAGCGGACTGTTATCCGCGCACCCTTGCCAAAAGCCGCAAGCAGCAGGTGGCTATCGCCTCGGCGCTGGCAATGCGGCCGGATTTTCTGGTGCTTGACGAGCCGACCAGCGGCCAGGACGCTGCGGTTCGGGAGCGGTTCATGCAGTTGCTTGGCCGGTTTTATCAGGCCGGTAAAACGGTGATTCTGGTGACACATGATATGGATTTACTGGCGCGTTACGCGGAACGGGTAGTGGTCATGGACCGGGGCAGCAAGGTTTATGACGGAGCGGTAGCAGACTGCTTTAGCGACCGGAAGCTGCTGCATGCGGCCGGGCTGCGTGAACCGGCAGCGGTCAGTGTCTCACGCAGCCTGGCCCCGGCGGGTATTGCCGTGACTGCCGATATTGGCGCGCTGGCGGCTGCGATCTTGGCAAAGCGGGGTGGTGCGCATGGCTAAGCTGGCACCGTTAACCAAGCTGATAGCGACATTTGCTGTTTCGATATGGGCCTTTTTGCTGCAGTCGCCGCCGTTCTTATGCGTCGCGGCGGCGGTGATGACCGGCGCTCTGCTGGCGGTGCACGGGCTGCGCCAGGGGCTGCAGATTGTCAAGGGCCTGGCGCTGATTGTCGCGGTAATGATCGGGCTGCAGGTTTTGCTGGGCAGCGATCTCGGCTTTGCCGTGGCCGGCGGCGCCCGGATGGTGATCATGACGACAGCCTTTATCATCCTGTTTGCCGCTACCAGGGCGCAGGACCTGACCACGGCTCTGGTTACCCAATGCCGCATTCCCTATGAATACGCCTTTTTGTTTACTTCCTCGCTGCGGTTTGTGCCTGACCTGCTGGCGGAAAGCAAAGCCGTTCAGGAGGCGCAGGCATGCCGCGGCTACGAAGTCAAGGGTGGCTTGATCCACCGCTTTATTTCTTTTCTCAGTATTGTTCAACCGCTGGTGCTGCGTTCGGTCAGCCGCTCGGAAACGATGGCGATGGCATTGGAACTGCGGGGCTTTAATGCCTCGCGCCGCAGCTTTCTAACCAGTGTGGCACTGCGCCCGGCAGATTATCTGCTGCTGCTGCTTATGACAGCGGTAACCGCCGGCTTGATCGCCTTGCGGGCGGGGGCGTTTAGCTGATAATTACCGTAAACCAGCGACTGTCGTCCGGTGAGAACCGCGGCGGCAGGGGAAAGAAAGCAAGCGGGGAATGGCTTGGCGCTGCGGCCGGCTGCTCCGCTTGCTTCTTTTTCCTGTGTTGCCGCAAGCGGCTGCGTGCCTGGATCTGGAAATCATTGTTCTTTTCCCAAAGGTCTTTCTGTGCTAAAATGAGACAGAGTAGCTTGATCGTGTTAGAGCCTAGTTTGGGGCGGTGCAACCGCCGGAAGCTGCCGTGGGCAGCAGGTTGCCGCTTGGTTGTCAAATTACATATGTAATGCGGTCAAGGTATCTTCGTTTTTAACAGTCTGTTAGCGTTAGAAAGGAGATGACCCGTGAGAAAGAAACTGTTAGTCTGCCTATTGGCTTTTGTATTCTCCAGCGGTGGAATGCTGGCCGCAGCGGCGCAGCAAGCCGCCGGCACTGTTCGCTCCGGCCAGGCGGCTTCGCTGGCGGAGGAATATCCGCTGGGGCCGCCGCCATCAGCCGACCCGGTGCTGACACAGGGGGCAAAGGGTGAGCAGGTCGTCAAAATTCAACAATTGCTGGCCGAGTCGGGTTTTTACGCCGGCGCGATTGACGGCAGCTTCGGCCCGGCCACCCGCGCGGCCATTGAGCGGTTTCAGGCCCGTTATTCGCTGCCGGTGACAGGAATGGCCGACCGCAGTATGATCGATGCCTTGCAGCGGGCCAAAGGCACGCCTGACCGCTACCGCCGCGTCATTCACATGGAAGCCTCGGCCTATACGAGCGAGGATCCCGGCAACGGTTCCTACACCTACCGCGGCAACCGGCTCCGCAAAGGGCTGGTCGCAGTCGATCCCCGCGTCATTCCGCTTGGTGCCCGTTTGTACATAGAGGGCTACGGGTACGCGGTTGCCGATGACACCGGCGGCTATATCAAGGGCCACCGTATTGATCTGGCTTATGAAAACCGGCAGGAAGCGCTGCGGTTTGGCCGCAGGACAGTACCGGTCTATATTCTGGATTAAGCAGATAAAGGACTTTGCGTCGAAGCAAAGTCCTTTATCTGCTGGAACGTCCGTTCTGTCCGGAAAATAAACTGCTGCTTCGCAGCCAATAAGGGGTGGATATTTTCCGGTCCTTTTGCTATACTAGAAATATCGTTGCGGGGTATTAGCTCAGTGGGAGAGCGCTTGATTCACATTCAAGAGGTCGCTGGTTCGAAACCAGCATGCCCCACCAGGAAATATAAGGGTTTATGGCTTGGCCGTAAGCCCTTTTTTCATGTTTGATGCCCGTTTTGATGCCCATAATGTATTGAACTTGGCTAATATGAGGTGATATGGACTGGGTAGTGTCAAGAAAGTTTCGCAAAAAGGTTTGCAGTCCTAGGTAGAAAAATCAGTCAGCACTAAAATCCGACTCAAGGTCGGTAGTTTCTAGATGTTTCATATTCATATACTTTTTACTGCCCCATTGGGTTCCAGCAACATGGCGAAGGCGGGCGCAGACCAGCATCAGGGCTGACTGCCCATCGGGGAAAGCACCTACGACCCTGGTTCGCCGCCTGATCTCCCGGTTGAGTCTCTCAATCACATTGTTCGTCCGGATTCTTGTCCAGTGCTCGCCGGGAAAGTCGGTATAAGCAAGCGTTTCCTCGATGCTTTCCTCGATTTTGGTTGCTGCCTCCTTGAGTTTCATGTCACGTAAGCTTTTTGCCACCTGCACGGCCTTTTCACGGGCAGCGGACTTGCTTTCCTGCGCATGAATCGCTTTGAGCATTTTCGCAACCGTTTTAATCTTGGAGCGGGGAACGACTGAAAAGACATTGCGGTAAAAATGAACAGTGCAGCGCTGGTATTTGGCCTGGGGGAAGACCTCACTTGCCGCTGCCAGCATCCCTTGGCATTTGTCGCCAATGATCAGTTGGACGTCTGTTAAACCGCGGCTTTTCAGCCATTTGAAGAACTCCAGCCAACTGACTTTGTCTTCCTTCATGCCTTCTGCTGCTCTCAGCACTTCACGGTAGCCATCTTCGTTGACGGCAATAGCCACCAATACGCTCACATTCTCATATTCACCGCCCCAGTTGCGGCGCAAGTAAATGCCGTCGACGTAAACATAGGGATACTTGCCACTTTGCAGCTGCCGACTGCGCCACTCTTCAATGTGGACATAGGCTTTCTTATTCAACTCACTGATGGTGGACGGCGATACCTTGCTGCTCCACAGAGCCTCGGTGATGTCTTCCACTCGCCGGACGGATACGCCGGCTAGACACATTTCGATGAGCGCTTCTTCTACGGAACTTTCCCGCCGGCGATAGCGTTCGATAATGGCGGTTTCAAAAGGAATGCCCTTGAGCTTGGGAACTTTCAGCGTGACATCGCCGGAGGTAGTAGTCAACCGCCTGTCGTAGTGACCGGAGCGGTAGCCTTGACGGGTTTCAGTACGCTCATATCGGGCTGCTTGGGTTAGCTCTTTGGCTTCTTGATCTAACAAGTTATTGAGCGTTTCCTCCACGCTGCTGCGCACCAGTTCTTTCAGTTCCACCTTGATGATTTCTTCATTCAACTGTATAATTTCTTTGGACATGTTTGCTCTTC
>UQPB01000027.1 GCA_900542835.1 uncultured Pelosinus sp. | reverse complement strand
TCTGGCTCAAGGCATTGAGCGAATTGGCCGTATCCCGGCTGAGGTTGGCTAGATCTGCATTGCCGCTGCGGACTTCAATTGTTCCTGCGGCGATTGCTGATTCCGTTGTGCTGTCCGCGTCACCAGTTGCTTTCGTGCCCATTACCGGTGTTAAGCCAGAGTCTTTGGCGTCGGCAATCTTGCTGGTGTCAAGCGCTGTTCCCGTGCTGCTGGCGCTGTACTCGGCCTTGTTCGCAATATCCGAGTAGGTCAGCGTATCGCCTCCTACTTTTGCCAATCGCTGCAAAAGTAGCAAAAAATCTTTGCCCCGGTTCTCCAAAAGACTGAAGGGAGAGGCGAGGGCCTAAACCATCCGAAACTCGCTGTGCTCAGACACAGATGGTTCTTAACGGCCCTAGCCCCTCCCTTCGCCTTCGGCACGTCTTTTTCCGAAAAGGGGCAGGGAAATACGGGGAACGAAGATGACCTGCCATTACGGCTCCTACAAAGGCCTGCGGCGAAGCCTTGACTTTAGTTAGCTAGTCTCTGCTACGTCACGTCAGGAAGGAAAAGGCGCGAACAACCGTTTCGCCAATTTCTTCTTCTGAGCTATCTAATCCAATTTCAATAACAGGGTCACCTACTTCGCCCAAATAGCCTCCGCCACGTACTCGTTTTAATGGGGCAAAGCGATAACCTTGATCACTTAACGCTGCTGAAACACATAAATGTTCCTTTGAGAACTTCGCCCAGCCTTTTATCCCAGTAGCTCTTTCAAATACATTGCCTAACGCCTTAACGTCTTCTATCACAGGGGCATTTCGGCTAATATTAAGCGTCTCTTTAACCGCTTTCCCTATTGATTTATGGCTATAAGGTAATTCGATTTTTTCAAACCAATCTAAAGATCTTCCTATGCCATTTTTATCAAAACCGTCTGGTACAAATAGTAACGCTCCTTTTCTATCTCTATAGACACCAATCGAATATACCATAAACATCACTCCTATAATTTTTATTTTACTACGACAATCCTGACTCCAATATTGTTTTTCTCTGCATATTGTATTGCCTTACTGAGTGCACTTAGTTGTTCCGTACTCATGATTGTCTCAGGTAAAGCAAGCTCAAAGACTTTACTTTGGTACTTCTCTGGAGTCACTGTAACACCATTTCTACGCGCTTCAGTAAAATTCTTCAAGGAATCAATATCCGTCTTAAGCCTATTATACAATCCGGCTTCTGTCTGGTACGTTTTAGCGGCTAGATCAACGCTCTTAGTACTGGTTAAAACACCGTTCTCCAGTTTGTCCACCGTCGGAAAGGTTCTGCCCAAGTTATTCCCTAACGCGTCATCAATAATATTTCCACGAGTCGTAGGGCCTTGATTCCAAGGACTTTGACTCAATACTTTTACCTCATCTGCGACAATAGTCGTAGCCCTGCTTGTTCCTTGGTAACGCATCATATATAGGCCGATCTTGCCAGCATTATACAAGGCTTTTAGTTCACCTACGCCGGTTACGATCAATACACTATCGAAAGCGCTGTCAAGGACCGCTTTATTGTGTTCACTCTTTTTTTCGCTTAGCTGTGTATCCAGATTACTAGCCAAACGTTCTAATTGCTGATCGTTTAGATAACCGCTTTCCATGGCCATGACTAACAGGGTGTCTCTTTTTGCTAAATCGCCTTCGTATCCCATTCCATAGTCATCAGGCTGGCCAAATTCTGCATATTGTTTTATCGCGTCTGTATCAAGAGGAGTGGCCTCATCAAATTTAGCAAGCAGTTCCTTCACTTGTTCAGGGTTGAGCCCAGACTCTTCTAATGCGCCTTTGGGGTTAATCCGCTCCCAATACAAGTTGTTCTTCGTGCCGCTGGCCGCTGTCGCTCCTCCGGTTTGCGCATTGCCGCCAACGACTTCTGCTGCTGCTGCGCCGACTAGCGTACTCGCCCATTGATGCACGGCAGGGTCTTTGATTTTAGCCAGTTCGCCTTGAACGGCTTCATTAAGCCCTGCTCCTGCCGCTCCTGCTAGAACGTCTCCGCCTCCTAATTGGGCCATGACGGCACCGACAAAGGCATGGAGGGCGATTTTCTGGGGGCTGCCTTCTTCCCATTTGTTGTCTTCGCTGATTTTATGGACTAGTTTAAAGGCTTCTTCGCCAAATACTTTCGCGAGTTCCTGCTGTTCGGCTACGGTTTTCTTGTCAAATATCTGACTTAGGGCATTTAGGGCTTTGTTCGGGTCACGGCTAAGGCCGGAAAGGTCGGTGTTGCCGCTCCGAACGTCAATGGTTCCGGGGGAAATGGCCGCTTTAGTGGTGCTATCGGCTTCATCGGCTGCTGGTACGCCGATGTTTGGAGTTAAGCCGGCTTCATTAACTTGTGTTATTTTCCGGGTATCCAGGTTAACCCCAATACTGCTTGCGCTATACTCCGCCTTGTTTTTAATATCGCCAAAGGTCAGCGTATCGGTTGAAAGTTTGTTCTTATCCGCTTCCGCTTCACTGGCAATGACCGCACCCTTCATAAGATAAAAATACAGCCAAATTTAACGTCTTTTACCTGTTAAAGAACACACGGTTAGCGTGAACTGTATAGAGTAACTTTCACCAATTACCAGATTAATCCTTCAACGCTTGTACGCGGTCTTGTTCTTCATCATTCCATAAATGATGTTAACCAGTCTTCTTTGGATACAAATAATCGCCTGAGCCTTTTTCTTGCCTTCCCCAACCTTACGCTGGAAGTATTCCCGGAATGCTGGATTCCGTTTTCCTCTGGGACTGATCAGTTGAACCGCCAGAAAATACAGCGTGGCATTTAACACGCGATTGCCCTGCTTGCTCCTTTGCTCTTTCCCTTTACCGGCAGAGGAGAAATGCACCGGTGCGACCCCGGCAAATCGGGCTAGTTTATTCGCATTGGCAAACCGCTGAATATCGCCAATCTCGGAAATAATCCGACTGGCCGTAAGCAGATGAATTCCCGGCATGGTTTCCAACCGGTAGCCCGTTTGCGGTAGAATACGGGCTAATTGCGACTCTACCTCTTTAATGGCTTCCTGTTTATAGCGGATTTCCTTTACCATACTTTGGACAATAAAGTCCCGTTCAGCCTGATAGGCTTTTGGTTGCTCGCCATCTGCGGCAATTAATCCGACTATGTGCTGCGCTTTTCGGTTTGAGCAAGTATTCTTTCCCCTCTGGCGCAATTCCTTGCCTAACTGTTCCGCTGTTATCGTGTCCAAATGCATCGGCGACGGGTAGCGTTCCCAAAAGTAAAGGGCGGTGCTACAGGTTACCAAGGTAAAGAATTTCCGGTAACTCGGATAGGAAGCGGCCAGTTGGACATGCAGTTGGTTTTGCAGCATTTTTGCACTGGTTGCCAGGGTTTCTCTGCGTTTGACCAGTTGGCGGATCGTCCAGAAGATGTCTTCCTGATGGGCATCAGGGAGTTGGGCATGCCGATCGCGTAAGGTTTGGGCAATACAAAACGCATCATAGCTGTCGTCTTTGAACACAGTCGGGGCGCTGCGTCTGGCTAAACTGGTATACGCAGGATTTACCTGTTTGACGGTAAAATTCCGTCCCGTTAAATACACAGCCAGATTACGGCCATAACCGCGGGTATCTTCCAACCCAAAAACAGGCTGTAATTTCCCACTGATTTGTTGAATTCTTTTTAGGAATGCGGCAAACTGACTGGGACGATTTTCAAAGGTGATTTCGCCCAATGGGTTTAGCCAGCAGTCGACGACTTTGGCGGTATGCGTATATTTATGGGTATCTATCCCACAATACGCCCGGTGTTGGATGGGCTTCACTCTCCTTTTCCTGATCGGCATAAAGCCTACCGGCAACCTTCATAGGGGAGCGTCAGTCTGTTCAGACCCGCAAGGGCGCGGCAGCCTATCTATGGCTTTAGGGGATCGATTGCTAAGGACAAGCCGTCCTTACCCTGGCTGCGCAGATCTGCTCCGCAGCCAGACTAAATACGGCTTACGTCAAATGCTGCTGCAGGTAGCTGCGTTCGGATTTGCGCAAGTAGCGAACGGCTTTGGGGAACTGATAGGCATACGTGTCCTTGATGGCTTGCAATTTCCCGTTCGCCTGGGCCTGAATCGCCTGTTTGATGGCTGGAATGAGCTGGGCATTGGTTACACCCCATTTGCCCGGCTGTACCAGCTGCTGTTGCAATAAGGGCTGACAGCTTACCGGTCTGCAGGGTAGGCATAATCCAGAGCCATTATCGTCCGCTGGTTTATAGAACTTTTTGCAGATACCACAACGCGGGACTAGCGGTTCCATACGATCACTCCTATTTTGGGTACGATATAGATTGATCGTATCCAGTCGCGGTTTTCGTGTAAACGGTCTGGGACAAAAAGACCGCTGCCAATACGCAGCGGTTACAGACAACCTAAGAGGATCAGTACGTCAATTTTCAATGCATCAGCAATGGCGAATAACCAAACAATTGACCAGGAGAAGTCGCTGGCTACATCATAGTTTTCGATTTTGTTAAGGTATTGCGTACTGCAATTGATTTGTATTGCCAGTTCTTCCTGGGTCATTCCTCTTCGCTGGCGATAAAAGGTGATGCGTTCCCCGATTTCCCGGTAATAGCCTTTGTATTTGTCCTGCATCCATGACCACTCCTTAATAACTACCATCATTTGGTTTATTATAAATGGTTCCTGATTTCTTGGACATTAAAATTTATAAAAGGGAATCCCCTTGGTTAGAAGTGTTAAATAGCTATTTTTCAGGAAGTTTTTACACCCGTTACACTTTTTTTGCCAATTTTACTGTTACGACCTCACCTGTACATAAAAAGACGCGGAGCCGTATTTTGCATACGTCCGCGTCTTAGAGGTTGAGACTGATATATATATGATCCAGCTCTTCCTTGGTGATGCCGATATAGGATAAGGTCACATGGGGTGCGGAGTGATTTAATAGTTTTTGAATCCGGGTTACATCGGTTCCGTTGATATAGGCATGGTAGCCAAAGGTTTTGCGTAGGGTATGCGTTCCGATGGATTCGGTTATCCCGATGGTCTTGGCTGCTTCACTTAAGATTCGATAGGCTTGTACCCTTGTTATGGGCTGCTTGCCTTTACGGCTGGTAAACAGATAACCGTCAGTTATTTCTGCGGTTTTTAGGTATTCCTGGATCGCCTTTTTACACGTATCTGATAAGGGAAAGTCTTTCCTCTTGCCCGTTTTCTGTTCTCTCATGCTGATGCGGTCTTGATTTTGTACATCTGCCACGGTAAGTTTGAGTAAATCCGATATTCTAAGCCCAGAGTTGATACCAAGGACGAATAACAAATAATCTCTGCGATTCCGACCGCGCAAGTAGTTTTTTAAGGCGGTAATTTGTTTTTTATTGCGAATAGGCTCCACCAGTTCCACGCTTGTCACCTCTTTTGCGAATGTAATAGTATGTAATTTAATTATATATTGTATTACATTCAGCGTAAACGGTTGCTAGTGGTTTGGATGGGTTTGTTATACAAAGGTATACGCTGCCTATCTTCGTGGGTCTTGGGGGCAAGTAACACAAGAGAAGTGTGATACTTGATAAAGAGCGCAAAAAATGTCCCGTGATGTAAGGGACATCCTTTGCAGCGTCTGTGGTTGTTGTGATTTTTTTCTGGGGATGAAGAATTTTGTAAAGTCTAAATAATAATTATCTTGCCAGTGAGGGTCAATGATTGTGGCGAAACGGGATAATAGTGATTTCATTATCTCTTTCCATTTCTTTTAGGACTCTCATGATTTCAAGTTCGGTGGGGTTGCTGCGACAGTCGTTACGTATTTGATCAAACGAGAGAGTTACCACGTTTTGGCTGTTTTTAAAGAGTAGTCGTATGGTTTTCATGTTGCTTCGGCGCCTTGTCGTTTTTGCGAACTGCTTGTTTGATATCGGTTTTTGTATGATTAGCAGCGACATATCTTTCGTACGACATGATGAACTTATATTCTCTCCTGGTGCTTTCATCCCATAGCAATGCTTGTCCCTCGATTTGAGTGGTTTTTAGAAAATGGATAAAGTCGCAGTAGGTTCTTCCCTTACAACCTACTTCCTGTTGTAGTTCTGTCGGAGTTTTATAGGTGGTAAAGGTTTTGAGGTCGATGATGCGTTTAAGTCTGGCGTAATATTGGCGATAGGTTTTGGGGATGGTTTCATCGGTCATGATGGATAAGGGTACAATGACATAGTGTTTGTCCGTGGTGATTAAAGTAATGGCGACAGCTCCTGGTTTGCCATTTTGTTTGATACTTGGTGCTGAGACTTGAATTAGATTAGCATTGATTAATTCCTGTAGATAGGTTTTCACATGACGGACATGAATGTTCATTTGCTCTGCCAAGGTTTCGTATTGAATGTTGATGGTTTTGCTGCGTTGATAACGGTTGGCGATGACATGGATATAGGTGGTAAAGACAGCAGCGGATTTAGATAGGACGGATTCCGGGATTTTTATAATTTGGATCATTGTAAATGACACCGCCTTGTAAGTATTGTTTGATGGCTTCATGCGTGATGACTTGTAAGGTTGTACCCCGTTCGAGGGCAATGCCTTTTAACTCTTGGATGAGTTCGTAGTTGACGTAGATTTGTTTGACCATATTGTTTCACCTCTGTATTTAGCTGAATAAATGTTTAAATATTTTAGTCCGTTTTTATAATACGGGAACGCAAACGAAATATAATCATATTTACTATTTTTTAAGGTAATGCAAGTTTTGTCACGAAAAGGTGCAATGTTTGTCACCTAAACGGGCAAGTTTTGTCATGGGCTATTTGGCTGAGATTGATGGGGTTGTAAATCCAGGTGAAAATTTAAAATCGATTCTAGAATATCTATTCCTAAAATACCTTTATCTAAAATATATACTATTGTTCACTACGTTCACAATAGTCTGTGCGACAAGCGCACAGGTAAACTGCCCTTTTTTTTGAGAAACAAGTTTCTCGAGAGCGATTAACAAGTGGATTGAACAACGAAAACAACTGTTAATCGCTGAGGAAACCGGAACGAAGTGAAGGTTTCAATAAATGTACTCGTTCCGTTTTTATGTTCTTATGTGATTAGTATTTAGTGTGCTGGATTAAATACGTTTGTAATTTACAAAAATGGAGGTAATTGTATTGTAGATGCTAGGGAGTTATAAAGAATTATTATTTTGGTTTTGCATGACTTACGCTTCGCACTATCTGCATCTATTAATATTTGTTTTTTCGTTTTTTTATTTTAATATATAAACAAAATTTGTAATGTGCAACATGGTTTTCTATAAATATTTTATTCGTCCCTGTGCGTTTTGGCATCGGGTACTGGGCGATCTCTGTTCTCGGCTTGGAATCGGGTTATATAGTTTATTGTACCGCTTAATAAAAATGCTGCAGCGGGTAACGGGGTAACTCTGGATAACCAAATACCTATTTAATTAGTATTTAAGGGATCTGATTCAAGAAGATATTGATTTACTGGGTTTATGTTATTTTACATGCAAAGAATCGCTGCGACGAAAACGCCGTTTTCGTCATCACCGGCAGGTGATATAGTAAAATTATCCTTTCTCAGGAGGTTTTATTGATGTATGATAACGTGAGGAAATGTCCGAATTGCCATAGTGATGCGCCTTGTATGGGGGCGTTGATGAAATGTAAAGATTGTGGCGGTGTCTATTGCGGCAATTGCTCCGGTAACGGTTATGGCGGCAGTTGTCCGTTTTGCGGTGGTAATGAGTCTAAGTCCTTCTGATTCAACAGATTTGATTTTCGGGAATTATCAATAGGTAATATTATCCGAATAAAAATTAATCACCAGACGACACCTGAAAGAAAAAGAAAGGTCAACGGATTCTTACGTCCGCTGACCTTGTTACTTTATTTTTTTTAAAATGCTTTAATCAAATTTCAAATTGCCTTTTTCCCACTCAGATAAAGTCATCTTCGCATTAAATCCTGTGGTTCCTCTGACTTCTGCCAAACTTATCAATACTTGCTTCGCTTTATCAGGGAAAATAGGTATTAAACTATATGCCGTTGCTAATCTGACAATACTACTTGGGTGCTCTAAAAACGGCTCTAGCTTTTCAAGGCCATATTGATTGTTTGACTTTAAATTTTTTCTTTTTTCCTGAATTATTCTTTGTTGTTTATTATATGTCTTAGCATCGCCTCTTTTTTGAGCGTCTTCCTGCTTTAGGCATGCATCAAGGTATTCCTCTAAAATTTTCTCAAGCGATCTCATCAAATCCCCTCTCTCTAGGTTATTGAAAAGGCTTAAAAATCCATCCACCATTTGAATTTTTAGTTACCTCACCAAATTCCTTCAAATAATTTAAACCATAATCAAATTGCTCTTGAAAACTTTTATCTGCTAACCAATCTCTCACCGTTTTCCCCCCTGCCCAATCCGGCTTGGATGAGTAATGTCCGCTAATTACACTATGAATACTTCCACTACCCGAAGGAATGGCAATTACGTTATCAACATTATTTACCATCTCTGCTTCAAATCCGGCACGCTTCCCTATCTGAGATTGTTCTACTAGGTGATGCCACTGTTTCCCTTCTCCCGCAGGACCTAGTACGCGTTTAAGTTCGTCAAAAGTTTTAAACCCTTGACTCCCTATTACTCTTTCCGCTCCCTTGGCCAAATCAACCACATCATCGGCTCTGGTCGTTGTTTTAGCAACCGTTACAACTGTTTTGCCACCTTTGATGGTTATACTGAGCATCGCTCCAGGTATCGCTGTCGGCGGCAGTTGTTCGAGCGCAGTGCTGATATCATCTGCAGCTTCTAATATCTTGACAATAAGCATGACATGCTCTGCCAATGTTTTATCATCCAGTTCAACTATGATTTTCTCGCCATTCGCTAATGTTAACTGGGTTTTTCCCTCTTCCCTCAACTCTGTCTGGATTTCAATATCTTTATCTTTGTACAGATTATTCTTCGTCCCACTTGCTGCAGTTGATCCACCAGTTTGTGCATCGCCACCGGCAAGTTCCGCCACTGCCGCGCCGAGAACGGCACTGGCCCATTGGTGCAAGGCTGCGTTTCCTTTAAACACCTGCAGCAGTTCTTTTTGCATCGCTTCGTTGACTGCCGTGCTTAAACCGCCACTTAACGCATCCCCGCCTCCCAGTTCTGCCATGACGGCCCCAACAAAGGCGTGCAAAGCGATTTTATTGGGACTGCTTTCACCCCAGCCGTTTTCTTTGCTGATTTTATGGACTTGTTCAAACGCTATTTCGCCAAACAGTCTAGCCAGTTCCTGCTGTTCTGCCACGGTTTTCTTGTCAAAAATCTGGCTCAAAGCATTGAGTGAATTGGCCGTATCCCGACTAAGGTTGGCTAGATCAGCATTGCCGCTGCGGACTTCAATTGTTCCTTCCGCAATTGCCGCCTTGGTTGTACTGTCCGCGTCACCGGAGGCTTTTGTGCCAATAGCCGGGGTTAAGCCAGAGTCTTTGGCGTCGGCGATCTTGCTGGTGTCAAGTGCTGTTCCCGTGCTGCTGGCGCTGTACTCGGCCTTGTTCGCAATATCCGAATAGGTCAGCGTATCAGTAGATAGCCGATTCTTCTCCGCTTCCGCCTCACTGCTGATGACCGCGCCCTTCAGGTCGGTGTTGCCATCAACTTTGATGTCAAAGCCGCCCTCACCGGCGTAGATGCCCGCCTGCTCCGTCACACTGGCATACATAGAATCCGTCTTGCCTTTGCTGGCTGAGCCGGTAACGCCGCCATTGACACCCGCAGCAATCTCAACCCCGCTGCTCTTGCTGCTCGCGGCATAGGTTTCCGTATCTTGCTTGCTCTCTATCCTCAGGCTGCCGCCGATGTCGGCTGCAACGGTGTTGCCGCTGACCTGAGAGCCGCTGATGGTTGTGTCTTGGCCTGTTTTGAGGTCGAGACTGCCGCTGGCGGTGACGCTGCCTGGAGTATGGGTGGTGATCTGTTCGTCACTCTTGCCTTTGCCTCGGCTGGCGCTCAGGGTGGGGCCGACCTTGCCGGTGCCCAGGTTGATGCTGGCGCCGATGCTTGACGAGGAGTTTTTGCTTGTGCTGTGGCTGGCGCTGGTGTTGGCAGCGGCCTCAATGCTGAGGTTTTCTTTGGCTTCAAGGGAGATGTCTTTACCGCTGACGCTCGAACCCGTCAGCGTGATGTCTTGTTCCCGGGCCGTGATCGTGACATTGCCGCCGGCGTTAATTTGGCTGCCCTGGGCAATGCTGGTTTGACTGGTGGCTTCGCTCTTGGCTTTAGTCTTCCCTAAGCTGATGCCGATTTCCCAGTTATTTTTGTTTAGCGGCTGGGACAGGTCATTCTGGGTCAGGGCTTTCTCCAGCTCCCTACCGGCTTTGGCCACGTACAGGGCTTTTAGACGGCTGTCCTCCACCTGCTGCGAGCGAACCAGCGGCTGGGTAATGTCTGTCACCGTGTCCAAGGTCTTGCCGCCTAAGGATACGGTCAGTCCGCTTTGTTTGAACTCATGACGTTCCTGATTGGTGTACGTATCGGCTTTGCTGGCGATGGTTACGCTCGCGCCGCTTATCGCCAGGTCTTTATTGGCCAGGACGTCGCTGGCGGTAACCAGGATGGTGCTGCCTGCTTCCAGGCTGACGCCGCCTTGGAGGCTGCCGATCGTCGAGCCGACTTGGGTAGTGCTTTGGCTGCGGGTATCATCGGTTCGTTTCTGGCTGCCAATGCTAAAGCCTAAACCACCGCCGCCCAAGAGGCCGCTTCTTTTCGTGTAGGCGTAGTGGCTTTCGGTCACCTGTTGTTCCGCACTGGCAATGGTGATTTGGCTGCCGGCTTTGAGACTGACGTCCTGGTCTGCGACTACGTGGCTTCCCATAACCGCCAGGTTGTTGCCGGCTTGGATGGTAACGCTTTGTCCGGATATTGTGCTTGACTGAACGCCGCTAACTTCAATGGTGTCGCGCTTTTCCCGGGTTTTGCTCGAGAGGAAGCCGCCGGTTTTGTAGCGTCGTGAGATGTCGAGGTTTTCCGTAAACGCGCCCGCTTCAATCCGGATATCGTTGCCGGCCGTGAGGTTGATAGCGCCGCCGCTGCTACTGATCGCAGCGGCGCGCGCGGTCAGGTCATTGCCGGCGGTCAGGCTGATGTTGCCGATGCCGGTAAGCTGTGTGCCGGTTTCCCGGGTATAGCCTTGTTTAAAGAAGTTTTTGCTGTCGCCGATGGAGTTGTCCTGAGCGGCAACCGTGACAGTACTTAGATTCAGGTTGTTGCCGGCCTTCAGGCTGGTTTGGCCGTTTGTGCCCAGGTTGTTGATTTGAGCGCCAGCCAGGTTGATATCGCGGCCAGCAGCCAGGTTCAGGCTGGCGTTGTCGCCGCTGACGCTCAGACTGCCCAGGCCGGCGATGCCGGTGCGGCTGAAGCTGCTTTGGCCAATCTGCCGGTCTGTGCTGTAGGTGGTGCTGGCGACAGTAATATCGCGGCCGGCGGTCAGGCTCAGGCCGCTGACAGCGTCTATATGACCGCCGATATTGGTGATGTCGGTCTGAGCCAGCAGGCCGATTTGGTCAGCTGTGATCCCGCCGCCCTGATTGTGGATGTTGCTGGCGCTCACATGGAGGTTCTGATTGGCCTTGAGCGTACCGCTGTTCGCCAGGTCGCCGGTCAGTTCCATCGCGATGTCATTGCCGCTGATCAGCGTACCGCCGCTCATGACCTGGCCGTCGGCCAGCAGCAAGTATACCTGTGGCACCAGGACACGTACAATTTCGCCGCCCGGGAGGGTAATATCCTGTTCGACCAGCCAGACCATGCTGCCGGTGGCTTGGGTCAACTGCTCGGGTGTTAAGGTCACGCCGATCTCCAGACCGTGCTCGGCGGCGAACGCGGCGGCATTGTCCATGAGCGCCTGATAGGCCGCTTCGTCATCACTGTAGCCATTGAGGTAACGGCTGCCGGTAATGGCCATGATCTGGTCGCGGATCAGTTTTTGTTCATAATAGCCGTCGCCCAGGCGTTTCGTCAGGTGATCCGGATCCATACCCATGCGTTCGACCATGTAGTCGGAGGACAGCCATTGTTTTTGATTGGTAAAGCGGGGATCGGTTTCCACCAGGTAGCGGCTGCCGGGATTGGTCCCGATTTTATACAGGGAGGCTGCCGGCAAACTGGTATTGACCGGAGCCATATAGACAAAGGTTCCCTGTTCGCCGGTTAAGCCGCTGTCTGACAAGGTGGTATCAATAGCCGCGCCTTGGCGGACGACAGCCTCGGCTGTTGAGCCGGCTGCCAGAGGATTGACTTCCGTATCGTCCGCCCCGACAATGATACCGGACTGTGTAAACGAGCCGTCAACACCCTGTTGCTGCCCGGCGCTGAGACTGCCGGCAGCTACCGTGGGGGCGACGCTGGCCATTTGCGTAACGGTTGCGTCTGCAGCCGCGCCCGCGCTCAGCGTGTCCGGCCGGGTGTTTGTGCTGTTGACGCTAACGGCAACACGGCTAATGCCGCCTGTGGTTACTGCGGCTCCCTGGCTGCCGCTGACCTGAGCGTTATTGGCGACACTGCCCAGCCCGGCGCCGCTGGCCGCGGTGTGAGCCAACACTTGCAGGCTGCCGGCAGCAGCGGGGGCAAGGGTCAAGCTGACGCCGTCACGGCCAGCCAGCGTCCGGCCCGCAGCCGCGCCCGCATTCTCGACAAACAGGGTGGTAGGCAGGTCGTATTCCTCGCTGTATTCATCAGCCGGGGAGAAGGGAACGGGAGACTGATATCGCCGATCAGAGCTTTTGAAAGTGTGCGATTTGACGTAAGCATATTTGCTGGTTCCTTCAAACTTGGTCAGATCCCGTGTTTTCGTGCTGTCATTGACTAACTGGCCGCCGCTGACACTTACATTGCCGCCGGCGATGATGCGGCTGTCTTTGTTCAGGGTATCGCCGGTGAGCGACAGGTTGCCGCCGGCCGTGATCTGGCCGGGCGCAGAACTGACCACTTTGTCATAAAACTTCTGGCTGGCCAGTTCAATCACCCAGCCATTCCTTGAGCTTGTGCCATCAACATGGTAGACAATCGTTTTGCGTTGAATTGTAAATAAACTGGCGTCATCTTCGGTACGCTGGGCATTATCAAGACGGATACGGGTTTCGGTCTTTTTCTCGCCGGCTACCGTCTCTATTTCAAGGCCGGCATTGCGATTCTCAATGCTTAACGCGGCTAAGCTGAGGTTTCCCATCGCTTCGATGGTAGCGCCGGTATTCATGAGACCCTCAGCCTGACCGTCAGCCCGGCCGCCCACCAGGCGGCCTCCGATGGCCATGTCGCCGTCGCTGTAGATGAGCGCGCCTTGCTGGTTATCGATGCTGTTAGCGCCGATGTCCAGGCGCTGGCGGGCGGCAATGGTGGCGCTGACGCCGTCGTCTTCGCCGTTAATCAGGGCAGTGGCGGCAATCGCCACCTGATCGCCGTAAATACGGCCTGTGCCCAGGTTGTTGAGCGTGGCGGCGCTGACGCGGGTCTGACCGCCGTCAATCAGGCCCCGGTTGGTCAGGGTTCGCGCCGCGTTGATTTCGGTGGTGAGAGCCGTCATCTCGCCATCCACCGTATTGGTAATGTTCCGTCCGTTTACGGTCAGGGTCTGGCCCGCGCCAAGCAGACCGCTATTGCGGATGTCGTTCTGGGTGGTGAGCGTAAGATCGCCGCCGGCCAGCAGTTCGCCGCTGTTATCGATGTCTGTGTTCACACTGACGCGCAAATGGTTGCCGGCCTGCAGGCTGCCGTCAAAGCTCAGGCTGCGGGCGCTGACCGACAGGTCGCTGCCGGCGGTCAGACTGCCGTCCGTATTAGTCACGGCAAAGGCCGGGTTACTGTTGCTGATGGTCAGATCATGGCCGGCACTGATGCGGCCCTGGGTATTATCAAGGCGGCTGGCTCCGGTAATGTCAGCGTCCTGTTCAGCCAGCATGTGGCCGCGGTGGTTGTCAAGGACATTAGCCGTCAGCGTGTGGCGGACAGCCTCAAGGCCCTGGTCCTGGCCTTGCGTCCGGCTGTTGTCAAGCGTGTTAGTGATGATGCTTAGGGTTTCACCCGATCGGATCAGACCCTCTTGGTTGGCCACAGCCTGATTTGCTTGGATGGAGAGATTGTTCCCGGCTTCAATACGGCCCTGGTGATTGTCAACACGGTTAGCGTTTAACTGCGCCGCAGCCTCGCTGAGAATGGTACCCTGGCGGTTGTCCAGATTGCCGGCCGTGGTGATGGTTAAAGGACCGGCGGCACCGATCGTGGCGTTCTGATTGGTTAGGCTGCCGCCGGTCAGGATCAGCTGACCCAAGCTGACCAGTTCGCCGCTGTTCGTCAAATTATGGCTGTTAATGGCCAGGTCGCCGGCCTGTATTTGACCGCTGTTGGCTATATCGCCGCTCGTTATGCTCATTGATTGGGCGGAGGCAATGGTGCCGGCGTTATCCAGTCTATGTCCCCTGGTATCAAGAGTAACATTTGCACCATAGATCAGGGCTGTTCCGTCATTAGCCAATTGCCGGGTGGTGATGCTCAGCTGCTTGCCGGCCTGCAGCGTACCGCCGGTATTGACCAGGCCGGCTGCGGTCGTCAGCGTGAGATCGCCGCCGATAGCGCCAATGGTGCCGACGCTGTTGGCAAGCTGACCGCCGGTGGTTAGCAAAACATTCTTGTTGGCCAGGATCAGGCCGTCCGTGTTTTCAAGGACCTGCGTGCCTGTAGTGGTCAGATTGATGGAGCCGGCAGCGGTTAACTGACCCCGACTATTATCCAGGCTGCCTGTGGTCAGGGCCAAGTCAGCGCCTGCGCCGATTTGGCCCCGGGCATTATCCAGTGCTGTGGCCTTTATTGTCAGGCTGTCGCTGGTCAGGATACTGCCATTCTTATTCAGTATTTTTCCCGGTGTGCTCAGATCAAGGCTGCCTCTATGCTCAATGCGTCCGCCTTGATTGTCCAGGCTGCCGGCGCGGATTTCCGCAGTCAGGGCCTTGGCACCCAAATAGCCGTCGGTATTGTCAAATGCGCCGCTGAGCGTGATGGCCAGTGGCTGATCGCCGGTCTGGATCAAGCTGCCGGCGTGGTTGATTAGGTCTGTCGCCGCCAGATTAATACTGGCGGCCTGGATTCGGCCGTCGGTATTGTCAATGCTGCCGCCGGCGGTCAGACGCAGCGCTCCGCCAGCCTGCATAACGGCGTTTTGATGAATAATATCGCCGCCGGTGGCTGTAGCCGTGAGGGTTTGACCGGCGCTGGTCAGGCTGTCCGTCAGATCAATATCTGTTGCCTGCAGCGTGATATGGCCGGCTGCTGCCTGCTGGCCGCTGGCCAAAATAGCGCCGCCGGCGGTCACGTTCAGATCACCCTGGCTGCCGCTGCCAAACTTGCCGTCCGTACCCAAGCCTGCGGCCAGGATGCCGCTATTCGTCAGATTAGTGGTTTGGAGGGTGACATCCGCACCGCCAGTCAGAATACCGCTGTTGTTCAGCTTGTCCAGCGTGAAGCTGGCCGCGTTGCCACTGTAGACTGTACCGCTATTGGTCAGGGTTTGGGCGTTAACGGCCAGCTTGCCATCGGCCTGCAGGCTGCCGCTGTTCACCAGGATGCCGCTCAGACCGGCCGTCAGGTCGCCGCCGGCCTGAATCATTCCGGCGGTATTGTCCAGGTTTCGTCCGCCGATCACCAGCATGCCGGCTGTGGCCAAGCTGCCGTTTTGATTGATGATATCCTGGCTGGCCGTTAGGTCAAGACTGCTGCCCGCGTGGGCAAGCTCACCGCTTGTGTTGTCGAGCCTGCCGGCGCTGATGCTCAGATTGCGGGCATTGGCGCCAATGCTGCCACCTTGGTTGATCAGGTCACCGCTGACGCGCAATTCCATATTGCCGCTGCCTGTGTGGGTAATGATCCCATCCGTGTTGTCAAGAGCGCTGGCGCTTAGCTTAATCTGTCCGGCCTGGATTTGGCCGTCCCGGTTGAATACCTCGCTGCCGGCTGTCATGATCAGGCTGCCCGCCGCAGTGATGCTGCCCCGGTCGTTACTGACACGGTCCGCAGCGCTCAGGTTGAGATCCCGACCGCTGTAGAGGCTGCCGTTATCGAGGCTAATGGTATCGGCTATGATTTCCATGGTGCCGCCGGCCACGGTCTGGCCGTTCAGTCCGGCGCTGTCGTCGACCGTGATGGTCATATTTCCCTGGCCCAGGCTGCCGTCAGCCAAGACGCCGGCGCCAATAGTGCCGCTCGTCGCTAGGCGATGGGCAGCAATCTCAAGATCAGAGCCGCTGAGGATGCCGCCGCTATTCGTCAGCCGGTTGCCGGCCGTTACGCGGCCGCTGTCCAGGCTGTACAGTTGGCCGCTGTTTACCAGATCGGCGGCGCTAATGATTAACTCGCTGCCGCTATTGATCTGGCCGCTGTTAGTCAAGGCTTGGCTGATCGTGAGGCTGACGCCGGTTTGACCGCCGATCTGGCCGTCGCTGTTCATCAGGCTCTGGCTGCTTAATGCAAGAGCGCCATTTGTTAAAATAGCTCCACGGGTATTGTCGATGGCGCCGGTACTTACTAGTGCGGTTTGGCCGCTGCCGGCGTGTTCGATACGGCCACTGCGGTTATCGATGCTGCCGGCTTCAAGCGTCAGGGTGGTTCCGGTCCCGCCAATCGCGCCGGACCGGTTGTCCAGCGTGTCACTGACGCTTACCCGCAGATCGCCCTCGCCAATCTGGTTCAGGATGCCGCCGTCGTTGCCCAGACTGCCGGCCGTGACTGTGATTTCTCCCGCCTGAATTTGGCCCCGGCTGTTGTCAAACGTCTGACCGGCTGTCAACTGCAAGGCCTGTTTGACTTCCATGATTGCGTCTGTATGCAGGAGACCGCCGTCGGCCTGGATGAACGCGTCCGTTCCGGCATAGGTGATGCCATTTGTCAGATCAATCCGGTCCGCGCGCAGGCTAAGATTGGCAGCGGCTAGGGTTTGGCCGCTTTGCCGCAGCTGGTTGATCACAGTTAGCGTCAAATCGCCGCTTCCCCCCAGCGTGCCGTCCGGCTTGAGACCAGCGGCCAGTACGCCCGTGGACTCGAGGCTGTCGGCGTTAATCATTACGTTGGCGCCAGCCCCCAGCGTGCCGCTATGCTGTAAAGCGCCTTGAGCAGTCACCGTTATGTCTTTGTTGCTATAGATGGTGCCGCTGTTAGCCAGGCTGCCGGCGGTTATGACCAAGGCATCCGCTGCCAGCATTTGGCTATTCTCGTTAATAAGGCTGTCTCCAACGTTAAGTGTCAGCTGCCGGCCGGCCTGCAGCATATTTTCTTTCTGATGGACGCTAGTGCCGGTGATGCTCATATCCTGACCTGCCTGGGTGATTCCCTGGCTGAGGGTAATGTCGGCCGCTTGGAGCGTGATGCTGCCGGCCGCAGCTTGCCGGCCGCTGCCGGTCAGGGCATCGGCCGTAAGGCGAAGATTGCCCTGATCCCCCAGTTGACCGTCCGCACTCAGGCCTGCGGCCAGGATGCCGCTCGTCGTCACCGTGTCGGCCTGGATGCCGATGTCAGCGCCACTGGCCAAAGTCCCGCTATTGTTCAGGCTGTCTACTGTGAAACTGGCTGCGCCGCCACTGTAGATCGTGCCGCTGTTGGTTACGGTTTGAGCACTGACATTCAACTGCTCGCCGGCCTGCAGTGACCCGCTGCTCACCAGGCTGCTGCCTAGGCTGGCAGTCAGATTGCCGCCCGCCTGGATCAGCCCGTCGCTATTGTCAAGGTTCCGTCCGCCGAGAGCCAGCTTCCCGGCTGTGGCCAGGCTGCCCTCCCGGTTGGTGATATCCCGGCTGACCGTTAGGTCAAGAACGGTACCCGTGTGAGCAATCTGACCGGCCGTGTTGTCCAGGCTACCAACGCTGATGCTTAGTTTTTTGGCATTGGCGCCAATGCTGCCACCCCGGTTGATCAGGTCGCCGCTGACGCGCAGTTCCATCGCGTCAGTTCCGGTGTGCGTGATGGCCCCATTCGCGTTGTCCAGAGAAGCGGTACTTAAGTTGATTTGCCCCGCCTGAATTTGGCCATCCCGGTTGAGTAGCTGATTGCCGACTGTCAGGGTCAGACTGCCCAGCGCAGCGATACTGCCCTGTTCGCTGCTGACACGGTCCGCAGCGCTCAGGTTGAGATCCTGACCGCTGTAGAGGTTGCCGTTATCAAGGCTAATGCTATCAGCTATAATTTCCATCGTGCCGCCGGCCACCGTCTGGCCGTTCAGCCTAGCTCGCTCGTCCACCTCCATGGTCAGACTGCCTTGGCCCAGGCTGCCGTCGACCTGAACGCCGGCGGCAATAGTGCCGTTTGTTGCTAAACGGCGGGCAGCAAGCTCAAGGGCAAAACCGCTAAGGATGTCGCCGCTATTCGTCAGCTGATTGCTTGCCGTTACCCTGCCGCTGCCTGCGCTGTACATCTGGCCGCTATTGACAAGGTCGGCGGCGCGGATGTGCAGATCACTGCCGCTATTGATCCGGCCGCTGTTGATCAGACTTTGTCCAATGGTTAATTCAACCGGTTTTTGACCGCTGATCTGGCCGTCGCTATTCTCTAGATGCTGTCCGCTTAGCTGCAACTGGCCATTGGTAATCAGCGCGCCCCGTTCATTGGTTATCGCTCCGGCTACCGCAACAGTTGCCTGGCCTTGACCCGCATGCTCGATCCGGCCGGACTGGTTGCTAAGTTCCGCCGCCTGAATTTTGAGGGTTTCACCGGCCGCGCCAATGCTGCCGGACTGGTTGAAAAGCCGGCCGCCCATCGTCAGCTGCAAACCATTGCTGCCGGTTTGGACGATCAGGCCGCCCTGGTTACTCAGCTCATTAGCTGTTACCTGCAATTCACCGGCCTGGAGCCGGCCCCGGTCATTGATGATATCCTGACCAGCGGTCATCGTTACTTGCCCGGCTGCCAGCGTTCCATCCGTATGGATCAGGCTGCCAGACGTTTGGATGGCCGCGTCACCGGTTGCATAAGTGGTGCTGCCGGTGAGGTCGATGTCCCCCGCGGTTGCACTAAGACTGCCTGCTGCCAGGGTCTGGCTGCTTTGCTGCAGCCGGTCGGTCACGGTCAGCGTCAAATCGCCGCTCTCGCCCAGGCTGCCATTGGTGTTGAGGCCGGAGGCCAGTACGCCCATGGATTTGAAACGGCCGGTGCTGATCGTCAAGTCACTGCCTGATCCCAGCGTACCGCTGTGCCGCACCATCTCCCGGGCAGTGATGTCGGCAGCGTCACGGCTGTAAATAGTACCGCTGTTTTCAAGACTGTCAGTGGTTAAGGTAAGCCGACCATCGGCAAGGATCTGTCCGCTGCTTGCGAGGGCAGCGGTTGACAATGCCATGCTGCCGCTGCTGCTGATTTGGCCGGCTTGATTGTCAAGCCGGCTGCTGTCGATCGCCAGGTCGCCACGGCTTTCGATCAGCCCGCTTGCATTGGCAAGGCGGTCAGCGACGCTAATGCTCAGGCTGCCGCTGCCGGCATGCTGGATGTGGCCGGTCTGGTTGTCGAGGGTGTCGGCAGTTACGGTCAAGTTACCGCTATTGGCCGCCAAATACCCCTGTTGATTGCTGATACTGACGACGTTCAGCGCCAGGTCATCCGTCCCTGTCTGAATCAGGGAGCCGCCGTTATTATTGAGGCGGCTGCCGGTTAGGTTCAGCCGCTCGGCTTGAATTTGACCCGCTTGATTGCTGATCCCTTGCGCGGCTGTCAGCGTCAAATTTTTGCTGCTAAGCTGCGAGCCGGTATGGTTTATTGCATGACCAGCCTGAATGACGGCTTGTTTGCCGGCATAGGTCGTTGCTTGGGTAAATGACGCTGTCTCGCCTGCGTTCAGGCTGAGGCTGCCAGCGGCCAGTATCCGGCCGCTTAAATCAGCATTGCCTGATACGGTCAGGAGCAGGCTGCCGTCAGTGCCCAGGGTTCCGTCTGCCTGAATACCGCTGACCAGCGTGCCGCTGTTAACCGCATCGGCCGCAGCCAGCTTCATCTGGCTGCCGGCCGCGATCAGGCCGCTGTTATTCAAGCTGGTATTCGCGGTTACGGTGACAGCGTTTTCACTATACAGGGTACCGCTATTAGCAAGCCCTCTGCCGGTTAGTCCAATCGCTTCCGCTGCCTGGGTCTGACCACTGAGTATAATGTCGCCGTCCATGGTCAGGCTAAGGTTGGTTTGAGCAATGAGCTGGCCCTGGCTGTTTATACCCATGCCTTTTTCCGTGCCGACCAGGAGAATCTTATTGGCATACATGCCGCCGATGCTCGCGACATCAAGGGCCAAGCCCGCATCTGGCTGGCTGTTGAGGACGCTGACCACGTCGCCGGCCGCGTTCAGTTCGTTGGTCCCCAGCTTCACATTGAGCTGGTTGGCCCAGATGCCGGCGTTTACTTGGGCGGCCCGCGTCAGGATATCCACGCTGTCTACCCGGCTGGCATCCATACCCAGCCCTTCAACAACAGTATTACCGCCGGTTACCCGGTACCCGGTCAAATCACCGCCGCTTATGACGGGGATGCCTGTGGTGAGAACTGCCCGGGACGTGTTGATAAATCCCAGACCATCCACGACCAGGCCGTTGGGGTTGGCAATGACGACCTGCGCCTTGCTGCCGGCAACTTCCAGGTAGCCGGCCAAATGGCTTTGGCGGCTGCCTGTAACTTCGTTGAGAATGATCGAGGCTGTCCCATGTGCCATGTAGGGATTTGCGGCAATATACCCCGCCAGTTCAGTCTGCGTCATTTTATGAGAATTATTGAGAATAAGCCCTTTGGCATCAATATTGAACCCTTGATATTGGTTTCGCGACACGCCTCGGGCTGTCGGAGTCGTAATGTTAACGACCGGAGTTCCATTAGCGGCTGCGTCCACCACCGGACGGTTGGCCGCGGCTGCGTTGGGGTCTGCGGCTACGCTTTGGGCTGCGGCCGCCGTTTGCAGGTTCATCATAACAATCAAGGTCCAGGCAATCCATTTGCGCGGGGTCATTGCTTCCTCTCCCTTCCTGTGGCTGGCTGTATGTTAATACCGGTACGGGTAGATCAAATGAAACCCGACTGTGGACTTTTGCTGGTAGTATTTTGGTGCTGCCAGCGGTCTGCCAATAAACAGATCATACTGAAGCTTTCGGCCGCCCCGGATACCCAGGGCTGTCCCAGCTAAAAAGCGGCCGCTGAGGTATTCGGTTGCCGGTCCGTATACGGAACCGGCGTCCAAGGCCCAATAGATTTCCATCGCCGCATTGGGCCGGGGAAGGACCAGCTCATTCCGCCAGTACCATCCCCGCTCAGCCGACAGCGTGTTTTCACCATCAAAGCCCCGCACGGTGTAGCGGCTGCCAATGCCGAGATATTCACTGGCGTATACCAGGTCATCAGTATATTGGCCGTGAATAGCGCCGCGATAGCTTGTGCCGCGTTTATCGAAAGCCGCCGATTGGTACTGAATATCCACCAGCCACATTTTGTAACGGCTAGTCGGCATGTCCTGCCCCTTCACATCGGCCTGCGCGTTGAACCAGGGCCGCCCCTGCCGCTGCGTCAGCTTAAAATCCCAGATGCCGTTTTGTTCATAGTGACGGTGTGTCAGCGCCAGTTGGGAAGCGGTGGTATTTTTGCGCTGGACAATAATTTCCGCATCATTAATATAGCTGCGGCTATGTCTTTTGATGATGCCATATTCCAAGTTTGTTTTACTGTTGTGGTCACGGTGCAGCAGCTGGCTGACCCGGATATCGAGACTGTTACTATTGCCTGTAGTTTGATAAGGGTCAAAACCGGACGGCACGATGGTCTGCAGGTAGTGCGAACGGTTGGCGCTGATGGTTATGGTACTTTTTTGCCAGGGAATGCTGTAATAGATGCTGTTGACGCGACTGCCCCGCTGATCGCCTTTGTGCTCAAGATCTTTATTGAAGCTGATATGAAATAGATCGCTGGCATTGGCCAGGTTGTCAATGGAGTAGGTAACGCTTTGCTGTATCATTCCCGTCGCTTTCGTACCAGTATCGTCGATCGACCAACTGATGTTTTGACGCGCTCCCTGCCTGATGGTCAGTACAATATCACTGTATCCGACGGCTTCCGAAGGAACAATTTGCATGTCTGCATCCTGAGAAGACAGCCGTTTTAGTTGTTCCAGACCCTGTTCAAGCAAGCGCAAATTGAGAATAGCGCCCGGCCGGGTGGGAAATGTGTTCTGCCAAGGAACAACGGCACTTTGTTCGCTGTATACAAACCGGCCAATCCGGCCAGCGACAATTTCCAGACGGACTTCGCCGCCGCTGATGTTTTGCGCCGGTATTTGTACTCGTGTGGTAATGTAGCCGCGTTTAACAAGGGAATTCGTCAGGCGTTTAGCAATGAGGGCAATTCCCTCCAGGCCAATGCGCCGTCCCTCATAGGGTTCTATCTGTGGCTCCAGCCAGGCAAAGTGCCGGGCATCCGGGCCGGTCAGACGGATTTTATCGATGTGAAAACTGTTTGTCTCTACCGGCAGTGTGGTATCGCCGCGTTCGTAAGGCTGTTCATCGAGCACGACCCGAGGCTGCTGTTGGCGGCGACGGCGCTCTTCTGATTCCTGCCGGGCCCGCATCCGCTGTTCTTCCCGGTCAGCTTCCGCTTGGGCGCGGCGCTGTTGTTCGTCAATGTCTCCCGTCGCGGCCACAGCCAGTGCCGGTAACAAAAAGCTAAGCAGGAGTACGAACACGACAGCGCGTAACTGCCAACGCTTCGGTTGGTTGGTCATGGCCTTCTCCCTTCATTACACTTTCGCAGGAAAACTAGCGGCTTCCGCCGGCAGAGGGATAAAGGAGGTGTTGCGTTTGGGCTGGAGGAATCCATCCGGCTGCCGGCGGCGCTGCTGCCGTTGCGGGGCTTCCTGGCGAACTCGGCAGTTCTGTTTTTCCTGGTTGGCGAGGCGCTGCAGATCATCGACGCCGTTAGGCGGCGCAGCCGGCCACAGGGCGATGGCAGCAATGCGGGTGAAGGTGTATTCTTGAGTGAAAGGACCAATGCAATAACTCCTTTTACAATTACAATACAATATTTTGTCTTTCTATGTAATATTTTGTCGAATTAGGTTTATTTTTCCTTTATGTTCTAAACTAAAGTCTACCAGACTTTTGCTTTGTTTGTAACCAGGACTTTTATCCCAGTTTCTGTGCTCAACACCGCCAAGGCTCAGGATACGTTTTCCCGACCTGCTCACCTTGTACATTGCAGAAATGCTGCCGCAGGGATAGACAGGCAGACTTGATTGTCTTTTTTACAGTAAAAAACAAGGGTACCGCAAACTGCTTTTGCCAACAGTTTGCGGTACCCTTGTTCTAGCTAATAACTACGTATCTTCATCGTCGCCGCTGACGGTCTGAACCGTTAGCGGCCGCCGCGCCGCCTGCCAGTAGGCTTTGACCCGTTCCATATCGGCGGCGCCGGCTTCGGGCACACCTTCCAGTTCATAGGCAAGGCCGAGCTGCCGCCACTTCTCCCGGCCCATCGCGTGGTAGGGTAGAAATTCGACACTGGTCTCTGCCGGCAGGTCTGCCACCAGCGCGGCCAGTTCGTTAATTTCCGCCTCACTGTCGGTCAGGCCGGGAATGATGACAAAACGGATGATCAACCTAACCGGGTGTGCCGCCGCATAGGAGAGGTTCCGCCGGAGCGACGCCGCGTCAGCCCGTGTCAGCCGGCGGTGCGTTTCCGGCCGCATCGCCTTTAGCGAAAACTGAACAATGTCGCTGACCGGCAGCACCGCGTCCCAATCCTGGCGCGTGCCGCAGCCGGATGTGTCCAGCACGGTGGAGAAGCCCGCCTGCCGGGCGGCGGCAAACAGGGCGGCGACAAACGCGGCCTGCTGCAGCGGTTCGCCGCCCGATACCGTCAAGCCGCCGCCGGAGTTTTCGTAGAACGGGCGGTAGCGCTCCATATCGGCCAGAACTTCATCGACGCTGATCTGTTTCTCGCCCTGCTGCCAGGTGTCGGGATTGTGGCAAAAGGCGCAGCCCATCGAACAACCTGACAGAAACAGCACATAGCGGATGCCGGGGCCGTCAACCGTGCCGAACGTTTCGACTGAATGATAATAGGCGCGGATGGGACTCACCCTTTACAGTGTGTTATAGAAGGTGCGCTGAATGACCTCGCGTTGATGCTGCGGCGATAATTTAACGAAGTTAACCGCGTAGCCCGATACCCGGATGGTCAGCTGCGGATATTGCTCCGGATGCGCCATGGCGTCTTCGAGCAGGCTGCGATCAAGCACATTGACATTGATATGGTGGCCGCCCTTGGCTGCATAGCCGTCGAGAACAGCGACCAGATTTTTCACCTGCGCCTCCCTAAGCTTGCCAAGCGATGCCGGTACTGCCGAGAAGGTGTAGGAAATGCCGTCACGGCAATCTTCGTAGGAAAGTTTGGAGACAGAGGAGACGGCGGCGAGAGCGCCGCGCTGGTCGCGGCCATGCATCGGGTTGGCGCCGGGGGCATAGGCTTCGCCTTTTTTTCTGCCGTCAGGCGTCGAGCCGGTTTTCTTGCCATACATGACATTGGAGGTGATGGTCAGAATTGACAGGGTATGCTCCGCCTGGCGATAGGCGGGATGACGGCGCAGGTTGCTGCTGAATTCGTTGCAGACCTCCACGGCCAGGGCATCCACCCGGTCGTCATTGTTGCCGTACAGCGGGAAGTCGCTGTTGCTTTCAAAGCCAACGGCAATGCCGCGCTCATCGCGGACTACCTTGACCTGACCGAATTTAATCGCGCTCAGCGAATCGGCGACTACGGACAGTCCGGCGACGCCAAACGCCATCAGCCGGCCCACCTGCGAATCATGCAGCGACATTTGCAGCCGCTCGTAAGCATACTTGTCATGCATGTAGTGAATGACATTCATCGTATTTACATACAGTCCGGCCAGCCAGTCCAGCACTATGGAGTATTGCCGGCGAACTGTATCATAATCCAGGTAATCGCCTTCGAGCATCGGCAGTTCAGGTCCGACACGCTCGCCGCTGATTTCATCGCGGCCGCCGTTAATGGCCATCAGCAGCGCCTTGCCAAGGTTGGCGCGAGCGCCGAAAAACTGCATCTGCTTGCCAATTTGCATGGCGGAAACGCAGCAGGCGATGCCGTAATCATCACCATAAGCGGGACGCATAATATCGTCGCTCTCGTATTGGATCGCGCTGGTGTCAATGGAAACCTGGGCGCAGAAATCTTTAAAGCCTTGCGGCAGCTGCTGCGACCAAAGCACTGTCATGTTCGGCTCCGGTGCCGGTCCCAGATTGTATAATGTATGCAGTACACGATATGAAGATTTCGTAACCAGGGTGCGCCCGTCAAGGCCCATGCCGCCAATGGCTTCCGTTACCCACAGGGGATCGCCGGCGAACAGTTCATTATAGTCCGGTGTCCGCAAATGACGGGCCAGCCGCAGCTTGACAATAAAGTGATCCATCAGTTCCTGCGCTTCCGCTTCATTGATAACGCCATTCTTGAGATCGCGCTCAATGTAGATATCGAGGAAAGTCGATACGCGCCCCAGTGACATCGCCGCGCCGTTCTGCTCTTTGATCGCTCCCAGGTAGCCGAAATAGACCCATTGCACCGCCTCAGACGCGGTTTGAGCCGGCCGGGAGATATCAAAACCATACATTTCCGCCATCTTGCCGAGTTCCTGCAGCGACTGAATCTGCAGGGCGATTTCCTCGCGGCGGCGGATCAGTTCTTCCGTCATCGGCTGGCCGGACATTTCCTGCAGATCCTGCTGCTTCGCCTCAATCAGCCGCTGCGTTCCGTACAAAGCCACCCGCCGGTAGTCGCCGATAATGCGGCCGCGGCCATAGGCGTCAGGCAGACCGGTAATAATCCCCAGGCGGCGGACTTGTTTCATCTCGTCGGTATAGGCCTTAAAAACGGCAGTGTTATGAGTGGTTGCGTGCTGATGATAAATTTCGCTGATTTGCGGATCCAGCTTATAGCCGTACGCTTCGCAAGCCTGTTCGGCCATGCGGATACCGCCGTTGACAATGACACTGCGTTTGAGCGGCGCGTCGGTCTGCAGGCCGACAATCGCTTCCAGATCGCGGGCAATATAACCGGGTTGATGCGAAGTGATCGTGGAGACGACGCTGGTATCGACATCAAGTACCCCGCCGTTTTTTTGCTCGTCTGCCAGCAGCTTCAGGCACTCTTCCCATAGCCTTTTGGTGCGGAACGTCGCCGGAGCCAGAAAACCGGCATTCCCCTCGTAAGGGGTATAGTTGTTTTGGATGAAATCGCGTACATCTATACCTGTCTGCCACGATCCCTGCGTAAACCCTTGCCACGCTTTAGCTGTTTGCATTTAAAACCCTCCTTCGGCAGAGCCGTTCTGATAAACAGAAAACCGCCGGAAAGCGCAGTTCCAGACGGTCGGCGGGCAAAGCGATACAGTCCCGGATAGTGACCAGTTGAAGCTGCATCTGATAAAAATTATCATTATTAATTACAAGCGGTTCCTGTAAGCTTATTCTATGCTAGGCTGCCGCCTACGTCAATAGCTGCAGCCATCTTCGAAATAGTTGAAATTGATTATCATTTTCTGTTATTGCTTTTAACCCAAGACTCATTTAAGAGGCCAACTTAGGTAAGCCGCTTAAATGAACCCGTCAAGCTGACGAGAATTTTTTTTGACCGACAAAAAGCAAGCCCCTGAAATAGCAGCGCTCTTTCAGGGGCTTGCTGACGCAGCCATGCGAAAAAAATCCGTCAGCCTGCGCCGCGGCCTTCATCAGTGATTAGCTGGCTTGTCCGGTCTGTAAAAATTATTCTAAAGCCAAAAACCGCAGCGGATCAACGGCGGTGCCATTGATCCGCACTTCATAATGGACATGCGGTCCCGTACTTCTGCCGCTGCTCCCCGCCAGGGCAATAACCTGCCCTTTCTTTACCGCCTGTCCCGCCGGTACCAGCAGACTGGAGTTGTGACCATAAACGGTAACAATGCCATTGCCATGATTAAGTTGAACAACATTGCCGTAGCCGTCGCCCCAGCCGCTTTGAGCGACTTGTCCGTCAGCGGCGGCAACAACAGGCGTACCGGCTTCAACGGCAATATCAATTCCCTGATGTAATTCCCGGCCATCGCCCCAGGGTGACTGCCGCCAGCCAAACCTGGCGCTGACCACTCCGGCAGCCGGCCAGATTGACGGCTGCGAAGCCAGCTTATCGGCGCTTGCCGCCTGCGCTTCCACTGCCTGCAGCTGCAGGCGCGACGCAACGGCCGCAGCAGCAGTCGCAGGAGCGACAGCAGGGCTGTTGGCATTAAGTTCCCGGTAATGACCGGCAAAGCTGCCCGCCAGAATCAGCAATAAACAGAACAGCGGCAGCAAGCGCCTGACAGGAATGCCGCACAGGTTACCTGCAATCCGCATTTTTGTCTCCTCCTGTGAATGGGGTCTCATCTTTTTATTATAACAAGCGGCCGCTTCCGCCGCAAAAAAATCTTTTCGACCATCAGGACAATCACTTACGGAAGTAAGGAACGCAAAAATCCAGGCCCCGTCCTCCCTCTGTACCCGCCTTGAAATCGTCTGGATTGACAAATGGCGGGGATAGGAAACCGTTTCCACAGAGGACACCGAGGGTCGCAGAGGACACAGAGGTCTGGGAATTGATTGATTGAAAATTCTCGTTCTCCCTCCGTGTATCCTCTGTGTCCTCCGTGGAATCGTTCTTTCGCTGCTTTGCCTGTCTCTGGGGAATCGTCTTTCATACTTGCTTTTTTGTAAGCGCTTGCCCTGTTCGGTCATTCTTTCCGTCTCGCTTCGACACCGTTCGCAGCCGGGTTTCCAGTATCGATATCCATACCAGACCCGCCTTGACGCTGAATTTAAAAAGTGAGAAGATAATAAGGCGTAATTAACTAGGAAAGCTGCGCTCATAAGGCAAGCGGTACGTGAATTAAGCATCGCTTACCAAGCAATGGAGCTGATTGATATGAAGATAAGTCTGCCGCGGCAGCGTATACCTCTGGTTATCGTGATTTTACTTATAGCGGCCGGGCTGGCAGTTGGCGTCGGCCGCTATATTCAACCGCAGCGCGGCTTACCGGTCAGCGTCGCCGCACAGCCGGTAAGCCTGATCAGCCTGCCGCTGACTATCAGCCGGAATGGATCTGTTGCCAGCGCAGCGGTAATAGCGGTCACCGCTGATGCCGGCGGCCGCATCAGCAAGCTGCACGTCAGTGAAGGCCAAGCGGTTAAGGCCGGACAGCCGCTGCTGACACTGCAGGCGGTCTCAGGCGGACCGGCACCGGCGGGGGCAGCCGGAACCCGTCAGGCCGACTATGAAAAGGCGCTAAGCGAGTTCAACCGGTTTCAGAAGCTGTATGAAATCGGCGGCATTTCCCGCCAGCAGCAGGAGCAGGCGGCAGCCCGGCTGGCAGCGGCCAGGGAACGGCTGAACGCGGCTGACGGCGAAGCAGGCACCCCTGTTCAAAACGGCGGCTCTGTCACAGTCACCGCGTCGGCGGGCGGCATTGTCCGCGCCCTGACGGTCTCAGCCGGCGACACTGTTCAGACAGGCCAACAGCTGCTGACACTGGGCAGCGCCCAGGACCTTGAAGCACGGATTGAGCTTAGCCAAAACGACTTGTATCTGGTGCATTTAGGCGCGTCGGCAGCGCTAACCGCCGCCGCGCAGCCGTTGACCGGCCAGGTCTACAAGCTTGAGCCGCAGCCGGCAGCAGCGAATCAGCCGCCGCAGTTTCTTGCCTATGTCAAACTGGCGGGGCAGCTGCCGGCCGGGCTTAAGGCCGGCATGCCGGTTACAGCCAAGTTCGAAACCGGGCAGACCGCCGTAGTCGCAGCCGTTCCCAGCATGGCTGTGTTCCGGAACGAACAGGGCCGAGCTTTCATTTATCTGGCAGTCAACGGCAAAGCGGCTTTGCAGCCAGTGGAACCCGGCGAAAGCAGCGGTGATTTCCTGGAAATAAACCTGCCGCTGCCATCGCAGAGCCTGGTCATTACCAGCTCTATAGAAGAACTGGCAGACGGCGCTTCCATTCGCGTGCTGCCGTAGGGTGAGGCCGGACGAAACCGGCCTCGGAGTGCATAGACAGGGAAGATGCCGCTCGTTTCTACCCGTCATTCCAGAGCCACAGAAAGGCAACGGAATGCGGCGCTTCTGCGCCGGACTGTTATCGCATCAGCCGCTGATAACAGGCTGGTAGATATCAAGCTCGCAATAATTGTCTCTGGCGATCGCTGAATCGATATATTCAAAACGGAACGTATCAGCAAAGCGAAAGCCGGAATCGAAAATCCATTTTGAATACATGTGCACCAGCAGCCGTCCCACCTGCCGGCCATTGATCTCATCCGGACTGAACAGACCAACAAACCGGAACACCACATATTTGTGAGCGGGAATGACCACCCCCTGCATCCCTGCGGGAATGCTGGATAAGTCCCTGACCTGCTGCGACGGCATATAGGAGATAAAGCCGTTGCCGCTCCATTCGGTATAGCCGTAATAAATAGCGGGAGCAACCGCGTTCGGAATACGCTGGCGATGCTGATAAAAGAACTCGCGGCCATAGCGATTGGCGGTTTTGTCGCCTGACTTGCTCATAATCTTATGTGGGATACCGACCAGAAACATCTTTTGCCGGAAGACAAACTGGGGTTTATAGACAGCCGAATTGGCAACCGCATATATGTCATTCAGATTAATCTTTTCCGTAAGCTTGAGCGCAATCTGCTCTGAGCGCACTTTCTGCGGCGTACAGCCAAACCGTTTGCGGAAGGCCCGGATATATGACTGCTCATAGTCAAAGCCGTAGTTGAGGGCAATATCAAGCACCCGCATATTGCTGCGAATCAAATCGTCGATACTGGCGGAAAGCTTGCGGGCCTGGACATACTCCATCAGTGTCTCACCGGTCAGCGACTTGAATAAGCGGTGCAAATGATATTTGGACACGCCGCAGTGCCAGGCCACATCATCAAGGGTGATTTTTCGGTCTAAATTAGCTTCGGCAAAATTGACGCATTCGGCAAGAGTTTCCTTAATGTCGATCATGTCGTACCCCTTTATGACAGCAAGAGGCCGGTTCCCGCTGGAGCCGCTTTCAACACCAGTGACGCGTTGTGGCCGCCGAATCCGAAGGAATTGGTCAGCGCGTACCGCACCGCGGCCGTTCTGCCCTGATTGGGGATATAATCAAGGTCGCATTCCGGGTCCGGCTGCCGGTAATTGATCGTGGGCGGCAGGAAGCTGTCGCGCAGCGCGCAGGCGGTAATAATCGCCTCAATCGCCCCCGCGGCTCCCAGCAGGTGGCCGGTCATTGACTTTGTCGAGCTGACCGGCAGGCTGGCGGCGTGCCGGCCGAATACGGCTTTGATCGCGGCGGTTTCTGTTTTATCATTAAGCGGTGTCGAGGTACCGTGCGCATTAATATAATCAACAGCAGCGGCAGGTATATCCGCATCCAGAAGCGCCTGCCGCATGCATTCTGCCGCTCCCTCGCCGTCTGCCGGCACAGCGGTGATATGATAGGCGTCATTGCTGCAGCCGTAACCGGCAATTTCGGCAATAACCGGCGCCCCCCGCCGCAGTGCCTGCTCCCGTTCCTCAAGCACCAGCACGCCCGCTCCTTCGCCGAGGACGAAGCCGTCGCGGCCGGCGTCGAACGGGCGGCTGGCCATGCTGCTATCGGGATTTGTCGTCATCGCTTTCATTGCGCAGAAGCCGGCCATTGCCAGTCTGGTCAGCGGCGCCTCGGCGCCGCCTGCCAGCATCACGTCCGCGCTGCCGCGCTGAATCAGCCGGAAGGCGTCACCTATAGCATTTGCCGAAGTGGCGCAGGCTGATACGGTGCAGAGCGAAAATCCTTTGAAGCCATATTTAATCGCCACCAATCCCGCCGCCATATTCGGCAGCATCATCGGTATCATAAACGGACTGATGCGGCCAGCACCTTTTGACAGCAGCGTCTCATGCTGCTTTTCCAGCGTTTCCAAGCCGCCGATTCCGGAGCCGATGATAACGCCGCAGCGTTCCGGCGCGGCCGCCTCCGGCTGCAGCGCCGCCGTTTCCAGCGCCAGCGCCGACGCCGCCAGCGCATATTGAGAAAATTTATCCATACGCTTCAGTTCTTTTTTGTCAATAAACCGGCTGGGGTCAAAGTCACGGATCTCAGCAGCCACCTGGGTCGGCAAATCTGAAATATCAATGCTCTCAATGCGGCCAATGCCCGACTGCCCGTTTTTTACGGCCTGCCAGAGGCTTTCCGCCCCTATCCCCAGCGACGTTACCGCTCCCATGCCGGTTATAACCACACGTCTGTTCATTCCATGCCCTCCCTGCCTTTACCTAAAGAGTAGTGCCGGCTTACCGCCGACACTACCCACTTTATCACATATCCCGCCGCGAAAATGAACAGCTCTTGCTTTTCCGCGAAATTGGCCGGACGGGAAGGCAGCGCAGGGTGATTGTCCGCCTTGTCCATAAAGGCACGGAGATCCCATTGCTGGCGTTCCTTCCGTACGCGTCGCAGCCGGGCTCACGAGGGCGCCTAGTTCTGGGTCTTTCTGAATGGCCTGACGGTTACAAAATCAGCCGGCCAGACTGGCCGGCTGAAGTCGTTTCCCTACTACTCAAACAGCTGCGGCCCGGGCGTATCGGCGGCAGCGGTCTCCCCCGCCGCCCGCAGCAGGATCTCGGCGCAGGCGCGGGCATCGGCGGCGGCGTCATGATGCACAAACGGAAAATTCAGATGTCCGGCTACCGTATTCAGCCGGTGATTCGGCAAATGCGGCCAGGTTCTGCGGGCGACGGTCAAAGAGTCAAGCACCCGGAACGGCGGCGCGGATAAGCGGTAGTGGCCAAGGACGGCCTGCAGCACGCCGATATCAAAGCCGGCATTATGGGCGGCAAGCAGGCGTCCGCCCAGATACGGCCTGATAGCAGGCCATAGCTCGGCAAAGGTAGGCTGGTCCTTTACCTGTTCATAGCTAATGCCGTGAATATAGGTAAAGGTAAACAGCGGCGTCGGCGGCTTGATCAGCCAGGAACGGCTGTCGACAATACCGCCGTTCTCGACAACAACAATGCCAAGCTGGCAGGCGCTGTTTCTCGCCTGATTGGCAGTTTCAAAATCAATGGCGGTAAAGGTGCGGCTGATGACTGAACGCGATCGCTCAGAACGGTAATTGTTTCTCATCGGACTCTCCCATTACAGCCGCGCGCAAGCCGCGGCTTAACTGTAAATCATTTTTTTGGTCATGCCGCCGTCGGCGACAAAGCTTTGCCCGGTAATAAAGCCGGCGGCAGGCGACAGCAGATAGGCGGTCAGCCCGGCAATGTCGGCAGGGGTTCCCACGCGGCCGGCCGGATGCTGCGCGTGGTCGTCCGGCGTCAGTGTCATCATCCCGTCGCTGACATCAATCCAGCCGGGGCAGACTGCGTTAACGCGGATCGCCGGTCCCAGTGAATTAGCCAGAGCGTGAGTAAGCCCCAGTAAACCGGCCTTAGACGCGGCATAGGCCTCATTGCCGGATTCGCTCATCAACGCCCGGGTAGAGGCAATATTGACAATTGCCGCCGGCGCGGCCTGCTTAAGCAGCGGCAGCGTATGACGGGCAAACAGGTAAGCGGAACGCAGGTTTACGGCCAGCACGCGATCAAACTCGGCGCTGGTACTGACGGCAAACGGACTGAAGCTGGATATCCCGGCATTGTTCACCAGCCAGTCCAGGCGGCCGCAGTCGGCGGCAATCCTGGCGGCGACTGCGACAGCGGTCTGTTCCGCGGCGGCATCGCCGGCGATAAAATGAACCTCGCCGCCGGCAGCGCCAAGCGCCGCCGCGGTTTGGGCCCCAGCCGCCGCATCAACATCAACAAGGTACACGCAGGCCTCAGCCGCCAGGCGGGCGGCAATAGCGCGGCCGATGCCGCGGGCCGCCCCTGTGACTAATGCGACACGCCGCTCTCTTTCTATCATATTCATTTCGCCACCGCGTAGATCGCCCGGGCATATAATTTAGCGCAAAGCCGCAAGTCGTCCAGCGCGATATATTCATCCGCCTGGTGGCAGACATCCGGCTGGCCGGGAAATTGCGGCCCGAACGCAACCGTATTGGCGAGATGCTTGGCATAGGTGCCGCCGCCAATAGCCAGCGGTTTAGCGGCGTCGCCGGTCACAGCGGCGTATACAGCCTGCAGCGTCGCCACCAGCGGGTGCCGGGGCGAAAAGTACAAAGGCTTGCCACAGGAACAGTCCGCCAGCTCGAGACCGCTGCCGGCGGCGGCACGACGGACAGCGGCAAGCAGCCGCTCACCGCTGCAGCTGACCGGAAACCGTACGTCACAGGTCAGGGAGGCGGTGTTGCCGTCAAAGCGCAGCAGGCCGGCGTTTAGCGTCAGGCCGCCGGATTCGGCGTCCTGGCAGGCGATACCAAGCGAGCCGCCATCTGTTTCCCTGCCGACAAGCCTGCTGATGGCCCGGAAAAATGCGCCCAGATCGGGCGGCAGCGGGCATCCGGACAAAAAATCCGCCAGCAGCATCGCCGCGTTACTGCCTTGCTGCGGCAGACTGGCATGAGCCGCTTTGCCACAGGCACTAATCACCATCTGCCCGTCAGCCCCCGGCACAGCCGTTAAATCACCGCGTCCGGCGGCCCGGAATGCGGCACATTTGGCCAGCAGCCGCTGCGGCTCCCGTGCCAGCAGCACCGCTTCCGCCCGTGCCGGCACAATATTAACCCGCTCACCGCTGTGGAGCGACAGCAGCTGTAACGGTGCGTCCGCAGGCGACACCTGGCGTGTGAGCGTAAATTCGCAATTGCCTTTTTCGGCATGAATAACCGGAAAACAGGCATCCGGAGTAAACCCGGCGGCCGGCGCCGGTTCCCGGGCGGCGTAATAATCCAGATCACGGCAGCCCGTTTCCTCATTGGTGCCAAAAATGATGCGCACCCGTTTTGACAGCGGCAAGCCCAGTTCTTTAACAGCGGCCAGACCGTATAAAGCGGCCATGATCGGCCCCTTGTCATCGGCTGCGCCGCGTCCGTACAGCCTGCCGGCATGAATCTCGCCGCCATAAGGCGGATAGGTCCAGCCGTCGCCGGCGGGAACAACGTCAAGATGCCCCAGCACGGCAATATAGTCATCGCCGCTGCCGTACTCGGCATAGCCGGCGTAGCCATCAAGATTAACGGTTTTAAATCCCAGGCCGGCGGCGATAGCCAAAGCCCGGTCAAGGGCCCGGCCTACCGCTTCGCCAAACGGCGCTCCGGCGCCTGGCGGCCCCTCTTCGCTGCGCAAAGCAATCATTTCCTGAACGGCCTTTATCAGCTCGTCCTGCCGCCGTTCAACCGCCTGATCCAGCATGGTTCATTCCTCCGTCGGTTACGGCGTCCCGGCGGCCGGCGCTAACGCCAGCCGCTTAAAGCCGCCGCGAATACAATAACGCTACTATTCTCGCCTGTTGGCCGTTCTCCTGCTGCCGGCACGGCTACAGGCCGGAAAAAAGCCTGTCGACCATCCTGCCATCCAGCAGCACTCCGGTCAACAGGCAAACGAATGTCAGACTTGCACCGGCCCGCACGCCGGCAGATATTCAGTGAAATCCATGACCGACCGCAGCAGCTTGCGGGAGTATTCCGCCTGCACCTGTCCCAGGGCGCTCATATGCGGTACGTCTTCCACGACCTGCCCCTCGGCGAAAAACACCGCCCGGTCGCACAGATAAGCAACAGCCGCCAGGTCATGACTGATAAACAGATAGGACAGGTTCAGCTCTTCCTTCAGCCGCGCCAGCAGATCCATAACCTGAACCTGCACCGATACATCCAGCGAGCTGACCGGCTCATCCAGCAGGATGAACGAAGGGCGCGCCGCCACCGCCCGGGCTATGCAGACCCGCTGCAGCTGGCCGCCGCTCAGTTCGTGCGGCAAGCGTCGCATATGCTCGCCGCGCAGACCGACCCGCTCTAAGAGATCGACGGCTCGCTCCTCGGCCTCGGCTTTGCTTGCCAGTCGATGCGTCCGCAACGGCTCTACAATAATCTTGCCGACAGGAAAGCGAGGATTGACGGAAGAGGTATAGTCCTGAAAGACCACGCTGATCTTCCGCCGCCAGCTTTTATCGCCGCCGCTGTAAATGGAGCGGCCTTCAAACAGCACTTCGCCCTTATCGGGCGGCTCAATGCCAATCAGCATCCGGCCCAACGTGCTTTTGCCGCTGCCGCTTTCACCGATCAGCCCCAGGCATTCGCCCTGGCCGAGTTCAAGCGACACGCCGCCGATCACTTGCTTGCGGCCGGAGGCAAACAGGCCGCCGCCACGCTGCCGGAACGATTTATAGACATCATTCAGCTTGAACAGCACAAGCAATCAGCTCCTTTCCCGACTCGCCGTAAACCGCTTCGCGGTACTTGGCCATCAGCGCCGCCCGGGTTCCAATCAAATAGCGGGTATACGGCTGCTGTGCCTGACAGAAAATCTCCGCTTTTGTTCCCTCTTCCTCCACCTGACCCTGATTCATTACCAAAATCCTGTCGGCAATACGGCTGATGACGCCAAAATCATGCGAGATGAAAATCATTGCCGTTTGCAGGCGCTCGCGGATGCGGACAAATTCCTCCATCACCTCATACTGGGTTACCGCGTCCAATGCCGTCGTCGGCTCATCGGCAATAATCAGATCCGGCTCCAGCGCCAGAGCGATACCGATCATAACCCGCTGCAGCATACCGCCGCTCAATTGATGCGGATACTTTTTCAGCGCTTCCTCCGGCTCCCGCAGCCGCATGCGCCGCAGCACATCCAGCGCCAGCGCGCCGGCCTGACGCTCGGTCAGCTGACGATGGCTTCTGAACGTTTCCGTCATCTGGGCGCCGATACGCCATAACGGATCAAAAGCTGTCATCGGATTCTGCAGAATCATGCAGCATTTGCTGCCACGCAGCCGCCGCAGCTCGCCGGCGTCAGCCCGCAGCAAATCCCGCCCCTGAAACAGAGCCTGACCGCTTACCGTAAACCGGCTGTCCAAAAGGCCCAGAAACGCCCGGCACAACATGGTCTTGCCGCTGCCGCTCTCGCCGAGGATTCCCAGGCAGCTGTTCGGCGGCAGCGAGAAGGAGACGTTCTGCACCAGCGGCGGCCGCTCAGCCCCCGCCAGCCTAACCGTAATATCGCGTACATCCAAAGTCGCGTTCATCGGCACTCTTCCTTCGGGTCCAGCGCGTCGCGCAGGCTGTCCCCCAGTAAATTAAACGCCGCTACCAGCAGCAGGATCGCCAGTCCCGGCGCCAGCATCTGCTCCGGATGAATCGTCATCACCTTTTGCGACTCGCTCAGCATAGCGCCCCATTCCGCCGTCGGCGCCTGCACGCCCAGGCCGAGGAAGGACAGAGCCGACAAATTCAGAATCACCCAGCCGGTATCCAGCGTCGCCAATATGATAATCTCCGGAGCGGCGTTCGGCAGAAGATGCTCAAGCAGCATAAACCGCCGGCTGCCGCCCGTCGCCCGTGAAAACAGAATATAGTTCTTTTCGCTGTACTTCATCACCATACTGCGGATCATCCGCGTATACCAGGCCCATTTGACCATGACATTGGCCAGGATCACATTGCCGATCCCCACTCCCAGCATGCCGACAATCGCCAGAATCATCACCTGGCTGGGAAATGACAGCAGCACATCGCATACGCGCATGATGAATTCATCCAGCCAGCCGCGGCTGCTGCCTGACAACAGCCCGAAAAACACGCCGACCGTAATCGTCGCCCCCATAGTCAAGAGCGACAGAAATACTGTGGTGCGAATGCCAAACAGCAGCCGGGAATAAATGCAGCGGCCCAACTGATCCGCCCCCAGCGGATAATCGGCCGAAACGGCTGCGTACTTTTGCAGAACGTCGACCTGATTCGGATCGTGCGGTGCCAGCCAGGGAGCAAAAAGCCCCGCCAGCAGCGTCGCCACAATCAGCAGCAGACTGGCCATGGCCACATAATCTTTCTTTAAATGCCGCCAAATCTTATTCACGCCATCACTCCTCCCGCAGCCGCGGGTCCATAAATTGATGGATTATATCCACGACCAGATTACAGAAAATAAACAGTACCGCCATTAATAAAATGTAGGCCTGGATAACCGGATAATCGCGGTTGAAAATAGCGGAGATACACAAACGGCCAACGCCCGGCCAGGCAAAAATATTCTCAATAATAACGGTGCCGGCCAGCAGCTGCGGAATGCTCATGCCAAAAGCGGTAATGCTGGTCTGCAGTGAATTTTTCAACACATGTCCCAGCAGGATGCGACGTTCGCTCAAGCCCCTGACCCGGCCGTACAGCACATAGGTCTCTTTCAGATTTTCCAGCATATTGCTGCGGATCAGCCGTACATAAGTGGAAATATAGGTCAACGACAGCGCCGCCGCCGGCAGCAGCAGATGCTTCCAGCTGCCGCTGCCGCTGGTCGGCAGCCAGTTCAGCTTGATTGAGAACAGCCAGATCAGCAGCAGTCCGACCCAGTAACCCGGCATGGCGGTGCCGACAAATACCAGCAGCCGCAGGATCCGGTCAAATAACCGGTTGGCGAACAGGGCCCCGAGAATGCCGATAGGCAGGCTGACCGCCACAACCAGCCCCAGCGCCGCCGCCGCCAGCTGCAATGTAGCCGGCAGGCAGCGCACAATTTCATCCAGTACCCAGCGGTCGTTAATGTAGGATTTGCCAAAATCGAGCTGAACCGCCCGCCCCAGCCAGTCAGCATAGCGAATCAAAAACGGTTTGTCCAAACCTAATTCCGCCCGCATGCTGGCAATCGATTCCGGCGTCGGAATAATCTCATTGACCCGCAGCGCCACTTCCGCCGGGTCTGCCGGCACCAGCGCAATCAGCGTGAACGAGAGAAAGGAAATTGCCAGCAGCAGCGGAATAACGCCAAGGCAGCGGGCAATCAGGTATCTGCGCATTGATGCAGCCTCCTTTACATCTGGAAAAAGCAAAGCACAAACATCCCCGCCTGCACAAGCGGCGAGGATGTTTGCGACCCGTCAGGCAAGGCCAGCCGCCTTACTTGCCGAAATACATCTTTTCAAACGGGATTTCAAACTGGGACGGATTAAAGCTGACTCCCTGCAGCCCTTTTACATAGACGGCGCGGTTACGCTCATAGGTCAGCGGAATATACACCGCTTCCTCATGCAGAGAAGTCAGGATATACTTGTACAGCTCCTGCCGCTTCGTTTCGTCGGTTGAAATCAGCACATCCGTAATCGCCTTATCCAGCGCTTTTTTATCTTTCATGCCCTGCTGCGCCAGATAATCGCCGTAAACCGGCAGCTTCATGCCTGCCAGCGAGGATTGCGGATCGTAAGGAGTCCCCCAGGAGATGTTGAAAATGATATCGAAATTGCCGGCTTTCTGGCGGTCGCGGTACGACTGCTCCTCCTCGCCGGTAATCTCCAGCTTGATGCCCAGCGGCGCCACGCCGCTCTGCATATATTCGGAAATCGTTCTTTCCAGCGCGCTGTTGCTGTTGTAATGTACCTTGATTACCAGCGGCTGGCCGTCTTTCTGACGGTACTGCTGGCCGTCAACCTTCTTCCAGCCGGCCTCCTCCAGAAGCTGGGCAGCCCGCGCCTGATCGTACGCATAAGGTTTCAGATCAAGATTACTGTAAGGAACCGTCTTTGCCAGCAGCGTATCGGCCACGCTTTCGCTGCCGTTAAAGATACCTTCAGAAATACCCTGCTTATTCACGGCGTGCTCCATCGCCTGACGCACCTTCAGGTCTTTCAGTGCGCCGCTGGTCGTATTCATCAGCAGCATCCGCGTCGACGACGGCTGCGACATGATCGTGGCAAATTTATTGTCTTTGCTCAACTGGATGAACGAGTCGGCGTCAATCATATTTTTGCCGAAGATCAGGTCGATTTCGCCGCGCTGCAGCGCCAGTACCCGTGTCTGGTTATCGGGGATAACCTTCATCGTTACCTTGCTCAGCTTCGGCTTGGTACCCCAATAGTTCGGGTTGACGGTAAACACGGCATACTGGTCGGTTTTATGCTCCGACAGCACCCACGGACCGGTACCGACAAACGAGGTAACACCGTTTTTCGTCTGACCGTCTTTCATCGACTTCGGCGAAATGAACCGGAACGGACGGGTAACGGCGAGCTCGGTCAACATCGGATAATAAGAGCTGGTCAGCGACATGCGCAGGGTATACTCGTCAACCGCCTCCACCTTATCGAGAAGCCGTACCATCTCCAGCCAGGTATGGCGTTCCTTATTGGCCATGATCGCATCAATGTTCAGCTTGGCGGTATGGGCATTAAACTTTTCGCCATCGCTGAAGCTGACATCCTTGCGCAAATGAAACGTATATACTTTGCCGTCGGGAGAAATCTCCCATTTCTCCGCCAGCCACGGTTCGATCCCTTTATCGGTAATCATAACTAATGACTCATACAGCATATTCTGCGCCCACATTTCACCACTGTAAATATGCGGGTTCAGATCCCGGATATCACGGAAGTTGGCAAATACCAGCTCTTTTTTGTCGGCAACGGCCTTTTCATCCGCTGCGCAGCCGCCAAGAGCGACCGCCGCCACCAACATCAGCACAAGGGCAAGAAGCTTCCCAGGCTTGATTGTCATGCACTATTCACCGCTTTCTTGTTAATAGATATTGAAAACCATTATCATTTTGATAGTATAGCTTAGCCTGGAAAAGTTGTCAAGCATTTCCTGTTTATTTCCCGGGCAATTGCCTGCGAAAATTAGGACGTCGTGGCGCAAAGGAAAACATTAAGGAGAAAACCGGGCATTTTTCTGCAAGTAATGCTGTCTGGACCAAAATCGCTGTTTGCTAAGCTTGGCAGCTAAAAGAGGCGCATCCGGTTGAACGGGTGCGCCTCTTTTAGCGTGAATGTCTTAGCGGATTTCGATCCGTCCGCGTCCGTCCTTAATCAAGATCTCGGTATTGAACTCATCCGACAGCCGGGCCAGCTCCTGCAGAATGCGTTCACCCTCCTCCCGCGAGGCCAGCTCGGGCCGGCCCTTGCGGGAACGCTTTTTCTCAAAGCCAAGCGTAATCGGAATCAGCTCGACCGCGTCAATCCTGCCGTTATCTACGGTAAACGAGGCCATCACCGACTCAAACACCTTGCGATTGACAACCAGACCACTGGTGCCGTTCTTGCTGCGGGCGTCAAAACCGTCACTGGGCGTATTCTCCGGCCCCAGATTATAAATGTCAAAAAAGTCGGCCGGCTGCCTTTCCACCGCATCATTTTGAATAAAAAAGTCGCCCAGACTGTAAAAAACCGGCTTTTGCTTATAGATTTCAATGCCCCGCAGAATGTGCGGCCCATGCCCCAGATAGGCGTCAACACCGTTATCGATGCAAATATGGGCAAACTCACGCGAAAAATCGGCGGCGATCGCCTTATCCGCGCCTCTGAATTCATGCACATGATGGCTGAGCAGGACAACATCCGCCTGCCGTCGCGCTTCCTTGACAGCCCGCAGGATCCGTTCCACGTCGCGGGGCTGGCAGTATGTCTTGGTTCCCGCTTCGCCGGCTTCAAACCGGATATCACCGATGGCGAAGCCTTCCTCCGGCTTGACAAAGCCTTCCCGCTCCAATTGCAGCCGGCGGGCATTTACATCGGTTTTGTTGACAAGCGCCTTTAACGCGGCAATATCCGCCGGCGGCAGATAATGAACCGCCTTGAACCGCAGCATATTGATACCGGGACGGCCTTTAACATCCGGCCGCTGTTCGCCGGCGATATGCCAGTCCTTGCCGCTGGAGCAGACGCTCAGCAGCGCGACCCTTCCCTCCGGCGTATCCAGGTACTTGGGCATACTGGCCTCGGCCAGATTGATACCGGCGCCGGCATGAACACAACCGGCGGCGTCAAGATGCCGCAAGGTTGTCGTCAGCCCCTCATGATTCCAGTCAAGCGAATGATTAGTGGCGCAGGCAAACAGATTAAAGCCCAGCCACTGCAAATCGCCGATCACCGGCGGCCGCGCCGCCACCCAGGTGCCGCCGCTGACAGCGGCGGGCGAGACCTCAAAATCGTGAACCTGGAGTTCGAAATTGGTAAAGCGGACATCCGCCTGCTCCAGCACTTGCTTTAGCGCCAGGCAGCTTTGGTCATTTTTAGGCAATCGCTGCGTCAACAGCGAATCGCCTGTGGCTATAACGGAAAATCCCATATCAGCGCCTCCCTGTTATTTTCTGAAAACGCTCAGGCTGTCCGGGCAGCCGTCCGGACGATTTCGGCCGCCAGCTCGCCGCCCTTGATCAAATCGGCAATGAAAATCTGCTCCTCCAGGGTATGGTTTTTCGAATAGCCGATTGCCAGCCCGATTGTTTCGATGCCATGCTGATTAAAATGATTGCCATCCATGCCGCCGCCACCGCGGGCAAACCAGGCCTCAAGACCGAGGCCGCACATGGCTTCGCGGGCAACTCCGGCGACAACGCTGCTTTCCGGCACCAGGAACGTCTCATAAAGCGTCTCTATATCCAGATCAATTGTAGTTTGGTGACTGGAGGCGACCGCCGCCGTCACTGTTTTGACTTGCTCAAGATAACGTTTAAGTTCGCCGCTGTCAGTACTGCGGGCCTCGCCGACAATCTCAACCCGGTTGCAGACCACATTCGTGCCGCTGCCACCATGAATAGAGCCGAAATTAGCCGTTGTTCGCGGCGATATTCGTCCCTCCTGCAATTGCTGGATTACCGCTGCCGCTACCCGTACGGCACTGAGGCCTTTCTCCGGTTCATTGCCGGCGTGAGCGCTGCGGCCATGAACGACAGCCTTAATCTTGCATTTTGCCGGCGCCTGATTGACGATGCGGCCGATCCGCCCGGGAGCGTCAAAAACGAAAGCCATCCGGGACGTAAACCGGGAAAAATCGAAATATCTCGCTCCCAGCACGCCCTGTTCCTCACAGACGGAAAACGCCACTTCCACATCGCCGTGCTCAAAGCCGCCGTCCCTTACCCGGCGCAGTCCGTCAAGAATAACGCAAATGCCTGCGACATCGTCAGCCGCCAGGATTGATTTGCCGTCACTGGTGATGATTCCCTCCGCCGGATGGATGACAGGACGGATATTGCCGTTATTGCTTACTCTGTCCATATGCGCCGACAGCAAAACCGCCGGCAGGTGGCTGCGGCCCGGCAGGCGGGCGATCAGGTTGCCGGTGTTGCCGCCTACTTTGGCCGCGGTTTCGTCCTCCTCAACCGACAGGCCCAGTTCCGTCAGCTTAACCTTGAGTACATCGGCCAGCTTTCTTTCATTGCGCGAGTGCACCTCTAGCTGCACCAATTGCAAAAAGTCCTGTACAATCTGTGAATTTTCCATCCTCTACCTCTTTTCCTACCTGATTAAAGCATCAGAAATAATGCGGCGACAAACAACGCCGCCAACATGGCGGGAGCGTTATATTTAACCACATCAAACGGTGTGACCTTGGCAATGCCGGCACAGATAATCATGGCGCCGGCGACAGGCGACATCGAGCGGCCAATCCCGCCTGACAATACGGTCATTGCCCCCATATGCATAACATCCATGCCGAACTGCTCGGCATGCGCGCTTACCGCCGTATTAAACGCAATCGCCGCCGCCTCGCCCGACCCCGACAGAATTGCCATCGCAAACGGACCAAAAACAGCCGCCACTTTGGCAATGGCCGGAGATGAAATCATAAAATTAAGCAGCGTTTTAATCAGCCCCAGTTTGGTCATGCCGGCAACAAATACGTTTACAGCGACAATCAGTCCGAAAATGTCGCCAAACGAATCGCCCATGCCTTTAAAAAAGGCCTTGGTCACCCTACCGGGATTGGATCGGGTCAAAATCAACGCCGTCAGAGAGCCGATCATCATGGCATGCGAAACCGGCATTTTCAGCTGGGGAACAATCTTAAAATTGCCCAGCAGCAGAATAATCAGCGGCAGCAGCGGCAAAATCGCCAGAATATAATTAGCCTTAAAGTTTTCCGGCATGCCTTCAATGGCAACAAGGCCGGCAGTCACAGGCGCATTGCCATTACGCCGTTTCAGCCAGAAAGCAATAAATATCAGCGTGAACGAACTGGCCAGCACCGACGACAGCAGCGGCGCCGCCACTGTTTTGACAAACTCCACCGAACTCTTGCCGGCTAACTCCGCCACTAAAGTCGGATGAACATGACCGGGATCCAGGTTGCCGCCGTAAAGTCCCGCCATCACCGCCGCAGCGGCAATTGGCGCCGGAATACCCGAGGAAATCAGCAGCGGAATCAATATACTGCCCAAAGCGGCAGAAACACCGGCGGCGCTGGGTATAGAGCTGTTGACCACAGTAGTGGCCAGAGCGACACCGACAATCAGGAACGGGCCCATGCGTTTGAGGATTTTGATGAAGACAGCGATTAGATGCTTATCACAGCCGGTTGCCTGCACAACTGCGGCAAAGCCCATCGCGGCAATAATCACCTCAAAAATATTGTTCTGCTTCATTGATTTGGAGAAGGAAACAAATGCGCCCATCGGGTCGCCGGCGATAATCAGCATCAGCATCCCGGCTCCGAACAGCACCATCTTTGTTTCATAACGTTTAATCATCAGATAAATCATAGCGGCAATAATGACAATTCCTAATCCAATCTGCATAATGAACCTCTCTTCCTCAGTTTGTGTCTGATTCAAAAATCTTTTTAGGATCATTTTCGGTCAAGACCTATTTGTATAATAACACTATCTTTTTTTTGCGTCAATTCACTGCCTGCAATATTTCAAACATAACAATCCGAGTTTTTGTCTTTAATCCACGTTGCTTTGTCAATTTATTAAGCACAAGTTACAGAAAACCGCTTGTTTATCAACAAAACAAGCGGTTTTCTGTAACTTGTTGATATTTTTATAAAAATTTTTTTAAACCAGCATTTTGAATAAGCACTAGCTATTTGCTAATAAAAATACATTATACTGCATACAAAATACATTGCTATTGTACAGCTAACGGTCAAACTGGATTCGATAGACTTTACGCGGCCGGCCGCGGTCATGGGGGGACTCGTCACCGGTCAGCGTGGCCAATCCCTTTTCTTCCAGCTTGGTCAATATCCGGCGAGCGCTGCGTGGCAGTATCTGCATAGCGGCAGCCAGTTCCTGGGCGCTGATGGTATTGCGTCCGTACCGTTCCATAATGCCGGCGAGCTTGCTCAGTGTGGCAATGCTGAGAGAGGTGGCGTCGCTGACCGCCTGCAGCTTCCGGGAAAAGTAGTGGTAAGTCAGCTGTTCGCTGCGCCCCAGGGGCCCTGTGACTGCCTTGTCGTCCATGATTGCCATCCAGGCGCCGCCGCCATAACGGTGCGCCTGCAGCAGCGCGGTAACCGCATGCAGTTCCGCCTCAGTGGCGGACATGCCGATACCGATGCCGCAGGCGGAAAGCGTTCTGCCGATCGCTGTCAGCTCCGGCAGCGAGGGAATCCTGCGAAAGCCGTCGGTAACGCCGCTAAGCATGCCGCGAGTGGTAAAAATAAAGAACCGTCCCTGGCCCGCCGCCTTCAGCGATCCCTGTATCGTTTTGGCATAGCCGATCAGGCGTTGAAACAGTTTGCTTTCCTCATTATAAATATCATCCATGGAATAAAACTTTTCGGTATCGCTCAGCAGCTCAAAATCAAATACCTGTACCGCTATTTGCGCATCCTTAAGCCGCTGAATATCAAAGTCCCGCAAAACCAGATTCAGGACTGTCCTGACACTGACCCGCACCGGCAAAACACAATATGCCGGTATCCCCTGACGCTCCAGCTTATCCTTTACAATCCAGCTGCCGGTAATAACCGCCCTGATCGCTCCCTTTTTCCATAAATCAATATGATAAGCGGTATAAGCCTCGACCGGCGCGTCCTCTTCGCAATCCGCCTCATACAGATGCTCGTAGCGGATATTCATTTCATCAAAACCGCGCCGCAAGTCATCGAGAGGGATGGTATCAAAACTGATCTGCTCAATGCGGATACCGTTATAAAAGACCTCGCATAGAATTTTAAACAAACTGGCACCGCGATAAGGGATACTGTAGACCGGTTTTGTCGCCTGGCCCCAGGTTTTTACCCGGCTTTCATCAATCTGGCCAAACACGATCCAAACATCAACGTTTTGCTCCTGCTCGGCAATAATGCCGGTAATCGCCTCCGGCGTTTCATAGATAAAAAAGACCTGCTCGTATTCCGGATATTCGGCTGCGACTTCTTTTAAAATATTGATGGCGCTGCTTACGCCAATCGCGCCAAGTCTGATGCTCATCCATTGCTCCTTTCGCGCCCAGCCCGGAAACCGCCAGTGCCAGTGCCGCTGCCGCTTCAGTCAGCGGCGCGCTTGCCGCAAAAAGGTTTCAATATTATGCAAAACCTTTTCACTCAGCCGGTCAAAGGCTTGCCGGGTACGCCCCGATGACTGATTGACACAGTTGACATGCGGATGGCTTAACAGCTTGCCGCTGCTGTCGCCAAGTGCCGCGGCCGTGTCGCAGAAAAACTCATTGCTTCCATGGTCGAGCCACTTAACCAAGGCCGCAATATCATGCGACGGTCCGATCGAGGTATTGAACATAATTTTATGATTGCCGAGCCAGGCAAACTGCTCCTCCTGAAACAAGATAACGTTCTTATTCAGGCAAGTGCAGACAACATCCACGGTTTGCAAAAGCTGCTTTAGCGGCAGGTACTCGATTTCCCTCGCTTCCGCCTCCGGCTTGCGGCTGCGGCTAAAATAATAAAGGTCGGCGCCAAGCGCCTGCAGTCCCGCCGCGATCATCTGCCCGGAGGTTCCCAGTCCGACAATGCCAACCTTCAGATCGGTAAGCTCGACCGGCAGCGACTGCCATTGTTTATCGCCAAAGCCGTGCAGATAGCGAATAAGCTCGCTGACAACATATTCAACCACGCCCTGATCGCCATAATCACGAATGCCGTATACGGTGATGTTCTTTTCACGGGCCGATCGAATGTCAACGTTGGCGCTGGCTTCCGAGTAGAGGCTGCAGCACATACCAATATAGCGGATTGCCGGACAGGCGTCCAGCACGTTCTTTTCAATGCGGCTGGTATAGCTCAGCAGCACGGCGTCAGCGTCACCGATACGCCGGATAATCTCGCTGTCATCAGCGGGAATATCGTCGAACAGCACGACTTCAACCGCGTATTCATGCAGTTTCCGCTCCGCCGCCGGAACTAAGCTGACCGGCTCGATCGCGACTAACTTTTTAAACATGCCCTCTCCCCCCTAAAATACAATTGGCGCTACGGCGTTTTGCAGAACCTCTACCACACTCCAGGCGGCAATCGCACTGGTACGGGAATAAATATCAAGTTCCGCCCGCACTTCATCTCCCTCTATCTTAATCGTATATTCATCGCCGGCAAATCCCGGCACCACCTGGATGTCCATGGCGGTTCGCTCCGGCCCCGCGCTGGCCAGCGCGGTGGCGATAGCCACATTGACCTTCGTTGGCAGTATTGCAATTGCTTCCTTGGTTGTACCGCTGAAAACCTGACGCGGCTCAGACAAGGCCAGCAAATCTTCCTGAAACAGCGGCGTATGGCGAAGCGAAGCCGCCGACTTGCAGGCACTGATTGAGGCCCGCACAGGACTCATCAGCGCGGCGGTGCGCAAAACATCAAAGCCGCCGACGGCGCCGCTGGCAATATATACGCGGCGGCGACTGCCGGCAGCCACTGCTTTTATCCGCTCGTAAAACGCCTGATCTGCAAAAGCGCCGATCGATAAAACCACCAGATTGGAGCCGCCGCGGAGAATCGCCTCGCCGTATTCCTGCACAGCTTTGACCGATGCCGCCTCAGCCGTAAAATCAGGCTTAAGGGCCAGCAATTCGTTACTGTCAGCACAAGCTCTACAGCCAAAGCGTTCGGCAAATCGTTTGGCGTTATCATAATCCCTTGCCATAACGGCAGTCAGTTCATATTCCGGCAAGTATCCGTCCCGCAGCGCCTGCGCAACAATTTCATTCAAATAGCCGCAGCCGATTAGCGCCAATTTTAGTTTTTCCATGACAGGCCCCTCTTTCCAGTTTATTTCCAGTATCCTGCTCATTTTATCATATTTCAGACTTTTCCGCAAAGCGGCTGCGCATCAGCTACCTGCAGCAAACCGGAAAAATAATCAGTGTCAAGAAAAAGCTCCCCGGGCCGTTGCGGGAAAAATAAGTGCCGCAAACCGGAAAAGCAACCCCCATTTCCGTTGTTTCCCCGCAGGGGGATGCCGCCAATGCTAAGGCGCTAAAGCGCCAAGAGTTGCGCAATGACCTCGCGATCCCATTGCTAACGTACC
>UQPB01000026.1 GCA_900542835.1 uncultured Pelosinus sp. | reverse complement strand
GGCGGCATCCCCCTTGCGGGGAACAACGTAGATGGGGCTTTATCAACGGCCTGAAAAGGCTCCGGTTATTCCGGAGCCTTTTCTATAGGCATAGCCGTCTATAATTCATCCGTTGCGCTGCGAATAAAGCGTTCAAGCCGCTCGAGCCGCTGGAGCGCACCGGCGGCGGCGCTGCTGTCTGACAACGCCTTCTGCTCCAGCTTCTGCTTATAGTCGCGATATTGCCGTTCAATTTCCCGCAGCCGGTCATTAACCTGACGTACTGCCGGATCGATAATAGGAATAGACGATTCCTCCAGCGTCCATTCCCTGCCGTCGATAACGGCAGCATCGCCAAGCTGAGGAACCTGCGCCGTCAGCGCTAGTTGCTCCTTGATCTGCTGCGCAAACGGCACAGACATCTCCTGCTCGCCGTGAGTAACAAAAACGGCAGCCGGTTTGTCGCGGAAGCCTGACAGCCAATCCAATAGCTGCGCCTTATCGGCATGCGCCGAAAATCCATCCAGATTATGAATTTCGGCATTGACGCGGATCTGCTCACCTAAGATTCTCACCCGTTTGATCCCTTCCAGCAGCCGGCGGCCCAGACTGCCCTGCGCCTGGTAGCCGACCAGTACCACACTGGCTTCCCGCCGCCAGAGATTATGCTTCAGATGATGCAGAATCCGGCCGGCGTCAGCCATGCCGCTGGCAGAAATGATGATCGCCGGTTCCTCAAGAAAGTTGATCGCTTTTGACTCCTCCAGCGATTTGGCAAAACGGAGATTAGGCAGCAGAATCGGATGCTCTTCCTCCTCCGCTAAAATGGCGCGGGCTTCTTCATCGTATTCTTCCGGGTAACGCAGAAATACGTCGGTAGCGGAAATTGCCATCGGGCTGTCAATAATAACCGGAATTGCCGGGATCATTCCCGACTTGATCAGACTGCGGATATAGTACAGCAGCGTCTGGGTTCTGCCGACCGCGAAAGCGGGGATGACGACATTACCACCGCGGGCGACGGTATCATTAATAATTCTGCCCAGCACCTCTTCTTTGGCGGCCGCGTCGTGAAGGCGATCCCCGTAAGTTGATTCAACAACAATATAATCGGCAGCGTCAATACGCTCAGGATCTTTAATAATTGGCTGGCCGGGTTGTCCCAAATCGCCCGAAAAAACCACTTTTGTCTCTTGCCCATTCTCATTAACCCACAACTCAATAATAGCGGAGCCGAGAATGTGGCCAGCAGTGCGGAAACGAGCCTGAACGCCCGGCACCACGTCCACTTTTTGATCGAATACAACAGGGGAAAACTGCTTAAGGCAGCGATAAGCGTCATCCACCGTATATAACGGCTTTACCAGCTCACGGCCGGCCCGCTTCCCCTTGCGGTTGAGGATCTCGCTGTCAAATTCCTGAATGTAGGCACTGTCCGGCAGCATGATTTTAGCCAGCTCCGTCGTGACCTTACCGGTATAAATGGGACCGCGATACCCTTCTTTGCACAAGCGGGGCAATAAACCGCTATGGTCGATATGCGCGTGCGTCAGCAAAACCGCGTCCAATTCCGAGGGACGATAGGCAAATGGACGGCTGTTGAGATCGCGTATCGCGCGACCGCCCTGAAACATACCACAATCAATTAAAATTTTCCGGCCCGCTGTCTCTACCAGATATGACGACCCGGTCACCATCATCGCAGCGCCGAGAAACGTTATTTGCATTGTCAACACCTCCCGCTTAGTCAAGAACCTGTTACTTCTATTCGCAATATTGGGCCGCCTTTCCTGCTAAGACGACTGACCGCCTGGAGTCCACTGGTAAGCTAGGCAGGCAACAATAGAAAAAACGTGCCAGCTCAGCCCGTCAGGAAACGCTGTCTCCGCATCGCCCCGCCGTTGACAAGACCGCTTTGTCAGTTATTCAAACACCTAAGACTCGCCGATCAACCGTATTTCCGGTTCCAGCCGGACCGAAAATTTTTCATAGACCCGCCGCTGCACTTCGCCGATCAGTGCCAAAACATCGCCGGCAGTAGCGCCGCCGATATTGACAATAAACCCGGCATGCTTTTCTGATACCTGGGCGCCGCCAACTCGCAAGCCCTTAAGGCCGGTCTGCTCAATCAGCGTCCCGGCAAAATAACCGGGGGGGCGCTTAAACACACTGCCGGCGCTGGGAAGCTCTACCGGCTGCTTGCTGTTGCGCCGCAGCGTGCATTCATCCATCTTCGCTTTAATTGCCGTGGCTTCGCCGTCAATTAGCTCCAGTTCCACTTCACAGATCAGACAGTGATTATCGGCAAAAACACTGTGGCGGTAACTAAAATCCAGTTCAGCGCCGCAGTAGCGCGCCAGGCCTCCATTGGGGCAGAGAGCGGTTACGGCGCTGACGACTTGTCGCATCTCACCCTCGTAGGCGCCGGCATTCATAAATACCGCGCCGCCAATAGTGCCGGGAATACCGATGGCAAATTCAAGACCGGCCAAGTTCAGGCTGGACGCATAACGCGAGACATCACCAAGCGAGGCACCGGCTCCCGCGAAGATAACATTGCCTTCATGGCGGAGCCTGCTCATATGCTTGCCCAGCCGCAAAACCAACCCCCGAATCCCCTTATCGGCAACCAGTACATTCGACCCCCGCCCCAGCACCGTCACTGTGACCCCCGCAGACTTGGCGGCGCCAAGAACAGCAATAATTTCGTCAACTGATACAGGCAGTACGAGCCAGTCGGCCGGACCACCGATGCGGAAAGTCGTATGCCGGGCCATCGGTTCGTTTTGCAGCAGACGCGCCGGATCGGTAATAATCCCGCGCAGTTTTTCACTAAAAGCCGTTTGTTCACTCTTTTGCAAGAAAATCCAATCCTTCTGCGACCGAATCGCCAATAATCTTATAGATGTCGCCCATCAGTTGCTGAAACCGCATCTGGGCATTTAAAAAATCCCTGGCATTGGCGTTAGCATTCAGCACGTCAAACATGCGCTGCAAAGCGTCCATCTGCTCCTTGTCTTCCGGCTTGCCGGCCATTACCGCATACTCGACCTCCAGCTTTTTTACCAGAAACGCTTTTACCATTTGCTTGGCCTGGCTGTCGGCTTCAATTTTTTCCTTAACAGCTAAAAAAGCCTTATACTCTTCCGACTGCCGTAAAGCTCGGGCGAGTCCATGCGCTTGATCATGAATATTCATCATTTTCCCCCAATCCTTATACTCTATTCAGACAGCGCAGCGGCTATGAACCTAAAATACGCCGGTAATACGCCGCCATTTGCAGGGCATCCGCCGCCTGCGTGCCCGCCGATTCGCAGATAAGCGTCGGTGTCAGCCGATTGGCGGCAATATAATCCAGCAACGGCTCATGCGGCGGCCCGTAGGGATCGGCAAAGGTCCAATGACGCTTCTCGCCGCCACCGGTAAATTCAATGCGGCTGAAATGAATATGCAGGCACCGCGCTGCCGCATCTCCCAGTTCAGCGGCAATCGTCTCAAATACGGCGGCAAATTCTGCCTCAGTTACATAGCCGCCGCCAGTTACAGCATGCATATGACCGAAATCGACCGTTGGAATCATCGCCGGATGCAATTTGCACAAGGCAAGAACCTCAGGCAGATTGCCAAGCTGATTCCTTTTCCCCATCGTTTCCGGCGAAAGAATGGACGCATCCAAATCCAAACGGCTTGCTTCGGTCTGCACCCGCTCAAACAGCCGTTTGGCTCGTTCAAGCGCCGCGGCGCGTCCGTTTCCCGGTGAGCCGGAGTGAAACACAACCCTGCCGGCGCCCAGCCACCTTGCCGCCTGCAGTGATTTAAGCAAATGCGTCACCGTTTTGCCGGCAATCGCCTCATCTTCTGTCGCCAAATTAATATAATATGGCGCATGCACGCTCAGCGCTATCCCGTTGGCGGCAGCCGCCTCGCCGATTGCCCGCGCCGTTTTCTCACCGACGTGGACACCCCGGCTGCATTGATACTCATAAGCGGTCAGCGAACGCCGCCCCAGCCAGGCAGGCATATCGACAGACTCTTTAAACCCTTCGTCGTAAAAATCATCCGGATTTCCTCCCGGGCCAAACCGCGCCTGTTTGCTCTCGATAGCACTCGATCCCTTCTTTAGTTTATTTTAGCTCCGTAAAACCGGTCTGCCGCAGCGCTTCATACAGGACGATCGCCACTGAATTCGATAAATTCAGCGACCGTGCTTCAGCAATCATCGGTATCCGGATACAGTGTTCCCGGTTTGCGGCCAGTAAACCCTCCGGCAGACCCGCCGTTTCCTTGCCGAACACCAGCATATCCTGCGGTTCAAAACGCACTGCGGCATAATGGCGGTCCGCCTTGGTCGTATTATAAAAAAAACGGCTTTCCGGATAAGTCAGCTGTACCTCAGTAAAACTGTCGTGATATTCGACAGCAAGCAAATGCCAATAATCCAGCCCGGCCCGTTTCAGGTACTTATCATCAGTCGAAAACCCCAGCGGACGAACCAAATGCAGCTTTGCACCGGTTGCGGCGCAAAGCCGGGCAATATTGCCGGTATTGCCGGGGATCTCGGGTTCAACCAAAACAATATGCATCGTTTAATCTCCATCTTCAGATATATTCCACATCAAAAACGACGACCTCGGCCCCATCCAATTGATCGGCCAGGCGGCGAATAAGCGTCAGCTGTCCTTCCAGTACCGCTGCCTCAGTTCCGACCATCGCAACCCCTATGGCGGCCCGCTGCCAGAGATCATGAAAGCCGACTTCCGCTGCCGAAGCGTTCACTCTGGCGCGAATGCGTCCGATCAGGCTTTTGACAACCTGACGCTTATCCTTTAACGATTGGGACGCGGCCAGATACAGTTCAATATGACAAACGACCACTTTCATTTTCCGGTTCCCCCTTCACTCCGGCTGCCGGCCCGCCGGCGCCGGAACTGCGACTTCGCCTGCATCAACAGTAAGGCGGACAGACTGGACAGCAAGCCGGCATACAACGGATCGAAGAAATCCGGGAACACCAGCCGCCAGATCAGAACAGCGGCAACACCAGCCAGCATGGAAGCAACCGCCGCCGGGCCGCCAACCCGGCCCGGCAAAAAAATTGCCAGCGTCAGTGGTAAAAAGATGCCGGCCCCCCGCAAGCCCATGGAAAGAAAGTTCCACTCCAGTACCAACGAATGCAAATTCCCCAGGCAAAACAATGCTGCCAGCAGGGTAACGAACAGCACCGCCAACCGGTTGACCCGCAGCATCGCAGCATCGCTGAGCCGCCATTTGGCCGCCACAATATCGCGCGACACCATAGCGCTCACACCCAAAGCCAGGCCGGCTGCCGATCCGACAGCGGCTAAAAGCAGGGTAGCCAGAGCGATGCCTCCCAGCCAAGGCGGCAACTGCCCGAGAATAAACAATGGCAAAGCGTCGATGGGAGCAATCTGCGGATAATGGATTCGCATATACATGCCGGCCATGACGGCGGGAATGCCGGTCGGCAGCGTTACCAGCGCCGCCAGCAGGGCGCCGTTGCGCGCCGTTTTTTCGTCTTTCGCCGCATATAAAGCCTGTATGTAGGTCTGAGTCGTCAGTGTCCCGACAATCAACGACAAACCACTGGCAGCATCGACCCAGACACCGCGGCCGGCGAGGCTGAACCAGGGGAAGGGCGGCAGCGCCGCCCGGTAGCCGCTCCAGCCGTCCATGCCGTCATAAGCGGCAAGCCAAACGCCTCCCAGCGATAAAAACAATAAGCCGGTTTTGACTACGCCAACCAGGCCAGTCCCCCATACCCCGCCAAAAAAAACGTAACAGATCACCAGCAGCAGCACCAGGAGCAGCGCCTGAATCCCGTCCAGGGCCAAAATCGCCGCCGTCAGCGGCGTGGCGGCAAGCAGGTTGGAAACAATACTGAAAAAAATGCCGATAGAGGCGGCGGCGCTGGCGATTGGTCCGGCGGCGGCGCCGAAATGAAGGGTGAGAAATTGCGGGATTGTCTGCAGGGCGCTTGCCCGCAGCGGCCTGGCATAAAAAGCTGCCATAATCAGCAGGGCCACTCCCGCCCCTAATGTAAACCACCAGGCCGACAGGCCGAAGACGAAAGCCAGTTGGGCCGTGCCAATTGTGGCGGAGCCGCCGGCAATCGTGCCGATTATTGTCCCCGCGACCAGTACAGACCCGGATGAATTGCCGCCAAGCGTAAAATCATTGGCGTTTTTGACCTTGCGCGCGGCCGCAGCACCGATAGAAGACACGAGCAGCAGCGTAAGCGCCAGACTGACCAAATGCGTCGAGGAAAGCAGCACTTGACATCACCTGCTTTTTTTCGCTTATTGCCGTTCGCCCGCCAGCAGTTGCAGCGCAGTCCGGCAAAACAACTCCGCACCATGCTTAAGCGCTTGCTCATCCAGATCAAAGCGGGGATGATGATGCGGATACACGCTGCCCGCCGTGGCGTTGCCACAGCCGATAAAGGCAAAACAGCCGGGAACCCGTTCCAAATAAACGGAAAAATCCTCGCCGACCATCACCGGCTCTGGTTCAATAACCGTCTCGACGCCGGCGGTCTGGTGCGCGGCACCTGACAGTATTGCGGCTACCGCCGGATCATTAAGCAGCGGAGGAAAACCGTAACGGCGTTCAATATGATATTCGGCCCCGGCAGCCAGGCAAACACCGCGGCTAATTGTCTCAATCCGCTCAAAAATCAGCGTCCTTAACGACTGATCGAAGGTTCGCACCGTCCCCTTCAGCACCGCCGTGTCGGGAATGATATTAAACGCTTCACCGGCTTTAAACACACCGAGTGACAAAGCCGCCGGCTGCATCGGATCAATACTGCGGCTGACAATGGTATGCAAGGCTGCAGCCAATTGCGCTCCCGTCAGCAGCGCGTCAACCGTTTGATGCGGCATCGAACCATGACCGCCCCTGCCACTGACAGTAATGATAAACTCGTCCGGCGAGGCCATCAGCCTGCCGCCGCGAATGCCAACAGTACCCGTAGGCAGCGGCTGCCATAAATGCGCACCGATAATAACAGCCGCTCCCGCAAGCGCCCCCGCCTCCACCATGGCGGCAGCGCCGCCGGGAAACCGCTCCTCACTGGGTTGAAAGATCAGTCTTACAGTGCCAGACAGGCTTTCCCGCAGTTGCGTCAAAACAGCGGCCGTTCCCAGCAGCATAGCCGTATGGCCGTCATGACCGCAGGCATGACACGCGCCGTGATTCTGCGAACGATAGGGCTGGTCCAGCTCATCCTGCAGCGGCAGCGCGTCAATATCGGCTCTGATGGCAAGCATAGGACCGTCCGCCTTGCCGCAGATGTCCGCAATTACGCCCGTTCCGGCTGCGTCCCGCGGCTCCAGCCCCAGGCTTCTCAGTTCGGCGGTAATCTTCCGCTGCGTATTAAACTCCTGACCGGAAAGTTCCGGATACATATGAAAGTAGCGGCGCAGCTCCACCATGTGCGGCCAGTTTTCCTGTATCAAATTTTGCAGACGCTCCATATCCCCATGCCTCCCGCATCCTTATCATAGACAGTATTGCCAAATATGCCGGGACTATTGCGCATATGCGCGGCGTTGCAGGCCATTTCAGGCGGTCAGTGCCTTAAGGCAGCAAAACAGCTTTGACGGCATCGCCCTCTGCCATCGATGCCAGCGCCTCGTTCGCCTCAACCAGTGAAAAGCGATGAGAGATCAGCTTAGCAAACACAGCCGCGTTTGCCTGCACAAACTGCAGCGCCTGCCAGGTATGACGGCTGCTTGAAACCCAGACACCCTGAATAGTCAGATTTCTGCCGACTACGTCCCGGAAAAAATCGACACTGCACTCCCCCGGCGGCTGGGAGAAGCCTGCCGAAATATAGGTGCCGCCGCAGCGGACCAGCTTAAGCCCTTCCTGCACAGCGCTGGGCTGACCGGCTGCCTCTATAGCCATATCGACGCCGCGGCCGCCGGTTAGATCAAAAATGCGCGATCGGCGTTCCGCCACGGACGTCGCGTAGCGATCAAGCAGAAAATCAGCGCCGAAACTGCTGCAAAGCGCCAGCCGGCTGCCGCTGCCAATCGCAATTACACAAGCGCCCCTGCTTTTGGCGTAAGCCACCGCATACAGGCCCAGCGGTCCGGTTCCCTGCACCAGCACCACATCGCCAAACCGGGGCAGATAATAGTCAAAAGCGTGAGCGGCTGTGGCGCCTGAGCAGGAAGCGGACACCAGCACCGCCGGATCGAAATAGTCCTGTACTTTAAACAAATCAACACCGGCAAGTAAAATTACATAATCGGCATAGCAACCGTTCAGGTACGGCGGCTCCAGCAGAGTCCGGCTGATGCCGTAAGTAGTCCGGTTGAGGCAAAGCCAGGGCTGGTGTAAAACTTCGCAGGCATAGCAATGCTGACAGGGGATGCCGCGCGTCCACAAAACCCGGTCGCCTTCCGTCAGCTTTTCACCGTCAATCGTCCGGACGGTCCCATTTATGGCTGCAATACGGCCAATGCCTTCATGCCCCAGAATAATCGGTAAAGGAATACGGGGATCCTCCCCCCGCTGCATATGAATATCAGACCCGCAAACGCCGGCCGCTTCAATTCTGACCAGAACCTGCCCCGGGTCAAGTTCCGGGATCGGCAGTTCTCTCGGCTGCAACGGCTGATTAAAAGCCTCCAGCACCATCGCTCGCGCTTTCATTCTCTATCACCATTCTTATCTTGCTCAAATACATCCTCAGCGAACCGAGCCGCGAACAACCAGTTCCGCCGGAAAAACCTCCACTTTTTGCCGCAGGCGGCGCTTGTTTTCGATCAACCGGATCAGTTTTTCACAGGCACGTGTCCCCATATCATAAAAAGGCTGCGCCACCGTTGTCAAAGGGGGGTCAAGCAGGCCGGCAATATCAGAATCGTCAAAGCCGATAACAGCAATGTCAGCGGGAATGTTTAAGCCTAAATCCTTGACTGCCCGCATCGCGCCAATCGCCTTCGGATCATTGGTGGCAAAAATCGCATCCGGTTTTAAGCCGCTCTCCAGCATACACTTTACCGCCCGGGCGCTGTCATCCCAGCCTTTAATATTATGAACAGCCAACTGCGGATCAATGGCTATCCCCGCCTGTGCGTGGGCCTTACGATAACCGTCGAACCGTTCCTGATAAAGCAGAACGCCGGTATCACCATTGATAATGGCAATTTTCCGGTAGCCGCGCTGCAGCAAAAAGGTTGTCGCCTGATAGGCGCCATCAAAATTATCCAGGACAACAGCGTCGGAAGCGGCATCGCCCCGGTGCCGGATCAAATGTACGACCGGAAACTTCTCTGTCTCCAGCTGCGTCAGGTGACGGCTGTCTATTCTGGCGGTCGAAAGGATAAAGCCATTGATAAATCGCCGCCGCAGGCTTTGAATATAGGATATTTCCTTCTCGGGATTGTCGTCAGTATTGCAGAGAATAACCGTATAGCCATGGCGTTTGGCAGTATCCTCAATGCCGCGGATGGCTGCCGGAAATACAAGATCCCTCACATTAGGAATAAACAGGCCGATTGTCTTGATACTGCCGCCTTTTAATCCCTGCGCCAGCGGATTAGGGTGGTAGTCCAGCTCTTTTACAGCATCCAGCACCTTTTGCCGGGCGATCGGCGAAACGGGAATATTACCGGTTAAAACCCGCGAAACCGTGCTGGATGATACTCCCGCCAGCTTGGCGACTTCTTTAATATTAACCAAGCCATCCCCCCGCTTATCTGCAAGCAATTGCCGCCAGGCCTAACCGGCGGCATTCCTTAAGCTTTTTCACGTATTGTCTTTATTTTACCATCGAACGGCAATTTCCTGCCTTAATGAAAAAATTCAGTCCTGCTGCGGAATAAAACAGGAAAAGAAAGCCCTGGCCCAAAACAGCCAGGACTTTCTTTTCCCCTCAAATTCAGAAGCCATGGGGCTGATACCCCAGTGCCATAGGAATTGCAAGCGATATCCACGGCACATAGGTAATCAGCAGCAATGCAACAATCATGGCAACAAAGTATGGCATCAGCGGCTTGCTGACATCAAGCACATTTACCTTGCCAACCGAGCAGGCGACCAGCAGACAGATACCAATCGGCGGCAGCAAAAAGCCGACACCGATATTGGCGATGATAATGGTGCCGAAATGAATCGGATCAATGCCAAATTTCTGGGCCACCGGCATTAGCAGCGGCGTCAGAATAATGACCGCTGGCGACCCTTCGAGAACAGCGCCGACAAACAGCAGCACAACATTCATCAGCAATAGAAAAACCGCCGGGCTGTCCGATATCGACAATATCCAGTTAAGCAGCAGATCGGGAAGCTGCTCTCTGGCCGTTATCCAGGCAAATAATGACGCTGTACCAATCAGAAAAACGATGGAGCCGGATGTTTTAGCGGCCCGGACACAAACCGGGAACAGATCCTTAAGCTGAATTTCCCGATAAAAGAACATGGCGATAAATACGGAATAAACAACTGCGACGACAGCCCCTTCCGTAGCCGTAAATACACCGACTCGAATACCTCCCAAAATAATAATCGGTATCAGCAGCGCCCAAAAAGCATTGGTAAAAGCTTTGCCGACAGTTCCCCAGCCTTTCCAGGGCTCAAAGGCAATATTATTGCGGCGGGCATCTATATAAATCACGCTCATGAGGCACACCGCCATAACTACCGCCGACAGCAAGCCGGCAAAAAAAAGGTTGGCAACAGAGATATTGGCAACACTGCCAAGAATAATCATCGTAATGCAGGGAGGAATCAAAATATCCATACCGCCGGCAGCAGCGACAATAGCGGTTGCTTTCTCCGGCGAGTATCCTTTGCGGACCATGGTTGGGATCATGGTCGAGCCTATTGCTGCGGTATCGGCGTTTGATGATCCGGAAATACCTGACAACAGCATCGTGGCCACAACGACGACATGTCCAAGGCCGCCGCGAATATGGCCCACAAGTGAAGCCGCCAGTTCCATAAACCGCCGGGAAATTCCGCCGGTTTCCATGAATTCACCGGCCAGTACATACAAAGGTATAGCCAGCAGGGTAAATGAGTCGACGCCGGTCAGGATTTTCTGCGCGATGGCGGAAAGCGGCACCTCATTCATCATCAGGAACACCAGGCCAGCCAGTCCCATGCTAAAGGCAATCGGTACGCCGACCACCAGGAAAATCACAAATAACAAGAAAAAGACCATACAATTATTCCCCCGTCATTAATGGGCATTCTTCAGGAGTGCCTCAGGATTCGCCGCCGGGTTCTTCAGCCAGCGGAGCCGCAGCCGGATTGCGCAAAAAAGGTGAAACAACATCAGCAGGGAACCAAACGGGATGGCAAGATAAATATAGCCCATGGAAATCCGCAATGCCGGCGAAATCTGATAATCGACGATCGGCAGGATTTCGAGCCCGGTAAAGAACATGACCCCGGCAAACGCCCCCATACTGGTCAGAATCAGGATATTCATTGCCAGCCGCGGCGGGACAGGCAGTTTATTAACCAGCACATCAATTACATAGTGTGAATTAGTACGTATACACATAGCGCCGGCGATAAACGTCAACCAGATCAGACTGTAACGTGATATTTCCTCCGTCCATGACAGCGGTACGGCGAATACATAGCGGAACAATACCTGGGCGAATACGCTGACGCACATGATCAAAATCAGCCCCACACAGATATACTCTTCAATTAAACCTACAACTTTTTCCAATTTATCCAGCATACAGCCACCTTTGCCGGGAAGCGCAACGCTTCCCGGCCCTCGCTCATTTTTATTGAATTGCTTTGACCTTGTCTATCAGATCCTTGCCAATTACCGGTTCAAATTCTGTGTAAACCGGTTGAACTGCCGCGCGGAAAGCCTCGATATCCGAAACCTTATGCACGACGCCGCCTTTGCTGACAACATCGGCCTCAACTTTTTTCAATTCCACATCGAGATATTTGCGCATGGCGTCGCGCCCTTCATTTGCCGCCTCCTGAATCGCTTTTTGCTGTTCGGCAGGCAGGCCGTTAAACCATTTCAAATTGACCATAACCGGGCAGGCCACCATAAAATGCCCAGTCAGGGAAATATGTTTGGAAACTTCATAAAACTTCATACCACGAATGCCGAACCAATCGTTTTCAGCGCCGTCAACAACGCCCTGCTGCAGACCTGAATATAATTCTCCGTAAGCCATCGGCGTGGGAAGAGCCCCCAGCGCGGTAAAGGTCTTAATGGAAACCGGACTTTGCGTTACTCTGATCTTCATCCCTTTGATATCTGCCAGTTTGACAATCGGCTTATTAGCGAACATATGACGGTCAGGATTGACATACCAGGCCAGGACTTTCAGGTTTTTCGCCTCCAGCTCTTTGGCAATGACCTGTCCGGGCTCCCCGTCAACGGCTTTGTATAAATGCTGCAAATCACGGAAAATGAATGGCAGATTGAATACATCGGCTTTAGGGGTAAAATTGCTGATAACAGCGCCGTTGACAACCGTTAAAGTCACATTGCCGAGCTGCAAGGCCTCAACAACTTCCCGTTCATTGCCGCCAAGCTGTCCATTAGGAAATACCTGCATATCGATTGCGCCCTTGGTTTTTTCCTGCAGTGCTTTCGCCATTGCTTCAAAGCCAATCTGGTAAGGGTAATCGGTCGACGTGGTATGAGCCGCCTTGATGACCAGTTTACCCGCCTTCGGCTGCGCTTCTTTACCGCCGCAGCCGGCGGTCAGAACGAGACTGAGGATGGCCAGAATAAGCATTGTGCTGAATGTACCTGTCTTACGTTGCATGTTTTTTCCTCCCATTACGTTTAGTTAGGCAGATTCACCGAGTATTACGCGTTCAGTTCAAGCCCCCTTTGATTCTCAAATCGGTCAGCTTTTATCCTTGCTCCAGATTGTTCCCGTCCGATACTCTTCCCACAGCGTTTCAAACCAATGCTCCTGCTGCGGAACAGGCCTGACCGGAGTCCAAGCGAACCAGCAATTCCAGTCTTGTTCACGATCAATTCCGGCACTGCCGACAGACTGCAGCAAATCACCCTCATCGAGACGGTAGCGGAATTGCTCGCCAAGACCGTCTGCCGGCAATGCCCCGGCTTGATCGGAAATAATATAGGAGCCCCTACTTTGGCCGCCTTGGGCGATATATTCCCGAATTGCCGCCAAAAATACACATTGTGTAATCAGCATATCATAATAGCGAAAGGCATCGGGCAGTTCCTGAGCCGAATCCAGCCGGATACCGTCGGGAAAAGCGGTTAATTCCCGGCGGCAGTCCGCAAGCGCCCGGTCAATCTGTTGCGGCTCTCTGACAAGAGCACCGGCCCGGCTCATGCGCCGGCGCAGGGCGGCGATCCGCTCCTGTAAAGAGACTCCCCCGTTTGCGTTTAACAGGCGGTCAGCCAAATTCAGCTTAAATCCGACCTCCGCGCTGACAGTAGCTAAAAATGAATCCGGCTGCGGCGGCTGCTGGCGATAGTGCCTGCTGATATACTGCGCGGCCCGCAGGCCTCCGACCTGCGTCGCATTTAGCGCTGAACCGCCGGGACGGTACACGCCGGAAGATCCGCAGGCCTCACCGACAGGGAAAAAATGAGCAATATTGCTTTCCCACCAGAGGTCTCCCTCAAGGCCGCCGTTGCAATGCTGGGCGCAAACGGCAATTTCCAGCTGCTCTTGTGCCAGGTCAATACCGTGGGCACGATACAATTCGACTGCAGGCATATTCATTTTCTGCAGCCGTTCGATCGGCGTACCGAACAGAAGCTCAGACCGCTGCAAATACTCGCGCGCCTCCTCCCGCAGCAGAGAGAAAGCAAATTGACCGTCCCGCATAGCCCGGGAAGGATTCTGGCGGTAATCCAAAAATACCCTGCGACCTTTATTGTTAATTTCATTATAAACCAGTAAATCGATCAGCGACGAGCCATAGCCGGCAACTTTACGCGGATCAAATGGCCATTGATAACCCTTAAGGAAGATGGCCGTTAACATGGCGCCGGCATCAGGAAAATAGGCATCAAGAAACTCAACCGGATGACAGCCGTCCTGATCTGTCGACAGATAGCGCGGAATTACCTGTTGAAAACTGCCTGACAAATTCCAGCGAAAAGCAGTTGAAGCGATGCCATATTGCGACTCGGTCAAATTAACGCCGCTAACACCCGCCTCAAATGCGATACCCAGCGCGCCGGTCTGCGATGCAGGATACACGGATGCCTCATACATTCCTGCCGGACCTCCGGTCGCATAAACAATATTGGTACAATTAAACAGAGTAATGCCTTTGCCGGGCAGATGCAGCTTCGTCATATCCAGCGCCAGCAAACCGACCGCCCGCTTTTTTTCCGCCGTCAGCACACCGATCACCAGACAATGATCAAAGATAGGAATGCCTTTCTGTCGCACCCGGCGTTCAAGCCTTTCAGTCATGACATGCGAGGTAAGCGGTCCAAGCGATGTCGCTCGCTGCTTCGGATCATGATCAGTTTTGTAGCCGAAATATTCACCATAGCGCGAATGCGGAAACTCTACGCCCGCCTCTACCAGCTTATAGAAGCACCGCGGCGACAGCGCCGCTTCGACCAGGGCAATGTCGCCATGCCTGGAACCGCCTGCAAACAGCGTGTTAGCCATTTCACAGATCGAATCCCGCTCCTCACCGGCCAGCGTCAGTTTATAATAGGTTTGCTTGTCCGATCCGGTATTGCGAGACGTTCCCATGTTAATCCCCTCGGTCACCACCGCAACGTCCTCTTGCCCCTGTTCAAACAAGGTGTCGGCTGCATTCCAGCCAGCCGCTCCGCTGCCGACGACAATAGTCTGCAATGTCCACAGATTTACTTCCTGTCCGCGCAGCATTACTTTATCCAGCTTCATTCCATTCCACCTTTTTATCATGCAATCGTTACTGCAATCGTTTTCATAAATGATAAATTTGACAATAGCTTTGAAAATCCTGCTGCCAAATTGTATTTTTCATAAAAAATTATATTTACGAATAATGCTGAAAATGGCGATCCGGCAGAGGGTATTGCCCCAGCGCAGCGAACGTTTATTGATAATACGTGCTGCCCGGCAGCAGCAGCCTTGCAAACGGAGGTGTTACCATGTCCACTATTCATCCCCTGGCGGGCCAAAAAGCACCTAAGTCCAGTCTGATCAACATTCCCCGGCTGATCAGCGCCTACTACACCAACCGCCCTGTCGCCGGCGATCCGGCTCAGCAAGTGGTATTCGGCACCTCAGGTCATCGCGGCAATCCTTTCTTCGGCAGTTTTAACGAAGATCATATTCATGCTATCGTCCAGGCAGTCTGTCTCTATCGCCATAGTCAGGCGATCAGCGGTCCCCTGTTTATCGGCTTCGATACGCACGCGCTATCAGAGCCGGCGTTTATTTCCGCGTTGGAGGTGCTTGCCGCCAACGCGGTGGAAACCCAAATTTCCACAGGCATGAATTATACGCCCACCCCTGTCGTTTCTCACGCCATTCTCAATTATAACAGGGAGCGCATCGCCGGATTGGCTGACGGTATTGTAATCACGCCCTCGCATAATCCGCCGGATAATGGCGGTATTAAATACAATCCTCCCGCCGGGGGACCTGCGGACGCGGTCATTACCAGCCAGATTGCCGGCATTGCCAATCGCCTATTGCAAAACGGCAACCGCGAAGTCAGGCGGATGCCTTATACGAAAGCGCAAAAAGCGGCCAATGTACATGAATACGATTTTATCACTCCCTATGTCAGTGATTTACGCAATATCATCGATTTAGATGCCATCCGCAACGCCGGGCTGAAGCTGGGGGCTGACGCACTGGGCGGCTCCGGTCTGGCCTACTGGGGTCCCATCGCCGACATGTACGGCTTAGATATCGACTGCCTTAACGGCTGGCCGGATCCGGCGTTCAGCTTCATGACGCTCGATGCTGACGGCAAGATCCGCATGGATTGTTCCTCACCATACGCGATGGCCGGACTGATCAAACTAAAGAACAGCTATGATCTGGCCTTTGGCAATGATCCTGATTTTGACCGTCACGGCATCGTCACCCGTAGCGCAGGCCTGTTGAATCCCAACCATTATCTGGCGGCGGCAATTTATTATTTGTTCCAGAACCGTCCCGGCTGGCGACAGGAAGCTGCGGTTGGCAAAACCCTGGTCAGTTCATCAATGCTTGACCGGGTAGCGGCGCATCTGCACAAACAGCTGCTGGAAATGCCGGTCGGCTTTAAATGGTTTGTCCCCGGCCTTTGCAGCGGCGAGCTTGGCTTTGCCGGCGAAGAAAGCGCCGGCGCTTCCTTCCTGCGCAAAGATGGTACGGTGTGGACAACAGATAAAGACGGCTTTATTCTTTGCCTGCTGGCGGCCGAAATGCTGGCAGTCACCGGCCGCGATCCCGGGCAGATCTATCAGGAACTTACCGACCGCTTCGGTACTCCGGTCTATGAACGCATCGACGCGCCGGCCGATGCCGCCCAAAAAAGAATTCTGGCTAACTTATCACCGCATCAGGTCACAAGCCAAACACTCGCCGGCGAAAAGATTACCGCCAAACTGAGCAAGGCACCGGGGAACAATGCCGATATCGGCGGCTTGAAGATCTGCGCCAAAAGCGGCTGGTTTGCCGCACGCCCGTCCGGTACGGAAGAGGTTTACAAAATTTATGCAGAGAGTTATAACGGCATCCGGCACCTGAAACAAATACAGGCTGAAGCGCAGGAGATGATCGCGTCAGCGCTGTCCTCGGTAAAAGACAATAAATGACAAAGAGGGCCGGCGCTTAATGCACCGGCCTTCTTTGTCATTTGCCGAGACCACGTGAACCGGCTACAGCGGCAGGCCGGCCTGCTGTCTGACAGTCTGCCATATTTGTGCCAGCACCACAGCAGCATCCGCCCGGACTACCCAGGCAGCACAGTCGTCGAGCGGTGTAGCCTCCCGGTTGATAATCAATAATTTCGCACCGTTCTGCACCGCCAGCTGCGGACACAGATTCGCCGGTGATACCGCCAATGATGAGCCGATCACAACGAAGAAGTCGGCAGCCTGACTATGGGCAACGGCCTCCTCCCAGGGCGAGACCGGCAGGCTTTCACCAAACAGCACGACATCAGGCCTCAACAGACCGCCACACTGGGAGCATTCGCATTCCTTGCCGTAATGGAAACCCGCCTGGCAGCCTGCCTCCCAGCCGGCCTGCGCGGGAATAAGTATGCGGCTGTCGAATTCAGCACCGCACCGCAGACAACTAACCGTACGCAACGTTCCGTGCAATTCAGCAACTCCTACCGAACCGGCACGCTGATGGAGGCCGTCGACATTCTGCGTGATCAGCAGCTTCACACGGCGCTGGGCTTCCAGCTCCGCCAATGCAATATGGCCGGCATTGGGCTGGACCTCCCATAGCCGGGCAATCCGCCACTGATAAAAATGATAAAACTCGTCCGGCTGCTGCCGCTGCGCAGTCAATGTGGCCAGCGTTTCGGGACGGGTTTTCCAGATTCCCTGGGCTGAGCGGAAATCGGCCAAACCGGATTCCGTACTCATGCCGGCGCCGCTGAATACAACAGGATTTATCGCTGTCAGCCAGGCACAAGCGATTTCCCGCAGCAGGGCTGGCGATAGTACGGCGACACTATTCCGGACCGTATGGTATCCTGTCCACTGTTTCGGCATCAAGCACTCCCCTCCGCCTGAGAATACACCGGCATGCTGGCCGGTTACTGCTTACCATCAGTATAACAGAGGGCGCCCTGCTAGCGCTATACACAGCGAATTTAAACGCATTTTGCCGGTTTCTTTTTTCACACAAAATCGGTATACTTATAGGTAGTGAATTATCTGACGGCAGCGCCGTTTCGGGGCGCCGGAGGATCGCACAGACTACTGACGGCAAGGGCTTTGCCTGCGCGCAGGAAAGACGGGATAAATCCGCCTTTTTCCGCCTTGGGCAGAAAAAGGCGTTTTTTATTCGCAAGGAGGAAGTTATCGTGCCAAAGCGAATTGGCGTAGTCGGCATTGTTATCGAAAATCCCAGCCAAGCTGCGGACAAAGTCAATGCCATTATCGGCGCACATTCCCGTATGCTGCTTGGCCGAATGGGGATTCCGCGGCCCGATGAACATGCCGGCGTCATTGCCTTAATTATTGAAGGTACGACCGACGAAGTTGGTTCCCTGACCGGAAAACTTGGCTCCCTGCCCGGCGTAACGGTGAAATCAGCCCTAACCGCAAAACAACCGGTACCACGTTAACACTTATAAACCTGACGGGGTACTAGGCCTGGAGGGGGAAAACGATGATTTCAGAACAGGAACGCACCTCGGACAACTTTGTCAATGATGAGAAAATCGCCCGGATACTGCGAAACGCGACCGCGCAGGCAGCCGATTTGGCGCAGGTAAGGAGCCTGCTCGCCAAAGCCGGAAAGGCGCAGGGCCTGACAGCGGCCGAAGCGGCCGTCCTGCTGACGGTAAACGATCCGGCACTGCTGCAGGAAATGTTTATTACAGCTAAAACTGTCAAAGAACGTATTTACGGAACCCGTATCGTACTGTTCGCGCCACTCTACCTTTCAAGCTACTGTATAAATAATTGCGGCTATTGCGGCTACCGGTCAGGCAACGCCGAACAGTTGAGACGCCGCCTGACCACAGAGGAGATAGCCGCAGAAGTGGAAATCCTGGAGTCGCTTGGTCACAAGCGTCTGGCCCTGGAGGCGGGAGAAGACCCGCAGAACTGTTCGCTTGATTACATTCTCGACTCGATTAAGGCGATTTACAGCGTGAAAAACGGCAATGGCGCCATCCGCCGCGTCAACGTGAATATTGCCGCCACTACCCTTGATGAATACCGCCAACTAAACGCAGCCGGTATCGGCACCTATATCTTATTTCAGGAAACTTATCACCGTCCCTCATATGCCGCCATGCATCCAGCCGGCCCCAAACGCGACTACAACTGGCATACTACGGCTATGGACCGGGCGATGCGTGCCGGCATCGACGACGTCGGCATTGGCGTGCTTTACGGCTTGTATGATGCCATCTATGAAACAATAGCCATGCTGCTGCATGCTGAGCATTTGGAACAGGAGTTCGGCGTCGGGCCGCATACCATCTCCGTCCCCCGCCTCCGGCCGGCCGGCGGTGTAACCTTGAGCCGGTTTCCCTATCTTGTGGATGATGAATTATTCAAGAAAATTATTGCCGTAATTCGACTGGCAGTCCCTTACACCGGCATGATTTTATCCACCCGTGAGGATCCGGAACTCCGCGACGAACTGATCGGCTACGGAATCTCCCAAATCAGCGCCGGCTCCTGTACCGGCGTTGGCGGATATCAGCAATCCTATCGTGAGGAGAAAGCCGTCCCGGCCGGCATGCAGTTTGAGCCCAGCGACCAGCGATCACCGGACGAAATTATCACCATGCTGTGCCAGTCCGGCTATATTCCCAGTTTCTGTACCGCCTGCTACCGTCAGGGGCGCACCGGCGACCGGTTTATGGCACTGGCCAAAAGCGGTGCTATTCAAAACATCTGTCAGCCGAACGCCCTGCTGACACTGCAGGAGTACCTGGAAGACTATGCCGATCCGGCCGTCCAGGCTGCCGCCCGGCCGTTGATTGCCAACTCCCTGGCCTCCATTGCCAACGAAACGGTGCGGTCCAAGACAGCGGAGCGGTTGCGGCAAATAGCCGACGGCAAACGCGATTTATATTTTTAATTAAAAGCCATAAACTAAGGGTAGATAGCTTGCCCTTAGTTTATGGCTTTTCTGTGGCCACATTTTGCCGCATATGCTACGATAGAGAAAATACATTCACCCGACGGAGTAAATTATGCGCTTAAATCAGCTATTGTCGCAGCTTCTATTACTATTCTTCGCTTTTACCGCCGGCAGCGAAGGACTGCTTTGGAGTGCCGCCGCCCCCTTCCTTCCAGTGGCACCGCCTGCTGCCCGCACTGCGCCGCCGCTGCCGGTCCGGCAAGCCTCTGTTGCCGAGACGGACGATTCCTCCTCGCGGATCGCGCCGGCATTAGCGGACGCCGGCATTGCCGTGAGGCTGATTGCGTTGCCGGGAGAAGCGGCTGCGCCGGCAGTGGGCGGCGTCGGTACAGAAGGCGTGCCGACGTCTGCCGCACCTAAGCCGCTTTCCCTGTATCCGCAAACCCGCCCCGCCTCTCTGCGGCCATTTCTAACCTGGAGCAAGGTCACAGGAGCCGTTTATTATGAGCTGGAGATTGACGCCGTCCCCGCCAGCAGCGCCGATCAAGCCGCCGCTCAGCCATTGTTCGTCAGCCGCGAGATATTTGCCAACGGTTACCATGCTGATTTAACACAGTTGGTTGGTCAGCCGTTGTTTTGGCGCGTCCGGGGCCTTGATTATGACGGAATCCCGGTCAGCCCGTTCTCCCAACCCAGCCTGATCGTTGTCGATCCGGCCAGGGACGAGCCGCTAAGTCCGCTGCCAACGGCGCTTTATCATGAAAAAGAGCGGCCAACACCGCTTTATCCCGTCTACTATTGGATTCCCCTGGCAGGTGCCGCTGCCTATGAAGTGGAGGTTACCAGCCAGCCGCCGGAGAATCCCGGCAGCACCGCCGCCTCGATCTATCGCATCTGGAGCAGCCGGGCGACCGGCTATGGCATTTATGACGACACGCCGCGCAGCCGTCCGGGAACCTACTATTGGCGGGTACGGGCGCTCGACGCTCAGGGCGGGTCACTGGGGGGCTTTTCCGAGGCAATTGCGTTCAGCGTCAACCTGGCGGCAGGCCAGTATGCGGCCAGCCTGGGCGACAGCATCACTCACGGCGGCGGTGCGGTATCCTACTCCCCCGCGGACGCCGAATACAGTTACCAGAGCTATCTTTCATTTCCACTGGCAAATCTGGGCAAAAGCGGCGATACCGCCAAAACCATGCTGGAACGATTCGAGCAGGATGTCCTGCCCTTGCGCCCGCGCTATCTGCTGATTCTCGGCGGCACCAACAGCTTGCGCGGTGGTGTGGCTGGCGAGACGGTCATTGCCGAACTCGCCGCCCTGCGGGATAAATGCACTGACAGTGGCATTCGCCCCATCTTTTTGACACTGCCGCCAATCAATCCCACCGCCATCGCCAGAGTATTCCAGCAGCAGACTGCCGCAAACTGGCGGAAAGAATTCGATAAGGTGAACAGTTTTATCCGCCGCCAGCACTATTATATCGACCTGGAGCCGTACTTTCTCGACGAACGGCGCGAACTGGCCGCTCGTTTCGCTGTTGACGGGCTGCACCTTGATATTGCCGGCAAGCGGCTGATGGGACAGGTCATCAATCAGGTCTGGCCTCAGGTGACAGAGTAAGGTCAGCCTGTTCCAGCAAGCTGTCGCGATGGGCTTTGGCCGCAGCGAAAAAAAGCCGGATGGCCGCCCGGTCTTTGTTCTGCACGGCAGCGGCAAACTTCGCCAGCAGCCCCTGATAAGAGGCCAGGCTATCTAAAATAGCGGCATCATTGCTGATGCAAATATCCGCCCACATATCGGCATTGGAAGAAGCGATTCTGGTTGTGTCGCGAAAGCCCCCTCCCGCCAGCTTAAGACTGGTTTGCGGATCCGGGTAGCAGTCAAGCAGATTGACCAGTGCGGCGGCAGCAATATGGGGAGCGTGACTGATAACAGCGGCACATTGATCATGACCGGGAGCATCCATAACCGCAACTTTGGCGCCAAGACTTTCCGCCAGTTCCCTGACTGACTGCAGCGCACTTGGATCTGTGTCGGCCTGTGGACAGAGCAAATACCATTTATCCCGCAGCAAATCGCCGTTAGCAGCCTGAAAGCCGCTTTGTTCGCGCCCGGCCATCGGGTGTCCGCCGACGTAGCGTGCATGCGGCGGCAGCAGCGCCTTCATACGGGGCGCCAGCCAGGCTTTCGTACTGCCTACATCGGTAACAATAACGCCATTGCGCAGAAAGGGAGCTATTGCCGCTGCCATACTCTCCATCTGCAGAACAGGCGTACACAAAAAAATGATATCGGCCTGTTGAAGCTCCGGTCCCGGCCGTTCCAATACCAGGTCAACAATCTGCTGCTGGCGGGCGGCAGCCAGCGACGCCGCATCCCGATCCAGCGCCAGCAGCAACGGGCTAGGGCTGAGATAGCGCTTCAAGCCGACGGCAATAGACCCCCCAATCATCCCCAGACCAATAATCGCTATTGTCAGTGGCTTTTGCCGACTCTCCATCTTTCCAGTCTCCTCCTTGCACAAAAAAATCTGGTATACTGCCGCCCCTGGAGGCGAAACCGCAGGATTTTCAGTGTCCAAACCCGAATATATCCAGCAAATTAACCATAAAGGAGGCATATCCTTGACAAAATTAACCTTTCTCGGTCATGCCTGTTTTCAGCTAAGCAATGAAAAAACAACAATTTTATTTGACCCGTTTTTGACGGACAATCCGCTTGCTGCGATGCAGCCAGCCGAGGTAAAGTGTGATTATGTGCTGGTTTCTCACGGCCATGCCGACCATCTTGGTGATGCGATTGCCATTGCCAGGCAGAACGGCGCAACAGTGGTCTCCACCGCGGAAATCGCCGGCCTGTGCAGCCAACAGGACTGCAAGACGCACGCCATGCATTTAGGCGGCAAGCATGCCTTTGATTTTGGTTACGTCAGGCTGACGCTTGCCTTTCACGGCTCCGGTATTTCCGGTGGTCATGCCTGCGGCTTTATTGTCAATTTCTATGGCACCACTGTCTATTTTGCCGGCGATACCGCCCTGTTCGGCGATATGGCCCTGCTGGGGCGGCTGGAAACCATCGACTGGGCGCTGCTGCCAATTGGCGACAACTATACCATGGGCCCGGATGATGCGGTTGAAGCCGCCGCCATGCTAAAGCCGGGACAGGTTGTGCCAATGCATTACAATACGTGGCCGGTTATCGCTCAGGATCCGGAAGTATTCAAGCAGAAGGTGGAGAGCCGACTGCAGATACCGGTTACAATCATGCAACCCGGCCAGAGCATCAGCCTCGGCTGAACCGCCGTTGCCGCAAAACAGTTAAAAGATGCCGCACGAATAGCGGGATTCTGTCCCCGCTTCCGATGCGGCATTTTCCATTTCACAACGCTTTGACAACGGCAATCTCGTCACAGTGCGGAAACTTCGGACAGTTGATACATTCCTTCCAGACCTTAGGGGACAGCATCTCTTTTCCGACCTCGCCAAATCCCAGTTTAGCAAAAAATCCCGGCTGATAGGTCAGGGCGAAAACAGTTTGGACACCTAATTCACGCGCTTCCTCTATTAGACGTTCAACAATCGCCCTGCCGACTCCGCTGTTAACACTGCCGGGAACAACAGCCATGCTGCGGATCTCGGCCAATTCATCCCATACCAGGTGCAAGGCGCCCAGGCCGACAATACGACCATCCTGCTCGGCCAGAATATACTCACGCAGGGTTTCATAAATGGTATTGCGGGCCCGGGAAAGCATGACGCCTTCAGCGGCGTAATCATTGATAATTTTATGGATGGCTTCGACATCCTTGAAGGTTGCCTTGCGATACAACACAATCGTTCACCTGCTCCTTTGCGTTTGTTCGGAATGGGACCGTGTACTTGACGGACAGATATCGTCCAGCGGACACTCGCCGCAGCGCGGCTGGCGCGCCCGGCAGATCTGCCGTCCATGCCATATCAGCCAATGGTGAGCGTGTCCCCAGTTTTCGCGCGGAATTGCCCGCATCAGCCCCTTCTCAACCGCCAGCGGAGTAGTGCCGGTTGCCAGGCGCAGCCGGTTGGCAACCCGGAACACATGGGTATCGACCGCGATCGCCGGTTGATCGAACAAACAGCTGACAAGAACGTTGGCGGTTTTTCGTCCCACCCCCGGCAACGTAATTAACTGGTCATATTCTTGCGGTACCTGTGATTGAAACCGCTCACAAAGCAGCCGGCAGGCGGCAAGAATATTCTTCGCCTTCGCCCGAAACAAACCGCAGTCGCGGATTTTCGTCTCCAGCTGCTCCTGGCTCAGCGTCAGCATCTTTTCCGGACTGTCATAATCGGGAAACAGGCGGGCGGTAATCAGGTTGACCCTGACATCGGTGCACTGAGCCGAAAGAATGACCGCGATCATCAATTCAAACGGACTCCGGTACAAAAGCGCGGTTGTCGTATTGCCATATTCCGCCGCCAATCGCCGCAGCATTTCCGCTTTTATCGCTTTGGTTATCCGCACAGGCTTCTCCTCCGTCCCTCCAGCCTCTATATAGCAAATAAGTTTGGGGACCGGGCTGAGGCTAATTGGTCAGGCTCCGCACCGGTGCCGGTATCCTGCCGCCCCTGGCAATAAAGTCATCGGAGCGAAAACGGCTGACAGGCAAAATCGGACTATGCCCCAGCAGGCCGCCGAACTCGACTCTGTCACCGACTTTTTTGCCGGGAACAGGAATAATACGAACCGCGGTCGTTTTGTTATTGATCATACCGATCGCGGCTTCATCGGCAATAATGGCCGCCAGTGTCGCCGCCGGGGTATCGCCCGGCACGGCGATCATATCAAGACCGACAGAACAGACACAGGTCATGGCCTCCAGCTTCTCAAGGCTCAGGCTGCCGCGTTCGGCGGCGGCAATCATGCCTGCGTCCTCGCTAACCGGAATAAACGCGCCGCTAAGTCCGCCCACATAGGACGAAGCCATCAGTCCGCCTTTTTTGACCGCGTCATTCAGCAAAGCCAGCGCCGCAGTCGTGCCCGGCGCGCCGCAGCTCTCCAGGCCCATTTCCTCCAGGATATAGGCAACGCTGTCCCCCACCGCCGGCGTCGGCGCCAGCGACAGATCGACAATGCCGAACGATACGCCAAGGCGCCTGGATGCTTCCCTCGCCACCAATTGCCCTACCCGGGTAATCTTAAACGCGGTACGTTTAATCGTGTCCGCTACCGCGCCGAAGTCCTGACCCCGCACGTCCTCAAGCGCCCGCTTAACAACGCCGGGACCGCTGACACCAACGCTGATGACCGATTCCGGTTCTCCCACACCGTGGAAGGCGCCAGCCATGAACGGATTGTCCTCAGGTACATTAGCAAAAACAACCAGTTTGGCACAGGCAAGCGCGTCGCGATCGGCGGTCCGTTCAGCGGCCTCCTTGATGACAAGCCCCATCTGACGAACGCAATCCATGTTAATTCCGGCCTTGGTCGAGGCAAGATTAACGGATGAGCAAACGCGCTCGGTCGCTGCCAGCGCTTCCGGAATTGAAGCCAGCAGCAGCGAGTCGCCCTTCGTACAGCCCTTTTCCACCAAAGCGGAAAAACCGCCAATAAAATTGACGCCGACTGCTTTGGCGGCTGCGTCCATCGCTTCGGCAACAGGGACAAAGCTATCTGTCTTACAACTTTCGGCAACAATAGCAATTGGCGTAACTGAAATCCGTTTGTTGATGATCGGAATGCCGTACTCGGCTTCGATCTCCTCGCCTACCCGCACCAGGCGCCCGGCAGTGTTGGTAATTTTATCATAAATATTGCGGCAAAACTGATTCAGGTCAGGATGGGCGCAGTCACGAAGGCTGATGCCCATGGTTATTGTCCTGACATCCAGCTTGTTCTCATCGATCATGCGGTTAGTTTCTAAGACATTCTGCAGTGTCAGCATGTTATCCCCCTAAATTTGGTGCATACTCTGGAAAATATCCTCATGCTGCACCTTAATATCGAGACCGATTTCCACTCCCGCTTGCTTTAACCGCTGCTGCAAAACCGGCAAAGCAATCCGGGAGCGATTCATATCGGCAATCAGCACCATATTGAAAAAACCGTCGACAATGTTTTGGTTGATATTTAAAATATTAACCTCATTTTCAGCTAAAATCGCGCTTACCATGGCAATAATTCCGACCCGGTCACGCCCTACAATTGTCAGCACTGCTTTCATTTGCCCACCCCTAGCCGTCTATCTGCAATAGACATAATATTTTTATACAAATCCGATCTTGTTACTTATTATACATTGTTCGTCATAAAATCCAAGCTTTTTTTCAAAAAATGTATAATAGCTACCCCAGCCAGCCACCGTCAATAATCGCCCTTAGAATCGGCGCGTTTGCCGGCGGCCAGCGGTAATCCGTCATAGCTGCAGCATCGACCCAGGCGTAATCGTCGTGAACGCGCAGCGTCAGACTGCCGCTTTCCCAGCGGGCCGTGTAAGCCAGCAGGCGGACACGGACGCTCTCATAGGTAAAACAACTCTCGGCTATAAATGCGTCGACCGCAACCTCAATTGCCAGCTCTTCCAGCAATTCACGCTGTAGGCAGCAAGCCGGCGTTTCGCCCCCCTCCAGCTTGCCGCCGGGGAATTCCCAAAAACCAGCCAGGTGCCGGCCGGGAGCGCGCCGGGCAATCAGACAGCGGCCTGCATTTATGACAACAGCCACAGCGACCGTTACAGTCGCAACAGCACCATTCCCGTCAGGGTTCATGCTTGCCTGTCCAGATCGTTGGCAATGCCAAGACGGGTAAACAGCTCAAACAACAAGCTGATGACAATGGCGACAACCGTTCCCAAAGCCATTCCCTTCAGTTCGATCGTGCCGAATTTTACCGCTGTGCCGCTGATGCCACTGATTAGAACGACTGAGGTTAAAATCAGATTGCGCGATTTTGTATAGTCGACATTTTTTTCAATCAGCATCCGGATACCGGCAGCGGCAATTACACCAAATAGCAAAATACAAACACCGCCCATGACCGGTACCGGAATACTGCGGATAACCGCCGCAAACTTGCCGATAAATGAGATTAGTATGGCGATAACCGCAGCACCGCCGATTACCCAGACACTAAATACCTTGGTAATTGCCATTACACCGATATTCTCACCATAGGTAGTATTCGGCGTTGCGCCAACCAGGCCGGATAATACGTTGGAAATGCCGTCCCCCAGCAGCGAACGGTCGAGACCGGGCTGCTTAAGCAGATTGCGCTCGACGATATTGCCGGTCACGACCAAATGGCCGATATGCTCGGCCAGTACGACCAGCATTGCCGGCATAATCATCAAAATCGCATTCATTTCAAATACGGGAGCGTAAAGCGTGGGAACCGCAAACCAGGGAGCGTCGGCAATACTCTGCAGATTGACAATCCCCAGCACCAGTGATAAGCAATAGCCGGCAATTACGCCAATCAGCACCGGGATTGCCGCTAAAAAGCCGCGCAGCAGTACAGAGCCTAAAATGGTCACCGCTAACGTAAACATGGATACGGTAACCGCTGTGGCGTAGGGAATATTCAGCTGCTCGATTGTCTTGCCGGTAAGACCGGCCATATCAGTAGCGACAGGAGCCAGCTCCAGCCCGATAATAGCGACAATAGCCCCCATGGCGGCCGGTGGAAAAATCACATCAATCCAGTCGGTGCCAACTAACTTTACAATAAAGGCCACCAAAATAAAAAACAGGCCGAAGACAATAAATCCGCCCTGGGCAGCGGCATAGCCGCTTAGACCGGCGGATCCCATAATCGCGAAAACTGGCGATATAAAAGCAAAGCTGGAGCCAAGATAAGCCGGAATGCGTCCCTGTGATACAATCAGATAAATAATGGTGCCGATGCCATTCATCAGCAGCGACGTCGCCGGATTCACCTGAAACAGGAATGGGACCAGAACGGTAGAGCCAAACATAGCAAATAAATGTTGTAGGCTTAGTGGTATTCCCTGCGCCAGAGGAACCTTCTCTTCAACCTGAATAATCCGTCTTTCCACGAGCAAACCCTTCCCTTCATTGCATCTCATCTATCTTTTAGCCGCGTCTAAACCGTTGTCCGGTTCAGGCCAAGCATCTTTGTCCGGCAATTTCACGGCTCAAAAAAACGTGTACAATCTGTACGTATACATATTGTTACACGTTTAATTTTGCATCAAGCGCCGCCTCTTTGCGGCAAATTTATTTACTTTGCTCCCAATCAGGATTTACTTCGCTCTGCCGGGGAAGAGTTCCTGCATAACAGGTATTTTTTTGTCGCAACAGCGCCGGATAATCAGCGGCGGTGCAGCAGATATTCGTAAGCGGCCAACGCCGCTTTGGAGCCGTCGCCGGCGGCGATAACAATCTGCTTGTCGACGCCGTTTGTCACATCGCCGGCAGCAAACAGCCCTTCCACACTGGTCTGGGACCGGCAGTCAACAATGATTTCACCGGCTTCATTCAGTGCGGCCAGTCCGGCAAATTCACTGTTAGGTATCAGACCCACTTCCACAAACACGCCCTGGACGGATAATTCGCGCGTCTGTGCGGGAATCCCGCTGGCATGAATAACATATTTTTCTACCGCGTATTTGCCGACAATCGATTTTGACTCATAGCCCTTGAGTTCCTCAATATTGGCATATTTACCGATCATATCAACAATGATGGGGTCGGCCACATAAGGATCGCGCGCTACCAGATACACCTGCTTAGCGACATCAGCCAGTTCCACCGCCGCCTGCAGGGCTGAATTACCGCTGCCGACAACAGCGACAGACATACCGGCAAACAGCGGCCCGTCACAAGTGGCACAATAGCTGACCCCCATACCGGTGAGCTCCATTTCTCCCGGCACATCGAGACGGCGCGGGCGCTTACCGGATGCGATAATTACGGCCTTGCCCCTATAAACAGAGTCAGCTGCCGTCCGTACGCTGAAACAGCCGTCAGGATCCTTTTCCAGACCGGACACATCCTCATATTTCAAGGTTACCGGAAACAGTTTCACCTGCTCCTCAAACTTGGCCATCAATTCAGGGCCGGTAACAAACTGATAACCCATGTAATTTTGAATATCCCGCGTCCACAGAACCTGACCGCCCAAGTCCTGCGTGACTAACAACGTATTCAGCTTCTTACGGGCAGCGTACACCACGGCGGTCATACCGGCCGGGCCGCCGCCAATCACAATCAGGTCGAACACTAAGATCATCTCCTCACATACGGGTTTGCCAACTGCCGCGCTTTTTTGACAACACCTCTATTCTTATTTATTGTTGCAGCTGCGGTAATATTCATAGGTAAGACAGGAAACATCCCGCATAACCCGTCCGTTTATGACATCGGCGACAAACAGGGTATGGGTGCCTACGTCAACGATTTTATCAGCCAAAACCCGGCATTCTAAAAAAGCCAATGCTTCCTTGAGAATCGGAGCGCCAGTTTTGCCGGCGACATAATCGATACCGGCAAATTTATCGACCGTTCGCCCTGACTTATAGCCAAAAAGCCTGACCATTGCCAATTCATCGGCACTCAGAATCGAGATGGCAAAACTGCCGCTTTTGCTTACATACTCATGCGTCAAATTATTCTTATTAAGGCTGACAGCCAGTCGCAGCGGCTGATCAGTCAGTTGAAAGGCGGTATTAATGCATTGTCCGTTAATCGCTCCGTCATGGCACGCGGTCAAAATATACAGTCCGTAGCTGACCTTATCCAAAGCGGAACGAATCGCGCTTTCGCTGGTATTGCCGACCGCAGCCGCAGTCAAAACCGTTTCGGGCGGATTTTCCAGCAAAACAAACTGGTCGGGGCCAACGCCGCATAAAGGACAGGAATCCGGCGGCGTATCGCCTTCATGGATATAATCGCAGACAACACACTTCCAGCGCTTACCTCCTGCCAGGGGGGCCGGTTCTGCCAGCAGGTCAAAGTCCTCCGCGCCGACGCCGCAAAGAGGACACTCCTGCGGCGGCTGATCCCCTTCATGAATATAACCGCACACCTTACACCGCCACTTCATATCGCACCTCCAACTCTCTATTCCCCAGCATTTCCAGGACACTAGCTCGGTTTTAGTTTACCATGCCTTGCATTATTGTCAATCTTTTGCTAGTCTACTACTGTAAGGTATGGAGATAGATGGAGTGAGGTGGAATATGATTACGCCGCAAATGATTGCCCGTATTAACGAGTTAGCCCGCCGCCAGCGCGAAGCAACGCTTTCCGAAGCCGAATTGGCCGAACAGGCGCAACTGCGTCAGCTTTATATTCAGGCAATAAAGACGAAGGTTAAAGCCCAACTGGACGCCGGTCCCTCGCCGCACCGCCATGACTGCGGCTGCAGTTGCGGCTGCCATAAGCATCACTAGCCGGAACCGCACTGCAATTTCCGTTGGGCTAAACTCTGCTGCCGGATTTTTCGCTAGTGCCGGCCTGCCGCCAAGCAGCGTTGCGGAAATGAAAAAGTGTGCGTCCCGGAAACAGGGCGCAAAAAAGGAGATCTTGCCGGATCTCTTTTTTTGCGCCCTGTTCACATTTACCGGCTTTCGTAGGTATGACAGCCGGTATCGCCGCTCACGGCCGCATTGCCGCCAACCACATGAATCGTATCGGCACCGCAGTGATTACGGGCATCCCAGTATTTACAGGATGTAACGAAGCACTCGACCTGCGGTGTAATCTGGGTACCGTCGATCAGCGCTGCTTTTACGGTGCCGCCGACATTGGCGTTATGCAGCGCGCCAACCAGATCGCCTACCGACTTGCCGGGGTGAAACGACTTGCATAACGTATCTTCGTAGCTGCTGGACTCGGCTTTGGCCTCGTCGTTATACACGCTGATTTTTGCCGCCATACACTGGTCGCCCGGCATATAATGCGTACAGGCTGATACGGTGCACTTAACAACCGGATTTGCCATTTCAATCGCCTCCTGTCTGTAATTAGTATCGTTGTTTAGTATCGTTCAGGCCCCGGCTTTTTATCCTGAATCATCAAATCTCGCTTTGTGGCGCGGTTACCCGCCGATCCAGGCCGCAGCCGGGACAATAGAGAAGATGAACACAATGGCTGTGATTGCCTGCGTCTCCATAAGGACTGTAGGGACCCGCATAATTGTCAACCGGACCTCCGTCCGCAAGCCGCCGCTTACAGAACGGACACTGTACCTGCGGTGATTGCAGACCATTACAAAAGGAACAAATACGCAATACGCTCCCTCCTGTAGCTTTAGTTTTTAGCCGCGCATATCTTATAACAGAATAACTTAACAATAATGGAGGTACTGTATGTCATTTTTGAGCAGGAGCAAATCCGGCAAAACGCTGCCCTTCTATTTGACCGGCATCGCCGTCCTGTGTCTACTTGGGTTTATGTCACCTTCGCTGCCCCCTTCTCTCTGGCATACCGGGCATAGCATCCTGGTGTTTCCGGGAATTATACTCGGTTTTATTGTGTTTTTTCTGACCTGGTACGGAACCGTCCGAATGACCAGGATGCATATTACCTTGCTCAGCCTGGCCATATTAGGAGTCAGTGTGCTTGATTCCGCTCACTTTCTGGCCAGTCCGGCATTCAGTCCCGTCAGCAGCCAGGAAAACCTGATTGTCTGGCAGTTGTACTGGGTGTTTGCCCGTCTTATCTGGGCCTGCGGCATGCTTTATGCGGCCAAAGCCCGCTTGCAGGGAACGGTTGGTACGACAATGCAAAAAGCGCTGCTCGCTTTTGCCGCTCTATTAATCGTCCTATTTACCGCTAATATTTATCTGAGCAGCTATCTCTGGCCATTTGCCGGGCTGGCACGGTTTGCCGGCTTTCTCATTCAGGCCCTGCCTTGCGCCGCGCTGCTGCTGCAGGCTGCGGCACTGGCCGCGCTTCCCAAGGAAAACAAAGAGTCCTCCGATTATTTTCTCCGTCGTGCCATTGTCTTCGGGCTTCTGACCGATGCCTGTTTCGCACTTACCCTGCACGGCGCGGCGGCCTTGAGCCTGTTTGGGCATTTGTTCAGATTGCTTGCCTATTATTATCTGCTGCGCGCGGTTTATATCATCGTCATTCGCAAACCATATGAAGAAGTTGAAGCAATGAAGGACGAAATGGAGGCGCTGGCCGCCAACAATGAGCAGCTCTACCGCTCATCCCTCAGACAATGCGATCTAATGGAGGAAACACTGGCTAAACTGGGCGCGCTCATTTCCTCGAGGCTTCAGCTTGAAGACACCTACCGGGCAATTGCCGATATGATTACAGATATGATGGCAGCCGGCCAAAGCTGTGTTGCCGTTGTCTGCAACGACAGAGATTGTCTGCAGGTCGTAGCCAGTCACGGAATCAGCACACCGCCGGAGCAGCTGCCGTTTTCCCACAGTATGGCCGGAGCCGCAATTACATCCCGGCAAGCCCAGATTGTCAATGATCTCAGCAACCGAGCCGACGTGTTCCGGCCACAGCTGATTTTTTCCGAAATCCAGGCCGTCATCAGCGCCCCTCTTTTTGACGGCAAACAGATTATCGGCGGTGTTGAGGCTTATGCCAGTCAAAAAAACGCTTTTAGTCAGCATGACTGTCTGCTGCTGCAGGCTCTTGGCCGTCACGCCGGGGCCGCTATCGCCAGCGCCAGGCAATATGCGGAAACGAAAAACCGTTTGGCAGAAGAACAATTTTTATATCAAATCACACAGACGGCAGCGGCTACGACTGATCCGGATACAATTCTGGCCCAATGCCTGCCCTTCGTTGTGCAGGCGCTTTACGCCGACGGCGGCCTTTGCCTGACCTGCGGCGAATCCTGCAATATGTTGTTCATTAAAGCCGCCGTTGATTTTGAATATACGACAAACGAGATTGACTGGAAGCAGCATCAGGAATTGGCCGCGGTTATCCGTGGGCTAAAACCGGGACTGATTGCGGCCAATGGTCTGCCCGAACTGGCGGGCAAGCAGGGAGAACGGACAAAATTACTCGCCTTGCCGTTGGTCGTCGATCATCATATGCTGGGAATCATGCTGCTGCGCTGGCAGCAGCCGGAGCAATGCCGGTTATCGTTCGCCGTGTTGATGGCGCAGCAAATCGCTCTGGGACTGGAGAAGGCACAACTGTATAATCAGGTGAAGGCTATGGCTTTATCCGACGGCTTGACCAGTCTCGCTAACCGCCGCAACTTTGACATGCTGCTGGAGGCGGAACTGAGACGGTCAACTTCACTGAAACGGCCGCTTAGTCTTATTATGTTCGACCTTGACCGTTTCAAATCATACAACGATACCTATGGTCACTTGACCGGGGATAAGCTGCTGGCCCAGATTGCCCAAATCCTGCGCCAGAATATCCGCAGCATCGATCTGCCGGCCCGTTACGGCGGCGAGGAATTCAGCATTATTTTACCGGAATGCTCCAACGCCGAGGCGATGTCGATTGCCGAAAAAATCCGTCAGGCAGTGGCTATCAGTCAGTTTCCCGATAACCAGGGAAGCTTTAGCGCCCGCATTACCGCCAGTCTCGGCATCGCCACCTATAACCCGCTGCTGACGCAGGAGCAGCCTTCCAAAGAACAAATCATTGCCATTGCCGACAAAGCCCTGTACCGTGCCAAGGAAGAAGGCCGCAACCGGGTGAATACAGCAACGATTTTGGGTTGAGTCAGTTGCCATCCGGCTGCTGACACGGATATGAGGCTGTTTTATCCGTCTTCGCGCCAGTTTATCATCCAGGGGTGACGCAAAAAAATTGCGCCACCCCTTTTACCAGGAAAGAAAAAAGCAGGGAAAGCCAATTTCACACCGAATGAATAAGCAATGGAATTATTTCCAGCAGGAGGAGAGATTGATTGGCAAAAAACGTCCCCGTTTGGCTGTCATGCTGCAAACATTGTCCTTCTTTTGAATATTCTTGATCTGTATCCGGTATACATGATACAATAAATAATATTAAAAGCGTCTCTGCTACATACGACAGCAACAGCTGGTCGGGCGTCACAGAGGCTGGCGTATCAGTACGCAACCTACATTTTATATATAGACATCACTAAAAGGAGGCCATTGTAATGAGTCAAAAAAATCCCGTAAAAATTACTGAAACCGTACTGCGTGATGGTCATCAGTCCCTTGCCGCCACTCGTATGCGCATTGAAGACATGATCCCTTTATTGGAAAAGCTTGACGAAGTCGGCTATTTCTCGCTTGAAGCCTGGGGCGGCGCAACCTTTGACAGCTGCCTGCGTTTCCTGGGTGAAGATCCCTGGGAAAGATTGCGGACGCTGAAAAAGCATCTGAAGAAAACGCCGATTCAAATGCTGCTGCGCGGTCAAAACGTGCTTGGCTATAATCATTATGCCGATGATGTTGTCATCGAATTTGTCAAGCGGGCCGTTGACAACGGCGTGGGTATCATCCGGATTTTTGACGCGCTGAACGATGTCCGCAACCTGGAAGTATCGATGAAGGCGGCCAAAGAGGCCGGAGCCCATGTCCAGGGCGCATTTGTCTACACGATCAGTCCGTTTCATGACTCGCAAAGTTTCTTAAAAGTGGCACAGGATCTGGTCGAACGCGGTGCCGACTCGATCTGTGTCAAGGACATGGCCGGGCTGCTCTCCCCCTATACCGCCTATGACTTGGTCAGCACCTTGAAAAAATCCTTGAATGTTCCGATTGATGTCCATACCCACTATACCAGCGGCATGGCCTCAATGACCTATTTGAAAGCGATTGAGGCAGGAGCCGATATCGTTGACTGCGCCCTGTCCCCGTTCGCGATGGGGTCGTCGCAGCCAGCGACCGAAGCGCTTGTCGCTGCACTCCAGGGCCAGGACCGCGATACCGGCATTGATCTCGACAAGCTTTTCCCCATTGCCGATCATTTCCGCGGCGTCAAAAAACAATTGGCCGATACATTTAAGCTTAATACGGCAATCGACATTGACACCAAAGTCCTCCGCTTCCAGATTCCCGGCGGCATGTTGTCCAATCTGTTAAATCAAATGAAAGAACAGGGAATGGCTGACAAATTTGCCGAAGTAACCGAAGAGATGCCTAAAGTCAGAGCCGAGTTGGGTTATCCGCCGCTGGTCACGCCAACCAGTCAGATTGTCGGTTCAATGGCCGCCTTCAACGTAATGATGGGACGCTACAAGGTGGTCCCCCGCGAAGTTAAGGATTTGGCCCGCGGCAAATACGGCCGCACGCCCGCTCCTATTGATCCTGCCGTTAAAGAGCTGATTCTGGGTGACGATCCTCTGATTACGCACCGCCCGGCAGACGATATCGCGCCGCAGATGGACGCCTTGCGGCAGAAGCTGGCCGAGGAAGGCTATCCCCAGGCAACAACCGAGGATGTCTTGTCCTACGCCTCCTTCCCGGAAGTTGCGCTTAAGTTTTTTGAACAGCACCGGACTAAATCAAATTAGCCTGCAAATAAAGAAAGCCCCGAAGGGGGCTTTCTTTATTTGCAGGCATTGCGGAAACAGGATTGGCCGATAAACTCCCGCAGAATGGAGTTGGTTGGAATATCGGTATCGCCGATTGCTTCAAAGTAGCTCAAAAAATCCAGCAAGCGCATTGCCTCAGCGGATTCCGGCTGGTCAGGCGGCACAGCTGCGAGCAGAGGCTCCGCCTGCTCTTTTAACGCCGCCAGTTCATAAATCAGCGCCGAGTTAAACATGACGTCAGCCTCTTCCTGAAACGGGAATATATTGCGTTCCTCTCCCCGCCGCACCGACGACCACAGTCGCAGCGTGGTCAGCGCGTCATGGCCCCGAAACTGACTGTCACGCACAATGCGGCGAATCAGACGCGCATCTGTTGTCGGTATCCGGTTATGATTGTCAATTGACAACTGTGTCAGCGCGCTCACGTAAATCTTCACCTTTTGCTCGCGCGGAATCAATTGAGTCAGTTGCTCATTCAGTCCGTGAATTCCCTCAATAATCAAAGGCTGCTCGGAACCGACGACAACCATATGCCCGTTTTGTTCACGCTTGCCCAGATGGAAGTTAAACGTAGGCACTTCCACCGCCTCGCCGGCCAGCAACTGCAGCAGCTGCTGATTAAATAACGGCAGATCAATTGCGTCAATGGATTCGAAATCATACTGGCCATATTCATCCAGCGGTGTATGCTCGCGATCAACAAAATAATCATCAAGCGAAATCGGCACCGGCCTGATTCCGTTAACGCGCAATTGAATGCTCAGCCGCTGTGCAAAGGTTGTCTTGCCGGAAGAGGACGGGCCGGCTATCAAGATTACTCTGACCTGGCGGCGGTGGTTGGAAATAAAGTCGGCGATTTCCGCCAGCTTCTTCTCGTGCAGCGCCTCGGCTACCCGGATAATGTCGGCGATTTGGCCCGCCCGGACGTAATCGTTGAGAGTGGCGACATAGCTGCATTGCAGAATGCGCCCCCAGCGTTCCGCTTCTAAAAATACTTTTGCCAGCTTAGGCTGACTGACAAATTCAGGCAGCTGATTAGGCCTGCTGTGTTCCGGAAAACACAGAATCATCCCCGGCGGATACAGACGCAGGTTGAACAGCCCCAGGCGGCCGGTACTTGGGGCCATAACGCCGTGAACATAATCGGCCACCTCTCCACAGCTATAGATCGTTACCTGCGGCTGCTTCCATTGCTTCAATAGCTTGACCTTTTCGATCTCGCCCGCAGCCTCGAATAAAGCAATCGCTTCGTTCACAGGCATAGTCTGCCGTCTGAGCGGCCGGTCTTCCGCCACAATTTCCGCCATTTTCCGCTTCAGCCCGTCAATATCCTGCTGGGTCAAATCCCGCCCCAGATGCATTTCGCAATACAAGCCTTTTCCCAAAGAGTGTTCCACCGTCACCTGCGTTCCCGGAAACAGTTCGGCGGCAGCGGTTATCATGACAAACGCCAGGCTGCGCTGATATACCTTATTGCCCCGCTCATGCGCCACATCCAAAAATTCGATCCGGCAATCCTGCTCCGGCCGAAAATTCAGATCGTGAGATACATAGTCAACTTCCGCGGCCATAATTGGCGATGGGTAGAGATCCTGCAATTCAGCGGCAATTTCAGCCAACGATATGCCACGCTCAAATTTCCGGTATTCCCCACTGCTAAGTAAAACGGTAATTTCCCCCATTGCATCCTTCCTCTCCTGATTACTGTCACAGCGCAGACAAATCTATGATATGCGCAGGACGGGCACCGCATTACCGGCAAACATCAAAAAAAGGAAGACGGACTATTCCGCCTTCCTGCTGTTACGTTAGCGTTCACGGAACAGGTTAATCAACAGCCGCTATGGCTGCAGCTACTTTGCCGGCCATACCCTTGATTTTTTGCGAAGGTACGGCGCAAACCGCAATACGGATACCCTTGCCGAGCGGTACGGCAAAAATCAAATCGTCATGCAGTTTATTGCAGACGGCGGTGGGGTTCTTAGCCGGAATGGTCAGAAAATAACCGGCAATAAACGGCAGCATGGCTAACTTGGCCTGTTCGGCTTCCGCAGTGAAGATGCCGGCGCGCTCCTGAATCATCCGGTAGCCGGCGTCCCGCTCGGCATCAACCTTAGCCAGCAGTTCCTGATCTCGGTGGATGGTTGCCAGCAGCCGCTGTGCGCCGCGATTGATATTCGACCAGGTGGCCCGACTGGTATACTGATTGATATCTTCAAATTCCTTCATAACCTCTTTGCTGTTAGAAACCCCGATCATCGCGCCGCAGCGCTGGCCATAAACGGTAAAACTCTTTGACATGCTGTAGCCGAGGATAACCAGCATATTGTCCGGCAAATTGCCAAACTGCCGCATAAACGCACGGCTCGCCTGCTTCTCGCCGGCAAAATCAATATAGGCGATATCAGCCAGCAGAATAATGCGCTTGGCGGGATCCTTGGCGCTTTCTTTGCAGATAGCCAGTACTTGCTCCCATTCGGCATCCGAAAGGCTGTAACCGGTCGGATTGTGCGCCGGTGTATTGATAATCAGCAGCGCGTTATTCTGCCTGGACAGAAGTTCGGTTAACTTCGCCTGGAATGCACTTAAATTGAAATGCTGCTGTTCGTCAAACATCGAAAACGTATCCAGCTTACGCAGCATATCCTCACACAGCACCCGGTACGGCCCCCAGAACCAATCCGAAGTCAGAACCGTATCGCCGATTTCGGTGTAATTCCAGATCGCGTGGTGGATAACGCCCGAGCCGCCGGACGTGGCAACCGCGCTGCTATACGCCTCCGGCTTTTGACCGGCGAACGCCAGATCAATCACCGACTCCTGAAAATCCGGCAGGCCGGCGATTGGCGCATAATTGATCAGTTCCTCGATCGGCAGTTTGCGCAGAGTTTCTGCTACAGTCGGCAGACAAACCAGCCGCTCATTATCATCAAGCAGAGCGCCAATTGTGGCATTGGTTACGCTGGCCTTGCCATGCTTGGCTGCAGCTTGCACAGCGGCGGCGTTGGCACCAAAAATATTGTCTGTGGCAAATTTCCCCTTTGCATGGGAAGCGGCGATACTGGTAATCATCAATAATTCCTCCTCAGCCATATACAAATTCGTCTAATCAAGGATACATCTTATGTAGCATCCGGGGAAACGGAATCGTTTCACGGATATGATCAAGCCCGCAGATCCAAGCAACCGTCCGTTCCAGCCCTAAACCAAAGCCCGAATGCGGTACGGAGCCATAGCGGCGTAGATCCAGGTACCATTCAAACGCCTCGGCCGGCAGCTTATGCTCGGCAAGACGCCGCTCCAGCAGTTCCAGATCGTCAATGCGCTGTCCGCCGCCAATCACCTCCCCATAGCCTTCCGGCGCAAGCAGATCAGCGCCGAGAACCACCCGGGGATCAGCCGGGTCCGGCTTCATGTAAAAAGCCTTTATCGCCGCCGGGTAACGATGAACAAATACCGGCCGGTCAAACCGGCTGGAAATAATCGTTTCATGCGGCGCACCGAAGTCATCGCCCCACGGAAACTCCTCGCCCGCCTGGTTGAGAATTTCTACAGCTTCCGTGTAGCTGATCCGCGGAAACGGCGCCCGAATAGTCTCCAGCTTGGACAGGTCGCGTTCCAGCAGCTTCAGTTCGCCCCGGCACCGCTCCAGTACGCGCTGGACAACGTATGACACCATCTCCTCCTGCAGGCGCATATTCGCCTCCAGGTCAAAAAACGCCATCTCCGCCTCGATCATCCAGAACTCCATCAAATGCCGCCGCGTCTTGGATTTCTCGGCGCGGAAAGTTGGTCCGAAACAATAAATCCGTCCCAAAGCCATCGCATTCGCCTCGCTGTACAGCTGGCCGCTTTGCGATAAAAACGCCTTTTCACCATGATAATCAAGCTCAAATAAGGTAGTGGTTCCTTCACAGGCAGCCGGGGTAATAATCGGCGCATCGGCCAATACAAAATCACGCTGATAGAAAAAATCCCGGAACGCATGCTCAATTTCGGAACGAATCCGCAAAATCGCCGTCTGACGCGGCGTACGGATCCAGAGATGCCGGCGTTCCGCCAGAAAATCAATGCCGTGCTCCTTATGGGTAATAGGATATTCCGCCGCTATATGTATGATCTCAATGCCGGTCACATGCATTTCATAACCGCCCACCGAGCGAGGTTCCGCCCGGATACTGCCGGTCAGACGCAATGAAGACTCCTGCGTCAGTTGATCGGCAGCGGCAAAAACCGCCTCACCAACCTCTTTCCTGGCGATTACTCCCTGCAACAGGCCGCTCCCATCTCTTACAATTAAAAACATAATTTTACCGGATGAGCGGCGGTTATATAACCAGCCTTCAACCGTCGCCTGCCGGCCGTCATAATCACCAAGGTTCTTTATCAATACGGTCTCCACGTCCTGCCCACTCCTTTTGCGATATATGACATATCTTTCCGTATTTATTTTATTACCATTCGCGGTTTGAACGGCCAAATCCTTTCCGGACCGCGAAAATATGAGAAGAGCGAGCCAGACGGCCCGCTCTTCTCATATCAGGTCCTAACCGTGTCAGGGTTTGTTATTGGCGTCATACTTGGCGGTAAGAGTGGAATTCATATTGCTCTGGCCGGTTGTACCCGCAAAGCTTTCTTCTTGCGCCTGGATCATTTTACGAACCATTTGTCCGCCTACCCGACCATTATCAGCAGAGGTAAGAGCACCCTTGTAGGTGTTTTTGTAATCTTTCAATCCGATTTCAGCGGCGGTTTCTTCCTTCAACTGGTTCAGTGCCTGTTGAGCTGCAGGATTAACTGGTTTACGACTTCTCGACATTCGCAAAACCTCCTTCAAAAAATTATTGGGGTTCTGCTATTAGATTGCCTTGTCGGGCAAGGTTAAATACCTGCGAAATCCTGGAGACACACCAGAACTTTTTAGCAAAAAAAAGCCAAGCAGCGGAAAACTGCTTGGCGGCTGGCTGATTAGAAATCGACGCTGAACTCGATATTGGTTTTATTCTTCTTAGCGCCGGACTGACTGTCAGTAAAATCCTGATATGCCGTCAGAGTAGCGTTATCACTGACTTTATAATTGGCTTCCAGCCGGAACCCTTCCGAATCGTTATAGTTGCCGTCGGTGCTGTAGCTCGAAACAGCGCCGTCCTTAATATTGCGATAAGCCAGAGAATAATCGAGATCGCCCTTATTGACAGCGTTGCCGACTTTAACTGCGGCCAGAATGCCATCGTTTTTGTTTTCCGTATTCTTCACATATTCTACATTCAGCACGGTATTTTCCGCAATTTTGGTGTCCGCGTTAAGGCCGATAAATTTGGCCTCATCAGTTTCCTGCAGATAGGTGCCGCCAAAATTCACCTTTTTATAAGCGGTTCCGAAATCGGCGGCGGCGACATGATTGTCACCATCTTTGCCATAAAAGCCATTTACCTTGATATCATTGATACTGGTAGCAGCCTGAACGCCATTTATGCCGTTGACGTCAGCCAGAGTTCCCTTGCCCAGCCACAGTGGCTGCCGGCCGGCCTTGACGTCAAAATCGCCCAGCTTGCCGCCGATAAACGCCTGCTCCAGCTTGATCTCGTTGTCACCATCGGGAGCCGAACCGCCATCCTTCAGATTGTTATTCATTACCAGGCGGCCATGTACATACATATCTTCGGAAATAACGCTGTCCATAGATAACCGGATTCGATTCGTCAAATCGCTGTTCTGCCCACTTAGCTTTTCGTACTCAATATTGGCATCGCCGTAAAACGCGGGCGCGGCCAGAGCCGGAACGGCTGTGAGAGTCATAGCCGCCACTACGGCAGCTAGCAGTCTCTTTTTCATACAAATCCCCCTAAGCATTTTTTTGCACCGCAGATAAAAATGCCGCTGCCGTCCTATGGAAAAAACCGGCTATGAGTGTCCACGTTTCCTCACAGGGTAATTCCATGCCGGCAATGCTTTTATCTACTTTACATAATGTATATATTCGTTCAAACTAATCAATATCCTTCTGCGTTAATTAATAATATTATGTTAATTAAAACCACGAATAAAAACAGCGGCGCCGAAGCGCCGCTGTTTGATCCGCCTATTGTTTTATAAAAATATTATTCTGCAAAAAACTGATTATGAATCGCGTTAACCGCATCCTTGACCTTTTCGGCTTTTATGAGACATGAGATACTGATTTCCGATGTGCTGATCACCTCGATATTGACACCGGCCTCCCCTAGTGCGCCAAACATAGCGGCGGCAATTCCGGGACTGCCGTACATGCCGGCGCCGACAACAGAAACCTTGGCCACATCCTGATCAATAGCAACGCCGATTGCCCCCATATCCTTAACCACCTGTTCCACCAACGCTTTTCCCTGCTCAAGATCAGGCTTGGCAATGGTAAAGACCATGTCGATAATCTTTTTGTCGGCATTGCGTATGCTCTGCACAATCATGTCGACATCAATTGCCTTCGCAGCCAGAGCGGAAAAAATCGTATAGGCGATACCAGGCTGATCCGGCACGCCGAGAATGGCTACTTTAGCAACATTGAGATCATGGGTGACGCCCCGGATAATAAAGTCACGTTCTTTCATCGTATATTCCTCCCTGATTATCGTACCGGGCTCCAGTGTAAAAGTTGATCGAACATGAATTGGCACCCCATAATGCTTGCCCATTTCCACCGCCCGCGGCTGCATGACCACCGCGCCTAGCCGGGCCATTTCCAGCATTTCATTATAGGTAATTTCTTTCATTCGGCAAGCGGTCTTAACAACCCGGGGATCGGCCGAGTACACGCCGTCCACATCGGTAAAGATCTCGCAGACATCGGCTCCCAACGCACCAGCCAGCGCCACAGCCGTCGTATCGGAGCCGCCGCGGCCGAGAGTGGTAATGTCGCCGGTTGCATTTATCCCCTGGAAGCCGGCAACGACGACAATTTTGCCCTGATTCAATTCGGCTAAAATCCGTTCAGGCTTAACGTCAATTATACGCCCTTTGGTATGTACGCCGCTTGTTTTAATTCCGGCTTGAGCGCCTGTCAGCGAAACCGCAGACGCCCCCAGTTGCTGAAAAGCCATCGCCAATAATGCAATTGTGACCTGTTCACCGGTCGACAACAGCATGTCCATTTCCCGCTGATCCCAATCACGGCTTATCGCTTTCGCCATCGTAATCAACTCGTCAGTCGTATCGCCCATGGCGGAGACAACCAGAACAATTTTATCATCCGACTTCCTTTCCTTCAACACACGCTCCGCCACCCCCAGGATCTTAGCGGTTGTGGCCACAGAACTGCCGCCGAATTTTTTCACGATAAACGCCATACTACCATCCCTTCTGCTATCCCATCCTAATCCAGGTACAGATAGTTATATTCTCCCCGTATAAACAAATTCCTTTTCCCAATGTACATTTCTGCAAAAAAAACGTTCCCCGTATGGGGAACGTCCTTGTCGGAGACTATTCGCCGATAGAAATATCCTTGCTGCTTTCCCAGAGGCCGTGAATATTGCAATATGCCGCAGCCAGCAAAGTCCCGCTGCTATTGAGTTTTACCACTACCTGAGCGGAAGGCTCAACATACACAGGCCCTTTATTGGCCCCTTCCGTCGACTCGCCATGCGCATTAAACTCAAACAGTCCCAGATCATAAACGTTGCCCGTATCGGGCTTAAAACAGAGCCGAATCCAACGAATATGATGTTCGGTTGTGTTTGGATGCGCAATTTCCTTGCCAACACTAACGGCAACAACAATTTTTTCGCCCGCGCTTGCTTTCGTCGGCGCCTCAATAACGGGAACATGCTTCTCCGATTTCCAATCAGCGCTTTTTACTATGTCGGCAAATTTCATAAATACATCCCTCCGCATTATTTGATGAATGTAATATTAGACATCTGCCGGAAAAATCCTGCTAAATTATTTATTACCAGATAATTAGTTGTTGTTATCCATAAGCTATTGTCGTAAAAGCCCAAAAGGCAAGAGGGTTACGATTCCGCGGTCTTGCTTCCTGGCCACTAACGAAATGATTTATGGCGAGTGATTTTTGCGCCAGACGCAGCAATATCTCGCAGGAATAGCGGCCCTATTTCAAAAAATGTTAACGCAGTATGGCACAGCGCCGCCATACTGCGTTGGGGATAATTCTGAAAACACGCTCTAGGAGCGAAAATTAACAAACTGCAATTCTACCGGAAAATCCTGCTGCTTTAGATGATTAATCACAGTCTGCAAATCATCCTTATTTTTTGACGAGATCCGGACCTGGTCGTCCATGATCTGCGCCTGTACTTTCAGCTTGGTTGCCTTGATCCGGGCAACGACATCTTTCGCCATTTCTTTGGATATACCTTTCTTAATGGTGACAACCTGCCTGACTGCCCCGTGGCTTGCCGGCTCAATCTTGCCATAATCAAGACTTTTTAAACCAACGCCCCGCTTTAACGCTTTTGTTTCCAGAATATCGACAACGCTTTTCAGCTTAAAATCATCATCAGCCAGAATTGTAATTTGGTCGCCGTCCAGGCTTAAAGCCGATTTGCTGTTGCGAAAGTCAAACCGCTGGGCAATTTCTTTTTTGGTCTGATTGACCGCATTGTCAACCTCTTGCATATCGACATCGCTGACAACATCGAATGAACATTCTTTGCTAGCCATAGAGTCCTCCTTAAAATGTTCGTTAACCGGCGGTAGCATTATGTATCAGCCCATCATATGATGTAGCAGGTGATACCTATTAAATTGTATCATGCCATTTGACAGAAAGCAAAGGAGGGCAACCACTTTATGGATGCGAAATATCCTCACTGGTACTGCGACGAAGACAAGAGTCCAGTCTGTGATTGCGACGGTAAAGAAATGATGTATGACGACTGTAACAACTATAAAATGCACCCTATGCAAACTGAGACCTTGAAGGACCGGATCATGTGCATGCTGGGCAACGAAGTCATGCTGTCGGTTGACGCCCGGATCTGCCGGCGCGAAACGTTTTGCGGCATCCTCTGCTATGTAGGCTGCGATTTTATCATTGTAAACGTGTCGCTGCGCTGCAAACCCGTCTCCATGCACATTCCCCTGAAAATGATTCGCTTCATCACGCCGTTCAGAGGGCACCGCTCCTGGTACTAAGCCGTTGCACGCAAGGGATGTGATCGCTTGTTCTCACTAATCCGAGACCGCAAACCTGTCGCCGTAGACATTAATCACATGCGTACATTGCATGAAGAGGCCATTGAGCAGCTGGAATTAATGAAAACCGTGCTTGACGCCGGAGAGGAAACCGCCGGAACCCTGCGGGATACTTTGGACGATATCTCGTCCCGCCATTGGCACGCCTATCTGGACATCATTCATCAAATTACCTTGCATGACGAAGCGATGGCAAGTGTAATTCAACAATGCGGCCTAATCCTGCGTGATCGAACCGATGAAGCAGACCGGCCAGGCATCAGCCCGGCACTGCTCTCGCTGCTGCTCATTGCATTGACACGCAGGCACCGCCGTATATGTCACCTTTACGGATGGCGGGCCAGTCCCATGGGAGACTACTTAAAAGAATCTCTGGTGATGGAACGGGAACATATTGCAAAGCTCATCACCATCATCCAAGACCTGCTCTAAAAATAAGCTGCCGACGGCAGCTTATTTTTTCATAACAGCAGGTTTTTTGACTCCCGGCAGGGAACCCTATAATTTATGATAAACGCAGATGGAACCGAATGCCAGCACTTTATTGTGCCGGCGCATTATCCTTCGCTTTGGCTTGCGGAATGCCTGCGCCGTCTGGGCTTATCCTTAAGCCTGCGCCGCCGGATTAAACAGACTGGCTGCGTCAGGATTAACGGCGTGCTTTCTCCCTGGACCACACTCGTTGCCGCCAATTCGGTGCTTCAAGTCGAATGGCGGGTTACATCGCGGATTTTACCGCAATGCCTGCCGTTGAATTGTGTCTATGAAGACGAATGGCTGCTGGTTGTCGACAAGCCGGCCGGCATGCTGGTTCATCCAACGTCAGGTCAGCCTGACGGCACGCTGGCTAATGCGGTCATGCACCATTATTGCCAGCAAGGCCGTCAAGGCGTTTTCCATCCGGTTCAACGCCTTGACAAAAACACCTCCGGTCTGCTGGTAATTGCCAAAACCGGAGCAGTACAGCATTCTTTAAGCAGACAGCATATGCAACGGCGTTATCTGGCGGTTGCCAGCGGATTATTTGAAGCCGCGTCAGGCAGCATTGATCTGCCAATTGCCCGCCGGCCAGACAGTATTATCCTGCGAATGGTGAGCGAAGCTGGCCAAAAAGCGGTCACGCACTACCAGGTGCAGGAGTCCTTTGCCGACGCCAGCCTGCTGCAGTTAGAACTGGAAACAGGCCGGACGCATCAGATCAGGCTGCATTTGTCGCACATCGGGCATCCGTTACTCGGCGATGAGCTGTATGGAGGTGAAACCGGCCTCATAGCCCGTCAGGCGCTGCATTGCGCATTTCTGGCCTTTACACATCCGCTAACGCAAATGCCGGTCAGCCTGTCTGCGCCGCTGCCGCGGGACCTTGACCGGCTGCTGCGGCATTTAGGCCGCCGTCACTTCACGGCAGGCTCCCAGCCGGGAAAAGTAGATTGAGCAAATTTATTCAGGAGGGATACATATGCCATTAGTCACCTCGAAAGACATGTTTACGAAAGCCTATGATCACAATTACGCGGTCGGCGCCTTCAACGTCAACAATATGGAAATCATTCAGGGTATTGTCGATGCCGCCAAAGAGGAGCAGTCTCCGTTAATCCTGCAGGTTTCCGCCGGAGCGCGTAAATATGCCAAGCATATCTACCTGATGAAATTGGTAGAGGCCGCAATTGAAGATTCCGGCCTGCCAATTTGCCTGCATCTCGATCATGGTGAAGACTTTGAAATCTGCAAGAGCTGCGTTGATGGCGGTTTTACTTCAGTAATGATTGACGGCTCGAAGCATCCTTTTGAAGAGAATATTGCATTGACAAAACAGGTTGTTGAATATGCACATGCGCACGGAGTAACCGTCGAAGCCGAATTAGGCCGTCTCGCCGGCGTGGAGGATGCCGTAAAGGTCAGCAGCAAAGACGCGTCCTATACCGATCCCGATCAGGCTGTTGAGTTTGTCGAACGCACCGGCGTTGACTCCCTGGCCATTGCGATTGGTACCAGCCACGGCGCCTACAAGTTTAAAGGCAAACCGGAATTGGACTTTGCGCGCCTGGAAAAGATCAGCAAGCTTCTGCCCCAGTTTCCGCTTGTTCTGCATGGAGCCTCCACTGTCCTGCCGGAATTTGTCAGCAAGTGCAACCAATATGGCGGTAATATTGCCGGTGCTCAAGGCGTCCCGGAGGATATGCTGCTGCGGGCCGGTAAGTTAGGCGTATGCAAGATCAATATCGATACTGATCTTCGTTTGGCAATGACGGCTTCGATCCGCGAACATCTGATGCAAAATCCGTCTGATTTTGATCCGCGGCAATATCTTAAGCCTGCTCGCGAAGCAATCAAAAATATGGTTAAGCATAAAATCCGCAACGTATTAAATTCATCCAACCGTCTGTAAATCCGGCTGGAAATTAAACCGCGCCCCGACGCAAGGAGGCAGTCTGCTGCATAGCTGGCTGCCTCCTTGCTTTTTATGCAAACCAACTGCCCTGGATAACTTTCAGGAATAGCTCTCTTTACCACAGGTAAAAACTAAGCAGGCAACGATAAATACAGCGTGAGGTTGACAATGAAATTCTACTCTCCAGCCATAATTGCCTGCTGCCTGCATACCGCATTGGTCGCCGCTGCCTTCCCTTTAAGCGGCTTAATCCCCAGCAGGGCACCGGCCGGCTTTATTAATGAGTCGCTGCCGGCTTTTGCAACAGGAATCGATCAGCTCATCAAATGGGACGCCCATTGGTACACCCATATCGCCCAGCATGGCTACGATGCCCATTCTGTCGTATTTTTTCCCGCTATTATACTCTGCATAAAAGCCCTGACGTCACTAGGCCTCAGTTACAGCGCAGCGGGACTGACCATTTCCAATATATTTGGCTTCCTCAGTTTTCAGATTATGTATCAGACCTTTAAACTCGATTATTCCGAACAAATTAGCCGGCGGGCTTTAATCGCTTATGCGGTGATGCCGACATCCTTCTTCATCAACAGTATTTATACAGAGTCACTGTTTCTGTTTTTTTCGTTAAGCTGCGTGTACCAGGCCCGCCAAAAAAACTGGCTGAAAGCAGGTTGCTTTGGTGCCTGCTCGGCTTTGACCCGGAATCTTGGCGTCTTTTTATTTTTCTATTTAGTATACGAGTACAGACAGTCCGTTCCGCATTGCAGCCGCTGCCGCCGGTTCACTCTGCCGCTGTTTTTTCCAGTCGGCGCAGTTCTGGCCTATATGGCTTTCAACCACTATATAGCCGGTACACCACTGGCATTTCTTGATTCACAAAAAGAATGGGGACGCTTCTTTAATTCACCGCTGGCGAATATCTACAACAACATCATATTAACACTGAATGGCAATCCCTATATCCAGCCGGGAGCTACACTGGATACAGTAAGCGTTTGCTTCGCGCTGGCCGGGCTGATTTGCTCAAGCTGTTCCAGTCAATTCCGCATCAGAGGCTCTTACCTGCTGATCGGCTGGCTATGGCTGCTGGTTCCGCTGCTATCAACCTCGACCTGGCTGCCGCTCTACAGCATCTCTAGATTTATTCTGGTCATTTTTCCTTTATATCTGTTTTGGGCCCAGTTGCGTGATCGCTGGTATTATGGCAGCCTTGTCGTCAGCGCTGCCACACTGTGTATTTGTGCCGCCTTATTTATCAACTGGCATTGGATCGGCTGACAAACAGGAAAAAGACCTACTGAAAACCAGTAGGTCTTTAAGTAAACCTGCAACTACCTATGCTCCCGGGCCGTCGCCAGCCAAGTACGTTCGGCGTGT
>UQPB01000025.1 GCA_900542835.1 uncultured Pelosinus sp. | reverse complement strand
GCAGCGAGTTTAGGGCCTTTAGCAGGCCAGTCGCTTTTCAAGGCTTTTGCAGGACGAGGCCTAGATTTTTTGGGTTCCTTTTTGATCAATGCAAAAAGGAACAAGCGGATTCTGCTTTGGCTGCAAGCGGCCATTGCTCCGCAGCAGGCAGCGTTGCTGCTTTTATCAAACCTTGCAAAAAGCAGCAACCCCCTTGACAGAACGTTACTTTGCTGCGATCCGGCTTGCTGGCCAGCCTAACTGATTCATTTAATCAACACTGCCCTGACAGAATCGACAACGAGTGGCATTGAAACAGCAAAGCCCTTTATCGCCGAGCGATAAAGGGCTTTGCTGCGCCGGGATGTTCCGCCGGGACAGCGGTCTTTTTCCACAAGGAACGAATAAAAATCACGCCGGCACCGATCCCCAGGAACACGCCGGCGGTAACCTGCAGCGGCGAATGCCAGTCTGACTCCACCCGCGACCAGGCGATAACGCCGGCGCAAAGATGCCAAAACCAGCCGTAACGGGGAAACAGCGTCGTGAGTGCAAAGGCCATGGCAAAAGCATGTGTAGTATGACCACTGGGAAATCCGCCGATTTCGCCATTGGGTCTCAATGCCCAGTCGCCGAACGGAATCAGCTTGACTGACTGGACCACCAGCCAGACGCCGATATCCAGAAACAAAGTCAGCCGGATTACACCGCGCAGCTTCCTGCGCCAGGCCCAGTTAAAAATTATCGCATTGGTTAGCAGTAAAAATAAATCGTTGCCGATCCCGCCAAGCTGTGTTGCCAGCTCAAACAGGCGGGCATCCCCGGAAGGTCCGAAAGCGTAAACGCACCCACTAGTTACAGCGCCTGTAAAAACAGATAGCCACCATGCCAGACGAAAGCCGTTTAGCTGCTGCGACTTCAGCGAATTCATGCAGTACACCTCCTGTGCTGCGATACGGCTATCTGACACCAAAAGGCAACGGGTAGTCGCCGTGGAAGCTGCGGGCCTGATAAAGAATTAACTTCAGTTCCGCTCTTTGCCGGCGATGCACCGTAACATCAGGCAGCCGTGTAAGGGAATCAAAATAGGGTTGCATGGCTGGCTGGGAATCCTGGCGGCTGATAATCAGCGCGTCCCTGCCTTTGAACGCCGGCAGCGAATGCACAAACGGATAATGATGCGGTTCCGGGCTAAGAACAATAACCGGCAGCGCGCCGCCGAGCGCGTAATCGATTTTGCCGGCTTCCATCCAGTTTGTCGCTACAATAAAATAATTCTCGCCGGCCGCTGGCGCTAAATACCCCTGCCGCGCCAGCGCCGGCGGCAGATCAAGCCAATCCAGTGATTCCAGGGTCGGATCACCATGCGCAAACAACTGCGGCGCCGTTTCCGCCAGCCAGCCGGTGGCGGTATGACTGGCTAAAACCAGAACCAGCAGCAGGAAAGCGGCAACAGAGCCTCGCAGCCAGACGGCGACAAGGCGGGGAAACCGGACTGCCGTCTCGGCGGCCGCCCGTCCCAGCAGCGGTAAGGCAATGAGATAACCGGGAGCCTGCCAGTGAAACAGCCCCTGTGCCCCCCAAAGCGTGGCAGCGGTAAAGAAAATCACCGGGCCGCTCGCCAGGCAGGAAAGCAGCCAGATTTTATCGCGTTGTGTCTGCCGCCGGCAGGGCTCCGGACCGGCCAGCAAGCCGCAAGCCAGCACCCAGGCCAGCGGCAGCCAAATCCAGGGCAGCAGCCAAACCGCCTGACCGGCAATATTGGCGGCGAAAGCGCCGGGGGAGAAGCCCTGCGACACCGCCCTGCCGCTGTGGAATAAGAAAGAAACCCAGCCATGCCCGGCATTCCAAATCAAAACCGGAGAAAATACGGCGAATGCCGCGGCGACAGCGATATAGGGGCCGGGCGAAAACAACAGCCATCGCGCCGCCGGACTGGTCAGCAGATAAACAAACAAACCGGCAAGCAGAAACACCGCATGGTATTTACTGAGCATGCCCAGTCCGGTCAGGAGCCCAAAAGCCAGCCACAGCGGCAGCCGCTGCGCCTGTCCCGGCGAATACAGCAGACGCGCCAGTACCGCTGCGGCGGCAAGCAGGAAGAACAATAACGGTCCATCCGGTAAAACCCAGCTGCCGCTGCTGAGACTGAACACAGCCGATACATTCAACAGCAGCGCGGCATAAAAACCGGCACGGCCGCCAAACAGAAACCGGGTCAGCCAAAACATCAGCCAGGTAGTACCGGCAAACAGCAGAATAAACGGCAGTCGCAGAACCAGCGGCTGCTCGCTGCCCGCGAGCAGGGCACTGGCCCGGACCAGCCAAAAATGCAGCGGCGGATGATCGAAATAACTGAGAGAAAATGAACGGGCCACAGAAACAACATACGACTCGTCAATTCCCAGCCCAAGGACTGCCGCCAGCAGCAGCCGCAGCAGCAAACCGGCAGCCAGCAGCGCCATCAGGGCCGGCAGCGGATCAAACCCATGTCGCAGTGAACCTCTTCGATTATACACACTAACCGCCTTTCCGGCCGGCTGCCGGATTTACGATCCAATCCCGGCATAGCACTATTTAATGCAGAAAATCACGACGGGGTAAACGGCCAAAGCCAGGCAAGCGCCCGACGACGCATACGGGAAGGAGTCTGCCCGGAGATGCGGACGCCGAATGCTGCCGCTTTGAGCGCCAGTATTCATAATCCAGTCAAGCGATTAGGACTTCAAACGCCGGACGATCGTTCTGGCGGCGTGCACGCCGCTGGCGCTCGCCTGCGACAGCCCGCGGGTGACGCCGGCGCCATCACCGATAGCAAACATATTGGGAATTTCGGTTTCCAGTTCGCTGCTCAATTGCAGCCGTGAACTGTAAAATTTAACCTCCACCCCGTACAGCAGCGTATCGTGATTGGCCATTCCCGGCGCCAGCTTATCCAGAGCGTAAATCATCTCAATAATATTGTCAAGATGGCGCTTAGGCAGAACCAGGCTTAAATCCCCCGGGGTCGCCTGCAGCGTCGGCTTGATAAAGCTTTGTTCCAGCCGGTGGGAATTGGTACGCCGGCCTTTGATCAGATCCCCAAAACGCTGCACCAGAACGCCGCCGCCAAGCAGATTGGAAAAAGAGGCGATCCGTTTGCCGTATTGATGCGGTTCATTAAACGGTTCCGTAAACTTATTGCTGACCAAAAGGGCAAAGTTAGTGTTTTTGCTATGCAGGGCGGCGTCGCGATAGCTGTGGCCGTTGACAGTAATAATGCCATCTGTGTTTTCCGCCACCACATACCCTTTGGGATTCATGCAGAACGTTCTTACCAGATCGCCGTATTGCTTGGTCCGGTAAACCAGCTTGGCCTCGTAGACCTCGTCGGTGATATCCTCAAAAACCTCAGCCGGAATCTCAATCCGCACGCCAACATCGACCTGATTGTTGGACATCGGCAGATTTAACTGCTTACATTGTCCGGCAAACCATTCCGCGCCAGCCCTTCCCGGGGCGGCAATCAGGTAACGGCAGCCAATCGGCTCGGCGGCGCCGCCTGTTTCCAGCAGGAAACCCTCCCCGTCGCGGCCGATAGCGGCGACATGGGTATTGAACAGCATGGTAATCTTCGACAGCAGCAGCTCATAGATCCGTTCCATAATCTGCAGGTTGTTCTCAGTGCCCAAATGCCTGACCCGTGCATTTAGCAGATGCAGGTCATAAGCTAAAGCCCGTTTGCTGAGACTGCTGTTGTGAGTGCTGAAATATTCCGCCGGCGCGCCCAGACTGAGATTGACGGCGTCGACATAATCAATCAGCTTCATGACCTGTTCGTCCGGCAGAAACTCATTGAGCCAGCCGCCGAACTCGGTGGTGAAATTATATTTACCATCAGAAAAAGCACCGGCGCCGCCAAAGCCGCGCATAATGTCGCAGGGCGAACAGCGGATACAGTGATCAACTTTCTTTTGTGCGATCGGACATTTCCGTTTATAAATATCGTGGCCTTCTTCGATCATAACGACACTGACGCCGGGATGATTGGCAGTTAATTCATAAGCTGCGAAAATAGCCGCAGGACCGCCGCCGATAATGGCGACATCATATCTTGCCATAGTCAAACATCACCCTCGCTTTTTATAGTTGCTAAGAGCCCCAAATATTATATAGTAAGAATAGAAAAAAAGCTAGTGCCTAAAAAAAACCTGGCGGAAAAAATTCCGCCAGGCACCGGTTTAAAGCCTTCACTGCAGCCCGTTAGTATCCCGTTTCATGCCCGTCGTGGCAGACCGGGCAATCGCCGAACGGAATAACCGAGTTCAGTAATTTTCGCGCATACTCGTTTGTCGTTTCAAACAGCCGTTCCACCGGCAGCTGCTCGACAAGCTGGCCCTGATACAGAAACAAAACCTGATCACATAGATTGGCGACGGTTTGAAGGTCGTGGGCAATGAACAGATAGGTCAGCTGCAGCTCAGCTTTTAGGTCTTTCAGCAATTCCATGATCTGCGCCTGCACCGACACATCCAGAGAGCTGAGCGCCTCATCCAGCACAATAAAACGCGGCTGGGTGGAAATCGCCCGGGCCAGGCATACCCGCTGAAGTTGCCCGCCGCTAAGCTCGTGCGGATAGCGGACAGATAACGCCGCCGGCAAGCCGACCCGCTCCAGCAGCGCAGCAACCTTAGCGGCAGCAGCGGCCCGTTCGAGTCGGAACAGCGGCTCGGCGACAATCTGCGCCACCGTGAACCGGGGGCTGACCGAGGTCGTATAGTCCTGAAATACCACACTCATCTGCCCCGGACAATGCTGCCGCCACTCGCGAAGCCCCCTGCCCTCAACCAGGATTTCACCTGAATCCGGCCTTTCGATCCCCAGCAGCAGGCGGGCCAGGGTGCTTTTACCGCTGCCGCTTTCCCCAATCAGGCCCACACACTCTCCCCGCTTGACGGAAAACGAGATCCGGTTCAAAATCAACTGCCGCTCCCGGGCGAACAGCCCGCCCGACTTTAAATAACTCTTGGAAATATTGCTGACACTTAGCATTGCTCATGCCTCCTTGCCATAGCGTCACGAAAGGCCTGCGTCAGCGCGATCCGGGTATCGACCAGATAGCGGGTATAGTCGTGCCGCGGCTGGCTAAACACCTGCGCCGCAGCACCGTACTCCATCCGCCGTCCATCTTTCATCACCAGCACCTGCTGCGCCAGCTTTTGGACAACGCCAAGATCATGCGAAATAAACAGGACCGCCGTGCCGGTTATTTCCCGCAGCCGCCGGAATTCCGCCACCACTTCCGCCTGGTTGATTGAATCCAGCGCGGTTGTCGGCTCATCGGCGATAACAATATCCGGTTTAACCGCCAGCGCCAGCGCCACCATGCAGCGCTGCAGCATGCCGCCTGACAGTTGATGCGGATATTGTCCGATTACCTTGTCCGGCTGACGAATGCACATTTTCGCCAGCGCCGTCAGCGTTACCGCCTGCGCCTGCGACTTGCTGCAGCCCATCGTTTCCATCAGGGTTTCCCGCATTTGCGCTCCCATCGTGCACAGCGGATCAAACGCGGTCATTGCATCCTGCAGAATCATGCAAATCCGCCTGGCACGAATCCGCCGCAAAGCCGGTTCCGGCATCGACAGCAGTTCCGTCCCGTCAAACCGTACGCTGCCGGCAGTTTCCAGCCAGGGATTGCCCAGCCCGATCAGCGCCTTGCAAGTGAGCGACTTGCCGCTGCCGCTTTCACCGACAATGCCCAGACAGGTATTTGCCTGCAGCTCAAACGAAACGTTTTCCACCAGCGTCTCGCCGCTGCGCCGGTCACGGATTGTCAGATTGCGCACTTCCAGCAAACTCATTTTGTCATCACCCGCCGCCGGTTATATTTAGGATCCATTGCGTCGCGAATACTGTCGCCAAGAAAATTAAACGCCGCCACCACAATCAGAATCGCCAGTCCTGGCGCCAGCATCTGCCAGGGGTGCGTAATCATAATATTTTTGGCTTCATTCAGCATCATGCCCCACTCCGGCGTCGGCGCCTGTACGCCCAGGCCCAGAAAGGAAAGCGCGGAAATACTTAAAATAACCCAGCCGGTATCCAGTGTTGCCAGTACAATAATATCGCTGAAAATGCCTGGCAATAGATGCCGCCGTATAATGTGCCCGGTACCGCAGCCGGCAATCTTGGCGAAGCGGATGTAGTTTTGATCGGCATAGCCAATAGCCAGCGAACGGATCATTCGCGTATACCAGGCCCATTTGGCGGCAATATTGGCAATGACCACATTAACCAGTCCCGGCCCCAGCATGCCGACAATCGCCAGAATCATCACCTCACTCGGGAATGAGAGCAAAACATCGCACAGGCGCATAATTGTTTCATCAATACGGCCGCGAAAAAAGCCGGCCGCCAGCCCCAGTACCGTACCAATCCCCAGCGTGGCCAGCATCGTGAACAGCGCCAGCCCCACGGTTGTCTGAATGCCATATAACAGCCGTGATAATACACAGCGCCCCAGCTGATCGGTCCCCAGCGGGTATTGCCAGCTGACGCCGGCGTATTTTTCCGCCACATTCAGCTGCAACGGGTCATGCGGCGCAATCACCGGTGCCAGCAATCCCAGCAGCAGCACGCCGGCGATGATCGTCAAACAGGCCACTGCCAGTTTATCCTGTTTCAGGCGTTGCCAGAAAAGCATCTTATTCCTCCTGTCTGACGCGCGGATCCAGAGCCGCACTGAACAGATCAACCAAAAAATTACAAACAACAAATAAAACCGCCATTAGCAGCACATACGCCTGTATAACCGGATAATCGCGGTTGAAAATCGCGCTGACACACAACCGGCCGATTCCCGGCCAGGCAAAGATATTTTCAATCACAACCGTTCCGGCAATCAGCTTGGGAATTGACATGCCGAACGCGGTTAGCGAGGAATGCAGCGAATTCTTCAGAATGTGCCTGTTGATCGTCCGGCTGCTCAAGCCGCGGGCGCGCGCATACAGTACATAATTTTCCTGTTTGTTCTGAATCATAGTATTGCGGAGCAGACGGATATAGGTAGCGATATAGACCATTGACAGTGTAATCGCCGGCAGCACAATCGAGCCGGCACCGCTCATGCCGCTGGTAGGAAACCAGTCCAACTCCACCGCGAACAGCCACATAAGCAACAGGCCGGCCCAAAAGCTGGGCATGGCGGTACCAAAAAAGACCGCCCCCCTGATCAGCCTGTCGCCGATACTGCCTTCATAGATCGCACAGAATACGCCCACGACAATACTGCTGACCACAATGATGATAAGCGCAACACCAGAAAGCAGCAGCGTTGCCGGCAGCGCCTGAGCGATTTCCGCCAGCACCGGCCGTTTATTAACAAAGCTCCTGCCAAAGTCGCCCTGAACAGAGGCGGTCAGCCAGTCAAAATAGCGGACGAAAAACGGTTTGTCCATCCCCAGCTCCACCCGCATAGCGGCAACCGCTTCGGGCGTCGGCGTGATCTCGTTGACCCGCAGAGCCACTTCCGCCGGATCGCTGGGGCTCAGATTAATCAGTAAAAACGCCAAAAAGGAGATCCCGATCAACAGCGGGATCATCCCCATGACGCGCCGGGCCAAATAATTCCTCATGCCTACCTCCGAAATGAACAAGGGTGTCACAAAAGTACGCCGTGAACGCCGCCACGAAGACCGGCCAGGCGCAAACACTGCCTAGCGAGGATGGAAAAGGAGAAGACGGAGGGGAACGATTACACGGAGGACACAGAGGATACACGGAGGACACTGAGGGAAAACGGAATTCTTGAACTAAATCCATCGCCTCTGTGACCTCATCACTCCTCGGTGTCCTCTGTGGCAAAGTGTTTTTCGTCACGTCCCCTCCGTGAAACTCCGTGACCTCCGTGTTTCGAACCCGCTTTTCCTAATCAGTTTTACTCAGTGGTTTGTTAGCAGGCCGGGGAAGGACGCTTTCGTCTCCGCGGCTAACCGGCTCCCCTGCCCCCGCTTTCCGCACTTTTGCTTCAGCCATCTTTTATTGAAAAAACATTTTCTCAAAAGGAATTTCAAACTGCGACGGATTGAATGCCACGCCCTGCAGGGCCGCAACATGCACTGCCTTGATCCGGGAATAGGTCAGCGGCAGATAGACGGCTTCCTGATGTACATAAGTCAGAATCTCGTTGTAGAGCTGCTGCCGTTTGCCACTATCCTGTTCGGCCAAAATCCTGCCGATAGTATCGTCCAGCCAGACCTTGCGGCTAATACCCTTCTGGGCCTGATAGTCGCCATGGGCCGGAATCCGCCAGGATGAGACATAGGTGTGGGGATCATACGGCAGGCCCCACGACTGCGAATACTGCAAATCAAATTCACCGCTTTTTTGCCGATCAAAAAAGGCCTGTTTCTCTTCCCCCAGCACCTTCAGCTTAACGCCGATCGCTTTCAGGTTGCTCTGAATAAATTCGCTAATGGTACGTTCCTGGGCATTATTGGAGTTAAAGGAAATAGTCACCTCACACAACTTGCCATTCTTATAGCGATAGCCGTCCGGTCCCACGCTCCAGCCGGCAGCCTCCATAAGCTGCTTAGCCTTTTCCGGATCATAGGCGCGGGCTGCCAGCGGCACATTGCAGTAAGGAACGGTCGACGCCAGCAGCGTATCGGCAATCATTTCAGTACCGTTCAGGATACCGTCCGCAATCTGCTTTTTGTCGATCGCGTATTGGAAGGCCTCGCGCACCTGCGGATCGGCAGTGATCGGCTGCGCCGAATTCAGTAAAATTGCCCTCGAGCCAATCGGCTGGCTCAAAACCGCCTGATATTTGCCTTCTTTCTGCAATGCCTTGAACGAGTCCAGGTCGATCATATCGCCGTCAGACCCGAACAGCAGGTCAATCTCACCCTTTTGCAGCGCCAGCAGGATTGTCTGATGATCCGGCATAACCTTCCAGCGTACCGACGCCAGCTTGGGCTTAACACCCCAGTAGCTGCTATTAGCAGTGAAAACCGCGTATTGATTAGGCTTATGCTCGCTCAGGATCCAGGGACCGGTGCCGATATAACCATTGACGCCATCCTTGGTACCGCCATTCACAAAGCTTTTGGGCGACGCAAACCGGAAGGGCCGGGTCAGTCCCAACTCCTCCAGCAGCGGATAGTAAGGCTGTTTCAGCACCAGCTTGTATGTAAATTCATCGACAACCTCACCGTGATCAATCTGGTTGACCATTTCCAGCCAGGCGTGCCGCTTGGCGTTGGCCAGCACAGCGTCGATATTCAGCTTGACCGCCTCGGCATTAAACGCTGTGCCATCGCTAAACTTAACATCCTTGCGTAACGAAAAGGTATACTCCCTGCCATCGGGCGAAACAGTCCACTTCTCGGCCAGCCAGGGCTTGACACCTTCGGCCGTGTTGATCACTAACGGCTCGAACACCATATTTTGAGCGGCAAGCTCGCCCCCATACAGATGAGGGTTAATATTGCGGATATCCTTGGTACTGGCATAGACCAGTTCCGTTTTTGCCCCTTTACCGCCGCTGTTGCCGCCGCAGCCGGCCACAGCCAGCGCCAGCAGACCAATTGCTAAAAACACAAATACATTCCTCAGTCGCAACCCGAAATCCTCCTTACTCTGCCTCTGTTTTGCCAACACTGAACACCCTTCCTCTCTATCGCTGCCGCAGCCTCACAGCCACAGCCAACTGAGACTTATTATTAATTCTATTAAATAGTAACATTCTTATTAACAAGCTGTCAATTGCTTATTGAAAAATCCGGGCCGGACAGAACTGGCTGCGGCAGACAGCAGAGAGGGCATCCTTCAACTGGTAAAATATTGCGGGTCGCCCTGTTGCATGAGAGGAAACTGCCGTGCTGACGCGACAAAGCCCGGGAGACTGCGTCTCCCGGGCTTTGTCGGCTGTGTTTATTCAGTTTGCAAGGATGTGCAAATTGCATCAACGAGTTGTTCCAGCTCCGCTTCCTGCTGCGGCTTCATCGAAGATTTAATCTCAAACGGCTTGCCGACCAGCTCCATATTCATCTTTTCCAGATGACATACCAGCAGCTTGGTTGCGGCGCAGGCCCAGCTGTGATTGCTGACAACGGCCGCTTTACGGTTGCGCAGCCTCAAAGCCGCCATTTCGTGCAGCAGTGCATCCATGCCGTAATACAGCCCCATATTGTAGGTGGGCGCGCCAACGACCATATTACTGTATTTCCAGGCATCGGCAATGATATACGACGGATGCGTCTTGGATACGTCGTGCATGCGGATATCGGCAACACCCTTGGCCGACAGTTTAGCGGCAATCCGGTTCATGACGTTTTCCGTATTGCCGTACATGGAGCCGTAAATCAGCACAACCCCTTGCTTCTCCGGCTGATATTTGCTCCAGCGGTCGTATTTCTCTAGGATATACGGCAGAGACTGCCGCCAGACCGGTCCGTGCAGCGGGCAGATCATGCGGATATCAAGGCTGGCCGCTTTTTTCAGCACCGCCTGCACCTGGTCGCCAAATTTGCCGACAATATTGGTGTAATAGCGTCTGGCTTCATCCAGGAAAAAACCCTCGAAGTCAGTCTGATCGCTGAACAGGTTGCCGGCGATAGCGCCAAACGATCCGAACGCGTCGGCGGAAAAAAGGATCTTTTCCGTCTGTTCATACGTAAACATCACTTCCGGCCAGTGCACCATCGGCGCGCAGATAAACCGCAGCCGGTGCCGCCCCAGCGGCAGTTCGTCGCCTTCCTTCACCTCATAATAGTTTGCCTTCGCATCAAACTGATAAAACTGCTCGATCAGCTGGAAGGTCTTCCGGTTGCCGACGATCTGCAGACGCGGATAGCGGCGCAGCAGTTCTTCAATATTAGCACAATGATCGGGCTCCATATGGTTGACAATCAGGTAATCGAGCTCACGGCCGGCCAGCGTATGCGTTAAATTTTCCAGAAATACGGCGCTGATGGCGGCATCAACGGTGTCCATAAGAGCCGTCTTTTCATCCAGAATCAGATAGGAATTATAGGCCACGCCATGCGGCAGCGGAAACATATTCTCAAACCGCTCCAGCCGTCTGTCATTGCCGCCAACCCAGAAAATATGCGGCGTAACCGCTTGAACGCAGTGCATAATCAAACCTCTTTTCTCGCTAATTTGGCAAGAACCGGACTCCCCGCAGCGCGGCGGTTCACAAAAGTCCGTAAGCTTGCATCGCCGCCCGCAGCGCGGCGAGATTCTTCTCTTCGATTTCCGTCAGCGGCAGGCGGCAGGTTCCGGCGGCAAAGCCGAGCAGGTTGACCGCTGCCTTCACCGGGATCGGATTGACCTCGCTGAACAGCGCCTTAATCAGATTCAGCGTCTTCAGCTGCAGCTTAATCGCGCCGTCGACATCGCCCTGGAGAAACTTCAGTACCATATCGTGCGTATCCTGAGGAATGATGTTGGCCATAACAGATATCACGCCTTTGCCGCCCAGCGACAGCACCGGCAGGACCGAATTGTCGTCGCCGCTGTAGACGCTGAAGTCATCGCCGCACAGGTTGACAATATCACCGACCTGACCCAGATTGCATTCCTTGACAGCGACAATATTTTCGATTCCGGCAAGTGCCTGTACGGTTTCCGGCGTCATATTCAGACTGGTCCGTGACGGGACGTTATATAACACAATCGGAATATCGACACTGGCGGCAATCAGCTTAAAATGCTGGTACAGTCCCTTCTGCGTCGCTTTATTATAGTAGGGAGTAACGTGCAGCAGCGCGTCGGCGCCGGTAGCGGCCGCCGCTTTTGACAATTCGACGCCGTGCTGGGTATCGTTGCTGCCGACGCCGGCAATCACCGGCACGCGCCCTTTAACTGCATCCACCGTAAACGCAATAACATCAATATGCTCCCGGTCGGGCATGGTGGACGCTTCGCCGGTCGTGCCGCAGACGACAATGGCATCCGCCGAGCCTTTAATCTGGAATTCGAGCAGCTCGGCCAGCGCCGGATAATTAACGCCGGTGGCAGTAAAAGGTGTGACAATCGCTGTAGCCGCTCCGGTAAAAATCGGTTTTTTCATACATAACCCCTTCGCTTCTTTGCTATTTTAGTCAGCAAATTTGCCTTTCGTATACAATTTAGCAGCACAGACAAAAAATCCTGCTTATACACTGAAAGAAACCGAATAATCGTCCGCTAAATTTCTGCCGTCGCCAGCGCACCGGTGCGGCTGCAACCGCAGTGCTCACGCCCCGCATCAACCATACATTCCGCGTGCGTCAGCACATCTGTCTCGAGCTGGATTGTCGCATGGGTGATCCGAAAATCCGTTTCCAGCATCCGCAGTGCCTGACACCGGAGAGAGCGTGACCATGCCGGGAGCAAGAAGATCATCTCTGCCGCAAATTTTTACCGGAGCTGCTGCCGGCTGCTATGACCAGACGCGGACGCGCGCGGCGATCAGCCGATATGCTTTCGCACACAAGCCGCCACGCCGTTACAATCGTTTGTCAGCGTAACCTCATTGCAAACCGATTTTACCGCCGCTTCGGCATTGCCCATGGCAATGCTGAGGCCGGCCCGCCGCAGCATCGAAAGGTCATTATAGTGGTCGCCAATGGCCATGGTCTCCGCCAGCGGCAGCCGCAGCCAGTCGCACAGACGCTCCAGCGCCAGCCCCTTGGAAGCCCCGGCGTCAACCAGCTCAAAAATGGTATCACCGGCGATATTTAAGGCCAGCCCGGCAGCAGCGCCAAAATAGCTGCGGCCGGCCGCAAGCTTATCCCGGTCAAAGCTAATCGCCACAATACTGCCATAGGCAAGATCCTTGTCAAGAATCTCGTCAATGCCGCTGACCAGCGTCCGGCCGGCGGAAGCGCGGCAAAAGTAGGCAATCGCGGCTTTAACCGCTTCGGCAGTGACGCCGTCAATCACGCTGCCGGCTTCCTGATAGTCCTGAGCCAGAATACGGTCGCTGCCAGCCGGCACATACGAATGGGTGTCGGTGCAGATATTGTAATAATAGCGACGGCTGTCCAGCCAGGTCAGCGCTCTCTGGATCCGGGCCTTAGCCAGTCCCGTCGCCAAAAGCCGTTTGCCGCTTTTGCTATGGACAAATGCACCATGATTGGAAATAATATGCGGATTTAATCCCGCATCACGGCAGAGCGCCAGCGCATTGGCATAGGTACGGCCTGTGGCAATGGCAATTTCGCAGCCGCGACTCTGAGCCATCTGCAGCGCCGCCGCGTTCGCCGCGGGAATCTGACGCCGTGAATTTAACAAAGTACCATCCATATCCGTAACAATCAGCCGCAATACGGTCACCTCACAGACTGATTATTGATTAAAAGGCAAAACTCCTGCCTGCTTACGCAATTTGCCAAAAAAGAGTATACTGATGTTAAAAAGAAAAGGAGTAATGCCATGCAGACAATCACAACAGTTTTACAGGCAATGCTTGATTATTACCGTGGCGACGCCAAACGGATCAGCCACTTTCTCAAGGTCCACTCGCTGGCCAAGCTTATCGGCGAGCTGGAGCGGCTTGACGCTGCAACGCAGGAGATCCTGGAAATAGCCGCGCTTACCCACGACATCGGCATCAAAAACAGTGAACTGCGCTATCAGAGCAGCGCCGGTCACTATCAACAACTGGAAGGACCGCCGGAAGCGCAAAAACTGCTGCAGCGCCTGGCCATTGACCCTGCGGTCATCGAACGCGTCTGCTGGCTGATTGCCCATCATCACACCTATCACGCTATCACCGGCGCCGATTATCAGATTCTGGTCGAGGCTGACTTTCTTGTTAATATCTTTGAGGACCAAATGACAGACGCCGCTATCCGTTCCGTGCGGGAGAAGATTTTTGTCACCGGCTCCGGTCGTCATCTGCTAGAAACGATGTACGCCGCCGCTTTTTCCCGCTAATCGCTACACGGAAAAAAAACAGGCTCCCGCAAAAAACCGGCATGCGGGAGCACGCTGACCACGGAGACGAAAACATCTCTCCCCCGGTCTTCTAATGAGCCACTGATAGAACCGAGTAGGAAAAGCAGGTGGATTGTCAACAGAAAATCAGACAACATTTTTAAGGGCCTGTTGGCGAAACTGAACAGGAGTTAGATAACCGAGAGTACCGTGGATTCGATGCTTGTTAAACCAGTTGATAAAATCGTATAACTCCACCTCCAGATGATGAAGGCTGTGGAAACTCATCTGGTGGATGAATTCCGTTTTCATGATTTTATAGGTGGCTTCGGCCACCGCATTATCATAGGGACAGCCTTTCATGCTGAGAGAGCGGCCAATGTCAAAGGTCTCCAAAAGCTCGTTCATCTTTTCATTTTTAAACTCACTGCCGCGATCAGTATGAAACCATTGAATTTGGCGTAAATCACCCTGCACCGTTGCAAAAGCACGAGACACCAATGCGGCATCCTTGTTTGGTCCCGCGCTATGACCGATGATTTCTCGATTAAATAGGTCGAGAAGTACGCAAATGTAATGCCACTTATTTTGGACCTTCACATAGGTCAGATCACTGACAACGAAGCGTTTGGCTTGCGTTTGTTCAAACTTACGCTCCAAGACATTCGCCGTCTTTGCTTCGTTACAGGCTGTTTTATGGGGCTTATACTGAGCGATGGTATAGGTAGAGACCAGTCCCTGCTCCTTCATGATGCGCCCAATGCGACGTCTGGATACGATGAAGCCTTGCTCCCGAAGTTTAACCTTGATCTTTCGGGTACCGTAGGCTTTTCGATTCTGGTGGAAGATCTCCACAATGGCTTCGGTTAGTTCCTCTTCTTTCGGTTGTTCCTTTGCTTCATAGTAGAAGGTGCTTCTGGCGATTTGTAGGACGGCACACATTGCTGATACCGAGTATTTATCACAGTTGTTCTTTATGATAGCTACTTTCGTCCCATGATCAGCGCGGCTTGCTTTAAAATATCGTTCTCCATCTTGAGCTGTTGAAGCTCTTTACGCAAGGCGATGAGCTCATTTTCTTCCGCTGAGCGATTATCCTTCTCTTTGAAGGAGCCGGTGGTCTTGGCTTGCTTGATCCAGCGGTCTAAAGCAGATGCGGTCAGGTCATATTCCGCCACAATCGCTGCTCTTGACTTCCCGTTTTCATAGAGCTGCGCCATTTGCTTTTTGAATTCAGGTGTAAACGTGCGTCGGACTGGGTTGGACACAGTAGAGATCCGCTCCTTTATGGTTGATAGTTTTATTCTACATGCCCTTATTTTTTCTGTCCAACTTACTGTAACCGTTCCACAGGTCCGAACCAAGGAGGATACGGGGAACTTTTTCCACAGAGGGCACCGAGGATCGCTGAGGTGCACAGAGGACGATGGACTTTGTTTAAGAATTTCAGGGTTCCTCTGTGACCTACGTGCATCCTCCGTGTCCTTCGCGGAATCGTGCCTCTTTCCATGTCCGCAATGGAAGGAAAAACACAGGAACCGCTCCACAGAGGACACCGAGGGCCGGTGAGGTTACAGAGGACGATGGCTCTTGTTTAAAACCCCGTTTTTCCCTCTGTGACCTCCGTGTATCCTCTGTGTCCTTCGTGGAATCGTTCCTCTCCGTCTTCTCCGCCCCCGTGGAATCAGTTCCTGCCTACTTTGGCAATACCCTCTTTTCGCATGATCCGACAGGTGGAACCGCGCCCCGGCACTACATATTTCCCGGAAATAGGGTGCGGTTCGACGCCGGATTCTCTTTTTTATGCCCTGACTGCCGCATGCCGCGGCCTTGGCGGACAGGTTCTGTCAGACAGGGGCACTTTGCAGCCGCCGTCCCCGATTGCTGCCTCTATTTAACACCAACCTTTTTTAATACCTGCGATAAATTGTCAAAGCTTTTGGTCAGCTGCTCAATCTCCCTGTCGGTCAACGGCACCTCCAGCCTGCGGGCAACCCCGCCGGAGTTGACGACACAGGGCAGACTAAGGGCGACGCCGGCCAAGCCGTATTCCCCCTCCAGTGTGGTAGAGACAGGAAAGATTGCCTGCTCGTCATAAAAAACCGCCCGGGCCAGCCGGCAGGCAATCATCGCAATACCGGCATTGGTGCAGCCCTTAAGCGTCAAAACATCATAGGCGACATTGACCACCTGGGCGCCGACAGCCTCATAATCCAACGGCTCCTCCGGCTGAAAATACGCGTCCAGCTCAGCGGCGGCAATACCGGCAATCCGCACCAGGCTCCAGGCGGGAAAAGCTGAATTGCCATGCTCACCCAGCATATAGCCGTGAACATTTTTGGGATCCACCCGGTATTTATCAGCTAGAATTCGCCGCAGCCTTGACGTCTCCAGCGAAGTGCCGGTTCCCAGGATCTTGTGGCGGGGATAATCGAACAGGTTCTGGGCGCAATAAGCGGTAATATCAAGCGGATTGGTGATGACAATAATGATCGCATCCCGGGTATAACGGCTGATGCAGGTCATCACATCACGAATCGTTTTCACATTGCGCTCGGCGAGCAGCAGACGGTCAAGCGCTTCGCCGGGAAGCACGCTCGGCCCCGCCGCCACAATAATGACGTCGGCGTCCTTGCACTCCTCATAGCCGCCGGCATGAATCCGCACGCTGGGACTGAAAGCGAACGCCGTTCCATGGCTGGCATCCAGCGCTTCTCCCCGCGCCTTCTCTTCCACAATGTCAATCAACGCAATATCGCCGGCAAGATTAAAAGCCAGCGCGCAGTTCAGCACTGCCGAGCCGACATGCCCCACACCGACAATTGCCAGCTTTCGTTTTGGAAAACGCATCTGTCAGGACTCCTTTACACTATTTTAGTCTCGCAAGCGAGCGCGATGGCGCCGTTTCCGCCACTATTAGGTAAGCATTCAAGGATAGCCGGCTAATTTCCTGCCGCCGCACAGCCGTCGGCTGCATGCGTTACTTTTTAGCGGCCTGGAGCGTTAATTTCTATGGATAAAACATGCGTGCAGGAGGTGCGGCAAATGAAATCCGCTCATAACAAACTGCTGACTCTGCTTCTGGCCGGATTGCTGACCTTGCCGGCACTGGCCGGAGCCAATGCCAAGCCGGCAGCGCCGCAAACCGGCGCCGTCCCGGCCGCCAGCCAGGCAGAAGCGACAGCACCGGCGGCTGACGCAGGCTACAGCGTTACCAGAAGCTCTTATCAAACCGACCAGATGCAAATTGCTTACCCGCAGCTGAATATCGGCAGCATGCTGACAGAGGTGCTGATTAACTACCAGTTGATTCAGGCGCCGGGAAACTATAAAGCGGCCCTTAAGCCAGAGGCCAAGCTGTCGATTGATTACAGTGTCGTCCGCCAGGATGCCGCTGTGTTCAGTGTCGTATTTCGCGGCGAGCAGGTTGAGGCTGAGCAGTCGCAGCCCATCCTCACTGCCGTCACCTATCATCTGCAGGATCGGGTCCCTCTCACCGCCGCCCGGCTGATCGAAAACAGCGACACGGCCCGCCAGGGTGTCAACCGGCTGCTGCAGCAAGCGGCCGCCGCCCTGCCGGCGGCGTCACAGCCGCCCGAATTCAGCGGTCAGCTGGAATACTATCTGACCGGTCAGCAGGCCGTGTTCTTCTACCAGCCTGAGACCGGCGGCGATTTTATCGAACTGCCGCTGCCGCTCGACCGGCTGCGTCCTTATCTGGCCGCTGCCTACCGGGAGCTGCCAGCTGTCGCTGAGCTGAACGATCCGCAGCAGCGTGTCGCCGCTATCGATCAGGCCTTGTCCAGCTATCGCCGCGTCAGCGGCAGCCGCGGCGGCGACCAGCCCGCGGAGTTCACCGCCTACTTTGACGGCGACGCGCTGGTCTATGCCGAAGAAAAGCAGGCCAATGGCGAATATAGCGACGCCATCGCCCGCTACTACTTTGCCGCCGGTGAACTGATCGCCTATCACAGCAGCAGCCAGGAGCTGATTATCCCCGACGGCGGCATCGCCAGCGTGCGGCGGGAGGAAGTCAAGCTGCAGCATGATATCGCCCTGAACCGCTCGGCCGGCGAGCGCAGCCGCGACGGAGCCGCGGAAAAACTGACCGCGGCTGAAATTGCCGCTATCGGCACGGCAGCCAAAGACCTGCAAACCAGCGCCGCCACTCTGGTAACGACAAAAGACCACTAGCTGACGCAAAGTCCGAAATGGGAATGACGAACCACGGAGGACACAGAGCGGAGGAAGGCCGATGAGCGAAGACGCAGGGAACGGCTCCACAGAGGACACCGAGGGGCATTGAGGTCACAGAGGACAACGGATTTAGTTTAAAATCCCGTTCTCCCTCAGTGCCCTCCGTGTATCCTCTGTGTCCTCCGTGAAACCGTTTCCTGCGTATTTTTGCAACGCCTCGCGGCTGTTTTGCGGCTGAAGCGGCACCGCCGCCTGCCGGCACAGCTAAACTGTCAAGCGGTAACGCTATTTTTGCGCGCTGACTGGATAATGCCTTGAAGCGATTGCCAGGCCCGTATATAATAAAATCAACAAGGATATTTAAGGAGATCGCGATGCGTTACCGCAATCAAAGAGGCTCGGTTCTGCTGCTGCTGGTAATTACAATTCCGTTTTTGTTTGCGTTGAGCGCGATTGCCGTCGATATCGGCGCGCTGTACCTGCAGCGGGCCCACATGCAGAATATCGCCGACGCCGCCGCTTTGGCCGGGGCGTCGCAGCTCGGTACCGGCCAAACAGAGGCGCAGGCAATGGCGGAACGCTATATAACCCTGAACGGCCGTACTGGCGACGCCACTCGAACGCAGACAATCCAGTTCCCTAGCACCGGCCAGATCCGGGTTAAACTGGAGCGTCCCTTTCCATTTTTATTTATGCGTTACTTTGATTTTCTTGCTCTGGATCTTACCGTATCCGCGGTGGCGGTTGCCGAAGCCTACACGGACAGCGGCGGCGGCATTGCCGACTATGCCTTTGTCCAGCGAGGTTCGGCGCCTTTGACCCTAGACGGCGGTAACCGCTTTAATGGCTCGGTCTATACGGGCGGTGAGTTAACAGTGACCGGCGGTGTGGCAGTAAGCGGTTCCGTGTATGCCAATAGCAGCGCCAGCATAACCGGCGGTACATCGACAGTGGGTGAAGCGATTTACATAAATGGCGACTTAACCATAACCGGCGGCGCTGTCGTCGGCGTGGGGCAAGCCATTTACGCCAACGGCGATTTGATTATAGCGGGAGGAGCAACGGTAAACGGGCCTGTCTATGCCGCCGGCAACGTGATCATCGAGGGCGGTGCGACGGTAAACGGCTCGCTCTATACAAACGGTAACATCACCTTGACTGGCAGCGGCACTATTAACGGCAATCTTGCCGCCGCCGGCAACGTAAACGCCATTAACAGCGCGACCGTCACGGGTACAATCACCGCCGGCGGAACCGTAACGGCCAGCGACTGGCTGCTAAATCCCCGCAATATTGATCCTGCCCGCACTTTCGCGTCACAGCCCGTACCTTTAATTCGGTTTGATAGTTTTAATGCCGATCATCTGTTTAGCGAATATGATAACCGGGTTGCGGCTGTAAAAAGCAGGGCCATCGGCAAAAATGAATACACCGGCAATCTGACGATCGACACGCCGGCTCAGATTGAGCAATACCTGACCAGCCCGCTGTATGTACGTGGCGATGTTACTATTAACGCTTCAAGCATTGGCAGTCTCGACATCACCACCGCGATTATTGCCAGTGGTACGATTACGGTTACCAAAAACGGCAGCATTACCGGCATTGACGGAGTCGCTCTCGTTTCCGAAACCGGATCGGTCTATTTAACAAACTGGACCAGTGTTGACGGCCTGATTTATGCTCCCAAGGGCGAGGTCTCGCCCCGGGGACCGCAATTCACCGGCGGGGTTGCCGCCGATACCCACATCAGCCTGGGCGGCGGCAGCACCTTTTCTTCCCGCAACAACAGCGGTGGCAACGGTGGCGGCGGCAGGACAACAGGAGTCCGGTTAATTTTATAGCTCTGCTGCGGTACTCCGGAGCGGGCAATAAGAATGGCGCAAGCAGACACGCTTGCGCCATTCTTATTGCCCGCTCTTTGAGCATAGCCCGGGCGGAGACTGCCACTCCAGCCGCTCCCCCAGCCGCCAGTTGGCCCGGCTGATAGTGCCGGCCGCAACCTCCAGCGTATCCCGCGCCTGCCGGCAGGCGCTAACCTGCCAGGGGCGCAAATTTTCCACCAGCTTGACAATAACGCCGCCCTGGTCAAGGTAAACAATATCCAGCGGGTAACGCATGCCGAGCATATGGACGCTGTTACAGCGACGCAGCAGCAGGCCTTTATCGCGGTCCAGCCGCCGCGTCCCCAGCAGGCCCTTCAGCCGCCGCCAAAAGCTGTTGGCCACACTGATCTCCAGCCGCTCCGGCAACCCGGGCAGCGGCAGATAAAGCCGGGTCATCGCCCAATCGCCTTCATATTGTTTAAAATCGAGAAGATCGTCGGCAGCAGCACGACAACAAATAAGGCCGGAAAGATAAACAGCGCCAGCGGAAACAGCATCTTCACCGGCGCTTTCAACGCCTGCTCCTTGATGAACTGCCGCCGCCGCTCCCGCATATTGTCAGCCTGAACAACCAGCGTTTTGGCAATGCTGACCCCCAGCCGGTCGGACTGAATCACCGCCGCCGTGAACAGATATACTTCCTGCAGCCGGCAGCGGTCAGCCATGTTCGCCAGAGCCAGCCGCCGCGACATGCCCATCCGGACATCGCGCAGCATCTTGCCGCATTCGTCGATCAGCGGCCCCCGCATCCGTTCCGTCACCCGGGCCATGGCCCCGTCAAAGGATAAGCCGGCCTGGACGCTGACGCAGAGCAGGTCAAGCACCTCCGGCAATTGCCGCCGGATCGCCTTTTGCCGGCTGGCGATCAGCGAATCCAGCCAGATGAGCGGCAGCGCCGCGCCTAAAAGCAGCGCGCACAGCACCAGGGCAAAGCCCTGGATAAACATAAAGCGGTGAACATAAAAAGCAAAAAAGGTCATGACCACCATCGCCGAAGCGGCGCAAAGCAGCCAAAAACAGACAAACGCGTTCACGCTCCAGACATGCTGCTTGCCGGCCCGGACCAGCCGCTCGGCCATCAGCTCATATACCCGCCCCGGCGCCAGCCGGATCAGGTATTGCTCAATGCGGCGAAAAAACGGCAGAATGATCCGTTCGCTAAACGAGGCGTCAAGATTCTCGCTTTCAAACCGTGCCTGTTCGGCCGGCGAAGCGGCGCGGCGCAGCTTCTGCACCCGTTCCTTAACCTGCGTTTTCGGCGCAATCCGGGTAATTACCAGCACATACAGCAATAAAAAGGAGATAAAGCCGCCGGCCAGCGCGATCCATACCGCCATCTCAGCGCCCCCAGTCGTCGTCGCCCGGCGAACCGCGCAGGCCGAACAGATTATTGGGAATGGCAATGCCATTGATCTCAAACTTTTCCATAAACCGCGGCCGGATGCCGCTGCTGCGGAAGCTGCCGGCAATCTTGCCGCTGTCGTCCACGCCGCTCTGCTCAAACCGGAATATATCCTGGAGAATGATGACCTCGCCTTCCATATTCTGCACCTCGGTGATATGGGTAATCTTGCGACTGCCGTCCTTGAGCCGGGATTGATGAATGATCAAATCCAGCGCCGACGAAATCTGCTCGCGAATCGCCCGCACCGGCAGATCCATGCCGGCCATCAGCACCATTGTTTCCAGACGGCTGAGCACATCGCGGGGACTGTTGGCGTGGGCCGTGGTCAGCGACCCGTCATGGCCGGTATTCATTGCCTGCAGCATGTCCAGCGCCTCGCCGGAGCGCACCTCGCCGACAATAATGCGGTCAGGCCGCATCCGCAGCGCGTTGCGGGCCAGCTCGCGAATCGTGATTTGCCCTGTGCCCTCAATATTCGGCGGCCGGCTTTCCAGTGTCACCACATGCGGCTGCTGCAGCTGCAGTTCGGCCGCGTCCTCGATGGTGACAATCCGCTCATCGGCGGGAATAAACGCCGACAGCGCGTTCAGCAGCGTCGTCTTACCGGAGCCGGTGCCGCCGGCGACAATGATATTCAGTCTGGCGGCGACGCAGGCGCGCAGGAAAGCGGCCATATCCTCGCTGAGAGAGCCGAAGCCGATCAAATTCTCCACCCGCAGTGGCGAGCGGGCAAACTTGCGGATGGTCACACAGGGACCGGACAGCGACAGCGGCGGAATAATGATGTTGACGCGGGAGCCATCGGCCAGACGGGCGTCGGCCAGCGGCGAGCCTTCGTCAACCCGCCGTCCCAGCGGCGCGACAATCCGCTCGATGATATTCATCAGGTGAGCCTCATCATGAAACTGGACCTTGGTCAAGTGCAGCTTGCCCAGCCGTTCGGCAAACACCTGCTTGGGACCGTTGATCATAATCTCACTGACCGCTTCGTCCTTCAGCAGCGGCTCGATCGGCCCCAGGCCCAGCATCTCGTCCAGCACGTCGGCCACCAGCGCGGGACGGTCGCCGCGGGGAATTGCGAACGGGTTTTCATCCAGCACCCGGTTGCAGTATTCGCCAATGATCGCCTCCGTCTCGCGCCGGTCCTGGGCGCCGCTCATTAACAGCCGCTGCTGTTCCGGGCTCATTTCATCGACAATGCGGCGGTGGATTTCCAGCTTCAGTTCCTGGTACTGATCATCGGCGGAGCTGTGCTTGCGGCCGCCAAAGATCGGCTTTGGCTCTTCCAGCCCCTCCGGCCGGCCCAGCCGTTTCAGTAATGACATCGCTATTCCTCCTTGCGCATGGTCAACGCGGCGGTTATCGCAGCCGGCAGGCTATTCGCCCAAATACTGTCTGCCGCCAGGTTCAGCTTGGCGGTCAGGGTCACCGTCACCTGCGTGCCTGCCGCTGCGTTGGCGGTCGTCGCCACCGCAACGCCGGTTTGCGGGTTCCAGGTGTAGACAGTAGTCAAAAAGGTCGTATCTTTGTAAACGTTGGAATCGTAGGCAATGCCCACCGACTCGTTGCGGGCAATCACTCGCGTCAGCTCGGTCAGGGTAAGGTAATCATGAAAAAACATGCTGAGATAGGCAAAGCCCCAGACCATGGTACAAAAAAACGGAATAATAATAGCGAATTCAACCATCGCTTGGCCACGCCTGTCTCTAAGCGAATTCATAGAAAACCTCCTCCACCACCCAGCTTAATGAAGAGGTAGCCTCTTATAAAAGTAAAACTACCTCTTCCTAAGTGAGCCTAAATAAATCAGCTTGCTGCCGGTGCTAATTTTGTTCCCGCATCTTTGAAAACATTATCGTATAGAGATTTTATTGACCCAGCAATTCCATCATCGCCTGTTGTTAGTGCAATAACAGCCACACCAATAGCTACAACTACAGCCACAACCACAGCATACTCGACTAGCCCCTGGCCTTTTTCATTCAGATAGCGTTTTTGGAAATACCGCAAATACGTTAACATCACAATTCCCCCTTAATTTTTTTATTTATGCAAAGCCCGCTCAGGCTTAGACATCGATATTGACAATGCGGCGGATAACCAGCCAGCCGATCAACTGCCAGACCAGCGTGACCGCCAGCACCAGCCGGCCCAGCGGCTCGTCAATGAACGGCCGCATATAAGCAGGATTGACGACGGCGGCAAACAGGCCGATCACCGCCGGCAGCGCCGCCAGAACCCAGCCGGACAGCCTCCCCTGGGCGGTCAGGGTTTTGATCTCCCGTTTCATCTTAAGCCGCTCGTTAATCGTGGCGGCAATGCTGTCAAGAATCTGGGCCAGATTGCCGCCCACCTGCCGCTGAATCAACACGGCGGTGATTACCAGGTCGAGATCGCTGCTTTGCAGCCGCCGCCCCATATTCAGCAGCGCGGTTTCGATATCGGCCCCCAGCCGGATCTCGGCCAGTGTTTTCAAAAACTCCGCCGCCAGCGGCGGCTTCATCTCCCGCGTCAGCAAATCCATCGCCTGGATCAGGCTGAAACCGGAACGCATCGAATTGGCCAGCATGGCCAGCGCGTCTCCCAGCTGGTTGCCAAAGTCCTGCCGCCGTTGGACGATACGGCGTTCCAGATACAGCAGACAGGCAAATGCGGCCAGCAGGCCGCAGCCAACGGCGGCATCCGCCCGCAGCGTCAGCATCAGCGCCAGCAGGCCGGCAGCGACGGCGGCGACAGCCAGCATCGCCAGGAACTCCGACCCCAGCAGCGGCAGTCCGGCCTGCTGCATCTTCACCTCCAGCTTTCGCGCCGACGGCAAACCGCGGACCCGCAGGCCCAGATAACGGATAAATTTCATAAATGCCGACAAATACTCCGGCTTTTCCGCGACGGCGTCCGTCGTCCCGGCATAGCGCCTGACCTTATGGGCAATCGGGGTTTTGGCGCGGCTGCAATATTCAATCAGGGCCAGCAGCAGCAAAAAGGTCAGCATGCCGCTGAACAAAGCGACAATCAGCATCGTTAACCCGCCCCCGGCCGCTGGCAAATTTGCGCCGCCAGGTTGTCGATGGCGCCGGTCAGCGGTGACCCCGGCTTGATATCGACAGCCATGCGGCCATTATTGGCCGCCGCCGCCACCAGCAAATATTCGTTCGGCAGTACGGCGCAAACGGGATAGCCGAGCTCAGCCGCCAGCGGTTGCCGCTGCTCCGGCTCGGCCCGGGTGAACACGGTGCAGACCTTTGCCGCATAATCGGGCCAGGCATGAAAGATTTCCAACGCCCGCCGCATGTGCGTCACCTCGTAGCCGCCGCTGACCATTGCCACCAGGTACACCCGGTCGGCGGCCTCGGCCGCCGCCACCGACGCCGGATTAAAGGCCGGCGGCACATCAATCAGAATGTAGCGGAACAGGCTGCGGGCCATGCTGATAATCTCGGTCAGGGCCCGCGGCCCGACATTCTCGGCAAATTCGGGCCGCTTGGTGCCGCAAAGCACCTTCACCTGGTCATTGACAGGGGTAAAATAGGCGTTCAACGAAATCGGCGACAGGAAGGCAATGTCGCGGGCTGCCTCAACCAGCGTGGTCTGCGGTTCGAGGTTAAAGAATACGGCCATATCGCCAAACTGCAGATCGGCGTCAATAATCGCCACCTGCTGACCGGTCTGACGCGCCAGCGCCAGCGCCAGATTGGCGATCAGCGTGGTCTTGCCGCTTTTGCCCTTGGGACTGAAAAAGGTCAGCACCTCACTGAGCGAGCCCATGCCGCCGCTGCCAAAGGTATGCACGGCAGCGATCAGCTCCTCGCCGGTAAACGGCTTGATCAAATAGCCTTTGGCGCCGGCCTTGACGGCATTGCCGGCAGCCTGGGCGCTCCACTGGCTGCCGAGGCAGAGCACAGCCGCCTGGGGAAAGGCTTTGACAAAGTCGCGGATAAGCTGGACATTATCCGCCATATCCACATCCAGCAAAATCAGATTGGGCAGGAATACGCCGCCCTGCCCCAGCGCCTCCCGGGCGTCAGCCGACCGGGAAACCAGTTGAAAATCCTTGGTGCCGCGAATGACGCTGGACAGACGCTCCAGCATGATCCGGTTTTGTTCAACTAACAATACGCGATATTCCCGCATCGCTGCCTCCTTTCACCGTCTGACAATGTTGCTGCATCAACCATGGCATTTTAACTGACACGCAGCATTAGCGGAACAGCCGCTTCACCCAGCCGCTGAGCGACGCGCCGCCGGGCTCGCCATCCGCGGGCAGGCGGTTGCAATACTTGGCGACCAATTCCCGCAGGCTTTTACCCAGATCCGTCTCCGCCGCATCCAGCACCAGCGGAATTCCCTGGTGGATCGAGGCGGCCGCCGCGGAAAACTGATTTGGCAGGACATGATAAAAGCGGTCCTCCAGCAACTGTTCCACATCCTGCAGTTCGATATGGGTTTTGGAGTTGCTGCGGTTGAGGACAAGCCGGATTTTATTGCGGTCGTAGCCAATGCTGCGCATGGTGTCATAGCCGATCTTCATATTCTTGATTGTGGGAATAAAGTCGACAATGCCGACAAAGGTGATAATCGTGCTCAGGTCCATAACCGCCAGATTGAGGTCGCTGAACGCGGCCGCCGTGTCGAGAACAATATAGTCGTAATCGCGGCGCAGTCCGGTCAACAGCGCCGACACCGCCGGTGTCGCCACATTGTAGGCTTCTTCCAGCCGCAGCGGCGCGGCCAGGACGGCAAATTCCACGTCATTGTGGGCATAAGGGGTTATACAGGCGGCGGGATCCGCCGCCGGCTGCAGCGCGTCATACAGACTGAACCGCGGCGCTGCATGCAGATAGTGGCAGACATCGCCAAACTGCAGATCCAGATCCGCCAGCAGAACCTTATAGCCGCTGCGGGCCAGCTCGGCCGCCATATTAATCCCCAGCAGCGTTTTGCCAACGGCGGAGGCCGTGCTGAAAGCCGTGATAACAACGCCGTTTCTAACTTTCTCTTCCATAGCCCTCACCGCGCCTTATTCGTTTCTGCCGCCGGCTGCGGTTCGCGGCTATCGTCCAGCAGGCTGCGCATCGCCGGCGACATGGCGGCCGGAGTCGTCTCGTCCACCAGTGTCGGCGTGATCAAAATAATGATTTCCTTGCGCTCCTTCGTACTGCTGGTGCTGCGGAAAAACCGCCCCAAAACCGGCAGGTCGCCCAGAAAAGGAAATTTGCTGACTTGCTTGCCTTCCTCGGAATTGATCAGGCCGCCGATGGCCATGGTGCCGCCGGAGGAGAGGTGAATCACCGTTTCCGCCTTGCGCGAGCGCAGCGCCGGTATCGACAGACCATTGGTGAGATTAACCGCCGCCGCCGAGGAGCTGTCCAGTGTGCTGACCTCCGCCTGCACCTTGGTGGTAATGCGATTTTGCTGATTGACCTCAGGCTCGATCGCAAGCTTAATGCCATATTCGCGCCACTCTACCGACAGCTGCCCGTCCGAGTTGCTGACCGGGACCGGAATCTCGCCGCCGATAAGAATATTTGCTTTTTCGCCGCTCATTGTGACCAGGCTCGGCTGCGACAGGATCTGGGCCGCGCCGTCGGTAATCAACGCCTGCAGTGTAGCGTTGATGCTGGCATAGCCGACTCGTTCGTCTGAGCCGCTTTTGTTGCCAAAACTCTGGCCAATGCCAAAAATACCGCTGGATCCCATGGTCACGATACCATTATCAATGTCAGAGGCATTGCCATACTGCAGTCCCAGCTTTTTGGCTCTGTCAGTCGATATTTCGACAATTCTGGCTTCAATCCGGATCTGGCTGGGCTGCGTCATCTCCAGCAGGTTGACGACTTTGGCGGCGTAGATGCCGGCGATTTTTTCAGCCCGGCTTTTGGCGCGCTGGTTTTCGACACTGCCTCTGAGCAAAACATTCTCGCCGATTTTCTCCACCGTCACGCCGGGGTCGCCGATCAGGCTTTCAATAGCGGCCGCCGCGCCGCGGTCGAAATTCTGTACATTGACGTTATAGGCTTTCGTATCCCGGTCTGTCCATATGTAAAGGCTGGTCATCCCCGCTTTCTTGGCCACGATCAGCAGCTCCGTCCGCGAAATCAGAGTCACATCGGCAATCTCGGGGTTGGCGATCGCAACCCGGCTGATTTCGCGGTCCAGCCCGAGACTAACCAGATTCAGATAAGAGGACTGATTAACATCCAGCGATAAATTGGTTGCCGCCAGAGCGGTCCCGCTCAACCAAAGCAGCCAGAGCATTGCCCAAAGCAGCCACCGCGATGTTAAGCCTGCATACTTTTTCATCTGTTCTACTCCTTACCGTACTTCGACCAGATTGACTGAATTGCCGCGAATAACCGGTATGCTGCCTGCCGCCGGCGAAGGAGCCTGGACTGGCGCCGGTGCGGCGGCGGCCGGACGCGCCGCCTCGTCGCCGCCAAAGCGGGGAGCGACAAACTCGGCGGCCGCCGCAGCCGGCTGCGGCTTCAGCGGCCGCAGCGCCAGATAGATCGTCCCCTGCGCCGGCAACGCTGCCAGCCGCAGTGCGTCCGCCGGTACGACCGCTAAGGTGGCGGTCGCCGGCGACTCGCTTTTGCCGTCGGCGGCATCATTTTTATTGATTGCCAGCAGCAGCACATTCTGCAGAACCGTTGTCGCTGTAATCGCATTTTTACGGGCTTTGTCACTAACCAGCAGCACATCGACGGAATCGCCCGGGCGGGCAAAACCGGAAATACCGGTCACATCGCTGACCGGTATGGAAATGGCCCGTTTATCGGCGGGAATCTTGCCGATAAATCCGGCCAGCCGCGCATCGTCCGCCACCTTTTGAGCGGTCACCGGATCACCCTGCAGAATTTTCAGCTTCGCCACTTTCCCCGTCAGCGCCGAAACAGCACTGACACTGTCAGCGGCAACCAATTCAGCCGGCACAAGCACGGTTTTCAGCATAGGGGCCTGAATGACGGCTTTTTCGGGAATATCGGCAGCGGCGACCACCAGCGGCAAAAGGTTTTGCTGCGTCTGCTGCCGCAGAGCCTGCCTGCTTTCCAGCCCCGACAGGTAAAAATACAGCAGCCCGGCCAACAGACTGCTCGCCGCCAGTGCCAGAAAAATCAACTGGCCTGATGTCATTTTTTCTAAAACTCCGCTGATCTTTGGCGAAAAGCTCAAAACCAACAACTCTCCCTTATTATGGAAGTTACGAGTAAAAAAACTGCCTGATTTCATAAAAAAAGAAAAGGAGTACAACAAAAAAGCTTGCCACTTCTCTATTTATGAAACCAGGCAGTCATAGATCAAACGATCCTTAGACCCACGGCTTTGCGTCCTTACCTTTCGATAAGTTTGCCCGTATTAAAAAAGAACAAAAACACAATCAGTCCCGTACTAGCGGTATAATCTGACAGGCTTTTTTTCATCATAGCGTACAATAACCGAAAGCGCAATACTTTTGCTAAAAGATCAGCGGCCTAAGCCAAAGTAGTGCTTTTCCGACAATTAGCGCATCTTTAGCGCAAATCAGCCGCGGCAAGGTGCGTGGCTGCAAAAAGTCAGCAGGGAACAATGCTACGGGGGCACAGAGTAACTAACCGGGGAAGAAAAACTTTTCCACAAAGGACACAGAGGGCCGCTGAGGAGACAGAGATTATGGATAGTAGTAAAAAAATTCCGTTCTCCCTCTGTGCCCTCCGTGTATCCTCTGTGTCCTCCGTGGAGTCGTTCTTTCGTTCTCGCCTTTTCCTGTCTCGCCCGTCTCTGTGGAATCGTTCTTGGCCTTTTCCTTTCTCGCGTCGGCAGCGCGCTGCCTTACCAAACAGGTTTGTAGGTTTTACCGGTTTTAGGGCAGCAGGCCCTGCTTATTTTCGATCAGCAGCTTCGCGCCCGCGGCCGCTTCGCCCGCAGCCGCCTCAGTCGTGATGATAGCAGCCAAATTGAAGACCGGAACAAAAATCGGCGTACTGCCTGCGGCGTCAGACAGCACCAATAAGCCGTACTCATTGCGGTAAATTTCGCCCGAGGCCTGAACCGAAACCCCCATGCGCAGGCTAACCGAGGTCATCAACGGCAAATAATCGTGCACGGCGGTCATCAGATCAGTGTCACAACCTGCAGGCAGCGGCTGCGGCGGGGTCAGATAGCTGATCGACTGATCATACACCGTCCCGTCGCCGGCGTAAATAGCCGTAATCGCTTTAAGCGGAACAGCTACACGCTGCGTACCGTTTTCCAGGACAAACAAGGCACCGTTTTCCCCGTCAACAGAACCGAACAGCTGATAGGGCGTGCCGGTTAGCGTGTTCAAATTGGTGGTAAAGACCGACATAGTACTGGTGGGATACAGCGTGATCAATTGTTCGACAACATTAGCCAACTGCGCCATACTGAAGCAATAGCTGCTGTCGGCGATCCCTGCAGGCGTATCCATAAATACGACCAGGTTGGCTTTCACCGGCACCGACCCGTAAACGGCGTTGCCGGCACCGCCGTTAAGCAGCGACACGGTCGCCGGAGCAGCGGCGATGTCGATGATGGCAGCGCCTGTCACCTCGCCGCTGCGCAGTAAAGCATTGCCCTGTAAAACATCCGACTGGGAGGAGACGAGGGAAAAGATCAGATTATTGCCGCTGCTTATACTCTGGATGACAACCGACCAGTTGAACAGATACCGGCCCGGCGCATTGAAGGTGATGCTGCCGCTGCCCGCATCATAAAGAATGTCGCCGCTCAAATAGGCAACATGATCAAACAGAACCGCCTCTGACGCGGCAACCGAGCCTGAGGCCAGCCGTTCGATCTGCAAAGCGATACTCCCCATTCCAATACCTCCTTACTTACTCCTACAGCTTATATACTATACGGGAAAGCGGCCGGCTTCATGCCTGCCGCTACCCCGTCAACGCAAAAAGGCTGCCGGAAAGACGCACTCGCCTTTCCAGCAGCCTTCGGGGTACAAACGACCGGCATTGGCAGCTATTATTTAATCTTATTGATGTAGCGATAAATCGTCGGCTCCGAAATCTGCATGCGGCGCGCCAGCTCGCTTAGGCCGCCTTTTAGCAAAAACAGGCCGTTTTCGTTCAGCCGCCTGACGACATCAATTTTTTCCTCCACCGACATCCGTTCCGGCGAAACCTCGTATTTGTTCAACACATTATCAATGATTGCGGTCAGCACATCATCAATTGATTCATGCAGGTTCTCAAATACCTCCACAACATCGGCCGCCGTTTTTTCAGACGCCGGCGCCGGAATGGCACAATTGATCAGACTGTCAAGCAATTTCCGCGTTTCCGTATAAACGCTGACATCGATATTGACGCACAATACGCCGATGATGGCACCGCTCGCATCCCGGATAAAAAAGCTGGAGGCGCGGCAGCTACGGTTATTTTTCAACCGCGCCTGATAGGCGGCAATATAGTTATTCTGACTGTCCAGCCCTTCCTTCAACACTTTCAGTACCAGATCGGTTGCCGGACCGCCGACGGCGCGGCCGCTGATATGGCCGTTGGCGATAGCGATAATCGACTTGTCCGGTGTTGATAAATCATGCAGCACGACTTCGGCATTCGGCCCAATCGCTTCACCCAGAAACCGGACCAGAGGAACAAAATTCTGCAATATATTCATGATTGAAATTTCCTTTCTGCAATATTACAACTGTGTCAGATGCCCCTATTAGAAGCAATTATAACTGTTTTCCTAATTCTGTCAAGGTTCTCGTCACACCTGAATGCCGTCAAAATTACGTTTACATTAATACATTTCGACAACATTCAATAAATAAATTGACAAAACCTTCCCATTTGTTATACTTGTCTTAAAGATAATAAATTATTAACTTAAAAATATTTTATTATCTAATTTAAAATTAGGAGGAGAATTATGAGCATCTTCATCACAGTACTGGTAGTTGCCTGGGTTGTTTACATGATTATCAAAAAGTATTACCCGCAGGCTGTACTGTTGATCGCCGGCATGACCCTGCTTTTGGCCACGCAGCAATTGGGGACTAATCCGGTACTCGGCGCCAAAGAAACCTCTCACTCCGCCCTGCTCGATATTGTACATACAATTAAAATCCTGCTCAGCTCCCGTGTTGCCGGTCTCGGTCTCACAATTATGTCAATCGCCGGCTTTGCCAAATACATGGAATACATCGGCGCGAGCAAATCCCTGTTCGCAGTTGTCGCTTCACCGCTGAAAGCGATAAAGTCCCCTTATATTTTATTGATGTTCACGTTCTTTGTCAGCCAGTTTCTGGTCCTGTTTATTCCCAGCCATGCCGGCCTGGGTCTGCTGCTGATGGTTACCATGTATCCGATCCTGATCCGTTCAGGTGTCAGCAAGCTCTCCGCCCTGGGGGTTATCGGCTGTGCCCAGTACATGGACGTTGGCCCCGGTTCCGGCAACGCAATTCTGGCAGCCAATATCACCGGCCTTGATCCGGCCGTTTATTTCGTCAATCACCAACTGCCCATTTTCCTTGCCACTACGCTGATCCTCGGCTTCGTTCACTTTTTTGTCCAAAAGTGGTGGGATAAAAAAGAAGGCTTTACCGGTTATGAGCAAAGCGTCGAGACAATTCAGGCCGATGAACAGCGGCCGCCGCTCATTTACGCCATCCTCCCGGTTATTCCCATGGTATTCATCCTCGGGTTCAGTCCGCTGCTGAATAGCAAGATCAAAATGGATGTCGTCACCGCCATGTTTCTCAGTACGTTTATCAGCATGGTGTTTGAATATGTGCGCACCAGGGATTTTCGCGGCACACTCGCCAGTCTGAAAAACCTCTACGAGGGAATGGGGACCAGTTTTGCCACTGTCGTCTCATTAATTGTGGCAGGCGAGGTCTTTGCGGCCGGATTAATGAAAATCGGCGCCGTTGACTCCCTCGTAGCCGGTGCCCAAAACCTGGGGTTAGGCATTTATTCCCTGATCATTCTCTTCTGCCTGGTCATCGCCGGCTGCGCCTTTTTAATGGGCTCAGGCAACGCCGCCTTCTTCTCTTTTGCCGCGCTGGCTCCCAAGATAGCCGCGGCAATGAAAATCGATGCGATTACATTGCTGCTGCCCATGCAGATCATGACCAGCTTTGGCCGGGTTATATCGCCGATTACGGCGGCCATTGTCGCTATCGCCGGCGTAGCGGGCGTCTCGCCGGTGCAGGTTGTTAAACGGACAGCCATCCCTATGCTGGTTGCCGCCGTTATCAATATTGCCTTTATTTTTATCAATTCATAAAAGGAGATGCAGTCAATGAAATGCGCCAAATGTACGCACCGCAAATGTTACCTAGAGGGGCAAAACTGCACCAGAATCACGCCGGAGGCGGCTGCAGGCAGCTACCAGGATGAACGTCTGGAAATCATGAAAGCCGCTGCCTGCACCGAGGGCCGTTTCTATAATAACCTTACCCGGTTGGAGGAAACGGTGGAATTCTGCAAGTCAATGAAGTATCGGAAACTGGGAATGGCCTTCTGTATCGGTTTAAACCAGGAAGCGAAACTGATCGAAGCCTACCTGACTAAATTCTTCGAGGTCTATTCCGTTTGCTGTAAAGTTTGCGGCGTAAGCAAGTCGCAGCTGGGCCTGGAACAGATTAAGCCAGACACAAGGGAGACGATGTGCAATCCATTGGCCCAGGCGAAAATACTTACCGAAAAAGAGGTGGATTTCTGTATTACGGTTGGGCTGTGTGTCGGGCACGATGCCTTGTTTACCGGAGCCTGCACAGTACCGGTTTCCTGTCTGGTTGCCAAGGACAGAGTCCTGGCCCATAATCCGCTGGGGGCCGTCTACTCCCGTTACTGGCGCCGGAAGCTGGGCATTAACCCGCCCGATCAAGTCTAAACAGGTATAATAAGGAGGAGAAAGCAACATGCTAAAACACGACTTCGATGAATTAATTGACCGCCGCGGCACAGAGTGCAAAAAATGGGATACCTATGGTGAAGATGTCGTCCCCATGTGGATCGCCGATACCGATTTTAAATGCCCCCAGCCGGTTATTGATGCCCTGGTCAAACGCGCCCAGCACGGCATCTATGGCTACCCCGTCAACTTGAAAAAATTTGAACAGTCGGTTGCCAACTGGCAGAAAAAGCGGTTTGGCTGGAATATCGATCCTGACTGGGTCGAATATACCCCTGCGGTCATACCGGCCATTGTCTACGCCATGCGGGCTTTTACCAATCCTGGCGACAATATCGTCATCCAAATGCCGGCCTATCATCCGTTTCACGACATCATCCCCCACAACGGCAGGCATATCCTGGGCAACAACCTGATCCCAAAAGCAGACGGCAGTTATGAAATTGATTTTGACAATCTGGAGGAATTGCTCAGCCGCAAGCGGACCACTATGTTTCTCTTATGCAGCCCTCACAATCCAATCGGCAAGTGCTTTACCCGCGAAGAGCTGACAAAAATGGCCGCGTTGTGCTTAAAGCATCATGTCTTTGTTGTTTCGGATGAGATTCATTCCGACATCGTCTACAAAGGCAGCAAACACATCCCCTTTGGCAGTTTGTCGCCGGAGGTCGCCGACAATTGCGTTGTTTGCGTCAATCCCAGCAAAACCTTTAATATTGCCGGCGTACGCACCGGCGCAGTGGTTATTCCCAATCGCCATATCCACGATTTGTTTTACCGGCCGTTAGAGGATAATAAAGCCTATGGCAGGACGGTATTCGGCACATTGCCGATCGAAGTGGCTTACAACGAGTGCGATTACTACGCCGATCAATTGCTGGCATATCTGGAAGGCAATCTCGCCTACCTGCAGCAGTTTGTCGTCAAACGAATCCCCCGCATTAAAGTTACTCCCACCCAGGCAACTTATCTAATCTGGCTAAATTGCAAGGACTTAAACCTCCCCCCCAAGCAGTTGCAGGATTTCTTTTTGACGAAGGCGAAAGTAGCAATGAACGAAGGCTCTACCTTCGGACCCGGCGGCGCCGGTTTCATGCGGCTAAATATCGCCTGCCCGCGTTCGCGGCTGGTTGAAGCGCTGAACCGGATAGAAGCCGCTGTTAATCAACTATAAAAGAGGAGTTTTCAACATGAAACAAGTTATCGCAACTCAAAATGCTCCCGGAGCAATCGGCCCCTATTCACAGGCAATTAAAGCCAATGGCTTTGTCTTTGTTTCCGGCCAAATCCCGGTGGTTCCGGCAACGGGCCAATTTGCCGAAGGCGGCATTGCCGGCCAAACCCGGCAGTCGCTGGAAAACGTAAAAGCAATCCTGCTGGAAGCGGGCTGCACGCTCGAAGATGTTGTCAAAACCACCGTATTGATGAAAGACATGAATGATTTCGCCACCCTCAACGGCGTCTACGCCGAATACTTTAAACAAGACTGCCCGGCGCGGGCCTGCTTCGAAGTTGCCCGTTTGCCGAAAGACGCTCTGGTAGAGATCGAAGCCATTGCCGTCTGCAAATAAGTAGTCATACCACGAGGCAGCAAAGAGGCTGGCGGCATGCGCCAGTGCTGCGTCAACACTGAGGCAGGAAGATGCTGGCGGAATTTGACCGTCAGCAATTTCTGTTTTCAGGGTTGATACAGCGCCAGCTCCTTTGTTTTATTCCGGCAGGAGGCCGGACCCGGCTCCCCTGCAAAACCGAAATCAACAGTAACAGGAGGCGCTTCATGTCGCATTTGCAGCAAATTCAGGCCACCGCCCAGCAGATGGCAGAGGCAATCTCCAGTGTGCTGGGCATGGAAGTCACGATTGTCGACTCGAATTTGGAACGCATCGCCGGCACCGGGCTGCATCAGGCAACTATTGGCCGTAAAATTGCCGGCCGGTCGATCTATCAAAAGGTCCTCCGCAATGGCCGCGAGTATATTGTCAATGATGTGCCAAGCTTTGACGACTGCCATACCTGTGAGCACCGGGCCGAATGCAAGGAGCTGGCCCAGCTCTGCTGTCCGATCATGACCGGCACCGATGTCATCGGCGTTATCGGCCTTGTCGCTTTTTCGCCTGAACGCCAGTCGGAACTGCGCAATACCAATGAGCGGCTGCTGACATTTACCCGCAAAATGGCCGAGCTGATCGCCGCCAAAGCGGTTGAGGAAGCCAGCCGCTCCCGCCTGCTGCTGGTAAAGAACCAGTTGGAAACCGTGCTGAACTTTATTGCCGAAGGCGTGCTGGCAATTGATCATACTGCGACGATTATCAGCATCAATTATGCCGCCGAAAAGCTGCTGGGAGTCAAGGCCGCGCAAGTGATCGGACTGGCGCTCGGTGAAGTGCTGCCCGGTACGCCGCTGCCGGAAGCGCTGCGCAGCGGCGTCGGCTTTCGCGACCGCGAAGTCAGCGTTTGGCTTAAAGGCAAGCATCATCATTACCTGTTCAATGCCACGCCGATGCGCAGCGACGGTTCGATCTGCGGCGTAGTCGCCAGTTTCCGCTCCTTCTACGATTGGCGGGATATGCCGGCACCGCCGCCGAAAATCTCGTTCGATCAGATCATCGGCAACTGCCCGTCAATGCTGTCGCTGAAGGAAGAGGCCCGCCGCGCCGCCGCCACAGTTTCCACCGTGCTGCTGACCGGTGAAAGCGGCACAGGCAAGGAGATATTCGCGCAGGCGATCCACAGCGAAAGCGACCGCGGCGACCAGCCGTTTATCGCCGTCAACTGTGCCGCCATTCCGGAAAACCTATTGGAAAGCGAATTGTTTGGCTATGAGGAAGGGTCATTTACCGGCGCCAGAAAAGGCGGCAAGCCCGGCAAATTTCAACTGGCAGACAAGGGCACAATCTTTCTCGATGAAATCGGCGATATGCCGCTTTCATTACAGGCGAAAATGCTGCGGGTTCTGCAGGAAAAGCGGGTCGAACGCGTCGGCGGCATTCAGCCGCTGCCGGTTAACGTCCGGATTATTGCCGCGACCAACCGCAATCTGGAGCAGCTAACCAAAGAAGGCCGCTTTCGCGAGGATCTGTATTATCGCCTGAATGTCTATCCGCTGTTGCTGCCGCCGCTGCGCAAGCGCCGCCCCGATATTCCGCTGCTGGCGGAGCATTGTCTGAAAAAGCATGCCCAGACCTACGCCAGCAAAGCTACAGGCTTTTCAGCGGCAGCAATCGACGCACTGCAGCACTACCACTGGCCAGGCAATATTCGCGAGCTGGAGAACAGCATTGAATGCGCCGTGATCAGAGCCTCCGGCCGGTTAATCGATACGACCGAGCTGCCGGCAAGGGTAACGCAGGCCGGGCCGGATTTGCCGCCGCCGGCAGACACTGATGCCGGAGAGAAGCAGGCGATCATTGCCTTGCTCGATTCCCACGGCCGCAGTGTCGAGGGGAAAAAACAAGTGGCTAAAACACTGGGGGTCGGCTTAGCCACATTATACAGGAAAATCCGTAAATATCAGATTGAGAGTTGAAGATTGTAACGTTTCGTATTAAAATACGGATATGTTTATCAGTGTTGATAAACGGGCGATAAATCGGTGATAAATTTATCGTTTGTTTATCTTTTTGTATTTTTCGCTCTTCCGGTTCGCTGTTTCTGTTCACGATTCAACGGTTTTTAAGCATGCCGGCCGGGCAATCCGCCTGCTTTCGCGGCGGCAAAAGCCCGAAAAACCGATTTATCAGCGAATTGCCTCCTGATTGCCTGACCTGGCATGAAAGTTGCATTACTGTCAGCCAGCAGGAATAACAGGAGGAATATAAACGTGAATGATCAATTGCTGATTGCATTGCTGAAAGATGAGGTACTGCCGGCAACAGGCTGCACAGAACCGGGAGCAGTCGCGCTGGCTGCTGCTTACGCGGCCGAGGCGTTGCAAGCTGAGCCGGAGCAGATCCGGGTATCCGTCAACTCCAATATCTATAAGAACGGCGTTGCCGTAGGCATCCCCGGCACAGGCCAAACCGGGCTCCACATCGCGGCCGCGCTGGGCGCGTTAAAAAAGCAGCCGCAGCGGCAGCTGTCGGTGCTGGAGGGGGTCACCGCCGCCGAACTGAAGCAGGCTAATGCTTTGCTGCGGCGAAACGCGGTGTCGGTCAGCGTTGACGAAAGCAAAGCCGGCCTGTGGATTGATTTGCGGATGACGGCGCAGGCCGGCCAGGCGCGGGTTGTCATTGAGGGCAGCCATACCAATGTTGTCCTGATTGAGGCTGACGGCAGAAATCTGTTGGATCGCCGTCAGGCTTCCGCCCAGGATAAACCCGACAGCCGGCTGATTCTGCGCGGTGATATCCGCATTGCCGATCTGGTCCGGGCAGTCGAAGCCCTCCCCGCCGACCAGATCGACTTTCTGCTTGATGGCGTATCAATGAATCTGGCGGCGGCGGAAGCCGGTATTGCCGGCAAACTGGGCATGGGCATCGGCGCCTCTTATGATGAGATGGTCAAAACCGGCCTGCTGGCGGAGGATGTCGTCATTGCCGCTAAGAAGCTGACCGCCGCCGCCGCCGATGCCCGCATGTCGGGTGAAAATATCCAAATCATGAGCAGCGCCGGCAGCGGCAACCACGGAATCACCGTTATCCTGCCGGTGTACGCGGTCGCCAGACAGGTCAACGCTCCCCGCGAGCGGCTGGCCAGAGCGCTTGCCCTCAGCCACCTGGTGACAATCTATATCAAAATTCACACCGGCAATCTTTCCGCCCTATGCGGCTGCGCGGTGGCGGCGGCGACCGGCGCCACCGCGGCTATCGCCTGGCTGCTGGATGGTGATATCCCGGCCATCGAGGCGTCGATGAAGAATGTGATTGCCAATCTGACCGGCATGATCTGCGACGGCGGCAAGGTCGGCTGCGCGCTAAAGCTTTCTACCGCCGCGGCAACCGCCGTGGAAAGCGCCCTGCTCGCTTTGCGCCAGGTGGTTGTCCCCAGCGACAATGGCATTATTGCCGACACGGTGGAACGCACGGTTGAAAATCTGGGCAAGGTCAGCAATCCCGGCATGCTGGAAACGGATAAAATCATTCTTAACGTCATGCTGACAAATAACCAGGAGGAGAAAACAGATGCTAACTAAAACAGAAAGACTGCGCCTGGCACTGTCCGGCGAAGCCACAGACCGGATTCCTTACAGCCTATGGACGCATTTTCCCGGTATCGACCTGGATGCGGACAAGCTGGCGGATACTACTTATGATTTTTATCGCAAGCTGAATCTCGATTTTGTCAAAAACATGTCAAACGGCATGTTTTCGATTGAAGACTGGGGTTGTGTCTGCGACTACAGTGAAATTGCCAACGGCGGCGTGGCCAAGGTCACTCGCTTTGGCGTCAATGAGCCCGGCGACTGGGCCCGCCTGCAGCCCCTCGATGTTACTCAGGGCGCTTTAGGCCGGGAATTGCGTTCCCTGCGCCGGCTGCTGGCATCGCTCAACGGCGAAGCGCCGGTTCTGGCCACGGTATTTTCGCCGCTGACAACCGCCCAAAAGCTTTCCGGCTCCAAGGTGGTCGCGCACATGCGGACCGATCCGGAGCTGGTGAAGGCGGGGCTGGAAGTGATTGCCGAAAGCACGCTGCGATTTGCGCAGCAAGCAATGGAGCTGGGCTGCGCCGGTGTTTATTTTGCCAGTCAGATGTCCTGCTACGACGCCGTCAGCGAAGCCGACTACGCCGAATTCGGCGTTCCCTACGACCTGGCCGTGCTGCAGCCGCTGCAGCAGTCAGGCTGGCTGCATGTCATGCATATCCATGGCAACAATATCATGTTTCCGCTGCTGAAACAGTATCCGGTTCAGGGGATCAGCTGGCATGTCGGCGAAACCGCTCCCACGGTCGCGGATTTTCTGGCAGCCACCGACAAATGCATTGTCGGCGGTCTGCAGCGGTTCCACATCACTGACGGTAAACTGACGGAGCTGGCGGAAGAAGCCGCCGATATGATCAAAATTACCGGCGGTAAACGGCTGCTGCTGGCTCCCGGCTGCGTAATCCGCGCGCCGTTTGATTGGCAGACCTTATTCTATATCCGCGATCTTGTTACCGCCGCCGGACCCGTAAAATAAGACTGCGCATGGAGGTGAATACTGATGAAAACACGTGTCGGAATCGGAGGCGGCGTTGGCGTCCTCCTGTTTGCCCTCATCTTTTTTGGCTACTCGCTGCAGTATCCTTACAAAGGCGACCTCGGCCCCGGCCCCGGCTTCTTCCCGCTTTGGCTGTCGGGAATACTAATCATATTGTCATTGGTGTATATCTACGAAGCCTGGCGGGGACAGGATTCCGCCGAAACCATGCCTGGAAGCCAGGGACGAAAAAATATTCTGTTCATATTGATCACGATGATTCTCTACCTGATCCTGCTGCCGTTGGCCGGGTTTATCCCCGCCAGCATCCTGTTCCTGTTTCCCCTGTTGTACAAGTCTTACCGCTGGCAGGTCAGCCTGGCGATTGCGGTAGGCATGTCACTGCTGCTGTATGTCCTGTTTTCCGTATTACTGGAAATTCAACTTCCTGGCTGGGGAATGTAAGGAGCTGATGCACAATGGAACAACTTTGGGCCCTGCTTAACGGGTTCGGTACCGCTCTCAGCGTTTCCAACCTGCTCTTCTGCCTTGCCGGCGTTTCTGTCGGCATGTTTGTCGGTGTATTGCCCGGACTGGGACCGGTAGCCGGCACCGCCATGCTGATCCCGCTGACCTTTGGCATGGATCCGATTCCAGCGGTGATTATGCTGTCCGGCATTTTCTACGGCGCGATGTACGGCGGCACAATCACCTCCGTTCTGATCAATACCCCTGGCGAAAGCGCCTCCGTCATTACCTGTCTCGACGGGTACCAGATGGCCAAGCAGGGGCGGGCCGGCAGCGCGCTGGGGGTAGCGGCCATCGGCTCGTTCATCGGCGGCATTGTCGCCGTTTTGTCACTGACCTTCTTAGGTCCGGCACTGGCGGCAATCGCCCTCAAATTTGGCGCGCCTGAATTCTTCAGTCTGATGCTGTTCGGACTGCTGCTGCTGGTCGGTCTCATGGGAAAATCGGTGGTTAAAGGCCTGATTGCCGCTATCATCGGCTTAATTCTGGCGTTAATCGGCCAGGATCCGGGCTCAGGCGCCGACAGGTTTCTATTCAACCAGTTAGATTTGCTGGATGGCGTTGATTTTGTCGTCCTCGCCATGGGCCTGTTCGGCATTTCCGAGATTCTGCTAAACGCCGAAAACAACATGGATATTGATAAACCGGCCAAAATCAGCGGCCTGATTCCGCCGCGGGAGGAGTGGAAGCCGGCAATGGCGGCAATCGGCCGCGGCACCGGCCTCGGCATGATCCTGGGCCTGATTCCCGGCGCCAGCGCTTCCATCGCCGCACTGCTCTCCTACTCGCTGGAAAAAAAGGTAGCCAAAGATCCCTCCCGCTTCGGCAAAGGCGCGATTGAGGGAGTCGCCGGTCCGGAAACCGCCAACAATGCCTATGCCGGCGCAGCGCTGATCCCCCTGTTCACGCTCGGCATTCCCAGCTCGCCTACTGTCGCTATTCTGCTCGGTGCCTTCATTATGCACGGTCTTACGCCCGGCCCGCTGCTTTACCAAAAAAATCCCGAGTTCATCTGGGCCGTTATTGCCAGCATGTTTATTGGCAACACCGTACTGCTGATCATGAATTTACCAATGGCCCGGCTTTGGGCCAAAGTGGCTCAGGTACCTTACAAATTGCTGTTTCCGCTGATCCTGATCATCTGCATGACCGGTGTCTACAGTGTTAACCGCAGTCTCTGGGACGTCGGCCTGCTGATCTTTTTTGGCATTGTCGGCTACTTCATGAAAAAACTGCAGCTGCCCAGCGCGGCGCTGATTCTATCCTTTATTCTGGGCAAGAATATCGAGTTTACCTTAATTCAGACTTTGGCCTCTTCTGAGTCCGGATTGCTCTATTTGTTGGAGCGTCCGATTTCAGCCACGCTGATCACGTTGTGTTTCATCGTTCTGGCGGCGGGATTGTACAGCGCGATTAAGAAAAAGCGCTCTAAACTTGCTTCCGACGCTGAGCTGTAAGCATATTGCCTGCGGGAAAGGAGGTTCTCCCGGTTCCGGCTTGTTGTTAAAAATAGTGGAGGTGTCTTGCTAATGAAACAAAAACTGACCTTGTTCCTGACTCTTTTATTCCTGACGTCAGCGTTGCTGTCCGGCTGCGGCGCCAAGAAGGATGAAGCCAAATCCGGCGCCGCTTATCCGCAAAAACCGGTCGAAGTCATCGTCGCCTTCAACTCCGGCGGCGGCACCGATATTGCCGCCCGCTCAATCCTCAGCTTTGCCGAAAAATATGCCGGCACCAGCTTTGTGGTAAATAATAAGCCCGGCGCCGGCGGCGCAATCGGCTTTACCGCCATCGCCCACGCGCCCAAAGACGGTTACACAATCGGCATGATTAATCCTCCCACCGTCATTCTGACGCCCATTCGCCTGGAAGGAAAAGTAAAGTATTCCCTGGATGACTTTGAGCCGATTGCCAATTTTGTCAGTGATCCCGGCGCCTTTATCGTACCGGTCGACAGTCCGTTTAAAACCCTGAAAGATTTCATCGAGTATGCCAAGGCCAATCCCAACAAAGTACGGCTGGGCTATGGCGGTCCCGGCACCTCGGAAGCGTTGACGCTGCGCACCTTTGAACAGAGTCAGAAGGTTGAAATCCGCAAAGTGCCGTTCGAGGGAACCGGCCCGCAGTTGACCGCACTGATGGGCAAAAATATTGACATCATGATTTCCAACGCGTCAGAAGTTTACGCCCAGTACCAGGCAAAATCGATCCGGGTTCTGGCGGTCGGCGCCGAAAAGCGGATTGAGATGATGCCTGACGTCCCCACCTATAAAGAGTCCGGCTTTGACGCGACCCAGATCGCCATGCGCGGCCTGGCCGCACCGAAAGGTATTGACCCGCAGCAATTGAAAACCCTGTCTGAAATCATGAAGAAGACCTTTGATGATCCTGAGTTCAAGAAAAAAGCGCAAGAGCTCGCTCTGCCGCTTGACTACAAGGGTCCGGAGGAATATAAACAGATGTTAAAACAGATGGACGAGTATTACCGGGCTGAATTCAAAAAGAACCCCTGGTAATAACAGGTAAAGTGAAGGAGCCATCGCAAGCGGCGCTTGCGATGGCTCCTTCACTTTACCGTTTTAATAAAATCTCCAGCATTTTGGGATAATTGTTGAGAAATTGTCTGGTGATCATATAGTGCTCGGTTTGTTCATAGGCTACCTGCTGCAGGCAGGGATTCCCCGCCGCAAACTGGTAAATCCAGGCATCGGGATAAGCCAGCAGGATCGGCGAATGCGTGGCAATGATAAACTGCGAATTTTGTTCAACCAGTTGATGCAGCCGTGTCAGCAGCGCCATCTGCCGCAGCGGCGACAGGGCTGCCTCCGGCTCGTCAAGAATATACAGGCCGTCGCCGCCAAACCGGTTTTGAATGGCGGCAAAAAATGATTCACCATGTGATTGCTCATGCAGGGAACGGCCACCGTAGGAATCGATAACGCTGCGGCCAATGCCGGACGCGTCCAAATCCTCAATGGCGGTCGCCAGATTGTAAAAGCTCTCGGCCCGCAGGAAGAAACCGTCCCGCAGCCGCTTTGTCCCCTTAACCAGGCTGATATACTGGCATAGCTCAGAATGCGACGGCCGCGACGAAAAGGTAAAATTAAACGTGCCGCCTTCGGGATTGAAGCCACGGGCGACAGCAATCGCCTCCAGCAGCGTTGATTTACCGCTGCCGTTTTCACCGACAAAAAAGGTAACCCGCGGATGCAGCGCAATTTCCGATAATTGACGAAAAAGCGGCAGGCAAAAGGGATAACGGTTGTAATCGTCAATCCGTTCTATTTGCAGCCGCAGGCTGCGAATAAACGCTTCGCCGGCTTCCAGCATGTCTGTTCACCACCATCTCCATTGTAGCCAAATCATGGTTATTTTTCAAGCCGGCAGGCAGATACGGCAATAAGCGGTCATGTAACGCCATGCCGCACACGCAGTTGGATAAAAAAAGCCGGAACGGCCGCCAAAAGCGCGACGGCGGTTTTAACCTAAACTTAACAGCTGTTTAATATTTCCTGCCAGCCGCCATGGCATACTGGAAACAGGTCTTACATTATTGAGGAGGTGCAACCTGTGTTCAGTACAACTCACTCTGTTCGCAAATCACTCCGCGTGATGCTGGCGCTTGCCGCGCTGGTCTCACTGCAGCCGGCGGCGCCGGCCGCCTACGCCTACAGCGCGCCGCAAGCGCCGGTCATCAACATCATGCCAATTGACCGGGCTAAATTCCTTGCCGGTCAGAAATTCGACTTTGCGGTGGAAATTAAAACCGCGGTTCCCGCCAAAGCGCTGGAAGTTGAAATCAATGGCGTTGCCGCGGACAAGTTCTTTGGCAAGCAAGCCGCCATTAAACTGGACCAGTTGAATACATACCGGATTAACGATGTTGCCTTTTCCCGGCCCGGCAAAATCACCATTGCCGTTGCCGCCCGGACAGAGCAGGGTATTGAACGGCGCGTGGTTAGTTATGAAGTCGCCGCCGCCAAAGCCAAAAAGCAGGCAAAGAATGTCATTTTGTTTGTAGGCGATGGCATGAGCCTGCAGTCGCGCCAGATCGCCCGCATCCTTTCACAGGGTATCAGCGAAGGCAAGTATAACGGTCTGCTGGAAATGGATCAAATGCCTCATGTCGCGCTGGTTACTACTTCCGGCAATGATTCGCTGGTAACCGACTCGGCCAACAGCGCCTCCGCTTACGCCACCGGCCATAAAAGCGCGGTCAACGCAATGGGAGTCTACGCCGACAGCAGCAAAGACCCGTTTGACGATCCGAAAGTAGAAAATATCATCGAACTGGTTAAACGGACTCGCGGCATGGCTACCGGCCTTGTCTCAACCGCCAACATCACCGATGCGACTCCTGCGGCAATGCTGGCGCATACCCGCCGCCGCAGCGAGCAGAATTATATCGCCCAGGATATGCTCAGTCCTGAGCGTCGGCCTGACGTCATTCTCGGCGGCGGCTCCCGCCATTTTCTACCGAAAACAGTTCCCGGCTCCAAGCGCAGTGATGACAGGGATCTGATCGGCGAATTCAAGGCTCAGGGCTATGCCATTGCCACTACCGGCAGTGAACTGAAGCAAGCCGGCGCGCCGGAAAAATTGCTGGGCCTGTTCCAGCTTGATAATCTCAATGTCTATGTGGACCGGGAACTGACGAAAAATCCGGCTGTACTGGGTAATTTCACTGATCAGCCCAATCTAATGACAATGACCCAAACCGCGATTGATGTCCTGAGTCAAAACAAAAACGGCTTTTTCCTGATGGTCGAGGGCGCCTCCATCGATAAACAGCTGCATGCGATGGACTGGCAGCGGGCCGCCTATGATACGATCGAAATGGATAAGGCGATCGGCATTGCCCGTCAATTTGCACAAAAAAACGGCGACACACTGATCGTTGTTGTCGCCGACCACGCCCATGGCTCCAGTATTACCGGCACCTATCACGAGCTTGACGGAAAAACCGGCCGCGAGGCTGTCCGTACTTACGCCGACGCCGGCTGGCCGACATTCGCGGATAACGATGGCGACGGCTTCCCCGACAATCCTGATCCGGATGTGACGCTGGCGGTGCAGTTTGCCAACTATCCCGACCACTACGAAAACTACCGCTTCCAGCCGGTCCCTGTCTCGCCTGCGATTATGGCCAATGGCAAGGCAATCGGCAATGAACGGCGCGCTCCCGGCGGCGAACTGCGGATTGGCAACCTGCCGAGCGATGAATCGTCGGAAGTCCATGCCGCCGATGACGTACCGCTTACGGCCGAAGGCCCCGGCGCCGACTATTTCAAAGGTGTCATTGATAATACGGAAGTATTCCACGGCATTGTCCGCGCCCTTGGCCTCGACGGCCGCAAAAACAAAAATTAATCCTGTGGAGGCTTTATGGCTAAACTGGCTCGATGGCTGGCAAGTATGATTCTTGCCTTGGCAACAGCCGGGCTGCTCCTGCCCCTGCCGGTACAAACAGGGACGGTTCCCGCGTCGGAACCATCCCTGTTTTTCTCTCCGGCCGCAGCGGCACCCGCCTGGCTGCCATGGGGCGGCGAACAGGCAGTGCCGCTGTCCATGGACGAAATGTACAGCGGCGCCTCGGCGCTCGGTCTGGAATTATCACCGAAACTAAAAAGCCTGGAGGGCAAGGTTGTCAAAATCAGCGGCTTTATGGCGCCGCCGCTAAAACCAACTTTGCATTTCTTTGTCCTCACTAAAGTGCCAATGTCAATTTGTCCATTCTGCTCGACTGACGCCGACTGGCCCAATGACATCGTGGTGGTAAAGCTGGCTGAGCCGGTGACCGCCCTGCCGTTTGACCGCCCGATAACCGTAACCGGCAGACTCGAGCTTGGTTATCAGCTTGATGAGGAAACCGGCTTCGTCAGCCTGGTACGGGTGGCTGCAACCCGGCTGGAAGCAGCCGATTACTAAACAAGGAGGAGCTGTCTTGCTTGAAATCAGCCAAGTGCGCAAAGATTATCGCGACGGCGCCAAAACAATAACCGCCGTAGCAATTAACAGCTTAACAATCCAAGCTGGCGAGCAGGTGGCTTTGGCGGGACCGAGCGGCTCCGGCAAAACTACGCTGCTGCACCTCATTTCCGGCCTGCTGACCCCCAGCAGCGGTAAAATTTACTTTGAGGGGAGTGTAATATCAGCTATGCCTGAGCCCCGGCGCGATGCCTGGCGGGCCAGCACCGTCGGCTATGTTTTTCAAAAGCTGAATCTGTTGACCGGGTTGAATGTGCTTGACAATCTGTTGCTTGCCATGAGTTTCAGCGGCGCAATCCCCCGCAGCCGGCAACGGCAGCGGGCGACCGACTTACTGGCCGCCGTCGGTCTGGCAGACCGTGTGAAAAGCGGAGTGCGTCAGCTCAGCATGGGCGAACAGCAGCGAGTCGCCATCGCCCGGGCAGTGGCCAATAGACCTAAACTCATTCTGGCGGACGAGCCAACTGCCAGCCTCGATGCTGACAACAGTCTGGCTGCCCTGACGCTGCTCAAGCAGCTTGCCCGGGAAGCGGGCAGCATCCTGCTGCTATCCACTCACGATCGCCAGGTGATGAATTCGTTTGACCGGATCTGCCGGCTGGAACGGGCCGAAAGGAGTGTGAGCCGCCATGCGGCTGACGGTAGCCTGGCATAATCTCCTGTCCCGACCGGTGCAAACCGGTTTGACCGTGCTGGTGACAGCGGTGGCAGTTGCGTTGATGATCACAGTCAGCCTATTCGCCAATGGCCTGCATAACGGTCTGATAAGGGCTACAGAGCCATTCGACCTGATTGTTGGCGCCAAAGGCAGTCCTAATCAGCTGGTATTAAACACGGTTTTCCTGCAGGACAGCCCTATTGCCAATATTGATTACGCCCATTATGAACAACTGGCGGCGAATCCGTTAGTCGCAGCTGCGATCCCGCTGGCCTTTGGCGATAACTATCAAGGCTACCGGATTGTTGGCGCCAGCCAGGAAATCTTTCGCCATAAAAGCAGAAGCGGTCAGCCTGACTGGCTGCAGCTAGCGGACGGCCAGTATTTTCAACACGAGTTTGAAGCTGTTGTCGGCGCCAAAGCAGCCCGGGAGCTGCAATTGCGTGTCGGCGACGAGTTTACGTCCGTCCATGGTCTGATTCCCGGCGGTGAAACGCATGCCAGACCTTACCGGGTCGTGGGCGTGCTGCAACCGGTTCATGGCCCCTACGACCAGGCGATTATTGTGGATATCAACAGTATCTGGGAGGCTCATGCCGGTCACGATCACAGTGAGGCGGCCGGTGACGACCATGATCAGGACACGCTTGCCAGGCACGCTCACCCGCCTCGCGCTGTTACCGCCGTACTCGTCAAGCCAAACGGTTATAGCGAAGCCATGCGGTTATATCAGCAGTTTCAGCATGAGCCGGCAGCACAAATGATATTTCCGGCCCAGGTGATTGTTAAGCTGTTCGCAGTCCTTGGCCAGGGACAAACCGCACTAGCGCTGATTTCCTATGCGATTACCGGCATGGGACTGATTATTATGGCTTTATCGTTATACTGGTCGGCGCTCAGCCGGGAACGGGAACGGGCCATTCTTCGCGCTTTGGGAGCCGGTTGCCGCGACATTGCCGCAATCATCGTTATTGAGGCATTTATGCTAGCCGCCAGCGGTGCCGTTCTTGGCGCGATTGCCGGCCATAGCCTCTACTGGCTGCTCGCCGCGGCCATGACGGGAAAAACAGCCATCACCCTTGCAACCGGCTTCATAGCATCTGAGGCTTATATCCTGCTGATCAGCATTGTTCTCGGTGTAAGCGCCGGTATGATTCCGGCAGCGATGACCTACCGCAGCGATATCGGCCGCCAGTTGTAACCACCCGCTTTGTCTTAAGCCGTCAGCTGCACAACAACCAGATTGGCCTGAACAATGGTATTGCCGATATAAACGTCATTACCCGTAATGTTAACCAGCGTTAAAATTGTCGCTGGTGCCGGCACCGTAATTAAGGCGGCTCCTGACAACTGACCGCTAAGAACCGGCGTCCCTGCCGCAGACACATCGCTGCCGTCCATTTGCAACGAAAAGTTGATGGTCAGGGCCTCTGTGGAACCATCAACCGCGACCCACCAACTGACATAGTAAACTCCCGGCTCCGCGACCGTAATTTCTCCGTTGGTCGTGTTCAAGGATAAATCAGGGCTCAAAGCAGTTGCGACAGTATTAAAGGGAAGTGCCGCCCCATTTGCCATGACCTGCCAGTCACCGGTTATATACTGCACCTGGATGCCGGAAAGCAGCGCTGCCGACCCGGTAGCTCCCGTTGCTCCGGTCTCGCCGGTGGCTCCCGTCACTCCAGTTTCGCCGGTTGCCCCTATTGCTCCGGCCTCGCCGGTAACTCCTGTGGCTCCGGTTTCGCCAGTAGCCCCTGTTGCTCCAGTCTCACCGGTAACTCCCGTGGCTCCGGTCTCGCCAGTAGCCCCTGTTGCTCCAGTCTCGCCGGTAACTCCCGTGGCTCCAGTCTCGCCGGTAACTCCCGTGGCTCCGGTCTCGCCAGTAGCCCCTGTCGCTCCGGTTTCGCCAGTATCCCCTGTTGCTCCAGTCTCGCCGGTAGCCCCTGTCGCTCCGGTTTCGCCAGTAGCCCCGGTTGTTCCAGCCTCACCGGTTGCTCCGATCTCGCCGGCAGCCCCCGTTGCTCCGGTTTCGCCAGTA
>UQPB01000024.1 GCA_900542835.1 uncultured Pelosinus sp. | reverse complement strand
AGGCGGAAAAAGATCCGTCAAGCTGCGCTGTGTGAATTAATCAGTGCTTACCTAGCCAAAACATTACGCGGCCTGGAACAGTCCGCTGATTTGAAGCCACACCGGACCTGCTAAATTAGTCTAGCTGATACTCTTGGATCTTGTATTGCAACGAGCGGCGGCTGATTCCCAGTTCCTGCGCGGTTTTGGCCTTGTTGCCCCGGTTGCGCTGCAGCACTTCGCCAATAACCCGCTGTTCGGCCTCCTTGATTTGCGCCTTCAGCGTCCGCCCCGGTCCGGAAACAGGCGAGGCGGAACAGGCGCTCCGCCCGGGGCGGACAGCGATCAGCTTATCCGGCAAATCTTCGGCAAAAATGACGCTGCCGCTGGCCATGATGACTGCCCGCTCAATGACATTTTGCAATTCCCGCACATTGCCCGGCCAGTGATAGCGCCGCAGCAGACGGTAAACCTCCTGGTCGAATCCGGCCATTTCGCGGCTGTTTTCCCGGGCGTATTTCTGCAAAAAGTAGTCTGCCAGCAGCGCGATATCTTCTTTCCGCTCCCGCAGCGGCGGCGCATACAGGGATACTACATTAAGGCGGTAATACAGATCCTGCCGGAAAAGTCCGCTGACGACCATGTCCTCCAGCTGGCGGTTAGTGGCGGCAATAACCCGGATGTCGGTCCTGATCGTCTGACTGCCGCCCAGACGCTGAAACTCCCTTTCCTGCAGCACGCGCAGCAGCTTTACCTGCAGATTTGGTGAAATCTCGCCAATCTCATCGAGCAGCAGGGTACCCGAGTCGGCCTGTTCAAATCGTCCGGTACGACGCATAAACGCTCCGGTAAAAGCGCCTTTCTCATGCCCGAACAATTCACTCTCCAACAGGTTTTCCGGTAGTGCGCCGCAATTGATCTTGACAAACGGTCCATTTTTGCGATCACTGTTATAATGGATGGTATTGGCAATCAGCTCCTTGCCGGAACCGCTCTCGCCCAAAATCAGCACAGTCGCATTGCTGCGGGCGATCTTGGCAATATCTTTATAAAGAGCTTGCATCTTTGGACTTTGGGTCAAGATCCGGTCAATCCGGTAGTTGTCCGTCAGCTCGCGCTGCAGCACAGTGATTTCTTCGCTCATGCTCTGCAATTGAAAAGCGCGGTTGACCAGCAGTCTGACCTCTTCAATATCAAACGGCTTGATGCAATAGTCAAAGGCACCCATTTTTATCGCTTCCACCGCCGTATCAACGGCGGCGAACGCGGTCATTAGAATCACAGGCATATCATAGCCAAGCTTGCGCAATTGGCGTAAAACCTCGATTCCGTCCAGCCCGGGCATGCGGATATCCATCAGAAGCAGCCGCGGCTGCAGTTGCCGGACCTTGACGAGAGCGTCATCGCCGTCCACGGCGGCCGCAACTGTATAGCCTTCCCGCCGCAGCAGCGCCGACAGCAAGAGCCGCACATTCTCCTCATCGTCAACGACTAAAACCAGAAAATCAGCATTCATCCGCCCGCTCCCTTTCCTGCAAAACCGGCAGCCGCAGGCTGATGGCAGTGCCCTTGCCGAGCTCGCTGACAATGCTCAGACGGCCGCGGTGGGTGGTCACAATCCGCTGCGCCACTGCCAGGCCCAGCCCGGTTCCCGCCGGCTTGGTCGTGAAAAAAGGATCAAAAATCTTATTCAGGTCCGCTTCGGCGATGCCTTCGCCAGTGTCCCGGATTTCAAGCATAACTGCCTCGCTTTCCTCCTGCCAGGTGCGTACAGAAATTTCACCACGGCCGCGAATCGACTGGACCGCGTTAAGCATGAGATTGAGCAGCACCTGCCGGATCTGGTCGGCGTCAGCTTCGACCCGTGGCAAGCCGGCTACCGGATGAAACGCAAAGGCGACCCGCTCTTTTGTCGGTTTATTGCGGACCAGAAACAGCGTTTTTTCGATCAGGTCATTCAGATCCACCGGCTGGTAATCAGCAGAATTGGGGCGGGCAAAGTACAAAAGCTCATCAATGGTCCGGTTGACCCGGTCCACCTCTTTTACAATCACCGGCATGTATTGCTGCCGTTCCGCATCGCTGGCTGCAGCCTGCAGATATTGCACAAAGCCCTTGATGGCGGTCAGCGGATTGCGGATCTCATGCGCAACGCCGGCCATCATTTCCCCCAGCGACGCCAGCTTGTCGGCGCGGCGGAGCTGTTCCTGCAGCCGGCGTTTTTCCGTGAAATCCTTAAACACCAGCACAGCGCCGATAATTCTGCCATCGCTGTCTTTTAAATGGCTGGTACTGATGCTGATGTAGATGGAGGCGTCTTTTACCGGATACTCGGTTTCAAAGCCGATGTAATTCGTTCCTGTCGCCAGCGTATCCAGCAGCATGCTGTCAAAATTAGTGCCACTGCAAAATATGTCTTTATATAATCTGCCGACAATCTCGGCCGAGGTAAATTTCGTCATCCGCTGTGCCGCAGGATTGATGGTGGTAATGCGGCCTTCGATGTCGACGGTTATCACACCGTCGGCGATACTGGCGAGGATATTGGCGTTAACCGATTGCATCGCGGCCAGCGACTGCGCCATATGGTTGATTGCCCGGGCGATTTCCCCTGTTTCACCCCGCATGGGGCGGATCTGCCGCTTCAGATTGAACCGCAAATCCGCCAATCCCTGCTTGATCGTTTCCACTTCGCCGACAAATCGCTCCATAACCAGCAGCAGCAATGCTACACAGACAGCGATACCGCAGCCGCCCCACAGATAAATTTTTCGGTCCATTGCCGCAAGCTGCGCCCCAACCTCATCGGTAAATTCATTCACCCAGATATAGCCGAGAACCTGATCGCCGCGGCGTATCGGCAGCATGGCATTCATAATATGACCGCGAACAAACCGGCCGAATTGCACCTGGCTGACGCCGGAGTCCATCACGTCACGGCCGGGATGGTCGGCGGCGATGCTGAGGCCGACACGGTCGGCATATTTGCCGCTCGGACCGTAGGTAATAATCGCGTCCAGCTCTTTGCTGTAATAGCCTACCCCCACTCCCGGTTCATTGACCGCCACAGTATCCGTGTATTGAGCAAGCACCGCGTTCAGCAGGCCAATCTTGCCGCTCCGGTCGTAGTGACCAGCCCGATTGGCAGCGAGGATCGGATCAAAGCCGGCTCCGAGATGGGCATCCAGCAGGCGGGCAATGCCAAACAGCTTTGCCCGTTTTTCCGCCAGCAATGCGTTCTCAGCTTCTGTTTTGACAATATAGCCGGTCAGCAGCATCGGAATCATTACGGTCAAAACCATCAACAGAATCATTTTATGGCGCAGACTGTGCGGCCACCATTTCATCGTTGTCAGCTCCCCGCATCGCCGCATCGATTCCCCGGACACAGCCGGCAAAAAGCCTTACAGCTGCCGGCCTGCGGCTATTCCGCCTGTATCGCGGCGGCCTGCAGCGCTTCGGCTGGAATAACAATAGGATCCGAGGCATCGCGTTGTGAAAATATAACCGTTATCCGTAATTGCATAGAAGCGAGCAAATCCCGCAGCATAAGTCTCTGGTTTTCCGGTATTTCCTGCGCAGCCGCCAGCCGGGCTCCGATTGAGGCCAGCAGCGGTGACGCGTCCATTTCCATTTTGGCGATCAGCATGGTCCTCTTATCAATTTCGACCGTATAAGTAAACTCGTCGATATCAGCGTACACGCTTTCGGGCAAGCGGCCAACCCTGTCAGCGGCAGCCGCCAGAACGTGGTCAACAATATCCCGCAAATAGGCGCTGTCAACAACAACCTGATAGTTGACGGAGGCCTCGCTTTCCTGCAATACCCTGACGCTTCTAATCGCTCTGAAATACCGCTCATATTCGGTCAACGGGTCATAGCGGAAATTCGCCAGGGAAACCGCCTGCCTTTCCCAGCCGTTATCCAGCTTGCTATAGACGCTAAATACACCTTCCCGTTCCTCGCCATACTGCTGCAGTACTTTTTGCTTAACCCCGCTGCCGTATTCCAGACGAACCGTGGTAATCGACCGCAGCCGCCACGGACTGGCCTGAACATCGCTGCTGGTTTGCGTCCGGACTAAAAAAGTGGACTGCCCGGGCAGTTCCTTCCCCACAGGAACCGTCATAAGGGAGTCTGTGGTCATATGATAACCGCTTGAGGCGGTAAAGTTGCGATAGGCGTTTATCAGCAGTTCGCTGCCGCCAGCTGCGGGATCGGCAGCGGTGGCAACGCCGGACAGCAGAAGCAATACCAGAATAACAAAATAATGAGCTCTACTCACGTTTGACTCCACCTCAGCTTTATTTACTCGTATTATAGCATAATCATAGTCGCTTCTGCCGGACAAAATTCCAGTAAATTCAAATTTAAAAACAAAACGGAAAGGCCCGCAAAATATAAAAAGACTGTCGAAAGGGGCATGAACCCCAGACAGTCTTTTGGCAGCAGTCAATCGTCATCTATGCATTTTACGCTGCCGGTATCAAAGCCGGGCTCACAGTCGTCAATAACGCATTCGCAGCTCTCGTCCGGGCTGCAATCGTCACAGGCGACAGGCTCGTGCTTCGGCGCATGGTGTTTTTTCTTCTTTTTCTTGCCGAACAGTTTACTGAAAAGACTCACACTATCAACCTCCCCGGTTTACTCCTCAGGCAATAGCCGTTTGATCTTCTCTATACTATTCAACCACCGGTGCATGCGTGCACACAAATACAGTTCCCGCGCTTAGGAGTCTTCAACTGTCAGACTCTGTCAAGATGTTATCGAACCACCGAACACAAAATTTGCTATGCGCCTGCGCATAGCAAATTTTGTGCACATATTACGCGTGCCTACCTTGATAAGCACTAATTAATTCACGCAGCACAAACTGACGGATCTTTTTCCGTCACAAGATCTTGAAACAGCGTTGCGATTCCCGCGCAGTGCGAACAACGGTCAGCGGTTTAAGCACTTGCCGGGCGCTTCGTTTGCCGCGGCAAACCGAACAGACGGCAGGCATTTTCGTAGGTGACAGCGCCGACCGCATCTGCTTCCAGACCACGCAGTGACGCCAGCTCGGCTGCCACCAGCTTTACATGCAGCGGTTCATTGCGACGGCCGCGGTACGGCGTCGGCGTCAGATACGGCGAATCGGTTTCGATCAGCAGCCGCTCCAGCGGCGCGGCTGCCGCCACCTGCTTCAGCTTGACGGCATTGGCAAAAGTCAGGGGACCGGCAAAGGACAGATACAGCCCCAGCGCCAATAGCTCCTGTGCCATTTCCCAACTGCCGGAAAAGCAGTGAAACACGCCGTTCAAGCCCTTGGCCTCGCGTTTAATCACCCGCAGGCAATCGGCGTGGGCCTCGCGGTCGTGAATAATATACGGCAGACCCGTCTGCCGGGCAACATCCAGCTGACGGATAAAAACCTCCTGCTGCACATCCTTGGGCGACAGATTGTAGTGATAATCCAGGCCAATTTCGCCGATAGCCACTACTTTCGGATGCTGCGCCCAATCGGCCAGCTTGACATAGTCGCCCTCACGGGCGGTTTTCGCATCATGCGGATGAATGCCAACGGCGGCAAAGACGCCGGGATACTGCTCTGCCAGCGCCACGCCGGCCGCGGACGATTCCATATCGGCGCCGGCGTTGAGAAAACCGGCCAGCCCGCCGTCAAGCGCCCGCCGGATTACCGTATCGCGGTCCTCGTCAAACCGTTCATCATTAATATGCGCATGCGAATCAAAGTACATAATAGCCTCCCAATGGTACGCGGAGAACGGTTCCACGGAGGACACAGAGTCATGCACAGAGGTTCACGGAGTCGTATTCTACCTGCTGAGCAGAGAGTTTTGTTTACTCCGTGTGAACTCCATGAACTCCGTGATCGATCTGCTCCCGCATTTCCAGCTTCTACGGCAGCCCCCTTTTGCGGCGCACGCAGTGTGTATGGCAACGGTTCAAAAACCGTTCTTCCGTGACTCGTTCTCCTGTTACTTGACCTTGCTGCCGGCAATCATTTCCGGTGCAGTCACCAGCGCCAGCTTGCCATCGTCGGAAGAGGCGGCCAGAACCATGCCGCGGGACTCAATGCCGCGGATCTTTGCCGGCTTCAGATTGACAATCATCACCACTGTCTGGCCGACAAGGCTTTCCGGCGTGTAATGCTTGGCAATGCCGGAGACAATTGTTCTCTGCTCGCTGCCAAGATCAACCGTCAACAACAGCAGCTTATCCGCTCCCTTGACTTTCTCGCAGGCCAGCACCTTGGCGACCCGCAAATCCATTTTGGCAAATTCATCAATTGTTACTTCCGGCTTGGTCTCGGCCGGCGGGGCAGCCGGCTGCGGCACCGCCGGCGCCGCGGCTTCCTCTGCCTTCTCCTCAATACGGGGGAAAATCGGCTGCGGCTTGGCCACGGCAATGCCGGCTGTCAAGCCACCCCAGCTCTTGGCGTCTTCCAGACGCGCGGCGGCAAAATCAGCCGCGATACCGAGCTGCGCCCAAATCTTCGGTGCCGTATGCGGCATAAACGGCGAGATGAGGATAGCGACAATGCGCAGCGTTTCCGCCAAATTATAGAGCACGCTGTTCAGGCGCTCCTTCTGTTCCGGCTGTTTGGCCAGCGTCCAGGGAGCGGTCTCGTCAATATATTTGTTGCTGCGGCTGATCAACGCCCAGACGTCTTTAAGCGCCGCGTTAATCTCCAGCCGGTCCATCGACGCCTCATAGGCGGCGGTCGTATTGCGGGCCAGCTTGATCAAATCCTCGTCAATCGCCGCGGCAGCGCCGGCGGCGGGAATAATGCCGCCGTTGAAGCGGCCGATCATGTTCAGCGTCCGGTGCAGCAGATTGCCCAGATCATTGGCCAGATCGGAGTTAATGCGATGGATCAGCGCGTCGCGCGAAAAGCTGCCGTCGAGGCCCAGCGTAATTTCCCGCAGCAGGAAATAGCGGATAGCGTCAGCGCCGAATTCATCAATCAGCGCCACCGGATCAACCACATTGCCTTTCGATTTCGACATTTTGTCGCCTTCGATCACCAGCCAGCCGTGCCCATACACCATCTTCGGCAGCTCAATCCCCAGAGCCATCAGCATAACCGGCCAGATAATCGAGTGGAAGCGGACAATTTCTTTCCCCACCAGGTGAATGTCAGCCGGCCAGTATCTGGCAAATTTATTGCGGTCATGCAGATAGCCGGCAGCGGTAATATAATTGGTCAGGGCGTCAAACCAGACATAGACGACATGCTTGGTATCGAACGGAACCTTGATACCCCACTCGAAGGTTGTCCGGGAAACGCACAAATCCTCAAGACCATTCTTAATGAAATTAATCATTTCATTGCGGCGGGAAACCGGCTGAATAAAATCCGGATTGGCTTCGATATAGGCCAGCAGCCGGTCCTGGTATTTCGACATCCGGAAGAAATAGCTCTCCTCCTGCACCAGCTCAACCGGCCGGCCGCAATCGGGACATTTGCCGTCAACCAGCTGACGTTCCAGCCAGAAGGTCTCGCAGGGGATGCAGTACGGCCCTTCATAGGCAGCTTTATAGATGTCGCCCTGATCATAGATTTTCTGAAAAATCGCCTGTACGACTTCATGGTGCCGCGGCTCTGAGGTGCGGATAAAATCATCATGGGAAACCCCCAGCTTGTCCCAAAGATTGCGGAAGCCGGCGACAATTTTATCGACAAACTGCTGCGGCGTAATGTTGGCCTCCTGGGCCCGCCGCTGAATTTTCAGGCCATGCTCGTCCGAGCCGGTCAGAAACAGGACGTCATAACCGGTCAGCCGCTTGTAACGGGCGATACTGTCGGCAATTGTCGTACAATAAGCGTGGCCGATATGCAAATTGTCGCTGGGATAATAAATCGGTGTAGTAATGTAAAACGGTTTCTTGGTCATACTGGATCCCCCTTATTTTATTAAAACTGATAGCTTTAGCAATTCTTTTACCAAAAAATACAAAGTTTACTCATTTATATTGACAGGTCTTGTAATTACTGGTATTATCAAGGTAAGACATTTTTTGTCGAATTTTGTTGGTGGAGGGGAATTTATAAATGAAATCAACGGGTATTGTACGAAAAGTGGACGAGCTTGGTCGGGTTGTCATCCCGATCGAACTCCGTAGGACGCTATACATTGATGAGAAAGACGCGCTCGAGATTTATGTTGACAGCGACAAGATCATTCTGCGCAAATACGAGCCGGCGTGCGTTTTCTGCGGCAACGCCGATGAGGTCACCAATTTCAAAGGGAAAAACGTATGTAAAGAGTGCCTCAATACCATGAGCGCCTCCCGGGTCTAATCCCGGTCATCCAGCACGGAGTTGTAGACTTCACGCCTGGACAAGCCCCGTTCAGATGCCACCTTACGGATGGCATCTTTTTTATTTGCGCCGGCTTCGACCAGCCTTGCCACTGCCAGCGCCAGATCCGCCGGCTCAACGGGATCGGCAGGCTCCGGCTCAGCCCCGCCGTTTTGTCCGGCAACGACAATGGTAAATTCACCGCGCGGCTCAGTAACGGCAAAATGCTCGGTCAGGCTGGCTAGATCGCCTCGCACAAATTGTTCAAACTTCTTGGTCAGCTCGCGTCCGGCAACGGCCGGACGCGGGCCAAACGCCCGCGTTAGTTCAGCCAGTGTCGCCTTAACCCGGTGCGGCGATTCGTAAAACAGCAGCGTCTGCTCGCAGCCGGCCAGCCGGCTGAGGACTTCCCGTCGCTTTTTAGCTGTTTTCGGCAAAAACCCGGCAAACAGGAAGCTGCGCGTGTCCAAACCGGAGGCGACCAGCGCGCAAAGAGCGGCGTTGGCGCCCGGCACCGGCGTAACCTGAATGCCGGCCCCAATTGCCAGCCCGACCAGATCGGCGCCGGGGTCACAGATACCCGGCATGCCGGCATCACTGACAACGGCAATCGTCTCACCGGCCAGCAGGCGTTCGATCAGTTGCGGGCCGACGCTGGCCTTGTTATGCTCATGATAGCTGACAAGCGGCGTATGGATCGCAAAATGGGTCAGCAGCTTGCGGGTATGGCGAGTGTCCTCGGCTGCGATCAGCGTCGCCTCCTGCAGGACACGCACCGCCCGGAAGGTCATATCATCAAGATTGCCAATCGGTGTGCCGCAAATATAAAGGATGCCGGATTGATTCTGATTCATCGCATACTCACGCCTTCAGCCTGATAGTATTCCATAATTTCCCGGCTGTATACGCCGGGAGCCGAGTAGACAAACAACGGTGGCAGCACATCCAGGCCGGGCCGCGCGCCTCTGATTCCCTCTACCAGCAAAAATTTAGGTTTTGCATCCTGATAGGGGTAAACCAGCCGCAGCCGTTTCGGCTCCAGGCCGGCGTCACTCATTGTCTTGAGAATTTCCGCCATCCGTTCCGGTAATTGCACCAGCGCAAAGCGGCCGCGGTATTTCACCAGATAGCGGGCGGCAGCAATAACATCAGCCAGCGTCGCGGTCAGCTCATGCCGGGCCGAGGCCACTGTCTGGCACGGATTGAGCTGACCGCGGCCGCTGGCGCGATAGGGCGGATTTGACACCACCAGCGAGAAGCTGCCGGCAGGCAGAAAATCGCTGATCCGTCTTAAATCGTGGCAGTGAATGGCAACACGCGCTTCCAGCTGATTGAGCCGCACACTGCGTTCAGCCATGTCGGCCAGACGGGGGTTAAGCTCAACGCCTGTCACCGTCGCGCCGCGGGCAGCCAGCAGCAAGGCGATCGCACCGCTGCCACTGCCCAGATCAACGGCGCTGGCACCGGCACGCAGAAAAGCAAATTGGGCCAGCAGCACTGAATCCAGCGTAAAACAAAATTCTTCCGGCCGCTGAATAATCCGCAAGCCGCCGATCAGCAAATCGTCAACGCGTTCGCCGCAGTGGACAGGCGGCGGCAGGTTCACTCTTTTTCCACCAGTTCCTCCCAGGGGTAGGACTTCGACTGACCGTCAGCCAAAATGACAATCGCGGTCTTCTTTGCCGGGTTAATGGCGTTAACCCGGCCATCGCCGTCAATCGTCACAACCTCAGCGCCGATGCGGGGCTGCGCCGCCGCCATCTTTTTGCAGCAGGAGCCGCCATAGCAGTCGCTTTCATACTTCAGGCAGCACATCAGGCGGCCGCAGATCCCGGAAATCTTGGTTGGGTTGAGCGACAGATTCTGTTCCTTCGCCATCCGGATCGATACCGGCTCGAAGTCGCCGAGAAACGTGGAGCAGCACAGCGACCGGCCGCAGCAGCCAATACCGCCCATCATCTTCGCCTCGTCGCGGACGCCGATCTGACGCAGCTCGATCCGGGTCCGGAATACGCTGGCCAGATCCTTGACCAATTCGCGGAAGTCTATACGGCCTTCGGCTGTAAAGTAAAAAATAATTTTATTGACATCAAAGGTATATTCCACATCCACCAGATTCATCGGCAGATTATGGGCGAGAATTTTCTGCTCGCAAATGGCAAAGGCCTCTGTTTCCTTACGGTTGTTTTCTTTTACCTTATTTTCATCCTGCACCGTAGCCTTGCGAATGACAGGCTTAAGCGGCTGAATGATTTGTTCTTCCGTCAATTGCCGCGGTCCGATTACAACCGCGCCGAACTCCATGCCGCGAGCCGTTTCGACAATTACATTGTCGTCAACCTGCAGCTTAATTTCACCGGGATCGAAATAATATATTTTGCCGGCTTGTTTAAACCGTACACCAACAACGGTTTGCATTTAATCGCCTCCTCCTAGTGCTCGGTATAGTACTCCCTAAGCCGCAGCAGCATCGACTCAACCAGAAGCCGGCTGTTGGCATTGCCGGCAAGGGCCCGCCAAACCTCCATGACCTCACGCAGAGCGCGGTCAAGGCCGATTTCGCTCCAGCCGCCTGCCAGGACGCTCAGTTCAGCGGCCAAATCACTGTTGAAAACAAGCTGCCGGCTCTCGCCGCGCAGCAGCAGCATATCGCGGAACAGATACGCCAGTTGCTCGGTCAGCTCGCTCAAGGCTGAGGCGGCGGCGCCATCAAGACGCACGACCTCGTTCCAGCCAATCAGGGTGTCGATGGCGGGCAATTGCCGCAGCACAGTCATCGCCAGTTCCCGTGCGGCCAGCCCCTCCGGTGCCAGCAGCAGCTTGGCACGGCCCAGCCGGCCTCCGCTCAGCCTGGCCGCCACGGCTGCGGCATCGGCCTGACAGCCATCCTGCACCAGCTTTTCCACAAGAACGTCCGCCGCTACCGGCGCAAGCTGAAAAACGCGGCAGCGGGAAACAATCGTATTCAATAGATTGTGAACCGAGCCGGCCGTCAGTATAAATAACAGGCTGGGACTCGGTTCCTCCAGTATTTTCAACAGGCTGTTAGCCGCAGGCAGTGTCAGCCGCTCGGCATCCTCAATAATGACGACCCGCCGCTCTCCCAGCACCGGCGCCAGGGCGACCGCGCTCTGCAGTTCACGCATCTGCTCGATTTTCAGACTTTCACCGTTGCCTTCAAAATAGTTAAAATCCGGGTGGGCGGCCGCGGCCAGCCGCCGGCAGGAGGTACAGGCGCCACAGGGCTGGCCGTCCGCCGCCTGGCACAACACCGCCGCCGCCAGTGTACGCGCCAGCAGCCCTTTACCAATGCCGCCGGGACCTGCCAGCAGTGCTGCGTGCGGCACACTTCCCGCGGCAACCAGCCGCTGCAGCACGGCAATCGTCTCCCGATGTCCGACAATGTCTGTCCAAACCATAGTCTTGCTCCTAACTGCTCAGGTGTAGAGATCGATCAGCAATCCCCTGATGATGTCCATCCTGCCGGCAATATTCAATTGCCGCTCCTGCCCTTGACGGATGTCCTCCGTCAGTTCGGCCAGTTCAGTGTCAATGCGTTTGATTGTCGTATACATTTTCTGGCGGCCATGCCGATCCCAGCCCGCCTGCGAATCGACCGTGTACATTTGGCCGACCGCCTCGCCAAGAAACTTGGATATCAGCGTTCGATAGGATTTCAACTCCGCATAGGTAGGGGTTTGCGTCAGTCTCTGCCCCTGAGCGGTAATCTCCTGCAGGTAGGCGTCAAGGCGGCTGCGCGACAGCTTGCCCTGTGAATGCGCCAAATCTGCCATGAACCGGCCCTGAGCGGATCCGGTCCGGGGGGAGGCCTCCGTCTCGCTAAAATTTTGGGCCCCCGAAGGAATAAACGGATTAATCTTCATGCTTGTCTCTCCTTCAGAAACTGCCGGACAATCGCGGCGATTGCCGCCTGCACGGCAGAAGGTTCGTCGAGCGCGTTAACCACACTAATTCGTGAATACCGGGACGCCAGATCGAGAAAGCCCTGGCGGACAGCCTCATGAAAACCGCCGGGCTCCAGCTCGATCCGGTCGCAGACGCCGCGCCCGGCGACGCGTTGCCGCAGCGCAGCCACATCCGCATCCAGCAAAATGGTCAGATCCGGCATGACGCCTTTGGCCGCAAACGCGGTCAGTGTTTCCAGCCGGCCGGCGTCAAGCGACCGGGCGGCGCCTTGGTAAACAGTGGTCGAATCCGTGTAACGGTCGCTGATCACGATTTCGCCCCTGGCCAGAGCCGGCGCGATAACCTGGGTAACATGCTGGGCCCGGGCGGCGGCGTAAAGCAACGCCTCCGTCTCGGGACAGACGCTGCCGGCCGGATCGAGCAGCAGTTGGCGAAGTTGATCACCCAGCGGCGTGCCGCCGGGTTCGCGCGTGACGGTCACCCGCGCACCGGAATCTGCCAGCATCTGCGCCAGCAGCCGCACCTGAGTGGTTTTTCCGGAACCGTCCGGTCCCTCAAAGCTAATAAAGATTCCCTGCATTTATTCCACCACTTTAATCGTTTCCAGCGTATAGTCTTCCGGACCGGAGATGTGCAGTCCGGCGTCCTGCAGTCTGATGCAGTAGTCAGCCACCTCGCGGGAGATCCGCTCACCGGGACACAGCAGCGGAATGCCGGGAGGATAGAAGGTGACAATCTCGGCACAAATCTGACCGACCGATTGCCGGAAAGCTACTTTGCGGGTTTTACCAAACAAAGCCTCCCGCGGGGAAAGCACCTGGGCGGGAGCGGCCGGATGAAGGAAGTCAATTCCCTGCAAAGCCGCGAAGTCACGCGAACCAAAATGATTGCTGGCAAAATCGCGCAATGAATCGACAAGATACTTGGCATCATCGGCATCATCGCCAATCGTGATCAAAAACAGCAGGTTGAACATATCCGACAATTCGGCCTGGATGTTGTAACGGGAGCGCAGTATTCGCTCCGCCTCGGCCCCTTTGAAGCCAAGCCCCTTGACCGTAACGGTCAGCTTGGTGGGATCAAGCGCGTAAGCGCCGGATGCCGTCAGTTTCTCGCGGCCAAAACAATACAGACCGGGAATGGTGTTGATTTCGCTTCTGGTCCATTCGGCCAGATCAATCGCTGTTTCCAGCAGCCTGTCGCCTTCGGTGGCCATCTGCATACGGGCCACATCGAGCGATGCCAGCATGATATAATTGGGGCTGGTCGATTGCACCAACTGCAGCATAGCCTTCAACCGCGGCACATCAATATAGCCGCCGCGGCAGTGGACCATGGAGCATTGCGTCATTGCCCCCAGGATTTTATGGGTACTCTGGGCGCAAATATCGGCGCCGGCGTCAAGTGCCTGCACCGGCAGCCGCGGACTGAACTTAAGATGCGGCCCGTGCGCCTCATCCACCACTACCGGCATGTGATAGCTGTGAACAATATCGACAATCTGCTTAAGGTCGGCCGCCACACCGTAATAGGTCGGATTAATAATCACAACCCCTTTGGCGTCGGGATGCAGCCGCAGTGTATCCGCAACCGTTTTGGGCGTTACCCCCATGGCAATGCCAAGGTCAGGATCAATTTCCGGCTGCATGAATACCGGCAGCGCGCCGGCGATAATGATACCGCCGATAATCGAGCGATGGACATTGCGCGGCACGATGATTTTATCTCCCGGACCGGCAATCGCCAGGATCATGGCATAAATACCGCCGGTGGTGCCGTTGACGACAAAATAACTGTGGTCGGCGCCATACAGCGAAGCGGCCAGATCCTGCGCCTGTTTAATGCAGCTGTGCGGCTCATGCAGATCATCCAGTTCATGCATCAGCGCCAGATCCAGCGCCAGGGTATCCATTCCCAGAATGCCGGCCAGGGCAGGATGCATGCCTTTGCCCTGCTTATGACCAGGCGTATGGAAGGGTCGTACTTTATCTTTTACATAATGCTTCATCGCCGCCAGCAGCGGCGTCTCTGACTGTAGCAAGCCAATCCCCCTTTTGAGAGTGCAAGCGCCACTTAATATACACCTGTTATTCCCAATCAGGGAGACACCTATCCCATTGTACAATACAAGTCTTTGCTTATTGTATCACAGGCCCGGGCGACGTACAACAGAAAACAGCCCTGTATCCGTTCAGCCGCCTTCCGTCAGGCAGGCGCGAACATATACCTTTGTCCCCTTACCGGGAAACGACATGATCTTCAGTTCCCCGCCGATCAGCGAGATCCGTTCCCGCATACCGGTCAGACCGAACTGTTCTTTGCCGGTAGCGGCGGTTGTATCAAAGCCGTCGCCGTCATCCTCGATGAACAGGGAAACCGCTTGCGGCCGGAAATCCATGCGCACCCGGATCAAACTGGCGTTGGCGTGTTTTTCAATATTATTCAGCGCTTCCTGGATAATCCGGAACAGGCCAATTTCCACCGCCGGATCCAGGCGCTGTTCCTGCCCGCTGACATGAACTTCACTGCGGACGCCGCGACGCTCCCGCAGACTATCAAGCAGCCGCTTGACCGTTGGCGTCAGACCGAGATCATCAAGCGTCATCGGCCGTAAGCCGAAGATCAGATTGCGGGTGTCTTTCAGGACATCGCGCACCTGCTGCCGCAAGTCGCCCAATTCCGCTTTTGCCTGCGGCAAATTCGCTTCCATCAGCCGCTCGCAGACCTCTGCCCGGAAAATAACATTGGCCAAAGCCTGCGCCGGGCCGTCGTGAATATCGCGGGCAACGCGGCGGCGTTCTTCTTCCTGGGCCTGAATAATTTTTACGCCAAATGCCTGTCGCTGCTGCAGGTTTTCAATATGCGTCAGCGCCGCTCCCATCTGATTGCCGAGAAAGCCCAGCGCCATGCCGACCTGTTCGCTCAGCACCTCCGCCTTTTCCACCGTAACGGTCAGCGACCGCAGCCGCATTTCCAGGTCGTCGCGGTGCCGGCGAAGATTCGCTTCCCGCTCGCGGGCAACCTCCAGCTCCACCCGCAAATTTTCCGCGTCCAAATAGGCTTTTCGCATTTCCGCTTCCGAATACTGCCGGAAATCGCGGTGGACATCAATGAGCCGCAGCCGTGAATGCCGCTCACGCTTAGCCAGTCCGTCGACATAGGCCATCATCCGGGATGCTTCCAGCCTGACCCTTTCGACATCGCGCTTGACATTGGCCAGTTCATTGCGGGCCGCTTCATAGATATCAAAAATCTTGCTCTTGGACGATTCGACAACTTCAATCGTATTTTTAATGATGGTATCCAGGTATTTTACATCAAATTGTTCCATTCCATCACCTTACTTTACATTCACTAACAGCTCTTATATCCAGCGGCGGCGACGGAAAAACCAGAGCATGAGAGCGGTCATCAGCGCCATGGCGGCTAAAACCGCCGGATAGCCCCACCGCCACTCCAACTCGGGCATATACTTAAAGTTCATGCCATACAGGCCAACAACAAAGGTCAGGGGCATAAACAGAGTCGACAGGATAGTCAAAACTTTAATAACTTCGTTCATTTTGTTGCTGAGACTGGACAAATAGGCCTCCAGCAGCCCGGAAACCATCTCCCTGTACATTTCCAGCGTCTCCATGACCTGGGTGGTATGATCGTACACATCGCGTACATACAGCAGCGTCGATTCACGGAACAGCGGCAGCTGCCCCCGCTCCAGCGCCCCGATCATCTCCCGCAGGGGCCAGACGGCTTTACGCAAAAACAGCAGCTGATGCTTGAGATCATTAATTGCGTGCAGCACATCCGGCTGCGGTTTGCTGACCACTTCCTGCTCCACACTCTCAATATCCTCGCCGAAGTGCTCCAGCACCAGAAAAAAATGATCGACAACCATATCCAGCAGCGAATAGGCAAGATAATCGGAGCCGTACTTGCGCATACGGCCTTTAGCGGTTAACAGGCGCTCAACGACCGGTTTAAAAAGATCGGAATGCGAATCCTGAAACGAGAGTACATAATCCGGTCCCAGCACGATACTGACCTGCTCGCTGGCCGGAGCGCCGCCGGTGATGGTATGTGAGGTCAGGACAAAAAAACTGTATTCACCGTAATCCTCAAGCTTGGGACGCTGTCCCGGCGTCAGAATATCTTCCAAAACCAGCGGATGCAGGGCAAAGGCCTCGCCAATACATTCGACAGTGGGCGCATGACGGGCATCCCTGACGTGCAGCCAGATCCGCTTGCCCTGACAGCGGCAGCCCGCCAGCTCCGTCAGCGACAATCTGCGCTCAACAGCACTGTCGGCGTCATAGGCGATTAACGTCAATTCCGGAACGCTTTCACGGGTAAACCCGGGCTGGAGCAGCGAGCCCGGGGGCAGGCCGACCTTGCCGGCAAAACCGCTCTTATGCAAAGGCATGCTCTCACCTCAATTGTGGCACTGCAAGCTTACTTCGCCAAAATCAGCTTATTTCCTTTTCATTCCTGCGTCAGTACAATTTGCACTTCAAACATCCGGTCCCAGGGATGGACGGCAGCAAAAGCGGGAACGGAGAAATCGCCGAAACGCTCGGCGGCAAATTGCCGCAATCCGGCTGTCGTCCGGGCTTCAACCAGAGAACGGCCGGCTCCCAGCGCCACCTCGTCAATGCCGCGGGGCCTGACAAAATCCTGCTTAACCGTCTGACGTACATTGGCCTGGTAAGCCCAGTCATCAAGCAGCCGCACACTGAGCAAATGCTGGCGGTCCGCCGGGCTCATCATCTTTGCCAGCAGCCCGTGGGCAACAGCAAAGCCGATACTGTTGCTGGCCGTGTTCCAGCCGGAATAAGCAGCCAGTTTAGCCGGCAGGCCGTGGGCGACAAGCTCGGTCATCAGCGAGTTATCAGCCCCGTTGGCAAACGCAATATCAGCCACGGCAACCGGGGTGTGCTGCAGCTGCCTGTCAATGGCCGCGACGAGCTCAGTCGTTTCCGGTCGCTTATCGCGGCGGTTGGCGGCGGTGGCGGCCTCCAGCGTCACTCCGTTGGCCGGCGTATTCACCGCCAGCACCATATCGGCCCGCTCCGGCGAAAAAATCAGGTAGCCGCCGGCGGCGGAGACATGGTTCAGAACACTGACAAACACAGACTCCCCCTGATAGGACGGAATCGTATCCTTGCCAATGCCGGGAGTGTAAAGCGCCGCGATAAACGGGCGGTTGCCTTTCAGCAGATTGACCGCGCGCGTCAACAGGATCATCCCCAGTTGATCCGCACCGGCAAACGTGGCAAATGTCGCCCCGTACAGCTCCGGTTCCGCCTGCAGCAGCCAGCGTGTTTCCTGGCGGCTGCGCGAAAAGCGGTCATTGTCATCAAGACCGAGAACAAAATAGGAGAATACCTTCTCGCGGGTAAGCGTCAGCAGCCGGGCATTGACATCATAGTTGATCTGGCGCCGCGTCAGCCAGTCGATCATAACCGGCTCCGGCAGAGCGGCAAAGAGGCCGGCCATCTCCAACTGCTCATCTTTAGACAACAACTGCTGCTCGTTTTTATCCTGCAGTGCCGAATAGCGGAAAATCTGCTCGCCATACACTTCAAAATAGGCCGGATCGACACCGCCGGCCGACATCCGCGGCGTGCGCATGACCGTGGAAAAAACATAAATTGGCAAACCGGGATTGGCGCTGCGCAACTTTTGAAATTTAGCGATCCGTTTGGTCAGTGTATCCGGCGTAAGCTGGTGGATTCGCGATGGCACCAGACCGCCGTACAATAAAGAATCAGCCGAAAGGACCAACGCGTCGGCCGATTGCGCCTTCGCCTCCAGCCATTCCCATAGCCGGTCAGGATCGCCAAAACGGCCGCGGCCAGCCAGAAGCTCCTCCGGCGGCGTTACTGTCTTCATGCCGACCGCTTTCATCGCATCCAGCGGGTCGCCTAGACAGACCGGCCGGTTATCCAGCGGAATATAAACAATGCCGCCGGCAGAGGCGGCCGCCTGACTCCAGACTAATAGGATTAAGGTAAAAATAGCAGCTGCGTATTTTGCCATGATTTAACTCCCTGTGTCATTTTGCTTGTGCATGACTATATAAATTCCCGTTGTCACAAGGTATTTCCTGCAAAAAAAGCGAATAGTAGCCCCTATAAGATTTTGGATAATGAGGTGAAGCAATGGATATTCTCCGACAACTGCTAAGCGGGATTCCCATCCCCCGCATGGTGCGGGTACGACAGACTTTCGCCGCCAGCCGCATCAATGACGCGGCGTCCGAACTGCGGCAGCAACTGGAGCAGACCGGCGTTCTGACCCGGATTAAACCCGGCATGTCTGTCGCCATCGCTGTCGGCAGCCGCGGCGTCGCCGAAATTGCCACGTTAGCCAGGATCGCGGTGGAAGCGGTCAGGGCACGCGGCGGCGAGCCGTTTATCGTGCCTGCTATGGGCAGTCACGGCGGCGCTACCGCCGAGGGCCAGACCGAGGTGTTGAAGAACCTCGGTGTAACCGAGGCCAGCGCCGGTTGTCCGATTAAATCGACAATGGAAGTGGTTGAAATCGGCCGGCTGGATAACGGTCTGCCGGTCTACACCGACAAGTATGCTCACGCAGCGGACGGCATTATCGTCATCAACCGGATTAAGCCCCACACCGCATTCCGCGGTGTTTCCGAAAGCGGGCTGGTGAAGATGATTACCATCGGCCTTGGCAAACAGAAAGGCGCCGAATCCTGCCACGCCTACAGCTTCCGCTATATGGGCGAGCATATTCTGGCAATGGCGGCGATTTCGCTTGAGCGGACACCGATTTTGTTCGGCATTGGCACTGTTGAAAATGCCTATGATCAAATAAGCAAAATCGAGGTTGTCGCAGCCGAGGCTATCCTGGCGGCTGACCGCCGGCTGCTGCTTGAGGCTAAAACGAATATGCCGAAAATTCTGTTTCCGCAGCTTGACGTGCTGGTCATCGACCAGATTGGCAAAGATATCTCCGGCGACGGCATGGATCCCAATATAACCGGCCGCTACCCCACACCTTATGCCAGCGGCGGCCCGGAAATCGCCAAAATGGCGGTTCTTGATTTGACCGACCGCTCGCACGGCAATGCCAACGGCATGGGAACAGCCGATTTTACCACCCGCCGTCTGGTAAACAAAGTCAACTTCCCGATGACTTACGCCAATGGCCTGACGTCTACCGTGGTCGGCCCCACCCATATGCCGACAGTACTGGAGAGCGACTACGACGCAATCCGGGCGGCGATTAAGACTTGCAACGCCCGCGATCTCAGCCGCACCCGGATTGTGCGCATCAAAGACACCCTCCATCTTGGCGATATCATGATTTCCGAAGCCTTGCTCGAGCAGGCCCAGGCCACGCCGGGAATCGCGATTTGCGGCGAACCGGAAGAGCTGCGGTTTGACACGGCCGGCAATCTGCTGACACCGCTTGCTTAACCGCGGAGCGTGGTAGCGAGCTGCCACCAGAACGGTTCCACGGAGGACACGGAGGTCACAGAGGGAATGCTCCGTGAAACTCCGTGGCTCGTCATCCCGGACCGGAGACGCTGAAAGGACGGGGAGAAACGTTTTTACGGAGGATATTAATAATCGCTCCTCCGTCCGGAAAGGCCGCAGAAGCCTCCTGTTTACAATTAACAAGAAAAACCACTAAGCAGCAGAAGAGGAGTATTATGCAAAAAAATGCCGTAATCGGCGCCGACATCGGCACAACCGGCTGCCGAGCCGTAATTTATCTGCCTGACGGCCGCTCCTTGGCCAATGTTTCCGCCGAATATCGCCTGTATACGCCGCGAACCGGCTGGGCTGAACAGCAGCCGGAGGAAATCTGGCGGGCTTTCACCACCGTAGTTGCCGGCGCGGTCCGGCAGTCGGGGCTGCCGCCGCGCTCCATCGCCGGCCTTTGCTTCAGCGTCGCTTTTCATTCCTTTCTTGCCGTCGATGCCGCCGGTGAACCGCTTTGCCCTGTGCTGACCTGGGCCGACAACCGCAGCCAGCCGTATACGGAGCAGCTAAAAGCCAGCCTGGATGGCGACGCCCTCTATCACCGCACCGGTTGTCCGCTGCATCCGATGTACCCGCTGTCGAAAGCGGCCTGGTTTATGCGGGAGCACCCGGCAGCCGGTCGCGCCGCCAAACTCATCTCGATCAAGGAATATGTCCTCTGGCGTCTTACCGGTCAATTCGCCGTCGACCGCTCGATCGCTTCCGGCACTGGCTTTTACAATTTCCAGACTCAAAACTGGGACGAGGCGGCACTGGCGGCAGCTTCGGTCAGCAATGAACAGTTGTCGCCGGTTTACCCGACCACGCATGTACTGACAGGCATTCTGCCGATCGTGGCCGCCGATCTGGGCCTGGAGGCCTCCCTGCCCGTAGTGCTCGGCGCCGGCGACGGCGCTCTCGCCAACCTGGGCTCCGGCGTCGTGCGCCCCGGCCAGCTCACCGCCACGATCGGCACCAGCGGCGCGGTGCGCATGCTGGTACGCCAGCCGCAGACCGACCCGGAACGGCGGACCTGGTGCTATAATTTAAATGAAGAATACTGGATGGCCGGGGCGGCCATCAATAATGGCGGTATCAGCCTGCGCTGGGTGCGGGATCAGGTGGCGGCCGAGGTCAAGCAGCGCGCCGCCGCCTGCGGCCGCGATCCCTATGATCTGTTGACCGAGGCTGCTGCCGCCGTCTCACCCGGTGCCGAAGGGCTGCTGCTGCTGCCGCTATTCAGCGGCGAACGCGCGCCTTACTGGAATGCGGACGCCCGCGGCGTCCTGTTCGGCCTTGGCCTGAATCATCAGACCGCCCACATTGTCAGGGCGGCGCTAGAGGGCGTCATGTTTCGCATGTACAGTATTTTCAGCGCCCTGGAGGCGGTGGCCGGTAATGCCGGCGAAATCCGCGTCAGCGGTAGCTTTACCCGTTCGCCGCTGTGGCTGCAGATTATGGCCGATGTTTTTGGCCGCGAAATTATCGCCCCGGGCGAGCCGGAGGGCGCCGCCTTTGGCGCCAGCGCCTTTGGCATGGTCGCGCTCGGCCTGTTAAACGACCTTGAGGCAATCGGCGGCCTGACCACAATCAAGACAATCTACCGCCCGGACAGCGCCCTGCACGATCACTACCGCGAACTATACGATATTTATCTGCGGGTCTATTGGAGCCTGCAGCAGGAATTCGGCGCAATTGCCGCCTGGCAGCGGAAAACTGCACCGCAATAGCCGGGGACGCCGTTGACTGATACCCGGAAGCCAGGACAACATTCAGATTGGTCGGCTGACCAGCGAAAGACAACACAAAACGGACTAGCGGCGTAAGGCTGCCAGTCCGTTTTGTGCATTTTTAGGGCCAGGGTGAAACCGTGCCAGGCAAAGTGGAGCTACCGCCATATACAGCGGCCTGATTGCCGCCAATCCGGCGAAGCGTTGCCCTAAATGGAGCGGCCGGCAGCGCAAAGGCGAGACAAAAGCCAGTCAGTCAAAGAGGCTGGGAGTGAAGCTTGTACGCCAGCAAAATGCGGCTCGGCTCTTGACTGCCGGGATAGATTTAGCCGTATTATTCACAGACAAGGCTTCACGATTTCAACAAAGGTATTCAGATTACTTTAGCAATCAGCTGAACAAGATTAAAATACTTTCCGCCTTCAGCCTCCATCATTTTGATGTCCTCTGCGACAACGGGATGATAACCGGTCTGCCATTCTTTCCACGCCAGCCTGCAACAGGCCATTTCACGGCTGTCCACCAATTCAATGCCCGCTGCTTTCTGCCACAAAGCTTTCCACCAAGCAAGAGAGTGCAAGGTTCTTTCCATCTCGCTATTCCAAAATGGCAGCATTTCACCGGGAACATTACCCGCAAATTCATAATTTAAGCCCGGAATAGCCACAGCGATATAGCCGCCCTTTTTCACAAAGGGAATAAGCGACGGGAGCATTTCCGTCGTATCGCCAAAATAATGGTAAGCATCTACGGTGAACAGCAAGTCAAAATATTCGTTTGCAAACGGCAGCCCTTTGGTCGCGTCTACAGAAATCGGAACGGCCTTATCATCAATCCCGCTAGATCGAAAACGCTCATAGTTTTCGGTTGGCGAAATCCAAAGGTCGGCGGCAAAAATGGACGCGCCATACTTTTTCGCCAACAAAAGCGTGGAAAGTCCACACCCGCAGCCGAGGTCAAGTATTCGCATATTCTCATCAATGCTTAGGTACGACGACAATTCCTCTGCTAAGCGCATGGCATTTGGCCCCATCATAGTGGCTTTCAAAAACTCAACATTGTTGTCATTAGCAATAAACTGGTTTGTAAACGTATACATGGTATCTTCCTTTCTATTTTTCGCCCTATAGAAAGAAAACAAAAAAGCGCAGAATGATACTGCGCTACAAATTACACCATTAGAAATAATGGATGTCATTCAATCTGTAAGGCAGTTTTTTGACAACACAAACAAAAGCAGAAAAACTACTGCTCGTTTCATGCCTTTAACCTAAGCCCTTACAGAATTACCGACATCAAGACACTCCCTCTTTCTTTATTTAACTTACTATATCATGGCACTATCATTGTGTCAATGCAACGCCTTCTCATCGAAAGAGAGCCTTCACGCGTCCTCGTTTTTTGTTAAAGGTCCTTGTTGTCAGACTCTGCCGGCGGCCTATCCGGCGACTCGGTTTTGTCGCTGACGAACGTCGCCCGTTCCTTGCCCTCGGCCGGCCCGTGGCTATAGCCGATTACCCGGAAATGCGCCGCCAATTTTTTTCCCACCGCTTCATAATCAGACGCTTTCGCCCGCATGCAGGAAGATAAGTGAACTGTATCCACGCCGTTCTTCAGCAGCATTTCGATCTTGCGGTCAAGGTCGCCGCCCGCGTGCGTAAACGCTACCAGTTCGGCCTCGCCATAGCCGGCAAACGCATCCTTGCGATTGCCAAACGCGTTCAGGCAGCCTTTGCCGGTACAGCGCTGCAGGGTTTCCTCCCGTACCAGTATCGCAATTTTATTCATGAGGCTTCCTCCGGTTATTTATTAATAATTTTGCCGATGTTCTTTAGCTGAATCGAAATCGTGCCATTGGGATTATTGATAAACTCAATAAATTCGGTGTTCTGGAAATAATCGGCCGGAAAGGTCACTTCGATGCCGGTATCGGTTTTAATCTTATGGCTGCGGCTGCTTTTGACGGCAAAATCGCGATCGAGGGTCACTGTCTCCGGCAGGCCGCAATTTTTCAATTCCGCTGCATATTCCTGCTGCAGCAGCGGCGAGGCGGGGAACAATTCCCGTCCCAGCGCCGCCAGGTCCAGCGTTTCCGAAATTTCCGCAGTTTCCGCCAGCCGTGACTTCACCTTCGCCACTGTCTCCAGCGTACTTTTGCCGTGGTTCTCGGCAATCTCTTCAGCAACCGACCGCACCGCCGCCAGCGTTTCTTTGACAGAAAGCGCGGCGTCGCAAGACAAAACCTGGTCAGACAAAGCAAAGGCTTCCTGGCCGTTAACCAGACGTTTTTTCTCATTAAACAAAATTGCCAGCGAATCCAGTTGAATCAGAGCGTACTCGTCAATTTTCTGCGATGGCTGCGGCAGGATGGCATAATGATTAATAATTTCATTGCGGACCCGGCTGTCCTCCTGTACGACCTGATGCGTAAAACCGACTTTATTGTCGCATAAAAGCAGTGCCAGCATCCGGATGTCGTCAGTTGTAAAGTCCACAACCAGCACATCCAGCGGCTGCGGGTCCTCCGACTGCGCCAGTGCCGCGTACGTACGCTCCGCGAGGTCGGCGGAGAAGGCAACAAACTCGGTTTCTCCGGCAGTATAGGCGGTCAGACGGGCTTTTAACGGACTGTCATCATAAAAGCTGCCGCTTTTTCCGTTCACCGCTTTCTGCAGCTTTTCCAGATGCTTGCTGAGAAAGGTAAACACGCTGCTGCTGCCGCAATCAAGCTCATGCTCGGAAAAAACCGTAAGCCCGGAATGAAAATCCAGAATGTGCAAAATAGCGTGATGGATGGTAATCATCATTTCACTCTTTTCTATCTGTAATCAGCAGCCGGTGCCGCAACACAGGCAAGCCAGGGAGGGCTGGGAGTTCCACGAGAAAACGGAGGAGCCTTTTTCCACAGAGGACACCGAGGGGCGCTGAGGTCACAGAGGGAACGTTTTCAAACCGCAAAACCGCTATGCGTCTTGTAGACGTCGCAAAGGGAGAACCGGCGCGCATAGCATGCGCACAATAATTATATCTTACCGCAGTGTATAGCGCCTTTTATGGTTTTGCTGTTCAATTTTTCTCGCCTCTGTGACCTCCGTGTATCCTCTGTGTCCTTCGTGGAATCGTCCTCCCCGTCCTCTATAAATTCTAGACGAATCACGGAGAAAAAAAGAGCAGGTGGCTTTCTCGGCAGAAGAAGCGGGCCGTCGTCCTCCGGATCACACGGCCCGCTTCTTCTGTCTGGGCAAAGCTACACGCTCAGCTAACGGAAGCCAGCTTAGTAAAAGCGATCTCACTGGCCGCAATTGTCCGTTCAATATCCTCACCACTGTGAGCGGCAGACATGAAGCCGGCTTCAAACTGGGACGGCGCCAGATAAATTCCTTGTTCCAGCATATGGTGGAAAAAAGCATTGAAGCGATCGACATCGGCCTGCTTGGCGCTGTCATAGTCGACAACCGGTTGCGCAGAGAAAAATAGGCCGAACATGCCGCCAAGATGATGCCGCTGCAGTGAAAAGCCCTGCTTTTCCGCCTGTACACAGATACCGGCGGTCAATTTATCGGTCTTGCGCCCCAATTCACTATAAAAATCAGGATCCGCCGCGAGCAGCTTCAGCGTCGCAAGCCCCGCCGCCATTGCCAGCGGATTGCCGCTGAGCGTACCGGCCTGATAAACAGGGCCGGCAGGAGCAATCATCTCCATGATCTCACGTCTGCCGCCATAAGCTGCCGCCGGCAAACCGCCGCCAATGACTTTGCCGAGGCAGGTCAGATCAGGGGTAATACCGAATACGGCTTGGGCGCCGCCGAGGGCAACCCGGAAGCCGGACATAACCTCATCAAAGATCAGCAGCGAACCATAGGCAGTCGTCAGGTCGCGAACAGACTGCAAATAGCCCGGCTGCGGCAGCACCATGCCCATATTCCCCGGCACCGGCTCAATAATAACAGCGGCAATTTCTTCACCCTGCTGTTCAAAGACCTCCCGCAATTGCGCAAACCGGTTATACGGAACGGTAATCGTATTGCCGGCAATCGCCGCCGGCACGCCGGGACTATCGGGCAGACCAAACGTCGCCACCCCGGAGCCGGCCTTGACCAGCAGACTGTCATGGTGACCGTGATAGCAACCGGCGAACTTAACAATCTTGCTGCGGTTAGTGTAGGCTCTGGCCAGACGCAGCGCGCTCATCGTCGCCTCGGTACCGGAGTTGACCATTCGCAGCAGTTCGATTGACGGCAACAGCGTGGTCACCAGCTTCGCCAGTTCTGTTTCGATCAGCGTTGGCGCGCCATAACTGACGCCAGTCTCCACTGCCGCCGCCAGCGCCTGCTTGACGGCCGGATGACCGTGCCCCAGTATCATCGGCCCCCAGGAGAGGACGTAATCAATATACTCATTGCCATCAATATCAATCAGCCGGCTGCCGGCGGCGCGGGCAATAAACGGCGGTGTGCCGCCGACGCCGCGGAAGGACCGCACCGGACTGTTAACCCCTCCCGGCAAATAGCGCTTGGCTTCGGCAAATGCCGCCGCCGACCGTTCAAAACTGCTCATTTGCCGTCAGCCTCCTTCAGCCAGCCGGCCGCATCCATAGCATGATAGGTGATAATCATATCGGCACCGGCGCGCTTCATGCTGGTCAGTAATTCCAGCACGGTCCGCCGCTCATCGATCCAGCCGTTGGCGGCAGCGGCTTTGACCATTGCGTACTCGCCGCTGACATTGTAACAGGCCACCGGCAGTGGAAAGTGGTCTTTAACCTGACGGATAATATCAAGGTAGGATAACGCCGGCTTTACCATCACAATATCGGCCCCTTCGCCGATATCAAGCGACACCTCGCGCAGCGCCTCGCGCGCATTTGCCGGATCCATCTGGTAGCTGCGGCGGTCGCCAAACTGCGGCGCCGAATCCACAGCGTCGCGAAACGGACCATAGAAGGCGGACGCGTATTTAGCCGCATACGACATGATGCCGACATCAGTAAAGCCCTGCTCGTCAAGGGCGCGACGGATTGCCGCCACCCGGCCGTCCATCATGTCCGACGGCGCGACCATGTCGGCACCGGCCTTGGCATGACTGACGGCTGTCGCCGCCAGCGGTTCCAGGCTGGAATCGTTATCCACCCCGCCGTTTTTAATAACGCCGCAATGCCCGTGACTGGTATACTGGCAAAGGCAGACATCAGTAATGACAATCAGTTCGGGCAGTTCCTGTTTCAACAGCCTGACCGCCTGCTGCACCGGACTGGCTTCGTCCCAGGCGCTGGAGCCCTGCTCATCCTTGTATTCCGGCAGGCCGAAAACCAGCACCGCCGGAATCCCCAGCGCGAAGGCAGCGCGTGCTTCCAGCAGCGCCTGATCAGGCGACAAATGATAAGTACCTGGCATAACGGCAATCTCTTCTTTGACGTTTTTCCCCGGAACAATAAACAACGGATGAATGAAATCTGCCGCCGCCAGTGTGGTTTCCCGCACCATGGCCCGCATGCCGCCGGCTGACCGCAGGCGGCGGGGCCGTAGCGTTAACGTTTCCATTAAGCAAGTCCCTCCTGATAATGTCTTTTTACTGACTCAACCAGGCCGGAGACAGTAAATTCTTCGGCAATAATATCGTGTCGAATCGAATGATCCCGGCAGGTCATGGCGGTTACCGGCCCAATGCAGGCAACAACAGCCTTATTTAACAGTTCGCCGGCCTCCTCGCCCAGCAAAGCCATCATATTAAGAACAGTTGACGAACTGGTGAAAGTAATCAAATCAATGCGCCCGGCGGCGAGAAGCTCCCGTACCCGCTCCCGGTCGGCCTCGCCGCTGACGGTACGGTAAGCGGCGACCACATCCACTGCGACTCCCATCGCCTGCAGCTTATCCGGCAAAATATCGCGGGCAACCAAAGCCCGTGGTATCAGCACCTTCATCCCCGGCTGCAGCAGCGGCTCGATTGCCGCCAGGATGCCTTCGGCCCGGAATTCCAGCGGCACCAGATCGGCGTAGATGCCATTTTCACGCAGCCGGGCAGCGGTAGCCGCGCCGATAGCTGCCACCTTAACGCCATGCAGGGCACGGGCATCAAGCCCTTGCAGCCGCATGCGGGCAAACAGCGCGTCCACACCGTTGACACTGGTCAGAATCAGCCATTGGTATTCACGCAGGCGGCCGATGCTGTCATCGAGCGGCTGGTAGCTGTCAGGCGGCGCTACCCGGATCGCCGGCGCTTCATGGCATGCCGCCCCCAGGGCCTCCAGCCTCGCTGTCAGCAGGCTTGCCTGCTCGCGGGCGCGGGTGACCAGAATATTCTTGCCAAACAACGGCTTGGTGTCAAACCAGGCCAGTTTTTCCCTCAAGCCGGCAACCTCGCCGACAAGAAAAATCGCCGGCGGTTTGATCGCCTGCTCACCGGCCAGCGCCGGCGCGGCTGCCAGTGTCGTCTGCCAGACCTGCTGCTCCGGCTTTGTTCCCCAGCGGATAATCGCCGCCGGCGTGTCGGGGCGGCGGCCATGCTCAATCAGCTTGCCGCAGATCTGCGGCAAATTCTCTACACCCATTAAAAACACCAGCGTATCAGGACCACCGGCCAACTGCTGCCAGCGGATGGCGGAGGCGGGCTTATCCGGTTCCTCATGCCCGGTCACAACGGCAAAAGAGGTGGCAATACCGCGGTGAGTGACAGGAATACCGGCATAGGCGGCGGCGGCAATCGCCGACGTTACCCCCGGAACAACCTCAAAGGCGAGCTGCTGTTCCCGCAAGGCCAAGGCTTCCTCGCCGCCGCGCCCGAACACGAAGGGATCGCCTCCCTTAAGCCGGACGACCATCCTGCCGGCCTTGGCGCGATCAACCAGCAGTCGGTTAATCTCTTCCTGCCGCATGGTATGCTGACTGGAGGCCTTGCCGACATAAATCAGTTCCGCGTCGGGTCGAACATAAGCCAGCAGCCGCTCATCAGCCAGGCGGTCGTAAACAACGGTCTCCGCCTGTTTGAGCAATTCCAGGCCTTTGACAGTTATCAGCTGATAATCGCCGGGACCGGCGCCAACCAAATAAACAATGCCTGCTGCGGGGGTATCAGTCATATTCATTTCTCCTCCTTCGCCGTTAAAGCCGCCAGCAGCTCGCTGCCGCCGGCTGACAGCATCCGTTCGGCCAAAGCTTTGCCCAGAATGGCGGCAGCGTCGGGACTGCCGTCAATCCGATCCTCTATTTTCACCTTACCGTCAAGCGATAAGATCACTGCCGACAGTTGCAGCTGCGCATCAACAATCCTCGCGTATACGCCGACCGGGATCTGACAGCTTCCTTCCAGAACCTGCAGATAAGCCCGTTCGGCCGTTACCGCCTGCCGGGTAAGCGAATGCTCCAGGCAGGCGACCCTCCCGGCCACCGCCGTGTCGCCGGCGCGGGTCTCGATCGCCAGAGCCCCCTGCCCCACTGCCGGCAGGCAAATCGCCTGTGGCAGAATCTGCGTAATCCGGTCACCCCAGCCCAGCCGTTTCAGGCCGGCGGCCGCCAGCACAATCGCATCGTATTCGCCGTTATCAAGTTTACGCAGGCGGGTATCGACATTGCCCCGTAAATCAGCTACGTCAAGATCAGGGCGCACGGCCAGCAGCTGAGCCTTGCGGCGCAGGCTGGAAGTGCCCAGCCTGGCCCCTGGCGGCAGCGCCGCCAGCGACGGATAGTGACGGCTGACAAAGGCATCGCCGGGATCATGGCGTTCGGTTACCGCCGCCAGCACCAGCCCCGGCGGCAGCTCCGCCGGCATATCCTTCAAACTGTGGACGGCCAGATCGACCGCGCCTGCAAGCATCGCTGTTTCGATCTCCTTCGTGAACAGTCCCTTGCCGCCAATTTTCGCCAAGGGTGCGTCAAGAATCTTATCGCCGGTAGTCACAAAGGTTTGAACCGAAACCGCCAGCTGCGGATGAGCGGCGCGCAGCCGCTCGGCGATGTGATTGGCCTGCCACAACGACAGCTTACTGCCGCGCGCGCCGATGACAAGCTGATTGCATGATTGGTTGTTCATCTTCTGCTCCCTTCAGACAGTGGCCTTCACTGATCTCATTCAGCTTAAATAAATCGGCCAGCGCGTCAAGATAAGGCTGCTCGCCTCCGGCCGCAGCCGCTTCATGGATGCGCACCACAGGATCGCGCAGCAATTTCCGGATCAGCATGCGCGACATGTTCTCCACTACTTTTTTTTGCTCCGGTGTAATGTCAGGCAGTTTGACCATTGCCCGTTTCAGCTCGCGGCGCCGCATCGCCTCCGCCTTGTCAGCCAGTTGTACCAGCGTCGGCCGGAATGACAGGTAGCGAAACCGTTCCAGCAGGTCATTCAGTTCGGCCTCGATAATGTCCTCGGCCAGCTTCGCCTCCAGTTCCCGGCTGTGCAGATTGGATTCGACAACCGCCTCCAGCGAGTCAATATTATACAGAGAGACACCGGCAAGCGCTTCGACCTCCGGTTCCACATCGCGCGGCACGGCAATATCGATAAACAGAATCGGCCGGCCCCGCCGCCGCGTCATCAGCCTGGCCACTTCCGCGGCGGTCACAATATAGTGTGGGGCGCCGGTGGAGGTAATGACAATATCGGCATCGTAAGCGCATTGCAGGAATTCCTCAAACGGCACGGCCACGCCGCGAAATTTCTCCGCCAACTCCGCCGCCCGTTCATACCGCCGGTTGGAAACAAAAATTGTCCGGACGCCGTTGTCAACCAGATGGCGGGCTGTCAGCTCGCTCATTTCCCCGGCCCCCAGAACCAGCACATTGGCGTCGGTGAGCGAGCCAAGCGCCTGCTTAGCCAGCTGTACCGCCGCGTAACTCACCGACACCGCACTGTAAGCGATACGCGTCTTGGCCCGGACCAGCTTGCCAACCGCAATCGCCCGGTTAAACAGCGTGTTGAGAACCGTGGCGGTCATCGCTGCATCCTTGCCCAGCCGGTAGGCCTTTTTAACCTGGCTGAGAATCTGGCCTTCGCCGACAACGAGCGATTCGAGACTGGCCGCCACCCTGAACAGGTGGCGGATACAGGCATCGCCGGTTTTATAGAACAAATAAGCTTCCGCGTCGGCCAGAGGGCTTCCCGATAGCTTCCCCAGGGAACGGCGCATAATTGTCAACGCTTCCTCGGTGTCGGAGACCAGCGCGTACACTTCGGTGCGATTACAGGTGGAAAGAATAACGCTTTCCGCAATCTCCGGACACTCCCGCCACCGTGCCAGCGTCCGTTTGATCTGCTCTTCCGAAAACGCGTAGCACTCCCGGATATGAACCGGTGCCGTCTTATGATTAAGTCCCAGTACCACTAACTGCACGAACAATCGTCTCCTTCGCCTCATCCGTTTTGCCCTGACGGACCAATTCCAGCGCGGCCGGCTCCAGCGCCAGCCGCCAAAACCGCTCCCGTTCGGCGGGAGTGTCCAACTGCTGCCGGAGCTGCCGTCTGAGAGCGGACAGCTCGGTCAAATAGTCGCCGAAGCCCTCGCCGTAAAGCTGTTCGAGTTCTTCCCTGATCCGTCTCGCCAGAATCGGACTGGCGCCACCGGTGGATATGGTCAGCAGCAGTTCGCCGCGCCTGACCAGCGCCGGCAAGGTAAAATCACACAAAGCCGGCGCATCAGCCGTATTGACCAATACCCCAGCCTGACGCGCTTCAGTGGCGGCGGCGGCGTTTACCGCCGCGTCATTGGCAGCGCAAATCGCCAGCGCAAAACCGGCCATATCGCCACTCTGCCAGCCACGCTGCCGCCAGTGAATTGATCCGGCGGCAGCAAGCTCGGCCAGATTCGCCGTCAATTGCGGACTGATGACGGTAACCGCCGCGCCTGCCGCCAGCAGATTGGCAATCTTGCGTTCCGCTACCGCCCCGCCGCCAACCACCAGGCAGGCTTTGCCGGCAATATCGAGGTTGACCGGATAGTATCGCATAACCAAACTCCTAACAAAGGTTTAACTATTATATCTTCGTCATTAATCTCTATTTTCCTGTTGAACAGAAGACTTTTCACAGAGGGCCGCTGAGGACACCAAGAATTTTATAAATTTTTAAATACTCCCGTTCTCCCTCTGTGCCCTCCGTGTATCCTCCGTGTATCCTCCGTGCCCTCCGTGGAAGCGTCCTCTCTTCCGTCCTTTCTTCCGTCCTCTCTGAGTTCAAAATCCCCTGCCCGGTTATCGCTTCAGCGTTTTGCCATCCAATCGGTGTGAAATTTCCCCGGCTTATCCACCCGTTCGTACGTATGAGCACCAAAATAATCCCGCTGCGCCTGCAGCAGATTGGCCGGCAGCGTCTCCCGCCGATAGCTGTCAAAGTAATCGAGCGAAGCGCTGAAGGCAGGAGTCGGAATCCCCAGCCGTTTGGCGGTTATAACAACCTGACGCCAATTTGCCTGCATTCGCTCCAGCACGGCGGCAAAAAACGGATCCAGCATGAGATTAGCCAGATCAGGCCGAGTATCGAAGGCCTCCTTGATCCGTTCCAGGAAGCGAGCCCGGATAATGCAGCCGCCTCGCCACAAAAGCGCCATATCGCCAAAATTCAGTTCCCAGCCGTAAGCCTGACTGGCGGCACGTAAAAGCGCAAAGCCTTGCGCGTAAGAACAAATTTTGGAAGCATACAGGGCGTCGTGCACCGCCGCGATAAACGCCTGCCGGTCGCCTTCATAAACAGCTGCCGGCCCCGTCAGCACCGCCGCAGCTTTAACCCGCTCCTCCTTGTAAGCCGACATGCAGCGGGCAAATACAGCTTCGGTGATTGTCGGCGTAGGAACACCGAGATCAAGCGCACTTTGCGAAGTCCATTTTCCCGTACCCTTCTGTTCGGCCTTGTCCAGAATCAGCTCCAGCAACGGCCGTCCGCTCACTTCATCGACAACGGCAAAAATATCACGGGTAATTTCAATCAAATACGAATCCAGTTCCCCCTGGTTCCAGACAGCAAACACGTCATGCAGTTCGCCGGCAGACAGACCTGCCGCTTCGCTCAACAACGCATAGGCCTCGCAAATTAACTGCATATCGCCGTATTCAATGCCGTTATGCACCATTTTTACATAATGTCCCGCTCCATCGGCACCGACATAAGCGCAGCAGGGCCCGTCGGCAACCTGGGCGGCAATTGCCGTAAACAGCGGCGCAACCGTCTCGTATGCGCCGCGATCACCGCCAGGCATCAGGCTGGGTCCCCGAAGAGCCCCCTCTTCGCCGCCGGACACGCCCATGCCGATATAGCGGATGCCGCTTGCTGCCAGTTCAAGGCTGCGCCGCCGTGTATCCTCAAAAAACGAGTTGCCGCCGTCAATCAAAATATCGCCAGCCGCCAAATGCGGCAAGACCGCCGCAATCATATCATCAACCGGCTTTCCCGCCTTCACCATCAGCATGATCACCCGCGGCGACTTCAAGGACGCCGCCAGCTCCGGCAACGATTTCGTCCCGACAAACGCCTTGCCGGCAGCCCTGCCATTTATAAACTCATCGACTTTAGTAACCGTACGGTTATAGACCGCCACACTAAACCCCTTATCAGCCATGTTAAGCGCCAGGTTTTCGCCCATTACCGCCAGTCCGATAAGACCGATGTCACACTTCATGATGCTCCTCCTTAACGTAAATAGTGTTAGCAACAAGATTCTGGCCGCCGACGCCGAATTCCTGTGGCCGGCAGCGAAAAAGATGTCCCCTTTTGTATTTGGGTTTCCTATGGCTTGTCGGCCGGATTTGCTGCTATCGCAGTGAATAAAAAAGCGGCGATGGAGGAATATCCCCCATCGCCGCGCGCATTAGCAGGCGTTGCGCAGTTGTTCGCCAATGCTGTCGGCAACCTCTTCCCAGATCACGAACTGGGCTTTGGCAAAACCGTTGAATACGGTTGCTGACGCCGACGTATAGGCGCCACAGGCCGGAACCAGCAGCAGGTCGTCAACCGCCAGCGGCGGTGTCAGCCGCTCGCGGTACATGACATCAATCGAATCGCAGCTGGGGCCGGCAAAAGTAGCGGCAATCGGCTCACCGCTTTTAAACGTTTCCAGTTCATAGTCCCAGTGATCGAAAATGACGCCGGAGAAGCTGCCGTAAACACCCTCATCAAGAAAATACCACTGCTGGCCGTTGCGGACCTGGGCTCCAATTACTCTGGTAATCAGGTTCACAGCAGTTCCGCACAAAGAACGGCCCGGCTCGGCCCAGATCTCGGTATCGGGAAAGTTCGCCGCCAGCGCCGCTTGAATAGAACGGCACATCCCGCTGATATCAATCGGATCGTTCATTGTCTGAATGGGAAAGCCACCGCCAATGTCCAACAGCCGCAGATTAAGGCCGGCTGCCTTTGCCTCATCAAACAGCGAGCGGCAAACCGCGATCGCGCGCAGATACGGCGCAGCCGATCGCGACTGACTGCCGACATGGAAACATAGTCCGGCGGCGTCCAGCCCTTGCTGACGGGCCTTTAACAGCAATGCCACCGCATCCGCGGCCGGCGCGCCAAACTTCTGATTCAAATCGACCAGAGCATCAGGATTGTCGACCCGTATCCGCAGCAGCACACGGCTGCCGGGCGCAGCTTTGGCCATTTTTTCAATCTCGGTTTCACTGTCAAATGTAAAGGTATTGACACCGAGCTCCCGCGCTTTCGCCAGACCACCGGCGGTCTTGACAGGATTGGCATACACCATCCGACCGGGGGCAATCCCCATCTCCGTCAGCTGCTGCATCTCGCCGTCGGAAGCCACATCAAAGCAAGCGCCCAATTCGGCCAGCCGCCGCAGGATTTGCCGCTGCGGATTCGACTTCATCGCGTAATGCAGTTTGACAGCCGGCAAATGCTCTCGTAAAAAAAGGTAATTCGTCTCTATCTGTTTCAATGATAACACCAAAAGCGGCGTACCATATTTTTGCGCCAATATTGTTGCCGAGGCCTTGTCCAAACGGAATATGTTGTTCATTAACACTCTCCCCTTCAATCAGTTTTAGCATTCCCCATAAAAGTCACGATATGATTGTAACACAACCCGCCAAATATGCAATAAAAATAATCATAAAACGGAAAAAAACTTCCGCATTCACGATTAATGCGGAAGTTTCTCATATCTCCTCGGGAATCCTTTGTTTTCCTGCCTGATTCAACGTAAAATCCGGTCAAGCCGGCGAAAAAAAGCCCAGCTTGATCAACAGCCGCAGCATCGGCCTGCCGATCAGCGGCACCTGTTCCAGATCCGCCTGCTGCAGGCCGCCGCTGATAATCAGGACGCCGGTATACACGATCACGCCGGCCGCGAAAGCAGCCACTGTCGCAATCGTGTTACCTGCCAGCCGCACTGCCTCGCCGTGCAGGCCATACATTACGACTGCCATAGCCGCCGCCGCCAGCGCCGGCCGCCACAGTTCGCCTGCAGCCAGATAAAAGCCGGCATAGCGATGCAGAAAGTACAGATTCAACACAGCCGCCAAACCGATATCGGCAACCGTCGCCAGCGCCGCGCCGCCGATACCGAACGCCGGCAGTCCGACCAGCAGCCAGTTTAACACCACTTTCACGACCGCGGACAGCCCCATATTCACCAGCGGTACCGTCGTATGCCCCATACCCTGAAGCACGCCGGTCGTCACCTGATGCAATCCCAGCAGGAACACCGCCACTGCCAGTATTTCCAGCGGCCGCCCCGCCTGCGGCGCATGATAGACCATATCGGCAATCGGCGACGCCAGTGTCAACAGCACGGCAAATGCCGGCAGCGTCACCATATGCGATATCCGGACGGCGGTGGCAATCCGCGACTTGACGCCCTGGCGGTCGCCAACGGCGTAAGCGGCCGAAATCGCCGGTACCAGGCTTGTCGCCATGGCAGCGGTGAGAATGGTCGTCAGATTTACCAGTGGTACAGCCATACCGGTCAAATGCCCGAACTGCTCCGTCGCCTGCGCCACTGAATAGCCGGCCGCTTCCAGCCGGGCCGGCACAATCAGCAGATCAAGATTGGATACCACCGGCAGCATCAGATCAGATACGGAAACCGGCAGCGCCAACAGCACCAGCCGCCGCATAATCGTCCAGACCGGCTCCTGCGGCATCGTCTGCGGCTGGGCGGCAATTTTAATTTTGGCCTCCGCGCGTACCTTCCAATAATAATAAATCAAGACCAAAAGGCCGGCGGCCGCTCCCGGCGCCGCGCCAAACGTAGCGCCGGCAGCCGCATACTCAAGCCCCTGCGGCAGCAGCATGGCGGCAAAGATCAGCATTGTCGCCACCCGCAGCAATTGTTCCACAACCTGCGACACCGCGGTCGGCGTCATTCGCTGCCAGCCCTGCAGATAACCACGGAAGCTTGACAGCAGCGTCACAAAAAAAATCGCCGGCGCCAGAGCTAGAATCGAGTAATAGGCCCGCGGGTCGCGGATCAGCTTCAACGCAATCAACCAGTCGGCCCCGTTCCAAACGACAAGGCTCAGCAGCAGACCGCTGATGCTGAGCACGGCGAGCGAAACATGAAACACGCGACCGGCGCCGCGGTAGTCGCCCCGCGCCAGTTTCTCCGCCGTGATAATCGAAATTGCCACCGGCAAGCCTGCCGACGACAGACTGAGTGCCAGCAGATAGACGGGATAGGCCATCTGATACAGACCAATGCCTTCCGCCCCCAGCACCCGCGATAGAATAATCCAATTCAAAAAGCCGATTCCTTTGACAAAGAAGCCGGCGATGCTAAGAATCAGCGCTCCTTTCAGGAAAGAACGCGTCTGTTTTTTCGGCTCGTTATGCTCGTCCATCAATCGATCCTCAAACCGCTGTTTTTGTTTACCATCACAGGCTATATTATCATATGTTTCTCCGTTTTGCCAGAAAAGATTCCCAGAACAGAAGACACACCCTGACTGGTGGCGAGGAGTATAGAGGAGTACGGTGGAAAACGATACCACGGAGGACACGGAGGGCACAGAGGAAAAACGGGATTTTTAAAGTACTTCATGACCCGCTGTGCCCTCGGCGTCCTCTGTGGAAATGTTCTCCCTCCTGTTTTCTTCCGTCGCCTCCCTCCGCGAAAGAAAGCGCCGTGCCCTCATGCTTTGTCAGCCGGGCTGGAATTTAAGCAAGACGGAAAAGGGCGATTCCACGAAGGGCACAAGGCAGAACCGTTTAAAATAACCCGTAATCCTCTGTGTCCTCGGTGTCCCTCGGCGTCCTCTGTGGAAACGTTCTCCTCCTGCTTGCTTTCTTTCGTCGCCTCCCTCGGCGAAACTCCGTGCCCTCCGTGGTTCGTCAACCCGGGGCTGGAGGCGGGGCGCAGATACGCTCACGCCTGCACTCCGCTTTTCATACATTAAAAAAAGGAACCGCCGGCAAACGGTTCCGAAAAAAGCACAAAGGAGCTGCAGCTATGGACCCCCGTCAACTTGACTGGCCGCCCTGTGATGATCCCTTATTCGAAAAGGCCAAGCGCCTGGCAGGCACAATCAACTCCGCCAAAATGGCCGGCAACGCGATTTCCCTGTACGCTATGCTGATCCTGCAGATGCTGCTGGCGCAGCAGGCCAAAGATCCGGTCAACAATCTAAACGCAATTATCCTCATCAGCAAGGCCATTGCCGAGCTGCAGAGCTGCATCATTATTGAATGAATAAGCCGCCGCCCAGACACAAGTCAGGACAAAGGCAGTCTGAACAGCTCGCTTTCACCGGCCACTATCCGGCATTGCCAGCTGTAAAGAGCGATAAGCGCAATCGCGATCAGGAAAAACAGTATTTTTTCCGCCTTGCTGCACATATTCTTCACCTCTAAGGCGAGTACTGCGCCACCCTTCAGTATTACAAGGTTAGCTCAATACCAGTGTACACCCAGGCAACGGCAGCAATGTTAAGGCAATGTTAAGATTACATTGTGTCAGCCGTTAACGGCCTGCCAACTCAGCGGATATAGGTAACGCTGTTTTCCTTCCGTTTTGCCGCAACTGTCGCGGCAGCGGCCTTGTAGCCCAGACATACGGCAAACAGTGGCTGATAGCCCGGTGGAATCTGCAGCTGCGCCACGCCGTCACTTAAAGCAAAAAAATAATTAACCAGGCCAACCCAGCAGCTTCCCAAACCAATACTTTCCGCCGCCAATAGCATATTTTCAATTGCAGCCGAACAGTCCGCCAGCGGCGTATAGGATGAGAATACATGTCCCGGCAATTCCAACGGCGCCTTCGCGTCCGTGTCGCCGGAAACGATCACTGCTGTCGGCGCGTGATAAAAGAGGTGAAACTTGTCGGAGGCGCCATAGCGTCTGGCTTTATCAAGCGCCGACGCCAGCATGGCCTCTTTAGCCCGGCGGCTGATAGCATCCAGCACCGTCTTATTTTGAATAACGGTAAAATGCCAGGGCTGCGAATTGTGGCCGCTGGGCGCGTAAATGGCCGCCTCCAGCACCGCGGCCAATTCCGCCTCTTTAATCTGCTCCGGCAAGTAGCTGCGGGTGCTCCGCCTGTTTTTGATCACATCCAGCATCATTTTTCCCCCTCGCACTGCTCATTGCTGACGCGTCCGTTTTTGCTACGCTTCCATTATTCTCAGTTCATTGCTGACTGCAAACGCAAATCCGGTCACATTTTTAATATAATCGACATCAACCTCAGGCGCAATCGCTTTTAATATAATCGATTCCTGCTCAAAGAAAAACATCGCCAGCTCAGTAACAACAACATCAACCTCGCCGAAACCCGTCACCGGCAGCGTGCAGGCTTTGAGCAGCTTCGGCTGGCCCTTGCTGGTATGCTGCATGGCAATAATCACCCGCTTCGCGCCGGCAACCAGGTCCATGGCACCGCCGACGCCCAGCATTTTGCCATTGGGAATAATCCAGTTAGCGACATTGCCCTGCTGATCGACCTCAAACGCCCCCAGCACAGTAGCGTCGATATGGCCGCCGCGGATCATCCCGAACGAAGCGCTGCTGTCAAAAAAGACGCAGCCGGGCGTTTGTTTGACCGGCTGCCGGCCGGCATTAATGAGTTGAGGGTGAATTTCATCACCGTCAGCGATAGGACCTACGCCCAGCATGCCGTTTTCAGCCTGAATAAAAACATTATCATTTGTAATGTAGTTTGCGACCTGTGTAGGAATGCCGACGCCGAGATTCAGAATCGTGATCTCCTCCGCCGCGTTAAACAAGGCAGCGATATTTTTGGCAATTCTGGCGCCAGCCAGCTCTTTATCAATAAGCGTCACGGCTAATTCCCTCCTTGACAATCGCCTGCACGAACAGATGCGGTGTTACAATGCATTCCGGGTCCAGCTCGCCGGCTCTAACAATTTCTCCCGCCTGGACAACCGTATACTGCGCGGCCGTCGCCATCGCCGGGTTAAAATTCCGCGCCGATTTACAGTAAACCAGATTGCCCAGTTCATCGGCTGTCTCGGCTTTGATTAAGGCAACATCCGCATGAATGGCCTCTTCCAGTACATATTGACGACCGTTGAATTGACGCACCTCCTTGCCTGCCGCCAGCTCGGTACCGGCGGCGGCCAGGGTGAAGTAGGCCGGAATGCCGCAGCCCGCAGCCCGGATGGACTCGGCAAAGCTTCCCTGCGGGATGAGCGTAACTTTGATTTTACCGGCATTTCTGGCTTCCGCCACTTCCGGATTCCAGTTATAAAAGTTACCGATTAACGCCTTTATCTGCTGATTGGACAGAAGTTTGCCCAGACCGATTCCAGGTGCGCCCAAATCGTTGCTGATGATGATTAGCTCTTTTTTATTCGATGCGACCAAAGCGTCAATCAAATCGTCCGGGCAGCCCCGCAATCCGAACCCGCCGACCATAATTCTGTCGCCGTCCTTTATTTTCGCCATTGCCTGTTCAAGTGTGGTTACTTTTGATACCCTGCTCAATGCTCTTCCTCCTGTTAATCAATATTTTCAAACGCAATTGCCATACCGAGCCCGCCGGCAATGCAAATGGAAGCAAGCCCGTATCGCTCCCCGCGTCTTCTCATTTCATGCAGCAGCGTTGTCGCGATACGGGCGCCGGAGCAGCCGAGGGGATGCCCGAGCGCGATGGCGCCACCGTTGACGTTTAGCCGGTTCTGGTCAATGCGCAGCTCCCGTGCGCAGGCAACGGCTTGCGCGGCAAAGGCTTCATTAATTTCGACAAGGCCGAAATCATCAATTCTCATATTGAGCTTTTTCAGTAATTTCTGTGTTGCCGGCACAGGCCCGATCCCCATAATACGGGGATCTACACCGGCGGCGGCGGCACCGATAATTTTCGCCAGGGGTTTGATACCGTGTTCGGCGGCCTTGCAGCGGGACATCAGGACAAGCGCGCAGGCGCCGTCGTTTCTGCCGGACGCGTTGCCGGCAGTGACGGTTCCAGCCGGAAAAATCGGCTTCAATTGGGCCAGCTTTTCTCTGCTGGTCGTCCGTTTTGGATATTCATCAACAGCAAAAACAACCGGCTCTCCCTTCTTTTGCGGCAGGACAAGCGGTATAAGCTCGGCGGCGAAGCGATTAGCATCAATCGCGGCAACCGCTTTTTGCTGGCTGGCAAGAGCGAACTCGTCCTGTTCCTGCCGGCTTACAGCGAATTGGCTGGCAACGGTCTCGGCGGTTTGAATCATATTAAAAACACCATAGATATCCTGGGGCTGCGATTTGGGCTGGCTTTCGATATTGGGATCAAGGAACACGGCATTGCCGCTGCCAACACCAAAACGGGCATTCCTGATATAAAACGGCGCCGTACTCATGCTCTCAACGCCGCCAGCCAGGATCCTGCCGGAATAACCGGTCTGGATCTGCTGCCAGCCGTTGACAAGGGCCTGCAGGCCCGATGCGCACTGCCGATGAACCGTGTAAGCGGGAATTTCCTCCGGCACTCCGGCCATTAACGCAGCCACCCTGGCGATATTGGGCGCATCAGTGGTTTGCTTGGTCTGGCCGATAATTACTTCATCAAGCAAAGCTTTATCCAGCCCGGATTTTTCAATAACGCCTTCAATAACGGCTTTTGCCAGCACTTCCGGCTGAACGCTTTTAAGACTGCCACCAATAGAACCAATCGGAGTTCTTATCGCGGCAACAACAACAACTTCCTGCATCAATTTGTTCCTCCCTGCTATATTTCATTACTACTCTCGCCTGAGAAACAGCAACGAGCCAGAGAAGCGTCCCTGACTCATTACATACGAATAAGAGCGTATTCAATTCACACTCGAGCGCCTGCCGTCAGGAATGCAGACTCACGCAATTGTATGGGGCCCGCCCTATGGGCCTAATGGTCCGACCTGCTCATGGAGAAACCGGTAAAGGCAAATACCAGCGTTAAGACAGCCCCCAAATACGAAACAAACGCCCACGGCAAAAACTCAGCTGTCGCCATTCCCAGCGTCGCTGCCGTGTAGGCACCGGTCTCTGACCAGGGAATAAGCGGTGCTACAACAGAGCTTGACTCCTGCAGCGCACGCGATAAGTTCTTTGAATGCAAATGATGTTTCTTATAACTGTCCTTAAAAATTTCACCAGGAATAATAATGGCCAGATAAATGCTGCCCATTACCATCAGTGTCGTCACTGAGGTAAACACGGTTGTAGCCACCAGGCTGCCATCCGATTTCGCCTTGGTTAAAATTCTTTCACCGATAACCTCCAGGCAACCCGCTTTACTAATAATTCCGGCAAAAGCAAACGCGGAAAAGAGAATCATCAGCACCGAAAAAATATCAATTAGTCCCCCCTGGGAAATCAACTTAGATACCCCCGGAGTAATCTGTTCCACGGCAATTCCTTTATCTTTAACCATCGAAATTTTAAAACCGGTCATAACCACATTACAGATTGACTGAAAAGAAAATCCCTGTACATATTTGGCGATAAGCGCGGCAACAAACGATGACGCCAACAAACAGGGAAGCGCTGGCTTTTCAGTAACCGCACCATATATCACAATAAGCGGCGGCAGCAGCAGCAGCAGGTTCCACGAAAAGATCGCATTCAAAGAATCCAGCATTTTATTAACATTATTAGCTGCCATAGTCGTCGGATGCTCCGTCGTCAGTCCCATAATCGTATAAGCGGCAATAACAATCACAATAACCGGTATCGTCGTATAGAATAAATGTTTAATATGCTCATAAAGCGGCGTATCGGATGAAAGTGCCGCCAAATTAACCGAGTCGGATAACGGTGATATCTTATCGCCCAAGAAGGTACCGGACACTACCGCGCCGGCAGTGATCGCCATATTGACTTCCAAGGCAGCGGCAATCCCCATGATGGAAATACCAACTGTCCCCAGAGTGCCCCAACTGGTACCGATCAACAGAGAACAAACAGTAGTGATAAAAAAAGCGGCTACATACAGGTAATCCGGCGAAAGAGTTTGCAGGCCATAGTAAATCATCATCGGTACCGTACCGCTGATGATCCAGCTGCCAATAACGATGCCTACTGACAATAGGATTAATACCGCCGGCATACCCTTGCTCAGCTTCTCCACAATGCCGGATTGCATTTCTTCCCAGGTTAGCCCAATTCTTAATGCCATAAAGCCAGCAAATGCGGCTGACAAAATAATTAAGGGTACCACTTTAAGGTGATAAAGGGTACCAAAAAACATAAAAAATAACATTACACCAATCGGGAAAATGGCTTCCAGGAATGTAGGACGTCTTTTCATTGGTTACCTCCACCTTATCTGTTTTATCGAGTATCAGGTTGGGGCTTGCATCACAGGGTAGCTGACCCTGTGATGCGGAACCACTTTTCGTTAGCGGTATCTGCTAACGGCCTCCGCGGCTTTTTGGATAGCATTGGCAAATATAGTAACATCCGACTGCCAGGCAATATAGGTTGCGCCCATTTCTGTATACTTGGCAAGTGCCGCTTCTGTAGCCACGTAAATTCCGATATGCTTCTGATATTTCTTGGCGGTGGCAAAGATATCTTCAATAACCGAGACAACCTCTGGATCAGCGGGCTTCCCCGGCTTGCCCATGGATTGGCTTAAATCCTGCGGGCCAATAAACAGCACATCCACCTGCGACAATTGACAGAGCCGTTCCACCTGGTCGGCCATTGCCTTACTCTCAACATGCACGACAACCGTGCTATCCGCATTGGACCGCGCCAAATATTCCTGTTTATCGCCCATGCCATACAGGGCTGCCCGCTGGTTAAACGACAGCCCTCTAATGCCGTCAGGATAGTACTTGGTGTAGGATACAGCCTTTTTTACATCGTCAATGGTTGCCAGACCAGGAATCTGCACGCCGCCGGCGCCTGCATCCAGCGCGTGCAGTATGTGCTCTTCTGCCGCGCCGCGCAGGCGAATAATGGAACTCAGTCCGGCACCGTCCGCCGTCCGTATGATATCTTCCACCGAAGAATAATTAAAGTTGGAGTGCTCACAATCGACGATAACAAAATCAAAGCCGGCTATCGCCATCATTTCTACAACACTGGGAGAATTCAGCTTGAGAAAAGCGCCTAACGCCACTTTTCCACTACGCAACTTTTGCTTCAGCAGACAGTTCATTTTCATCACCTGCTTAACGGTCGCTGCGCTTAGGTACAAAAATATCCATATTAATTACCGGAACATCTTTGCTGGTCACGACGATATAATGCTCAACATTAGGCGGAATGGCAATAATACCGCCTGCCTTCATCGGATAGGCAACTCCACCCACATAAAAATCGGCCTCCCCCTGCATAATCAGGGCAATTTGCTCATATTCATGCGAATGCGGGCCAGGCTTGTGGCCGTATTCCAGCGTAGCCCGTGTTACGGTGCAGCGTTCGCCTTCATTGAATACCCTGCGTGTAACTTTGTCTTTAACCGGGATCAGCGGCAGTTCATTCCAATTGGCAAATTTTACTTCCATTCTATTTTCCTCCTTAACGTGTGTCTGCTGACTACTAATCCAATCCCAACAGTCTAGCCGGATTGCGTTTAAGCATGACAGAAATTTGCTGCGCGGAGGCTCCTGCCTCGTGAATCAGGCGCTGACTAAACGCATATATCCCTTCTGCCGGCGACCCGTTGCCCTTTTGCCCGTAATCAGAATCCAGAATAATCTTGTCGAGAGATATGTTCGCTAAAATTTTTTCCGCTATGTCTATTGGCACGCGGTCTGGTTTTGTTGGCCGAAAAACAACGGCGTTTATTTCGATATACGCTCCCAGTTTGCTCCAACGGACCATATCGTCGATGCCTGCGTCAACCAGATAAAATGGATGATTGACAAGAATATTTTTCACCCCTGCCTTAACAGCCTGGGTAATGACTGCATCAACTTCTGGCAGACTGCCATGTCCGGTATAAAGAATTAAATCCGGTCTTTCCGCAACAAATCGAAGAACTTCCATAACTTCGGGCAGTAGATCACCCTGTTCATTGATATAGGTAATCAGCTTTTCCTTCACAGTCAAGGCGCCTGCCCCCAGGAAATGCCCGCCTTGATGCTTATAAGCATGATGATAGGCGGAAACGGTTGGCATGCAGACAAATTTTGCTCCCATACCATAGGCTGCATCCACCGCTTTCAGATTAATACCGCCTACCGAATTGTTCAGGCATATACCGCCGAATACTTTCACACCTGAATTCCCCAAATGTTTTTCTACCAGAGTGGCGCTCATCATTGTTGGAAAATAGTGGTCCTTGACGACAAAGGCCCTATAGCCGAATTCTGTCGCCGTTTTTACCATATCGCCGGCATCAACCTCGCGACGAGCCACAGAAGGGCCTGCATGGATATGTAAATCAACAGCGCCCTGCAATAAATTGTGCATTTTGCCACCTCCTTTAACGATTTGTAAAATGATAAGCAACTCTTTGTACACAGTCAGACAATATTATCAGTCCGATACACTAAGCCTTATCTGCCATTTATCGTATCATGCAAAAAAAAAGAAGTCTTCGTAGAAGACTTTCAAAAATTAAAAATTATTTGTTGTTTTCTACAATTCGCATTTTTTATAACAAAGCATTAGATACGCGGTTGTAATTACATACCTCCCTTTAGTTGAAAAAAAGTCAAAGCCTGTTATATCATGCACTTTGTTTAACCGGTATCTCACCGTATTAATATGTACGCCCAATGCTGACGCCGCATCCTCCAACTCATTGGCAAAAATACTGGCGCCAATTGTTTTCAGCAACAAGTCATTATTGTCATTTTCCTTGATTGGCCCAATCACTCTGGATACTAGGAAATCCTGCTCATGCTTACCTGCCGACCCCAGCAATACCAATTCCGAAAGATAATCCATATAGTATAGGATTCCGCTTCCCTTAGCGGCCAATCCGACAGTTATAGCATTCTTGGCCATTGTATAACTCCACTGAATATCGACCGCATGGGGACTTGACGGACCTACGCCGACAACAAAAGGAGGATCATCGTTCTGAAGCTCTCCCCCCAGCCTGCTTAACCAACGCGGCGGTTTTATAAAATCCAGTTGTTGGTTAGCCGCCAGTAAAACGACCTCATTGTTTTTTTCAATCACCAGTGCATGATAAATACTGTTGCATATCTTATTGGCAAATCGGCGAGCGGCCTGTCGGTCCAGGTCCCGATTTCCTTTACGCTTTTCCCTAATAATGATTACGCGATACATACTTTCAGACTTTAGTCCGTGCAATTCCAGACGCTCGCGTAAATCATCTTCTGTCAGGCTATGCTTAAACAGGATATCATCCAATAGAGCCGTTAGCATCTTCTGTTCCGTGTCTAACAAGTCAATTAATCGCAACGTTACAAAAGTAACCAACTGCTTGGCCATAAGCATAAACTTCTCATCTAAAACTTCATCATCACGTATAAGCAAATAGCCAATAGGCTGCCCCTTCATCAGACAGGGAAATGTATGCAGCCCTTGAGCAAAGGTATAGCGCCGAATTCCACTGTTTTTCCCGGCATATTGCTCTAGCCATTCCACTACATCAGCCATATTGCTTTCCGTTCCCTGATAGCTGCCTAGCAATTTATAGTCAGCCTTAACGAAGTAAACGGGGCAAGCTTTTCGTCTGCCTAAACCTCTTAGCAGTTGATCAAAATCGCCGCCTGCCAGAACAACGTTTGTTAACTCCTGGTAGTAGCGATCGACCTCGATCAGTAAGTTGGTTTGATAATTATTGATTTCAGCATAAACAGCTTTGATAATTTCGCGGTATCTTGCCGCCTGATCAATTTCAAACAATGGAATTTTATATTCATTAGCGATATCGATAATTTCCCCAGGGATTTTATCAAAATACGGCTTTGGCTTAATCGCTATCGCTGAAATCCCCTGTTCGATTAATCGTGAAACAGCTGCCACAAGCATCTCCGGAGAGCCTTGAAACGTATACAAGGTAGATAAAACCAGTTCGCCGCCGGTGATCAGCTTGTACAAATTAGGAGTTTCCATCACCGTCACATAGGTCACTACATTGTTAATGCCTTCAGAGCCTGCAATTAGTACCGCATTTTGGGACATTGTCTCTAATCGCATCAGTTGGGCTACCGTTATAGTCATATATGCCTCCTGAATCAGAAATCGAGACGCAAATTATTATGATGAATCAAGAATAAGCTGGTTGTTTCTTCATATGCGCATATTCAGCCAATCTTGGCGGCTACCACCCGGTTGCGCCCCTGCTCCTTCGCCTGGTACAGAGCCAGATCGGCGGCGTGCAAAAAGGCCGCATGGTCGCAGTAACAGTGCTGTTTACGGCTGTTATGAACGGCGATGCCGATGCTGACGCTGATGGCAACCTGGCGGACGCCAATCATAAAGGCTGCGGCCTGCACCTCTTCGCGCAAGCGCTCGGCAGCGGCCAGCGCACTTTTCATATCCGTATCCGGCAAAATGACGGCAAATTCCTCGCCGCCATAGCGGGCCGGCAAATCGATACTGCGGAAGCAGTTCTTCAGCAGGACGCCGACCTGTTCCAAAATTGCGTCTCCCGCCTGATGGCCGAACCGGTCGTTCGCGTCCTTGAAATAGTCAATATCAATCATCAGCAGCGCCAGCGACCGGGTATCGCGCTTGACCTTCTCGAATTCCCGCGTCAGGATGTAATCAAACAGCCGGCGATTCGGCAGCTGCGTCAGTGTATCGGTAAGGCTGACCCGCTGAATTGTGCTGTAAAGCGTCTGGCGATTGAGCACGCTGGCTAAATGGTCAATCATCCGGGCGGCGAACCGTTCGCTGCTCGCCAGGCGGTCTCCCGTCTCCATTTTTGTCCGCGCGTACACTACCAGCCCGTATAGATTCTGCCGCCAGGCAACAGGCGCCAACGTCAACACCTGGGCGGGCAAAGTGCTCTGGGACGCGATGGTGTGCTTGATCAGCCCGCCGTCAGCCGGGAAATCGAAGCGCTGCCGCAGTTGTTCCAGCAGTGAGGCCTGAATCGACTTTTTCAGCCGTGTCACCTCCTGGGCGCTAAAACCGGCGGCAAGCACCTCCTGTAAAACATCGAATTGCGATTCCGGCTCCAGGCCAAAAACGGCGATGCCGTCGGCTGCCAGTAATTCCCGCAGCGCATTGCCCAGCTTGTACAGCAACGTACCTGCCGACGACTGCTCGGCAGCGTGAACCTCATACAAAAAAGCATTTTCTATCGCGGCAAAGCGGCATTCTTCCGCCCGTTCCGTCTGCTCCAACAGCAAGCCTGCCAGCTGCGCCAGCGGCAGCAGTTGCCGCAGTTGATCCTGGTTAAAGACATTGGCCGTCTCCGAAAAGCATTCCAAAACCGCCGCCAGCCCCTGCCGGCCGCGCAGCGGTATCCCCAGCATCGACTTCAGTCCGTGCCGCGCCGCGTTTGATTTAAGACGATAATTATATAAAGAAACGTCTGCCAGCAAAACAGTCTCATTGTCCAGGTAATTGTCGCCCATAAACTTCTGCTCCAGGCTGACTGAGCCGGGACTAAGCGTGCTTTCCCAGGCGACTGCGCAAAAGGTTTTATCGAAGTGCTCGTACAAGCTGAAAACCACATGCTCACAATCCGTAATCTGCCGCGCGGCAGCAACCAGTTCCGCATAAATCCGCGCCAGGTCGCCGCGATGCTCAAGCAAAGCCTGCAAACCCCGGCCCAGCACATCGCCGCACGCAGCCGCCTTCTCCTGTTCCCGGTCCATACACACCTCCGCCAAGTTATCTTTATGACTTTATTCCCGCTTTTTCGACAAAAACCTTCCCACCCGCTTCAACAATAACCATCCGCTTCGCCCTGGTTGAGAATAACGCAGTGCTTACCCTTTTGCTTAGCCTGATATAGAGCAATGTCGGCCTGGCGGATTAGCCACTCAATGTCACGATCCTCTTCCGGCAGGCGGGTAATCAGGCCGAAGCTGGCGCTTAACTGCAGCGTAACCCCTGTCCCCATAACGCTAAAACCGCTTTGGTCAAGCGCGGTCTCAATTCGCCGGACAATCTGCAGCGCTTGTTCACCATCGGCGCGAGGGAAACAAAAAACAAACTCGTCGCCGCCGAAACGACCGACCAGATCGTAGGGACGGCACTGCCCCTTCACACAAGCGGCAAAATACTTAACCGCCTCATCGCCAACCAGATGGCCGTATTGATCATTGACCAGCTTTAAGTCGTCAAGATCGGCAAACAGGAAAGAGGTTGGCGTTTGCTCCCGTGCCGCCCGCTCAAGCTCCGCACCGGCCAACAGGTAAAAACCGCGCTTGTTGAGGCAGCCGGTCAAAAAATCGGTCATTGCCAGCTGTTCATTCTCCGTCATCAGCAGCCGCTCCTGAACAATGCTTTGCTGCAGTCGCTGCACTCCTCTATTGATCCGGCCGATCTCATCTGAGCGCTGCAGCTCCTCTGGCGATAAATCAATCTCCGCATTGCCGCCAAGCTGCTCCAGCGCCCGAATGATTCGCCGCAGCGGCCGGAACAGCCGCCGTTGAAAATAGGCTATGCCACCGGCGACCAACAGCGCGCAGACAGCAAATTGTGCGGCACCGGCAAGCAGCAAGATTCTCGCTCTAACGGTCATCGCTTCGACATATTGGCGCATACTCGCATCCGCCGCTTCTCCCAACCGGGCGATAGCATCGAAAGCATCGACTGACAAGCGTTGCAGCCGGGCGATCTCCCCCGCCTGCAGACGGCCGGCTGCGGCCAGTTCCATCAGATTCTCCTGCTGCGGCCGGTACAACTGATAATAAAAGAACTCCACTCTGTCCGTTGCGCCTGTAATCGCAGGCTTTGCCAAATAGTCCGCCTGCATGACAATACCATCCCAGACCGAGTCTGCCTGCAGTTTAAAAAAGGCCCGCTTCTCTTCCTGCTGCTGCCGGTCATTCTCCGGCCTGACCAGCAGCGACGTCAGCACGGAAGCGTGATAACCGGCTACATGCCGGAATCGGACACTGTCCAGCATGAGCTGGTAGTACAGAAAGAAACTTCCTTCATCCGACTGATAACGGCCCAGATACAGCAAGATATTCTCCAGGTTATAAATAAAACCGGTCGTCTGCTGCAGCCATAGCTGGGCAAAGCCCGGTTCCCTTAAAGGATAAGGGCGGCTGGCTTCGCTGTCGGCCCGCACTCGCAACGCGCCCAGCGCCGCATACGACTGTGCCAGCAGCGCCGCCTGATCAGGATAGAGCCGCTTTAACTGTAGTAACACCGCCTGCAGCTGCCCGTCCGCCAGCTGGCGCCGTTCGGCGATGAAAATGCGGTTCGCCTCCGAAATCGGCTCCTCAGATCGCAGTACCACATTCAGCCGTCCCCGTTCCATTGCCAGGTCGCCGACTGCCTTGACCAGCGCCCGGCTGACACGGGAAGTCTCTTCCAGACTTTTAGCTTTCTCATAATGATTGCTCGCAATAAGAGCGATCACAACCGATAAAGCCAGCAGAAAAAAGCTAATGATCAGGATAAACGCATTAATCCGCCGCTGCAGGGAACTTTCCCGAAATCCGAACCGCATTTGCATCCCCCCTCTCTCACCCAACACTATCCGTCAAGACAACGCCGTCGTTCAATGAGACTTTTGTCCTATTGACTATTCAAGATACCTGCCGTAACTTCCTGCTTTTACAAGCTGCTATTCACTTGCTGGCAGTAAATAAAGCAGGCCGTTGATAAAGCCCCATCTACGTTGTTGGCCTCGCGATCCCCTTGCTAGC
>UQPB01000023.1 GCA_900542835.1 uncultured Pelosinus sp. | reverse complement strand
CGTCGCTGCTGGGCTCGCGAGTCCGCCTAGTATCTGGGGCTTTCTGAACGGCCTGGTAATAAGGTTTTTCAACAAACTGGGCTGCTGGCCCGCTAGCGGGCCAGCAGCTGCCGCCGTTTATTTACCGCCACGCCGATCATGGCGGCAATAACGGCTTTGAAAAGATCGCCGGGGATAAACGGCAGCGCGCCAACCGCCGCCGCCTTGCCGATAGCCATGCCGGTAACCGCGCTCAGCCACGGTACGCCAAAGCCATACGCCAGCAGCGCGCCGCCGGCAAAATTAGCCAACAGCAGCCGCCGGAAGGATTTGCCGTCACCCTTGAGGCTGGCGATCAAAGCGACACCGGCCAGAAAGCCCCAGTAGTAGCCGCCGCGGGGCCCGAGCAGGACGCCAACACCGCCGCCCATCCCGGAAAACACCGGCGCGCCGGCGGCCCCCAGCAAGATCAGCGTCAGCATGCTGAAAACTGCCTGCCTTACACGCAGAATGCTGCCTGCCAGCATAACGCCCAAATTAAGACCGGTAATCGGCACCGGACTGAACGGCAGTGGAATCGAAATAATCCCCAACAGCGCAATCAGCGCCGTAAAAAACGCCGAATAAACCAAGTCAGTCGTTGCCGCCGCGTTTTGTCTCATGTGAACATCCACTCCTGTTGATCAGATCGATATATGCTGTAAAAAGTATAGAATAAGCTGTTAGTTTAGTCAACCATTTTAAATTTAATGGTTAACAATTAACTCCTACTAGCTGGCCGCTGTCAAACCGGAAGGCAAGCTCCTGCCAGAATGACAAGTCAGGTCTTCAGGACAACAGGATTGTCTGAAAGTACTATTGCCTAACAGCCGGAATATTTCTATGATTATTGTATAGCTGATTGGATTGACGACCGAAGGCTGAACGCAACCGTACGCGTTCAGCCTTCTTTTTCCGCATACAACAATGTAAGGAGGCAGACAATGAAACAACTTCAGCCCCAGCGGCGCCACCCGGTTTTACTAACCGTAATTTCACTCGTTGTGGGCTTTACGCTTGCCGCCAGTTATTCCTATTATACCAAGTCGGCAGCGTCAGAGCGGGCAAATGCGTCGATCACGGTTGCGCCGGGCGACCTGCACCGCACCGCGCCTTTGGTTCTCGATCCCGCCATCCAGGGGTTGCCTAAACGCTGGACGCAGCCCGGCAAACTGCTGATCAGGTATACGGTTAAGAACGAGAGCCCGAAGCCGCTCCCGGTAACCGTGATTGCCGCCAAATTTCCCGGTCAGGTAATTCTCGAATCCGGCGCGGCGACATTTGAAACGCCAACCGGACGGCTAAGCCGCCTGATCAGCCCCGGCCGTACGCTGCGACTGAATGCCAGCGTAGAACTGATACAGGCACTGCCCTGCCGGCAGCCGCTAGGCGAGCTGCGGGTAATCGACGCCAACAGCGGCGCAGTCCTTGGGCTCACACCGGTTCACCTGTCCAACGCAGTAGGTCACGGCACGGGCGACGATACTGCCGATGCCGCGCATCACCGGCAGCAAGGAGGGGAAAATGAATAAGCTAAAACGGCCTGTCGGATATCTCGCGGGCATCCTGTTGTTCTTTGCCCCCTTTGCCTATTACCAGAAGGCGCTTGCCTATCTGCTAAACACGTCTGTAGCCGCCGACATCCACAGCTTCTGCCTGCGAATACCGCTGCAGGAACTGCTGACAGGAACAGCGCCGGGGCTGCTGTCCATAACGGGAATCTCTCTTCTGCTGTTGCTGGCGGGCAGCTTTTTGCTCGGTCCCTTTTTCTGCAGCCGCCTGTGCGCCAGCGGCGCTTTGCCGGAATATCTCAGCCGCCTGGTCCCAGACCGGTTTAAGCTAGACTGGCAAAAGACCGTGCCGCCGGTTCCCATCCGTTATGGCTTCCTGGCGGGATATCTGGCATCGCCGTTTCTGGCGGGGACCATCGCCTGCTCACTATGCAATTACGCCTTCCTGCAGCGGCTGATTATCGCCGGTATCCACCGCGATACGGGGGTACTAGTCTCCACCGCCATTATTACCGGCTTTTTATGGCTGCTGCTGTTAGGTGTTTTTGCCCGGGGAGGCCGCGGCTTTTGCAGTTATCTGTGTCCGGTGGGAGCGGTGCAGAGCGCGGCTCACAGTCTGGGCGCGCGGCTGGGCTTTACCTATAAGCTGTGTTATCGCCGCAATGACTGTGTCCACTGCGGCCGTTGCGTTCGCAGCTGCCCGATGGGGGCTTTGGCACAGTCAGGACCATCGTTAACCTATGCGCTTCATAACTGTCTGACTTGCCGGCAGTGTGAAGCGGCCTGCCCCTGCCAGGCAATCGCTTACGGCAGAGGCAACCACGGCTGGCAGGATTCTCCTGCCCCTGTCAGCCTGCCGCAACCGACGGTTGCCAGCGAGGTAAAACCATGAAACGTCTGATCAAGTTGCGCTGGGGTCTAAGCGCGGCAGCCTTGGTGAATCTGCCCGCACTCCTGCCGCTGTCGGCAGTTGGCTGCAGCGGCGTCTGCGGCGCTTGCGGCGGCAGCTGCGCAATCGCCGCACTGACGACAGGTGGTCTGCTGGCGGCAGGCCACTATCAACGCCTGCTGGTCAGGCGGCGGTCCCAACCGGACTTGTCGCCGCGGACAGGCGGTCCCCCGGATATTGAGCCGCATAGCTCCGCCTAACTTTTATCGCTTTTATCCCTCAAAGGCGACATAATTATGTACAACGAGTTAGTTGCGCAGGGGCGCAGCCAAACCATTTTGATAGGCAAAGGCAATCAGCTGCATCCGGTTTCGCAGATGCAGTTTATCAAGGATACTGCGCAAATGGTTTTTCACCGTACTTTCACTAATATACAACCTTTCGCCGATTTCCTTATTGCCCAGGCCCTGACTGACCAGCCGCAGAACTGCCGACTCCCGTTCCGATAAACGGCTGTCGGCAGCAGACGGTTTTTGCCCGGCGAATTCCTGCAGAATTTTGACGGCCAGCGCTCGCGAAATGGGGGCTTCACCCCGGGAGATGCTGACGATATAGTCCATCCAGTACTCCGGCTCCATATTTTTGAGCAGATATCCCTGCGCGCCTCGCTTAATCGCTTCGAAGAAGTCCTGAACATCATCGGAAACGCTCAGAATAATGATTTTAATATGCGGCATAACAGCCTTGATCCTGCTGGTCGCTTCCAGTCCATCACCGCCGGGCATACGGATATCCATTAAGATAAGATCCGGCATCAGTTGTTCGGCCTTCGCCAATGCCTCACTTCCGCCGCCAGCCTCGCCGACAACCTTAAACAGGGGATTGGCGGCGACAATACTGGCGATTCCCCGGCGCGACAGGAGATGGTCGTCAACGATTAATACTTTACTATTCACGCTGACCGCTCCCTCTCTGTACTCTTGATAACTGTCACAGTAGTGCCGGCGCCGGGTCTGCTGTCAATGCTGAGACTGGCGCCAATTGACCGGACGTCCTGCTCCAGCAGCTTATAGCCGAATGCATTTTTACGGCGCAGCTGCTCCGCCGCCATAAAGCCCTTGCCATTGTCGGCAATAGTCATGACAAGATCCCCGCCGGCTTCGGCCAGACTGACCTCTACCCGCGTGGCCGCGGCATGCTTGCGAATATTGAATAGCAATTCCTGAAAAACATGGAGCAGTTGGTTGCATTCATAGCTAGTTAACGGGATCCCGCGACCACAAGCAACGGTCAGCTTTACGTTGACGCCGTTTTGTATCTCAAACTGGCGCAGGTGTTTATTGATGGCGTCGGGAAGATCGATCTGAGCATCAGCCGTCACTGTTTGCAAGGCAAATATATGCTGCCGCAGCTCAGTATCGGAAAAGTGGATAGCCTCCCGCAACTCGTTGATGGCCGGCCAGGGCGGGCGGCCATTTTTGCAGGCACACTCAATCTCCATAATTTTTACATTCATATAGAACAGCGACTGGGCAATACTGTCATGCAGATTGCGGGCTATGCGGTAACGCTCCTGCAACACCGCAGTCGCCTGTTTCTCCCGCTGCAGCTTGCCGTAGAGGTTTTCCATCAAGGCGAAAATACCGTGGGAGAACAAAATAAAAAGCAGGCCGGTCAAAGCCGCCACTAACACATTGCCCCAGCTCATAGAGATGATATGTAATAACTCATGTCTGGCAAATTCGAACAGGCCAATGCAAATTGCCGGCACAACCGCCGCGATCCACTTCATTTTTTTTATATCCAATGCGATCCCCCTCCGGCAATGCGTGTATTAACGGCAGCAGCCCCGCCTCCCCAGTAAACCGAAAAAGGCTACAAAGGTCATCCGACCCTTGTAGCCTTCAGCTGTCGCTAATCAACTATCTGCATATAGTATAAAACAATATTGCGGCGGCGTCCAGCCGCAAAAAACGGACCATAGGCTGAGAAAAGCGACGCAGAGATAAAAAGAATCCGCAGCTTACAGATCAAGAATGCTGTCCCGCAGCGTCCGCTTCGGCACATGATGCACCTGCTGTTCGTCACGCCAGTATTTCACAGAGCCGTCAGAGGGCAGCTCTTCAAGCTGAACCTGTTCTTTAGGCTTACCCAGAGCCAGTACAAGCAAAATTTCGTAGCGTGGCGGCAGCTTCAGCAAGCTTGCCAGCTTATCCCGCTGCACACTGGCCAGAATGCAGCCGCCCAGCCCTTTTTCCACCGCCGCCAGCAGCAGGCTCTGCACGGCAATGCCATGATCAATGCCGGCCGGACCAATCTCTTTATCAGCCACAACGATAATATAGGCGGTTGGCCGTTCAGCTTCAACCGGTCCCGGCCATTGCGGCAGGTAGCCGGCCCAGGCCAGTGTCCCGAAAATAGCGTCATTGCGTTCCCGCTCGCAGGCAAGCACATATTTTAAGGGCTGCTTATTGGCACCCGATGCCGATAGCCGGGCGCAGTCAACCAGTTGCTCCAAAGTCTGACGGCTGACCGGCTCATCGTAAAATCTGCGATACGAACGGTTACGGACAATTAATTCCTGAATCATGGCACAACCTCCCTTAATCTTTTATTCGATAATCATTCGGTCTGTCCCGCTTCAGCAGCGCAATACGGTGCGCAGCCGCTACATCAGGTACTTGGTCCAGAGGAATGAAATCGGCATAACAAGGAGCATGGCGGGCAGCATATTCGCAATGGGAAATGACCGGATGCCGCTGATCCGGAAGCCGGTAGCCAGCATCAACACACCGCCGGTGGCGGTAAAGTCTGCCAGCATAGCCGGCGTCGCCAGCGGCATAATCACCGCCGCGCTCAAAAACAGGGCCATCATCACAATAAATTGCGGAATCACAATCAGAGAAACGATAACACCCAGTGAAGCGGCAAAAACAGCGGCTGTAAACAGGTCCAGAATCGATTTGGTCAGCAGGATTGTATGATCGCCGGTCATGCCGGATTGCAAAGCGCCGAATACACCGGTGCCGCTGACGCAAAACAGCACCAGAACGCCAACAAACTGCTCCATAAAGTCTTCCTGATTATCGCGGCCGCCCCGGCCCGGCAATAGCGTTTCAATAACAACGCGAATTTTGGCGGCGGCACGCTCAATGGCCTTTTCCACATTAATCAATTCGCCTAACGAGGTGCCAATGATCAGTGCCAGAATCACTGCCGGCAGCGCCTGCAGCTTCACCATGCTGACACTGCCCATGGTCATGGAGGCGACGCCGAAAATCAGCGGCAGCGTTTGCCGCAGCCGCTCGGGAATGGCATTGCCCAGCATCGCGCCCAGCAAGCCGCCCGCAAAAATAGATATGGAATTTACAATAACGCCAACTGGCATTGTCTGATCCCCTTTCTCCATTGTCCGTAGTGAGCCGGCGAAGCCGTGTACAGCCGCCAGGCTCAATGTGTTTAAGGCGAAAGGAGAACCGCAGAACGATCTTGCAGAAAATATCCTTGCCCTGAAATCGCTGTCGATCAGCAAACGGCCGGAGTACCGGCCGTTTGCTGACAACGTATTACCTTTGATTGTACGCCTTGCAAAAATCGGTGTCAACTATTAATCCCGCGCTGCCAGGGCAACCACTTACGGCAGTAAGGTAAGTTGACCGGGCTATTTTGTCCATTTCCTAATTCCGGACTTCGTATTCCCGTACCCCGTTGCGGGATGGAGACGGGCCGCAGGCCGGAGGGACGGCGACTTCCGTTAAGAACCGTCTGTGTTTGAGCGAAGCGAGTAGGTGGCGAACCGCCCCTGGACAGTTTAGGAAGGCGTCGTTCCTCCGAGTCTCCCGGAGCATAGGGGCAAAATTTTTTTGCCTGCTTTTGCAACGTTTGGCAAAAGTAGAAACGTTGCCTGCTGCGGAGCAATGGCCGCGATAAATTCCCGCTGCCCCAATTGCATATTTTCCCTTGCCTGCGTATATTATAAGGAAGGACTGACGCGTGGCAGCGCGTCAGTCCCGGCAAGCGGCCTAACCGCCAAACGGTTAGCCCATGTTTTCAGCTTATGGAAATAGCCGCACTGCTAAGCAGAAGCGGCTACTTCCTGTTGAAGGCGACTAAAACCAGCAATGTGGCAAAAGAGACGGCGAAGGTCAGTGCTTCATAAATAGTCATTAGACCACCCCCTCTGATAAGGCAGTGGCTAACCGTCCTGGGAGCATTCGGCCCGCTCAGTATAGCTTATTCCTGTATGTGAAAATATAATACAAAAGCTCAGCCGGCTGTTTCCGGCTGCTTATGCCAGGTAAGCACAGTTAATTCAGGCAGCGCATTCGACCGGTTCATTCGCTTAGCTAAAAATCCCGGCGTTGTAAATCCCGTATTTACAGTTGTAGATACGGGATTGCTTTATTTAAAGCGCAAATGCCGGCGTCAGCAGGTTAGACTATTTTGCCGCCGGCGCGAATACAGTAAAAGGACGCTTATTCTGATCGCCGCGGTCCGCGGCGGCTGACACCGCAAAGGAGCTCCTGACTATGCTGACAGAGGTTTTCCTGTTGTTGCTTGCCCGCAAAGAGTTTTTCGGCAATTTATTTATCGATCATTTGCGGATTTCGCTGACCGCCGGTGCGATAGCGGTTGTCCTGGGCATGCTGACCGGCATCCTGATCAGCGAATACCGGCGGTTTGCCAAACTGACCCTGGGCGCGGTCAATTGGCTGTATACCATTCCGGCGATTTCCCTGCTGGGCTTCTTAATCCCTGTTACCGGCATTGGCGATACGACCGCGATTATCGCGCTGAGCCTTTACGCGCTTTTACCAATGGTGCGCAGCACCTATACAGGCATTGTCGGCATTGACGCCAGACTGGTGGAGGCAGCCGAGGGGATGGGCAGTACCCGCCTGCAGCTGCTGCGGCGGATTAAACTGCCGCTGGCGATGCCGGTAGTGATGGCCGCCATTCGCAATATGCTGACCATGACGATCGCCCTGGCCGGCATTGCTTCGTTCATCGGCGCCGGCGGCCTGGGGGTAGCAATCTACAGGGGCATTACCACTAACAACGCGGCAATGACGCTGGCGGGAAGCCTGCTGATCGCGCTGCTGGCTATTGCCGCCGACGTGGTTCTGGGCGTCGCCGAGGCCCGCATCGCCCGCCGCCGCTCCGGCAATAGCCGCCGTGTCGCGCCGCAGCCGGCGGTCGCCCTCGTGCTCAGTGCGGGACTGATTCTGGCGGTATTCTCGCACGTGGATTCCAGACCAACAATCAATATTGCCACCAAACCAATGACCGAACAATATATTATCGGTGAGATGCTGGCGCTGTTAATCGAGCAGGATACGGGCCTGCGGGTACGCCTGACCCAAGGAGTCGGCGGCGGCACCTCCAATATTCATCCGGGCATGCTGGCAGGCGACTTCGATATTTACCCCGAGTACACAGGCACCGCCTGGAACATGGTATTGAAGGAGAACTCTCAGTATGACGAAAGCAGCTTCCCGGCGCTGGCGGCGGCCTACCGTCAGCAGCTGCAGCTGGCGTGGGTTGGCATGTACGGGTTCAACAACACCTATGGACTGGCGGTGAGAAAAGAACTGGCTGACCGTTATCAGCTTAAAACCTATTCCGATCTGGCCGCTGTTTCCGACCAGTTGATATTTGGCGCCGAATATGACTTTTTTGAGCGAGAGGACGGTTATGCGCCGCTTTGCCGGGCTTACGGCTTCCGGTTTAAAGCGACGGCCGATTTGGATATCGGCCTCAAATACCAGGCAATCAATCAGGGGAAAATCGATGTAATGAATATCTTTACCACCGACGGACAGCTCAGCGCCGCACAGGTGGTCGTCCTGCGCGACGACAAACAATTCTATCCGTCTTATCGCTGCGGTAATGTCATTCGCAGCCAAACCGCCGCCGCGCATCCGCAGCTAAAGCGGACGCTGGAATCGCTGACCGGCCTGATCAGCGACGAGATGATGGCCAAAATGAATTATCAGGTTGAGGTACAGGCGCGGGAGCCAAAGGCCGTGGCCGGCAGCTTCCTGCGCGGGGCGGGACTTTTGCGTTAGGGAGGACTGTCGATGGATGCGGCAATCGAACTGATCAACATCCGGAAGACCTACGGCAAGCAGGTGGCGGTCAGGCAATTCAGCCTGACGGTCGGCCAGGGTGAATTTGTCACCATGATCGGCTCTTCCGGCTGCGGCAAAACCACTGTTTTAAAAATGATCAATGGCCTGATTCTGCCTGACAGCGGCCGAGTCCTGATCAACGGCCGCGATATCGCCGGCGGCGATCTGATCGCGCTGCGGCGCAATATCGGCTACGCGATTCAGGGCAGCGTTCTTTTCCCGCATATGACGGTAGAGAAGAATATTGCCTATGTGCCATCGCTGTTAAATAAGCATGACCGCCGCAAAACCAGTCAAGCCGTCCGGAAATGGCTGAAGCTTGTCGGCCTGGACGAGTCGCTGCTGCAGCGCTATCCCGGCGAACTGTCAGGGGGACAGCAGCAGCGGGTGGGCATTGCCCGGGCATTGGCGGCATCGCCGGAGATTTTGTTGATGGATGAGCCGTTTGGCGCCGTCGACGGCATTACCCGCGGACAACTGCAGGCGGAAATTGCCCGCATCCACAGGCAGACCGGCATTACGGTCGTGTTTGTCACTCACGATATTAGCGAAGCGGTCCGTCTGGGAACGAAAATGCTGGTTATGAATGAAGGCGCAATTGTGCAATATGATCAACCTGACACCATTTTGCGGCAGCCGGCAAACGAATTTGTCAGGCTGCTGGCGGCAAGTGGGCGGAAGCCGGCAGGTCATGACGCCGACGCGGCGGCTTTATAGCCTGACGGCCAAAAGCGGATTAAGATTATTGGCTGAAATGCCGATAGTACAGGTGAAATGACTTTTGTACGGAAGAAGGAATGCGCATGGCTATTCACAGTCTTTCGCCCCTATCGCCGGCGGCTGTCGGCAGCCGTCAGGACAGGCAGGACTCCGGGGAATCCGGGAATGGCGCCGGCGGCTGGAAATATCTCACTGTCCGGGCCAACGGCAAAGTCTATACCTATATCGTAATCGGCAAAAACATGAAGATTCTGGTTGGCGAGGCGACGGAAAAAAAGAAGGAAGACCCGGAGGAGACCGCCGCCGACGATCATTGCGATGAGACAGAGAAAACGGCTGCCACCGCCTCCGGCGCCGCCGGCCCGCTGGCGCTGGCAGCAGAGGACCGCAAGGACAAGCCGCTGCCCAACTCCCGCCCGGACTTTTTCCTGGATACCCGCATGTTTGCCCTGACCGGCTACTACCAGAAAAAAATGCGGCAGACAATTAAACAGCTGGGCGATTCACTCAGCGCCGACAGGTCTGCCGCCGTTATCAGCAAGACTGCGGACAAGGAACGCGCCGATTAGCAGTCCCCGCCGCATAAAAGGGACGCAAGCTACCGTAAGAACGGTATCCTTGCGTCCCTTTTTGCGGCTAAACCGTTTCCGTACAGCCTGCGGCGGCGCACAGCCCGGCCGTGGAATTACCAGAGGCCAAGCAGTTTCCACCAGAAGCCGCCCAGCCCAATCCAAATGACCAGATTGCTGATTGATAAAATAAAGCCAAGCTTCCACCAGGTTCCCTGCGGAATATAGCCGGAGCCGAAATAGATGGGAGCCGGCCCGGTTGCGTAATGCGTCAGGCCGCCGTACAGGGCTGAAATCACGCCGAGACTCATAGCCGCTAAGAACGGCGGCGCGCCGGCGGCGACGGCGACGGCCAGAAAAGCGGCGTACATGGCAGTGACATGCGCCGACAGGCTGGCAAACGCGTAGTGCGAATACATGTAGGCCAACAGCAGGATACCAAGAGCAACCCACCAGGAGACGCCGGTCAACGCACCGCCGACCAGCTTGGCGAACCAGGCGATCATGCCCAGCTTATTCAGCGCCCCCGCCAGACTCATCAACGCGCCCATCCAGATCAGCGTATCCCAGGCGCCCTTTTCCTCAATGACATCTTTCCACTCGATTGCCTGGCCGATCAGCATGATGCCGACACAGCTCATGGCGACCATTGTCGCGTCTAGCTTCGTCAGCGAAGCGGTCGCCCACAGGAGCAGCGCCAGGATGAACACGCCGGCAACGATCTTTTCCCCCCGCGCCATCGGTCCCATCTTTTCCAGTTCCCTGCCGGCCAGCGCTTTTGCCTGCGGCGTGCGGGTAATTTCCGGCGGATAGAGCTTATAGAGAATATAAGGAGTGACCAGCAGTCCCGCCAGACCGGGAACAATACCGGCTATGGCCCAGGTTCCCCAGCTGATATGAACACCGGCGGTCTGCGCCGCCAGCGCCACAACCAGCGAGTTAGGAGCGACGGCCGTAATGAACATGGCGGAAGTGATGCAATTGCCCTGAAAGGTTGTTTTCATTAAATAAGCGCCAATTTTGCGGGAGGAGGCACCGGGCTCGGAATCGAACGCCGAACAAAGACTGCGGACAACCGGATAAAGGATGCCGCCGGCACGGGCGGTATTGGAGGGAGTGGCCGGGGCGATGACCAGGTCGCTGAGCACCATGGCGTAGCCCAGTTTCAGCGAGCTGTCGCCGATCAGCCTCATAATCCGGTAGGCAATGCGCCGGCCCAGGCCGGTTTTGATAAAGCCTTTGGCAAACAGAAACGCCGACACGATCAGCCAGATCGTCGTATTGCCGAAGCCTGACAAGGCTTCGGCCGGGCTGATCACCTTCAGCAGCCCGGCCAGGCCGACACTGATAAAGGCAATAGCGCCAATCGGTATGGGTTGAAGAATAAAGCCAAGAATGGTGGCGGTAAAAATGGCAAACAGCTGCCATGCCTGCGGCTTGAGCCCGGCGGGAACGGGTAAAAACCAGATCAGTACGCCGGCGCCAATGGTAATCAGACCATACAATTGCTTTTTACTCACAGCAGAACGCCTCCCGTCTTCTCACATTTATCTGCATGGCCAACAGTCGTCCGCCTGCCGCTGACCGCGCAGACTTATTTGTATCGTACTCCTTTCAGGCGTCCAGTAAAGTTTAAATAAGTTGAAAAACACATTGCCAAGTTAAGCAACTGTTTAGTAATTAAAAAAAGAGGCGTGCCAAGGCACGCCGGAATCGCTCCCACGGAGGATGAATGGGGCAAAGACGAAGATAACGGCTCCACGGAGGACACAGAGGGACGCCGAGGTGCACAGAGGGTTATGGGTATTGGTAAAAATCCCCGTTTAACCTCCGTGCCCTCCGTGTACCCTCTGTGTCCTCCGTGGAATCGTTTTCTTGCGCCTTGCCTTTTCCTCCCCCACAGCGGCAACTCTCCGCCTTTGCCCGTCTCCATCGTCAACCTGCTCCCGCATTCCGGGCTCTTGCAACGGCTGCGGCCGGCGCTTAAAAATGACTGAGGAAATCGGATTGAGGATTGACGCAGCGGTACTTGTACACCGGCCGGCCAATTGCTCCGAACGCGACCTCCATATGCACCAGTTCCAGCTGCATGAGGAATTTCAGGTACTTGCGCAGCGAGACGCGGGAAATGCCGACCTGCCCCGCCATCGCCTCAGCCGTAAAGCTGCTGCCCGCGCCGGTCCGCACGCTATTCCAGACCGCGCTTAAAGTATTGAGACAAAGACCTTTTGGCAATTCGGTCAGAAGCTGCTCCTTCAGCAGGATTTTCCGGTCCAACTCCGCCTGGCGGATCGTGTCCCGGCCGCACATAAACGCCGCCCGGTCCCGGTAAGCCGCCAGCGCCGAATTAAACCGCTCAAACTCAAACGGCTTGATCAGGTAATCGACAGCGCCGTAGCGGAGCGCCTTCTGAATGCTGTAGCGGTCACAGGCCGCCGATACGACAATGACATCGACGCTCTTATCACTGGCGCGGATTTTAGCCAGCAGCTCCAGACCGGTCATTTGCGGCATAAAGATATCCAGTAAAACCAGATCCACCTCCTGCTTTTCCAGAAATAGCAGGGTGTCAGCGGCAGAGGCCGCAGTCGCCGCCAGGACAAACCCGTCGATTTGGGCCAGATAACGCCGGTTAAACTCCGCAACCATGGGATCATCTTCCACAATCAGGACTCTGATCATCTGCGTCACCTCACGTAATAAGGCAATTCCGCCTGGAACCTCGCTCCCTTACCCGGCTCGGATACCGCTTCGAGCCGGCCGCCCAGTTTATTGGCGCTGCGCCGGGCTAAGAATAAACCCAGGCCGCGGCCCGCCGCTTTGGTTGAATAGCCTTTTTCGAATATAGCCTCACAGGCATCGGCGGCAATGCCGGCACCGCTATCCTCCACCGCCAGAAACAGCCTGCCATCGCGGTAGTCGAGCCAGAGATCGATCCGTTTATGCGGCGACTGGGCGACGGCTTCCATGGCATTATCAATCAGATTGCCGACAATGGTAATCAGTTCATGGATAAGCTCCGGATCGGCTGGCCTGGGCAGACAGCTTTCGTCCGCCAGCACCAGATCGATACCAAGCTCCCTGGCCCGGCTCAGCTTGCCCAGCAGAAATCCGGCCAAGGCCGGATCCTTGATCCGGTGATCGACAAAGCCGACCTCGGCCTGGTATTGCCTGGCGATGCCGTTGATGTAACCGCTCAGCTCATCGTAGCACTGCAGACGGACCATGCCAAGGATGACATGCAGCTTATTCATGAACTCATGCGCCTGCGCCCGCAGCGCTTCCGCGTAATTGCGGATGCCGGTCAGTTGCTCGGCCAGATGGCGGAATTCCGATTTATCGCGAAAGGTGGCTATCGCCCCTACAATCTGGTCGTTGACCCTGATCGGCATGCGATTGGTCAGAACGGCCACGCCGTTAATATCCTGATCCTGATCCAGCTCCACCCGGCCGGTCTCCAGCACTTCCCGCAAGCGGGAGTTGACGATATGGTCGTCAACCCGCTTGCCGATCAACTCTGTTTCGATGCCGGCCAGATTAAAGATCCGGATCGCCTCGCCATTAACCATGGTAATGCGGGCGTTCCGGTCGATAGCCAAAACACCTTCCCGCACCGACTGCAGCATGGCGTTGCGTTCCTCCAGCAGCTCGGCAATAGCAAACGGTTCCAGACCAAACATGGTATTTTTCACATTGCGGGCCAGTGCCAGCGCGCCGATCATCCCTACCAGCAGGCCGACACCGGTAGCCAGGTAGATGATCTGCTGACTTTGGGCGATCATCTGCTGCACACTGTCAAGCAGGATCCCCACCGATACCGCCCCGATCTGGCGGCCATCGCCGTCAAATACCGGGGCAAACGCCCGCAGCGATACCCCCAGGGTACCGGTGGCGGTTGATGTATATTCGCGGCCGTCGAGCAGCGCCGGCCCTTCGTCGCCGCCGACAAATTTGCGGCCGATATTAGCGGTATTGGGATGCGACTTGCGGGTTCCGTTCATGTCCATAACCACAATATATTCGACACCTGTCGCCTGGCGGATCACAGTGGCGAAACTCTGGATATCGGCTTCGTCCCTATTGCCGGTCAGGCCGCTGACCACGACCTCTGAACGCGCCATCATCCGGGCGATATCGGCCGCGTTTTCGCCAATGCCATCAGTCACGACCGCGGCAATACTGCCGGTGATAAGCAGGCTGACCGCCAGCAGCGCCAGACTGACAACACTGCAGACCAAAAGGGTAATTTTTGTTTGCAAATTACAAAACGGCTTGCCGACCGCCATCATTAATCACCCCGGAACCTATCAGGATGCGCCGAACCGGCACAGCCGCGTGATAAAACGCAGTGTCAGCACGCCGCGAACGGGTTTCCGGTCATGCGGCGCTGTTGTTCGCAAGCCTACCAAAACAGTAGACGAAATTTTCCAACTACTATGTCAATTATAGCGCAAGCGCCGCCGCCCGACAAGAGGCGGCGACACGGCTCAGGCCCGGGGCCAGTACATAATAACCAGTACCCCCGCCAGGCAGATAGCACCGCCAATGATATCGAAACGGTCAGGCGCGACCTTGTCAACGCCCCAGCCCCATAAGATTGATAATACGACAAAGACACCGCCGTAAGCGGCGTAGACACGACCAAAATTAGCCGGCTGCAGGGTCGGGACAATCCCGTACAAGGCCAAAATCACCGCCCCGATTGCCGCGTAATAAATACTCTTGTCCTCCCTGAGCCAAAGCCAGATCAAATAGCCGCCGCCGATTTCCAGAACGCCGGCTAAAGCAAAATAAGCTGCCGATTTCAACCATTCCATCGTCAAAAACTCCTATGCGCGCGTCATCGCCGCTTTGATTGCTGTATACAAAAATTGTAACAAGCCCTTTTGGGGCAGTCAAGCCTGAATCCATTGCAACAGCAACCATTTGAGCCGCAAAAGAAAAATCGCCGAAACTTGTCAAATAACCGCTAATTTGATAGAATATAAGCAATAATCTTATTTATATTCTCCAATCACCTCCAATGTAGTTCGCGCTTATTGTTTCGCGGCCGCGTCCGGTCCCGGCGGCGGGCAGCAGCAATAGTCCCCTCAGCCGTATACGCACAGGGTGTATGGGAGTTAGGCGGACTTTGTTTATGTTATAGATATCGTATCAGGATAAGGAGGAGTTGCGTGGAAGTTTTATTCTATTCAATCGCAGCAGGAGCGGTGTCACTGGCATTTGCCTGCTTTTTGGCCGCGGGCATCAAAAACGCGGCCACAGGGAACGAACGGATGCAGGAAATTGCCGGGTACATCGAAGAAGGGGCGATGGCGTTTTTACATCGCGAATACCGCTATCTGGCCGTATTCATCGCCATGGCGGTTCCCGTTTTAGCCTTACTGATCAACTGGCAAACGGCGGCGGCTTTCATCCTTGGCGCCTTTTGCTCACTGCTGGCCGGCTATTCCGGCATGAAAGCGGCGACCAAGGCGAATGTCCGGACAACCCAGGCCGCCCTCAGCGGCATCAGCCAGGCTATGCGCGTAGCCTTTTCCGGCGGCGCTGTCATGGGCATGTCGGTGTCCGGCCTTGGCCTGATGGGTCTGGGGCTGTGCATAGTGGCCTTCCAGGGGGATATCGGCGTTTTGACCGGGTTCGGTCTCGGCACCAGCACCATTGCCTTGTTTGCCCGTGTCGGCGGCGGCATCTACACCAAAGCCGCCGATGTGGGAGCGGATCTGGTCGGCAAGGTGGAAGCCGGCATCCCCGAGGACGATCCCCGCAATCCGGCGGTTATTGCCGATAATGTCGGCGACAACGTCGGCGACGTCGCCGGCATGGGCGCGGATCTGTTTGAATCGTATGTCGTCTCCCTGATCGGCGCAGTGGCGCTGGGAGCTATTCTTTACACTGACAGCCGCGGCGTAATGTTCCCGTTCGCCGTATACGGCTTTGGCGTTATCGCCTGCATTATCGGCATCCTGATCAGCCGCAGCAGCAAAAATGAAAATCCCCAGTCTGTGCTCAATCTTGGCACTTATATTGCCGATGGCCTGACGCTGGCTGCCGCCGGCTTTCTCAGCCAGATTTTCTTTGGTGATTTGAAGGCTTTCTGCGCGCTCGGCACCGGCCTGATCACCGGTATGGCCATCGGGAAGGTCACGGAAGTTTATACCTCCAGCGACTACAGTCATGTCGTTAAGATTGCCAAGCAGGCCGAAACCGGGCCGGCGACAACGGTCATTTCCGGTTTGGCGGTTGGCATGTATTCGACGATGTGGCCGATTCTGTTTATCATTGCCGGTATGCTGACCTCATTCTTTGTTATGGGTGGAAGCGCTAATGTGACGGCAGGCCTGTATGGGGTAGCACTGGCGGCTGTCGGCATGATCTCGACAGCGGGCATGACAATCGCGATCGACGCTTATGGGCCGATCTCGGATAACGCCGGCGGCATTGCCGAAATGTCGCAGCTGCCGCCGTCAGTCCGGGAAATTACGGACAAGCTTGACGCAGTCGGCAATACCACCGCCGCTGTCGGCAAAGGCTTTGCCGTTGGCTCAGCCGCCTTAACCGCACTGGCTCTGTTCGCCTCCTACGCCCAGGCGGTTGATCTGGAGACGATTGACCTGTTGAACCCGCTGGTACTGACCGGCGTGCTGGGCGGCGCGATGGTGCCGTTTATCTTTGCCGCCCTGACGATGGAAGCGGTCGGCGCCGCTGCCTTTGAGATGATTGAGGAAGTACGGCGCCAGTTCCGGACAATACCGGGACTGCTTGCCGGCACCGGCAAGGCCGACTACCGGGCCTGCGTCGATATCTCCACTGCGGCTGCGCTGCAAAAAATGCTGCTGCCCGGCGGTCTGGCAATTATTCTGCCGCTGCTTGTCGGCCTGTTAATGGGCGGTGAAACGCTGGCTGGCTTTATTGCCGGCGCGGTAGTGACCGGTATCCTGATTGCCATTTTTATGGCCAACGCCGGCGGCGCCTGGGATAACGCCAAAAAGTACATCGAGAGCGGCGTCCACGGCGGCAAGGGCGGCGACGCCCACAAAGCGGCCGTAGTCGGCGACACCATCGGCGATCCCTTCAAAGACACGTCGGGACCGGCCATGAACATTCTGCTGAAGCTGATGACGATCGTGTCTCTGGTTTTCGCCCCTGTCATTCAACACTATGGCGGCGTCCTGCTGAAATTGTTCCAATAGAAGCTTCTGGCCCTGCCAGAACGGGCACTTCACGTTGTTGTGAGGTGCCCGTTTATTTTGCCTGGATGCCAGCCGCATGTCGCGGCAGGATTTAGGATAAGCTGCATGTAATTGTAGAAAAAGTGACAGGAGGCTTCTATGAAAGTACTAATTATTGCCGATACGCACTTAAAATCGCCGCAAAAGCTGGACCTGCTGCTGGCCGGACACAGCGACGCCGACGCGCTGATCCACGCCGGCGATTTTACCGACCCTGCAATCCTGCAGGCGCTGCAAGAGCGCATGCCCCTGCTGGCGGTGGCGGGTAACGCCGATGCCGAGCCCATCAGGCTGGCCCTGCCGCCCAAGCGGCTAATCACGCTTGCCGGCTACCGCATTGGCATCGTCCACGGCCATGGCCAGGGAAAAACGACACCAGACAGAGCGCTGCAGACGTTTGCCGGCGAACAGGTTGACATCATCATTTTCGGCCACAGTCATCAGCCTGCCATCTATACCCGTAACAAAACACTGCTGCTTAATCCCGGCTCATTCACCGCCAAGCGCCAGGAGCGCTGGTTTTCCTATATTGTGCTTGAGCTCGATCCAACAGGCATTAGCGCCAAGCTGATCTGTCAGCCGTCGGCGGCCAACTGACGCTAGTAAGCACTGATTAAACCCGCAGCGCAGCCTGACACTTTCATCAGATTTTATAATTTCCGCCAATAATTTTATTTGTATTACAAAAATTCACAAAACAGGAGGAATCTTCATTGGTTACTGAGAAAAGTACTTAGTCAAACCTTTTTATTCTTTTCCCTAAAATCAGAGTTTTTTATTCGATCTATTATTGTAGAGGAATGGAAATACAACGATGGATTTTGTTACGATGTCAATATTTGGTTCAATAATCGGAACAATTTTAATGATCCTAATTTATCTTTATTTATATCTCGTTTATCGGGATCGATATTTTGGTTACTGGATAACGAGCTGGCTGTTTCTTTTTCTACGCAATATTCTTTTTGACTCAGGATTACTGCCTTGGATGGACTCCTTGCTTTGGTTTTCACTTTTCCAAATTCTTACCTTTATTGTTCTTATGATATTTGTTAAAGGAACTTATCTTCTTATCGGAAAGCAAGTAAATCGACGCTGGTTATATTATGCGGGTTCTGCCTGCTTATTAAGTGTTTTATTCGGCTTACTCGATTTATCATTTTTTTATCGTATTTTACCGGCTACCTCCTTTGGTGGGATTGTAGGAATATGGCTAGGAATCACCTTTATACGGCATCTACAATTAAACACTATTAGTAAATATTTGCTTGGATACGGGTTTATTCTATGGGGCATCCACTTTCTTGATATGCCTTTTCTAATTAATATTCCTGGCTTTTTGCCTTGGGGATACTTGATTGAAAGTCTTATCAGGCTTTTGGTTGCTATCGCCACATTATTAGTCTATTTTGAAAAAACAAGGGCAGACTTAGTTCAGAAAGAGGCGCAGTACCGTCTTCTAACAGAAAATGCTGTTGATATCATTTACCGTTATCAGTTGCTCCCTATTGCTAAATTTGAATATGCCAGCCCTTCAATTTATCTGGTAACGGGCTATACACCTGAAGAGTACTATGAAGATGCTAATTTGCTACTTAGCTTAATTCATCCAGACGATGTAGCACAATTTTACCGTTTTTTACATGACCATCAGCTAAAGCGTCAACCACATTCGTTTCGATTGATAAAAAGAGACAAAAGTACAATTTGGGTAGAGCAAACCTGTGTGCCCATTTACGCGGCTGATGGCAAAATTATAGCTCTGGAAGGAATCTTACGTGATATTACCTCCCGCAAAAATCTAGAACAAATTGCACTTCGGGCTGACAGGCTCAATACTGTAGGTGAAATGGCTGCCAGTGTCGCACACGAAATTCGAAATCCGATGACAACCGTACGAGGCTATTTACAATTGCTGCTCAGCAAAAAGGATTTTAATCATTACCGTGATCGGTTCGAACTGATGATACAAGAATTAGACCGGACTAACGACATTATTCGGGAATATTTATGTCTGGCAAAGGATAAGCACTCTGATTTAAAGCGCTGTTGTTTAAATCGTATTATCCAATCCTTGTTGCCGTTAATTCAGGCTGACGCGATTTCCTCCTCATCGGAAGTCACCCTTGAGCTGGCCACTATTCCCGAACTTTGGCTGGATGAAAATGAAATTCGGCAGTTACTGCTAAATCTGGTCCGCAACGGGCTGGAAGCTATGCCGACAGGCGGTAATCTCCAAATCCGGACCGCCGAAGAGGATGGCAAAATTATTTTGGCGGTAAGAGATCAAGGTACCGGTATTCCCGAGCATGTTCTTAGTAATCTGGGTAAACCGTTTTTGACAACTAAGGATAAAGGAACAGGATTAGGCTTATCAATGTGTTATCGAATTGCCCATCGGCATCAGGCTGAAATTAAAGTTGAAACCAGTAATTTAGGGACAACGTTCTATGTCTGCTTCAAAATTCCCTTGCTATCAACCTGATCCAAAGTCACCCAATATAACGTACAAAAGATAACAGAATAAATATTGATCGACTGGCGCTATTAAAATAGTGCCAGTTTTAAATTTCAGCTGTTTGGATCCCCTAAGTAGGAATTTACTCTACACTAGGGGACGTTTTTCATTCCTCCGATATACCAGTGCTAATTACAATATTCCAACAAATAAATTCACAATTCTACATTTATTGTCATTTTTCTACATTTTGTATAGGAACCTTGCCATAAATAAACGTATCTCTCTAGCAAGGGAGGTGGGAAGGATGAAAATCTAATTGCGGGTGCCTATATAAACAAAAAAAGGAGAAATGAACAATGAACAAAACAGTACACACAACGAAAATTGAACACAAATCAGCCGAATTCCAATCATTTACGGTTACGATTGCAACAAATGCCGCTGACAAAAAGGAAATATACGCATTTCGTTATCAGGTCTACGTGGAAGAAATGTCAAAGCAACTAAAATCGCATACTCAGGAACTCCTATATGATGCAATGGATGATTGGAGTCTGTTGGTTTGCGTTAAAGCGGGAAATGAAATTGTTGGAACAGCTAGAGTAAACATTGGCCCAATCCAAAAATTTCCCGAAGAGTTAGTCGAACAATTAGAACTAAAGCGTTTTCAAAAGTTCTATGAGGGAAAAGAATATCAAAATTTCGCTCTTAGCACAAAAGTAGTAGTTGCACCGGAGTACCGCAATTCGCAAGTATTATATTTGGTTATTGCCAAAGCTTATGAGTTGTATTGCGAATATCGAGTGCAGTTCAGCTTTGGCGGCTGCAATATGTACTTACTTCGTCTTTATGAGGAAGTAGGTTTACATCGATTTAGCAGAAATTTTATCGATCCTGGATACGGTTTAATAACGCCCATTGTCTGGCTTGTGGATGATGTCGACCATATGCGCGGGTTGCATTCGCCCTTTTACAGACAAGCACGCAAACGGACAGGCCTGAATCAAGAGGTAAGAAGTTGGTTTTTCAGTGAATTCCCAGAAACCCGCAAATTTATCAACTCGCAACTAGTTTCTGAAGAGGAATTATGGACAGAATTGGGTAGAAGGCTGGGTGGCTCACCCCTTCAGATTCCTCTGCTGGATGGCCTATCGGAGGACGCCGCGAAGAAATTCCTCCACAAATGCGGACTGGTTGCCCCCTGCCATAGCGGTGATCAGATTATAACCCAAGGAGATCCCAGTAACGAGCTAAACATTCTTTTAAACGGCAGCTTAGAGACAACAGGACCATCAGCAGTCACCCCGGCCGCAATTTTGCCGGGTCAGCATTTCGGCGCGGCAGGACTTGAGGAAAGTTGCCGCCAGACAAACAGTATTTTTGCGGCAGCACCAGCAGAAATAATAGTATTATCCCGCATTGCCTTTCCCAAGTTTCGCCACCGCTATCCCGATATCGCCGGCCGGGTATTGCAAAATCTTGACCGGCTGAACAACGGGGAGGGTAGCAAATGATGCAGTCTAAGCTCGATTTATTGTTGGTTAACAGCATGGCCCCAAGACAGCGAATAGCTTCAGACGCCGCGTTGGAGAATGGCCTCGCCATTTTACGCACTTATTTAGAAGATAAGGGCTTCCGGACGGAGGTTATCGATGAACAGAGAATAGCGTCGACTGAGACCGGCGTTCCTTACTGGTGCGTCAGATTGCTGCAAGGTCTTGTCTCGCTGCAGATGACACTGTACCGCAAAGGCTGGCGACTACTTTGGCTGCTGCTGATGCTGCTGAGCTGGCCCATCCAAACGTTGTCACTTTATTATCGCCATCGTTATCTGGAGCAAAGGGCGGAAGAAATCAGCGCTATGATAAAAACGAACCGTACCCGGCTGCTGGGGATCAAGGTCTGGTACGGCGATTCGTTTAAATGGAGCCGGCTGCTGGCGGCAAAAGTCAGAGCCGCCTGCCCGGAAACGGTTATTATTGCCGGCGGCCCGCAGGTCAAGGTCTATGGCGAACATATATTTGCCGGAACGGATTTTGACATAGCCATCATGGGGCCTGGCGAAGAGCTGCTGCAACAGTTGCTGGCACTAAGCAAACAAACAGCCGATAAGGCTGAGTTCCTGCGGCAGTTTCATGAGCAAATCAGTACATCACGCCTGGTGCAGACAGGTAATTACCGCCCCATGCCCTGCTCCGGCCAACTGCCAACCGGCCGGCAGTTCATTATTCCCCGTTATCGGCCCGAGGATTTAGCGGACAAGCTGTTATTCCACACACTGGTAGACGGGCTGGGCTGCACCTGGAACCAGTGCAATTTTTGCTCCCACACGCGGCAGTCGTCTGCTTATCTGCCGCGCCCGGTAGCAGAAATTATTGAGGAGTTCCGGACAATGAGCCGGCTGGGGATTTCCTTCTTCCGGTTCAGCAGCTCGGAAACACCGGTCGAGCATGGCCGGGAAATTGCTGAGGCAATCCTGGCCGAGGGGATCACTGTCAATTTCTCCATGTTTATCCGGGCAACCAAGGTTACGCCGGCCGTTTATGAGGCGTACTGCCTGCTGATCCGCGCCGGCCTTCGGGCGGTATTCATGGGCGGCGAGACCGGCCACGACTTAATTAATGACAAAGTAATGAATAAAGGGGTCACTAGGAAAGAAATCATTGACACGATTCATTGCGTTAAACTGGCCGCAGCGACGGTCGGTCAGAGCTGCCGCATCGGCCTGTCACTGATTTATCCCACGCCGGTTATTGACGGGGTTAGCCTGCAGGACGTCTATGACGCCGATATGAGTTTGATCAGAGAAACACTACCAGACACTGTAATCGTAAATCCGCCGGGAGTCTTTCCAGCTACTAAATGGATGAAAAGAGCTAAGGGCTTGGGATTCACAATTGCACCCGACTATATCTCTCAGCTCATGCAATACGAGTATTCACTTTACAAACCAGTCGAATTATGGGGCAAACTCGAATTTTCTCTGCAGGGCCGTGACACAGCAGGATTAATAAAGGAAACCGGACGCCTGCGGACAGAAGTAGCCTCGATGGGCATTCCCACTGATATTTCCGATGAGTATTTAATGATGACGGAAGCCATCGGTTATACGACAAAAACCGATTTGCTGCAATTCAAAAGCATCTCACTGGAAGATATCATTTCCGGCAGTAATCGCCATATGCGGGAGATCATTGCCAGAATAAACGCCAAAAGCCGGCAGATAGCCGCCGGCAACAATCTCGAAGATACCGCCTCTGCCGAGCAAGCGGAATCGCGCCGTTTCCCAGCCTAAATAGAAAGAACCGCCGGACACAGCAGTTGTCAGGCGGTTCTTTTCTTGTTGGTTATCATTCAAACAGGCTGTCCTGCCTGACGCGCGCCGGCCGTCGCGCCGGCTGCTCATAACTGATCAACGCCGGCGGCATCGCGGCAAGAAACGGTGAAGGCGTGCGGGCGGTCAGCAGCGACAGCTCATCCTGGGCCCGGGTCAGGCCGACGTAAAACAGCCGTCTTTCCTCGGCAAGGTCCGCTTCGTAGCCGCCATTGGTCAGGGGGATTGTCCCGTCATTGACGCCGCACAGGAATACGACCGGGAATTCCAGGCCTTTGGCCGCGTGCATCGTCATCAGCGCGACCGCGTCCGGCGTATATTGCCGGCCGCCGCTGCGCAGGATATCGCTCTCGCCGCCTATTGCCAGGTTTTCCAGAAAATCGGCCATCTTTACATGCACAAGCGAGGTATTCAACAACAGTTCCATTGCTTGCACGCCGCCAAGGCCATTGTCATCAATCCAGGAAGCCAGCAGCCTCGCCGGCTTTTCTACCCGGACAAGCGGTTCATAGTGACGCAGCCGGGCGCTTAAACAATTGGCCGGGTCGAGAGCCGGCGGGTTTGGCAGCGCTGCCAGCATTCCGGCAAGCTCGTCCGTGCTTTTGGCGACAGCCGAGTCGTCCAAAAAGAGTTTTGCCAGCCGCGGCGGATAGCCGGCCGCCTGCAGGCAGATGCGGAGTGACAGCAGATCGCCGGGATTCAGCAGCAGCCGGAAAAAGGCGACCGTTTGCCATACCGTTGGATCAGACAGAAAATCGCCTCTGCCGGCAACCGTATACGGAATGCCTTCCGTCTGCAGGCATTGCTCCAGGACCGCCGCCTGCCGGTTGGTGCGATACAATACGGCAATGTCGGCAAACCCCCGGGTATGAACGGCTTTCTTGCGGGCAGAAGTCTTGATCTGATGAGCGGCAAGCATATCAATACCGCCGACCAGACGGTTAATCTCTTTAGCAACATACAGCGCTTCGGCAAAATCATCATTAACCGCGATACGGCGCACGTTGGCGCCGCTCTGCCGGTTGGGCTCCAGGCAGCGCGGCTGTCCGTCGCCGGCAATAACGGCATTGGCGCAGGCCAGAATCTCCGGGGTGGAGCGATAATTTTGCGTCAGCCGGATCTGCTGCGCCGATAATTCCACGGCAAAGCGGTCAAAATAGCGGCAATCAGAGCCTCTAAAGCCGTAAATGGACTGATCCGGATCGCCGATGATAAACAGGCTGTCGCTGTTCTTGCTCCAGGCTTTAATCAGACGGTACTGCACGGCATTAATGTCCTGGAACTCGTCGACCAGCAAATGGCTGAAGCAGGAATCAGGCTCGGCCGCGCCGTCAGCCTCGGCCTGCCGCAGCACATTTAACAGAATATCGTCATAGTCCATGACGCCGTATTGCGCCAGCCGCGCGCAATAGTCGTCATACAGAGGCGGCAGGGCAGCGGGATCAGCCGCCTCCGCGCCGTTTTTTTGCAGCGAAATTGCTTTCAATGTATCGCGAACGGACAGTTTCAGGCCGCTGTCCTTGATCAGCTCCTCCATGATCGAAGCAGCGCTGCCGCTATCAATGATCGCAACGCTGCGCCGGTCCTGTTGCTTTGCCAGCTGCCTCAGACATATGGAGTGAAACGTACCGATTGTCATTGCTTTTACGGTCCGCTTGTCGCCAAAATGCCGGGCCAGCCGGTTTTGCATCTCGGCGGCGGCTTTATTGGTAAAGGTTACCGCCGTAATCCGCGCCGGCGGTACGCCGCACTGCTCGACCAAATAGGCGATACGGCAGACCAGGGTGCGGGTTTTGCCGGTTCCCGGCCCGGCGGCGACGGCAACGGCCGCGTCAGTGGCGCAGACAGCCTGCCATTGCTGCGGATTCAGGCCGTAGGGCAGCTGTGAAGCCATCGGCTCCTGCGGACTGACCGCCTGCGGGAGGGCAGCGGCGGCGGCTGTGGCCGCCTGCTTCAATTCATTGGCGGCAACACCAGCGGCGGCGTCTTTGCATTCGCTGAAAAAGCATAGCTGTCCGTTCAGCCGGTTGATGTCATCCTGATCGAGAATGCTGATTTTGCCGTATTCGCCGTCATATCCGGGCCGGATATCTACCTGCCGGCAGCGCAGGCGGCGGACGCCCTCGGCAATGCAGGCCCCTGCCGCCTGCTCAATAGCCGCCAGCGGCGCTTGCCGCAGGATGAACAGTTCCGGTCCCAGCTGCTGCAGCAAGCTTTCATATTTCCCTTTAACCTTGACGCTGGCGACAGTAAGGCCGAGCGAGGCGGCGATGACCTCCGGCAGCGGTACCAGGCTTTCAAACGGCTTGGCGGCGGGCGGGATAAAGCCCTCTGCCCGGTCAGCCAGCGCCTCCACCCGGTGCAATACACCCAGAGTAATACGGCCGCCGCAGGCAGGGCATACGCCGCCCGCGGCCCTGGTCTGGTCCGGTGTCAGGCATAATTTGCAGGCGCGGTGGCCGTCACAGTGGTATTTTCCTTCTTCGGGGAAAAACTCGAGCGTGCCGTAAAATCCATTTGCCGCCGGATTTTTCAACGCTGCCAGCAGCGCCGGATAAGCTAAGGCCGTATTGAACAGGTTTGCTTCCCTCGCCAGATTGGCCGGCGAATGCGCGTCAGAATTGGAAAGCATCGCGAACCGGTCCAGGGCCGAAAGCCGCCAGTTCATCGGCGGGTCTGAGGACAGGCCGGTCTCCAGCGCATAAATATGGCTGGTTAAATCCTCGAAGCATTCCTCAATTGTGTCAAACCCGGAATAAGCGCCGTGAAGGGAAAAATGCGGCGTCCAGATATGGGCGGGAATAAACAGGGCGTCCGGACAGTTGTCCAGCACAATCTCCAGCAGGTCCCTGCTGTCAAGTCCCAGGATCGGCCTGCCGTCTGAATGCAGGTTGCCGATGGCCTCCAACCTTCGCGATATAGCCTCGGCTTCCTCCAGACCGGGCAGCAGCACCACATTATGTACTTTGCGCACTTTGCCGTTCTTCTTGTAAATCGAGCTGATTTCACCGGAAACGATAAACCGCGGACGGCAGTCGTCGCCGGCCACCTGAGCGTCGCGGCGGCACTCGTCTTTCAACTGGTACAAGCCATCGCCGGCGGGAATAAGCTTTTCGCGCAATTCCTGCCGCCAGGCGGGATGGGTAAAGTCGCCCGTGCCGATCAGGTCAAGTCCCTTGCGCCGCGCCCACATATCAAGCGATTCCGGCACGCAGTCCCGGCTGGTTGCCCGCGAATATTTGGAATGGATATGAAAATCAGCAATAAACATGGCAGCACCTGCATTTTACAAATTTACCTATATTATAGCATGAAAGAGGCGCCAGCGTCGTCCTCCAACCGGGGAAGCAGAAAGGCGATCCCATGCGCTGCCTCCGTGATGGAGGAAGAGGCAAAGCAAAAGAACGAAAGAACGACTCCACGGAGGACACAGAGGATACACGGAGGGCACGGAGGGAAAACGGATATTTTTTAATAATATCCATGCACATCAGGGACCCTCAATGCCCTCTGGGGAAACGCATTCTTCCCTCCGTGAAAACTCCGTGCCCTCCGTGGTCGGTCATTCTCGCCGGCAACCTGGGAGGCGGTGAAGATTTGAAAAGCCCTCGCGGAGTGGCTCCCAGCGCCAGGTCAAAGAAAAAACGCAAGCCCGCGATTGATGCGTTGGCTTGCGTTTTGCTCCTGCTTACGGGGGTAATTAGACCTGCCGCCGCGAGCTGCTTCTGGCGTCAATCGCCAGACTGCCCTCCACCGCGCCGCCGCGGTGGCAGACGAGAAAGCTGGTCATATTCGCTGACGAGCAGGAATGGTTGGGAATGATCTCAATTTTATCGCCAATGGCAATAGTGGTTTCGCCAGCCGTCCGCAGCTTGCCGACTTCTTCGGAGAGTCCCTCCAGAACCAGTTCCGGATGGCCTTTAACCAAACCAAAGCCGTTGAGCAGCGCTACGCCGTGAGCCCCCTTGTCAAGACCGAAGCACTTGCTGCCGGCGTCGATCATGAACAAACCGGGCCGCGGATTGGCAATGACTGTCGCCAGTACCGACAGGGCGCACTGCTCAGCCGGAACAACGCCCAGCGCCACCTGGATAGCGTCATGGAAAACATAATTGCCCGGCCGCAGGGTGGTAATCACACTGCTCTTGGCGGCCAACGCCGCTGTCGGCGTGCTGCCGGTGGCGACGACAGCAGGTGAAAATCCGGCCGCCGTCAATAAAGCGGCGGCTGTCTCGACCGCCTTGACCTCTTCCGCGGCAACAGCGGCTACACCGGCCATATCGCTTTTACCATAGACATGACCGGGATGAGTGCCGATACCTTTAAACCGCAGATGCGCCAACGGCTGCAGCGCTGCCGCCAGTGCAGCCGCTTGCTCCGGCTGCACGCCAAAGCGCCCCAGGCCGCAGTCAATGATAATCAGGTAATCAAGAATAAGGTTGGCTGGCGCCAACTGCGCCTCGATCGCCGCGGCGGCTTCGAAACCGTCAAGACTTAAAACAACGCGAGTCTTTTGGGCCAGGGTAATCACGCGGCTGATATTTTCAACAGCGGCAACCGGATAAGCCAGTACGACTTCCTGATGTCCCTGCGCCGCCAGCATTTCCGCTTCGTCAAGCGTGCCGGCCAGAAAGCCGTCGACGCCAGCGGCGGCCTGCATTGCCGCCAATTGGGCGCTTTTGTGGGTTTTTACCATCGGGCACAGCTTCTTGCCGTTCTGTTTGCACAGCGATGCCATTGCCGCTATATTTTTTTCCACTTTATCCATATCGACCAGGAACGCCGGGGTATGCAACTCATTAATGTGTGACAATATACGCAACCTCCAACCAGAAGATTAATGCCGTCAGCCAATCTGACGGTACGACCAACACAAACGCGGCTGCTGCCTGCCGCCAAGGCAAGGAGTCAAGAGATTTCCATCCCGCGGAACGGCTTTCCCGGAAAGGGGCGGGGGGAACGCAGTGACGGAAAGAGGAAAATCACCGGGGAAGGGATCTTCCCGTCTATTCAGTTCCCGCGCTCCCGCTGCCGCAGGCTAATAGCCGCCTTTCCTGATCGGATTTAAGCCCGCCCCAGCACCCGGCCGGGGAATTGCTCCAGGTGACGGCCATGCTCGATCACCGGCCGGCCGTTGACCAGAACGGCCTCAATGCCGGCCGAATATTGCTTGGGATCAGTATAGGTAGCCCGGTCGGCCACCGTATCGGGATTGAAGACGACAATATCGGCGTAATAATCCGTTTCCAGAAGGCCTCTTTGCTTTAGCCCCAGACGCTTGGCCGGCAGGCTGGTCATCTTTTGGACTGCCTCCTCAAATGTGAGCGCCTTCAGTTCCCGCACATAACGCGCCAGCACGCGGGTGGGCGTGCCAAAGGCGCGGGGATGCGGTTTGCCATAGGAGAGGATGCCTTCCGTCGACAGACTCATCGCGTCAGAGCCGATCATCGCCTGCGGCTGCTGCATAAACGTGATTACGTCGTCTTCCAGCATCGCGTAGTAATTCATCTGTACCCGGCCGTTTTCGGCAATCAACAGATCGAACGCGGCGTCATAGGGGTCCTTATTCTGCATTTCGGCAATCTCGGTGATGAATTTGCCTTCCAGCGGCTTGTTTTCCTCGCTGCGGACGGACGAAACAAAGAATTTCTGCCAGCCGCCGGCCGACTTGACAAAGTTCTGCCAGTTGGGCAGTCCCTCGCTGATTTCACGGCGAATGCGGCTGCGGACTTCGCTCTGCTGCAAACGCTGAATCATTTTGTCCACACCGCCTTCGAATACCCAGGGCGGCAGGCAGGCCCCCAGGGAAGTCAGGCCGGCGGTATAGGGATACAGGTCATAGGAAACCTCAATGCCGTTGCGCCGGGCTGCCGCCAGCTTTTCCAGCACCAGATCGGTTTTGCCGAGCATGTTCTGGCTCAGCAGCTTCAAATGGGAAATGTGGACCGGCACGCCGCCCAGCTCGCCGATGCGCAGCGCTTCGTCAATCGCGCCGAGAATGCCGTCGCTTTCGGTCCGCATGTGGGTGCAATAGATGCCCTGATGCAGTGCAATCGCCTTGCACAATTCACCGATTTCTTCGGTCGAAGAATATTCACCCGGCAGATAGACCAAGCCGGAGCTGAGGCCGAGAGCGCCTTCGGCCATGGCTTTGTCGGTGAGCTGCTGCATATCTTTCAACTGCGCCGGTGTTGGTTCACCTTTTTCGAAGCCCATGACAGCGATCCGCACCACACCCTGTCCCAGCAGCGGCGCAACATTGACAGAAGGCGGGTTATTATCGATTGCCGCCAGATACTCGCTGAAGCTGCCCCAGGGCAGTTCAATCGTGACCGGAATCGATCCGATCAGCCGGGTGCCGAGATAATCGATCAGCAGATGCCGGGTTTCCTCACGGATTGGGGCGACACCGATGCCGCAGTTGCCGATGACTTCGGTCGTTACACCGCTATGGATTTTACTGTTGGCATGGCGGTCATAGATAACAGTTAAGTCGGAATGCGTGTGCATGTCAATAAATCCGGGCGCTACAAAATTGCCCTGGGCGTCAATCGTGCGGACGCTTTCCGCCGCCGCCAGATCGCCTATGGCCGCGATCTTGTCGCCGATAATGCCGATATCGCCGCGATAGGCGGCTTTGCCGCTGCCGTCAATAATTTGGCCATTGCTGATTTTGAGATCAAACACAGGCTATTCACTCCTTTTCGCTTCCATACTGTATTGCACCCTGGCAATAAGAATGCCGCCAACAATAATGGCGATATTGATCAGCCAGCCGGGAATGCCTACCTTGCCGGCCAAAGCGGTAAACGCCAGCGCCATAATAATCGTACCGGTTCCCATTTTCAGCTGTTTGCTGGCCAGCTCCACATAAACCGCGCCGAATACCGCCGGCAGGATAACCTTAAACGATTCTTTGATAAACGCCGGCAGAATATCGATAATATTAGCGCCGACAATAGTAAAGACAGTGATCATTGCTACCGACACAAGAATCGAGCCGGCAATTCCGATGGTGGAAATAACGTCGCCTTCCGGTGTTCCCGGTTCATAGCCGGTTACTTTCTGGGCCATGGTAACGGCCGGGCAGCGAATATCGGCGACACTGCCGGCCAGCCAGGCGACATAGGAGCCGCTGGTGCCAAGGACGCCGAAGAAGGTGATCGGCTGCACAAACCAGGATACGCCGAAGGTGACCAGCGCCACTGTCCAGATTTTGAGGATATCGGCAAACGGCGGTATCGCGCCGTAGGCCAGCCATAAATACATGACCGGAATGAAGTTGGCAATGATGCCGGCTCCCAGCGTGATCGCCCCGACCCGGATCATTCGCGTAGTAAAATCATAATTATCATTAATCATCGCAAATTCCTCCTAGCATTGTTAAGCAATCGCCGTCGCCAGCATCATTCCCGCCAGCATGGAAATCCCCAGAGCCAACTCCTGCAGTTTCTGATGTTTGCGGAAAAAACGGGAGATAATCAGCATACAGACAGCCGAGATCAGCGCCGCGTACCATTTATCCATCTTGGCCCCGACCAGCTGTCCTGACAGCAGGAAGGCAAACAGGCCGAGCGTCGCCCCTGTCATCAGATATTTCATCCACTTCGGATCATATTTGCTGTTCAGCTTTGCCACCATGCCGCTCATCTTCGGCGTAAACAGCAGCGCCACCACCATCCAGCCCATGTTGTTCAGGGCCATGCCCCACAGTGAATAGCTGTAAGCCTGCAGATTAAAGCCGCTTGACTGCGGATCAACACCGATGACCTTTGACGCCAGGGTTACCATCGCCAGTTCCGTCCGGGCGGCGCCGATATCATTCAGCCGCATCCAGGCAGTGGGCGCCCCGAGTACGGCGACCAGCGCCAGCAGGACAATAACCGGGGCAAAGGCCGGCCCAAGGGCGGTAATCATGGCCGAACGCATGCCTTTGACACAGACCTCACGCGGCATATTCAGCCGTTCAGCCGCTTTAAACGCTTCCCGCAGAAAAATAATGCTTTGACCAAGGATGACCAGAACCATGATACTGGAAGCAAGCCACATGCCGGGACTGCTCATAATCGCTTTTAATTCCATCGCCAAGCCTCCTATTTTTAACGCGTTTCGGGAAAACCACTCTTCCTTTTTATTTTTCCGTTGCTTATAATAAAAGGAGTTCACTGTGTCTGTCGCAGCGACAGACGGATCAATCATGCATCGCCGGAAGGGAATGTTTCAATGAGTATTACAAATGAAAACCGGGAACTGGGTGAACGCATCACTCGCATCCGCACCAGTCAAAAGCTGACCCTGCGTCAGTTAGCCGATAAAATTGCGTTGTCCCCCTCCTTGCTAAGCCAAATCGAAAAGGGTCGCATCAATCCGTCTTTAAGTACGCTGCGGGCGATCGCGTCCGCCTTAAACACCCCCTTATTCTCATTTTTTCTGGAAGAAGTTACGACTGACGACCTGGTCGTGCGAGCGGGAACCGGCCGGAAAATTTTATTCCCTGACGTCAGCCTGGAATATTCGCTGCTGACGCCTGATCTCAGCGGCACGATTGAAATGGCGCTGATGAAGCTGCCGCCGCATTCGCTCTCGTCGCAAGATCTGTTTTCCCATTCGGGCGAGGAGGTCGCCTATGTCGCCGACGGTGAACTGCAGCTCTATCTCGGCGACAAGACCGTACTGCTGCAAAATGGCGACAGTGTAAAAATCCCGCCGGGAACTCCGCATAAATGGGAAAACAAAACCGGCACGGAGGCAATTCTAATCTTTGCCGTAACTCCCCCAACCTTTTGATTTGTTAAGTATTATTAAATTTGTTTACTATATTTAAAATATAGCATTAACTATATCATTTGGCAAGTCTGTTTTTGTCGAATTTTCATATTTGACAGGCAATTCTACTTACCAATTCCCGGACAGCCAAAGGGAGGCCGGCTCAGGTTATGAGCCGGCCTCCCTTGTGAAATTCTATCAAAACCAACCGTAAACTCCGCGCCTATGTGCTACAACTGCGGGTTGAGATACGTCGCCAGACTGGAACTGGCGTTAGCCATATGGGTCCGCAGCAGTTGCTGCGCCCGGTCAATATCCCGGTCGCGGCAGGCGGCAAGCAAGGCCCGGTGTTCCGCCTGCGATTTTTCCTGGTACTGCATAGTGGACAGGTACAACCGCATATAACGCTCCACATTGTTGTGCAGCGTCTTCAGCAGGGCGAGCAGCTTGGGACGGTCCGCCGCCTGATACAGGATTTCATGAAACTGCCAGTTCAGTTCACTCCAGCGGGTACTGTCAACCTCTGTGTCAATTGCCTCCAGCACGCCCTCTGCCGCCTGCAGCTCCGCCTCCGTTAACTGCCTGACAGACAGCTCCAGCGCCCCCAGCTCCAGAAACAGCCGGATATCAAATATTTCCCGTGCTTCCGCCGCCGACAGTTCGCTGACTACGACGCCGCGATTGGGATAAAACCGGACCAGCCCTTCCGATTCGAGACTTTTTAACGCCTCCCGCAGCGCACTGAGGCTGACGCTGAATTTCCTGGCGAGTTCCTCCTGCTTGAGCTGCATACCGCCGCTGAACTCGCCGGAAAGGATTCCCTCCCGCAGCGCATGCGTGACCAAGCCGGGTACAGTGCGATAAGAAGTGGTAATTTGTGATTTCATGTTGCGGTTTTTCATGCTTATACAATAGCATATTTTTGCCGATTAATAAATTTAATTTTGAAAAGGTTTGCACCGTTCCGGGGAGTGTTGCCAAGCAGTCCGCCGCCCATTGGCAGCCCGTTTCCCCGTCTTCCGGCGGCGGCGTCAGCCGCTATGCCTAGCTAGCGTTCAGCAAAGCGGATTTCAATAATACGGCTTGGCCGGCCGGCTGTCTCCAGCACCCGTTTCCCCACCTCAAAGCAATAGCCGTGCAGCATCAGCTTTTCAACCAGCCGGTTCATGGTCCGCGGCGTCACCCCAGCCAGCGACGCCAGTTCGGCGGTGGTAAACCGCGCCCGGCCCTGCAACTGCAGAATGGTCTGCAGTCGGAACAGCGTATTGACGCAGATCCCCGCCTTTTCCGCTACTGCCAGCAGCTGCCGGTCAACCTTGTGGTTCCGGTTCTCGGCCTCGCCGGCGGCGCCCCGGATCGGCCCGACCAATTGATTGGCGTTATAGACAATGAACGCCATATTGCCGCCCAGCTTCGCCGCTTTTTCCATTGCCAGCACAGCGGATGCCCTGGCCTCGCGAGCGGTTTCGCCATAGCCGACGCCCATACTGATCGTGCTTGCCGTATTCGCTTCAATCTCCCGCAGCAGCGCGATTTCTTTAAATTGTTCGGTTACGCTTTCCAGCAGCTGCCGGGTGGAGAACAGCAGGAACTCGCCCGGCCCCACCTCCGCCACCGCCGCCTGCACCCGCTGGGCAAACAGATAGATATGCCTGGCGACGTTGGTCTTATCAATGACATAACGGTATTCGTCATCACGCAGCAGCGAATATTCATCCTGGGAATCAATACGGATGTAAATAGCGACAATCTGGCTTTGGCGGCTGACCTGCACCAGATGGTTAAGCTGCAGGGTATGCAGCGTTTGCCGGATGATGCTGGCCGTCGGCTTGACCAGAAAGCAGGCAATGCCAGCGGCGGACAGGCGCTGATGTACATTCAGCAGCGCGGTAATGCAGTAGTCAGTGCGGCCGGCGCGATAATGGCGTTCATGAAAGGCGCAGACATAATCAAGATAATCATCGTCCAACGGCGATTTTCCGATTGTATAGATGCGCGACTGCTCTCTGGCAATACCCGCTTCCTCAAAGATCTCCGCCACAAGCTGCCGGTCATATACATCAATACTGACACGGCACAGCGTGTACTTTTTTTCCAGGGCAATCTGCAGCAGCGCCTGCAGCAGCGAACCGCCGCTGCGGGGGATATACTCCCAGGGAATCAGCCTCCGTATATGCTTTTCGGCATAAATCAAGGGGGTAAGGCCGGCAAACAGCAGCGCGTCCAGTTGCTGCTGCCGCCCCTGAAGCAGCCGCGGCACATCGGTATAGGCGGCATACACATAGGGATAGGGCTCAATTTGGGGAAATTCCTGCCCGATAATCTGCATGATCTTCGCCGTATTCTCCTCCGGACCGACAATTCCTGCCTTCATTCGCCTTCCTCGCTTTCTGACAGCCTGGCCGCAGCTCCGGCCGGGCTTTTCCTATTTCAGACAGTATACGGACAATTTTAAGCGTCTCTATTTCTTTCTATAATACCATTAGCATTACAATTCAGGGGGGATTTTTTATGGAAATAACCAAAATTGTTTTACGCAAAGTAAAAATCGACCTGAAAACGCCGTTTACAGTCAGCTTCGCGACAATGAAAGACAAACATTTTATCAACGTGGAGGTACACAGCAAAAATCATGTCGGCTACGGCGACTGCTCCGCCTTTGCCCATCCCTTTTACAACGAGGAAACGGTTTCCACCGCCTGGCATATCATGCAGGATTTTTTAATTCCGCTGCTGCTGGGTAAGGAAACGATCGCCCGGCCGGAAGAAACGCACGAGCTGTTCGCGCATGTCCGGCGTAATAAAATGGCCAAGGCAGCTCTCGACTGCGCGGTTTGGGATCTGTACGCCAAGGAACAGGGTATTTCCCTGTCCAAGGCCCTGGGGGGCACTCGCGCCAAAATCGAAACCGGCGTCAGCATCGGGATTCAAAAAAGCCCTGACGAGCTGGTGCGGGTCGTTGAAAACCATTTGGCGGAAGGCTACCGGCGGGTCAAGGTAAAGATCGGCCCCGGCCGCGACATTGCCTACCTGGAAGCGATCCGCAAGCAATTTGGCGATATTATGCTGATGGCTGACGCCAACTCCGCCTATACCCTGAACGATATCAACCTGTTCAAGGAAATCGACCATTTGAACCTGTTGATGATCGAACAGCCGCTGTCGCATGACGATATTGTCGACCACGCTAAGCTGCAGGCGGCGTTAAAAACCCGGATCTGCCTCGATGAGAGCATTCACTCCGTGGACGACGCCCGCCACGCGATCGAGCTGGGCAGCGCCCGTACGATCAATATCAAGGTGGCCCGGGTCGGCGGTCTGACCGAGGCAAAGCTGATTCACGATTTCTGCCAGTCGCGTGATATTCCGGTCTGGTGCGGCGGCATGCTCGACACCGGCATTGCCCGCGCCCACAATGTCGCTATCGCATCGCTGCCAAACTACCAATTCCCCGGCGATGTCCCCGCCTCCACCCGTTACTGGCATAAAGATGTTATCACCCCGGAGATGGTGATTGACAAACAGGCGATGATCCAGGTACCGGACAAACCGGGGATCGGCTTTGAGCCGATCCCGGAAATGATCGAAGCCCTGACTTATGAGAAGAAGGAAATCCAGCGCTAGATGCTGCACTGGCGGCATTAATCAGTTGACGGCGCCACCCCCGGATTTCATCAAAAACGCCGTTGCCGCAACGGCGTTTTTTGTATGGAAGAGCCGCTAATTAAAGGAGTCAGCCGCTCTGTTGGCAGAGAAACGTCAGCAACAGAGCAGACGGGGAATGTTCTTTAAAACGTGCCAGTGAATTAAGCAGCGCTCCCCTGCACTTAGTGTTCTATAATAATGACAAGTTACGGTCTATATAAAGACACTGTATTCATTTATATAATAGAGGCAATAAGTTTACACTTTTTATTTTTTTCGTCTCTCCACAATAAACAAACGAACTTATACAAGGAGGCTGGTTATGAATCTGCAAGCCATTATTAACAGTCCCGGCATGTGGCTGGTATCAAGTGTTATGGTCATCGTGGTCGTCGGCCAAAGCCTGCTGTATCTGCGGGAAGGTTTCCGGACAGCCGAGAAGCTTGCTATCCCGCGGCAGGAATGCATCCGGGGCTTGCGCGCCGCCATGCTGACCGCCATCGGGCCTTCGCTGGCGCCGGTAGTCATTCTGCTGGCACTGATTGCGGTGCTGGGAGCGCCAACCACCTGGATGCGGATGAACGACATCGGCGCTGCCCGCACCGAGCTGGCGATGTCAGCGTTGGCGACACAGGTGTACGGGGTGGAACTGCGCTCTCCGGCGTTCGACCTCAACGCCTTCAGCTACGCCCTCTGGGGAATGGCGCTGAACAACGCCGGCTGGATGGTGGTGGCGCTGCTGCTGGTGAAGCGGATGAACCACGCGATCGCCAGACTGAACCAGAAATATAATCCCGGCTGGATTAAGCTGCTGATGACCGGCGCCGCCATCGGCCTGTTTGCCTATCTCTGGAGCGGCAACCTGTTGAAAGGCGGCGGCAGCCTGCTGGCAGGCATTGTTTCCTTTTTGTCAATGTACCTGATTTCCCGTTTCGCCGGCAACTATCCGCGGCTGCAGGAACCCTCGCTGGGGCTGTCAATGCTGATCGGTATGTTTGCGGCCGCGGCTCTGTATTAAGGAGGAGATACAAATGTCTGTTCAGGAAGAATTTCAAAGCCGGGCGGCCCGCATCGGCATCATCACCCTGACCGCCGGCTTAATTGCCAATTTCCTGCCTGCCGTCTATCTGGCGGCAGCGTTCGGCGTCATGCCCAACAGCGGCGATCTGCTGCAAATCTGGACAGTAGCCTTAAGCGCGTTTGGCGCCAGCTGGATCGTACAGCCGCTTTCCTTTTATCCGATGCTGGGAATCGGCGGTTCTTACATCGGCTGGCTGTGCGGCAACGTAGCCGACCTGCGGGTACCGGCGGCCACTATCGCCCAGCGGGTGACAAACGCCGAGCACGGCACGCCCAAAGGAGAAGTCATGGCGACAATCGGCATTGCCGGCTCGGTGCTGGTATCGGTCACGATTCTTACGCTATTCACCTTTGCCGGCGCCGCCATTATGCCTTTGGTGCCGGAATTTGTCAAGAAGGCGTTCGGCTTTGTCCTGCCGGCGGTTGTCGGCGCGGTCTACGCCGAGCTTTCCGGCAAGCATTTGCGCATCGGCCTGACCACAATCGCGCTGGCCCTGCTGCTTACGTATTTCGCCGGCCTCGCCGGGTTGCCGCAGTGGCTGCTGTCGCTCGGCGTCATCGGCGGCGGTGTCGTCATGGCCAGACTGCATTTCTTACGCAGCCGCTAACCGGAGACGGTCAAGGCAGCGAGCTGCCGCCACGAGGGAGAACGAAAAAACGATTACACGAAGGACACGGAGGATACACGGAGGGCACAGAGGGAAGCGAGGATCGACTGTCAACACAACAGGAGCTGAGGGCGCCAGCGATTCAAAAATGATCTCACTCCGCAGAATCGTTTCCTGCGTTCTTCCCCACCTGGCGGTGTGCTGCGTACGCCGCCAAATGCAAATAAAACAGGCTCCGGATTTACCCTCCGGAGCCTGTTTGGGCTGTTCGCGAATCCCTAGCCTATGGTATACTGAAGCTGAAAACTTTGGCAAAATTTGTTTAAACAAGTTTGTATTATGCGGCATCAATAGCTCATGGCAACTGCCGGAAGGAGACAGTTCTATGGATAGGAAGAACCGCACTTCAACGCTTGTCGCTTCAAACGCATTGGCACCGTCAATACGGGTGATGGAACAACTGCTAAAGGTTGTACAACAGCTTTCCGCCACCCATAGCCTCCAGTCGGTCATGGATATCGTCCGTCATTCGGCCCGGCAGCTGACCGGCTCCGACGGGGCGACCTTTGTGCTGCGCGACGGAGACTTCTGCCATTACGCCGAAGAGGATGCCATCAGCCCGCTGTGGAAAGGGCTGCGCTTCCCGATGGAGATCTGCATCAGCGGCTGGGTTATGCAAAACCGGCAGCCGGCGATTGTGGAAAATATTTTTGAAGATGGCCGCATCCCCATTGGCGTATACCGCAAAACCTTTGTCCGCAGTCTGGCCATGGTACCGATTAAAACCGTCGACCCAATCGGAGCCATTGGCTGCTATTGGGCCACACCCCGTACGCCAACCCCGGATGAGGTCGAGGTGCTGCAGGTACTGGCGGACACGGCCGCCATCGCCATGGATAATATCGGTTATCGCGAGCATATCGCCAGCCACGCCCGTCAATTAGAGGAAGCGATCGACGGCACGCTGCTGGCTGTCGCCAACATGGTGGAATTGAAGGATCCCTATACGTCCGGCCACCAGCGGCGTGTAGGCATCATTTCCTTTGATATCGCCCGTGAACTGGGCTGGGAGCCGGAACGCTGCGAGTGGCTGCGCCGCGCCGCCATCGTCCATGATATCGGTAAGATCGGTATTCCCGGCGAGCTGCTTGCCAAACCGGCCAGGCTTTCCGACCGGGAATTCGCCCTGATTGAAACCCATGCCCAAATGGGCGGCGATATCTTAAGCGATATCAGCCTGCTGCAGCCGGTTGCCGAAATTATCCGCCAGCATCACGAACGCCTGGACGGCAGCGGCTACCCCTGCGGGCTGACAGCGGAACAGATTCTGCCGGAAGCCAGGATTGTGGCTGTGGCGGATGTCTTTGAGGCCATGACCTCGCACCGGCCCTACCGGCCGGCCCTGGGGCCGGAAGCCGCGCTGGATGAGCTGGTTCGCAACAGCGGTGTGCTCTATGACGCCACCGTCGTCGCCGCCCTGGTCAGGTTGATAACAGAAAAAGGATACCAGTGGCCGCAGTAGGCTGCTACAGCTTAACGGCCCCCAGCACCTCGCCAACGCTGCCCTGAATCAGCAGATTGGCCTTGCTGTCGGCGGCGGTTGGCGACAGATTAATCAGAACCAGCTTGCTGCCGCGATAATAGTCGATCAGCCCGGCGGCAGGATAAACCACCAGCGACGTGCCGGCAACGATCAGGACATCGGCTCTGGCAATATAATTGATTGCCTGCTGCAGGGTATTTCCGTCCAGCCCCTCCTCATACAGCACCACGTCCGGCTTTACTGTGCCGCCGCAGGAGCAGGCCGGAACACCGCCGCTGCCGACCACAAACTGTTCGTCATAAAACGTCCGGCAGCGGCTGCAATAATTGCGTTTAACCGAACCGTGCAGCTCCAGCACCGATTTGCTGCCTGCCATTTGATGCAAGCCGTCGATATTCTGGGTGATGACAGCCTTCACTTTCCCCGCCTGCTCCCACTCCGCCAGCCGGATATGAGCTTTATTCGGCTTAGCGTCGGCAAAAATCAGCTTTTCGCGGTAGAAAGCAAAGAATTCGGCTGTATGTTTGACGTAAAAGCTGTGACTGAGCATGACTTCCGGCGGATAAGGATACTGCTGGTTGTAGAGGCCGTCAACGCTGCGAAAGTCGGGAATGCCGCTTTCGGTTGATACCCCCGCGCCGCCGAAAAAGACAATATTATTGCTGCCGGCCAGCATTTCCTGCAGTTTTGCCACCTGATTCACTGTTACACGCCTTCTTTCCTCTCATATTCCATCACACCCGGATTGGTAAAACGGGACAGAGCCTTTGGGTTTATTTAGGGATTGATGTCCCATTCTCCTCTTGGCATTGTAGAATATTTAGCCCGGTGTCAAGCCGCGTGCCGTACTGAAGCAAAGCCTCTGGTGTCAGGTAGCGACACCAGAGGCTTTGCTTATGCAGACTTCAGCTGCGGGCTTCGTCGCGTTTCTCGTCAACGAAACCGGCAATGCTTTCCCGGCGGCGTTCATTCTTGGCTTGAAGCTGCCGCCGTTCCGCGGCGGTCATCTCATCCGCATGCTCTCCCAGATAGGCTTTGGCCTCGTGCAGGTTTTCAATCGTACGATCAATGTGCTGCTGCAGATGAACCTGGTTATCAACCCGGTTGTCCGGTTTGGCCATCGTATCCCTCCTTCTGCGCTTTTTGCCGTCAACGCGGCCCATACTGCCTTTTCGCGGCGGCGCCGCCAGGCTGAGACGCAAGCTGCCGGCGTCTTTTTAGTGTTGCCAGCGGCAGGCGACGGTTATGCAAGGCCGGCGCGGGAGTCGCCGCCAGAACCGTCTGACAGCGTCCTATGCCGGCTTTGTTCGGTTCCAGGCTGCAATTGTATCTGTTAACACAGGCAAAATGTAGCCCGGTATACATTTTTATCGCGCCAAATTCATTATAATAGAAGATGGTACTGCTCCAGGGCACGCTGCAAGCGTCAAACCGTTCCCAGAGCCTTCCCGTCTTTGCGGAACACTACTCCGGCGCAATGATCCCCCTCCAATCTGCCTGCGTTGCCCCTTGGCGCGGTACTGTTAACGTTTGGGCGTATCGAATTCACAAAATCTTACACGGGATGTGGCAGCATGTATCAGTCCATGTTTGACGATCAAAAACAAACTCTGATGCGGACCTATTTCCGGACCCGGCTGGCCAAGCTGGGAACGGTCAAGAGCTACGAAAAAAACCAGATATTGCGGATAAACGCGGCTGCGCCTTCCCTGGGAATTGTCCTGTGCGGCAAAGTGGTTAAAAGCATCAGCAGCCGGCAGGGAAAGCAAAAGCTCCTTTATACGCTGCGTCCAGGGGAAATCTTCGGAGAAATGGATCTATTCTGCGGCGCTGGCCTGAGCTACAGCGTCAAAGTCAAAGAAAAGGCCACAATTGCGTTTGTCGCCCAGGAGGCGCTGGACGCCGCAATTGCTGCCGACCCTTCCGTCTATCGTTATATCCTGCACAGCATAACCAGAAAGTACAGGATCATTTTGCTGCAGCTAACCAATCATACGTTCAACAACGCGGCCGGGATGGTCGCCGACGCGCTGATCCGTCTGGCGGCCTGCTCGGGCCATCCCGAAAGCGATCAGTCCGAAGGCATCATCTCCACCGCGTTCACGCAGGATGAATTGGCGCACAATGTCGGCTGCTCACGGATTACTGTCAGCCGGATTTTAAAAAAGTTTCAGCAAGAAAACTTGATCAGTATAAAAAATAAAAAAATCCTGATTCATGACACAATCTCGCTTGCTGATTATACTGATCAATTTTTATAAAACCGGACAAAGGAGAGGAAAACAGAATGGAGTTAATCGGAGTCGTTATTGTTGTTCTCGGACTGATGCTGCGATTTAACCCGCTGCTGGTGGTTATCGCCGCCGGTTTCGCAACCGGTCTGACGGCGGGAATGTCGCCGCTGGCTATCCTGGAGGCCATCGGCAGAGCGTTTACCACCAATCGCTATATGTCGCTGCTGATTCTGGTGCTGCCGGTCATCGGCGTACTGGAACGGTATGGACTGCGGGAACGGGCGGAAACGCTGATCCGCCGCCTGCAGGCGGCAACCAGCGGCAGGATTTTGCTGACCTATATGCTCTGCCGCCAGCTTACAGTCGCTCTGGGCCTGCTGCTGGGAGGGCATCCCGCGTTTATCCGTCCGCTGATTTCACCCATGGCCGAAGCCGCCGCTGCCCGCAGCGGCGCAGCGCTATCCCCCGCCCTGATTGATAAAATCCGGGCCATGGCCGCAGCGGCGGAAAACTACGGAAATTTTTACGGTCAGTTGATGTTTATTGCTTCCGGCGGCCTGTTGCTGATCAAAGGCGTAATGGATCAGGCCGGCTATCCTGTCGATCTGTTGACAATGGCCAAGTATGCTATCCCGACCGCAATTGCCGCCCTGGTGCTGGCCGGGTTCCGTTTTGCCCTGCTTGATCGCGAAATCGCCCGGGAAACCGGTGTGCCGCCGGCTGCCGCCGGACAGGAGGGAATCCAGTCATGACACTGCAGCATATTTACAGCATCACCGGTATTTTTCTGCTGATTTTTACCGTCCTGACACTGCGGGACGGCAGCCATAAACGCAAATGGGGCACAGCCGTATTCTGGCTGCTGTACGGCATTTCCTTCATTTGGGGCGAGACGCTGCCGCCAGCGGCTACGGGGCTGTTGGTTTTGATCATGGCGGTTATCGCCGGCTGCAAGCTGACCGGTTCCGGCAGCTACAACGAAACCTCGCCTGACCACCGCCGCCAGTTGGCGTCGCAATACGGCAACAGGCTGTTCGGGCCGGCACTGCTGGTGCCGGTTGTTACCCTGCTGATCGCCCAGTATACTAAGCTGGGGGCACTAATCGGCTTTGGCATCGGCGCGCTGACCGCTTACGCCTGCGCGCTGCTGCTGACACGGGAAAAGGCAACGCAGTCATTCAACGAAGGCCGGCGACTGCTGGACGCAATCGGCTGGGCTGTCATCCTGTCGCAATTCTTAGCGGCTCTGGGTTTTCTATTCGACAAAGCGGGGGTCGGCAAGGTAATTGCCGGCCTGGTATCCGCGGTCGTTCCCGCCGACAGCCTGCTGGGCAGCGTTGCCGCCTACTGCGTGGGGATGGCGTTGTTCACGATGATCATGGGCAACGGCTTCGCGGCGTTTGCGGTCATGACTTCCGGCATCGGCCTGCCGCTGGTCGTCAAGCTGCACGGCGGCGATCCGGCCGTGGTCGGCGTTATTGGCATGCTGTCCGGCTATTGCGGCACACTGCTGACGCCAATGGCCGCCAACTTCAATGTTGTGCCGGCAGCGCTGCTGGAAATGCGGGATAAGAACGGCGTAATTAAAGCCCAGGCCGCCACCGCCGTTCCGCTGCTGCTGATTAATATCATGCTGATGTATACACTGGCATTCTAAGGAGGTAGCAACAATGAAAACGATACTGGCAACAGGCTTTGAACCCTTTGGCGGCGAAGCCGTTAATCCGGCGCTGGAAGCGGTCAAGCAACTGGAAGGCCGCGTAATCGCCGGCCACCGGATTATTACCCGGGCGCTGCCGGTCGTACAGAAAAAAAGCATTGCCGCCATTATTGACAGCATCCGCGAACTGCGGCCTGAGCTTGTCCTTGCGATCGGTCAGGCCGGCGGCCGGCCGGAGATATCGGTGGAGCGCATAGCGATTAATGTTGACGACTTCCGCATTCCCGACAACGACGGCAACCAGCCGGTTGATGAGCCGGTCGAAGCCGCCGCTCCCGCCGCGTACTGGTCCAGCCTGCCGGTTAAGGCAATGGTGGAGCGGATGCGCCGCGGCGGTGTACCCGCCAGTGTCTCCAATTCGGCGGGTACCTTTGTCTGCAACCACCTCTTCTATGGGCTGATGCATTATTTACAGCAATGCGGCCGACCCATCCGCGGCGGGTTTATCCACATCCCGTATCTGCCGGAGCAGGCCGCCCGCAATCCCGGCCAGCCGAGCATGGGACTGGAGACAATTGTGAACGGACTGACTCTGGCGCTGGCGGCGGCGCTGGAAACCGGTCAGGACATTAAACTGGGGGCGGGGAAATTGCATTAGCGGCGCTTATTGGGCCATCTCTCCCACCGATACCCGACTATCGTCTCATTATCTTTAATCAGTTTCATGGTATCATTATCTTATGGAAACGCTGAACTTTTTTACGCCGCATCGAACCAGTGCTTCCGCCATGAGATTCGGTACAGGGAGCTGATTCTATGAAGAAACGCATGATTTCCACCAAGGATCTAAAGGAAGGCATGATCATCGCAGATACGGTCTTATCGCCCAGCGGCAAGGTGCTGCTGGGCAAGAATATTGTCGTATCGCCGCGGACGATTTCCCTTTTAGCCATGTGGAATGTAAATCTTGTTTATATAGAGGCTAATGACAGTGAGCCGTCCGCCCCGGAACAGCCAGCCGCGCCGGCAACCGCGGCAGCCAGTCAGGCGCCGGCGGAGGCGGAACCGTCGCAGCTGTTCCTGCAGTTTTTCAATCAATATGACGCGCTTACCCGTAAAGCGACACAATCGTTTGACTTTGTCCGCGATAACAAAAAAGTGCCGCTGCAGGGGATGAAGGATACGGCGTTCGGCATTTATTCCACAGTGCTGACTTCCGGTCCGGCACTGATGGACTATCTGCTGGTCAGCGATCATAACCTGGCCGATCAGCTTACCCGCCATTCGGTAATGGTGGCGTTTATCAGCAGTGTCATCGGCAGACAGATGAAGCTGGCGGAAGCGGATATCCATACACTGGTGCTGGCCGGCCTGCTGCATGATATCGGCAAGTTCGTCATCCCGAAGGAGGAGGACCGCAATCCGCTGTCGCATGTCATTTCCGGCGCCAAACTGCTGCGCAATGTTGACGGCCTGCCGCAGGAAGTCATTTTATCGGTGCTGCAGCATCATGAATGCATGGACGGAACCGGCTTTCCGATGGCGAAAGAAGCGGATAAAATCCATCCCTTCGCCCGAATTGTCGCCATCGCCGACATCTTTCACTCCGGCGCCTATAATGGCGAGCATGTCAACCCCTTTCCGGTTCTGGAGCGGATTGCCGAAAATCAGTATTCGCAGCTTGATCCAGCCGTTTGCCGGCCCTTTCTCAGTAAAATCCGCGATTCGCTGATTAACAGCCCGGTGCTGCTGAGCAATGGTACTGTAGCCAAAGTTGTTTTCTTCAACGGCGACCGCTTTGCCTCGCCGGTAGTAAAAACCGATGCCGGCGTTGTCATCGATCTCGCCGCCGACTCCGGCGTATCAATCCGGCATATCGCCACCCAGGAATTCCTGTCCACAATTCCTTAAGCTCAGCTGCCAAAAAAGCGCCTTAACTACGGCGCTTTTTTGCTGTTCCGGCAAGAGCAGCGGCATTGCCGGCAGGTTTCCCAGCTCAATTAGCGAAATATTCAAACTTAATGACTGCTGCAGCAAAGGATGTGAGCTCACATGGCAGAGTCCAGCGGCCGCACTGCCGGCAATGCCGCGTCCCTGCCGGCGTTTGCCGAAGAATATCTCGCTATTCTCGATTCCGTTCAACCCGGCATCATTGTCGTCGATGCCCAGGGGCTGATCATTCTGGTCAACCGCCGGGCTGAACAAATCTGCGGCCACTTACGGCAGCAGATTTTGGGCAAGCCGGTGACGGATGTATTTGTCAATACGCGGCTGCCGGCAGTGCTCAGCAGCCGCCGGCAGCTGCTAGGACAAAAGATTACCCTTAACGGCGCCGCGGTCATGGCCGACTACGCGCCGATCTTCGCCGCCGGCCAACTGTTCGGAGCGGTTTCGGCATTTCAGGATATCTCCCTCTTGGAGAACACGGCTAACGAACTGAATAATATCAAGAGCCTGAGCAGCGAGCTGGAAGCGATCATCAATTCCTCTTACGACGGCATGTTCATCACCGACGGCCAGGGCAATGTACTCCGTCTTAACAAGGCCTATGAACGGATTACCGGTATCCGCGCCGCTGAGATTATCGGCCGGAACATGCGGCAGCTGGTTGACGACAACTATTATGACCAGTCGGTAACACTGCTGGTAATGCGGGCGAGAAAGGTAATCACCATCAATCAAACAGTCAGAGGCGATCAAAAAATTCTGGTCACCGGCAATCCCGTCTTCAACGAACAGGGAGAGCTGGTGCGGGTGGTAACCAACGTCCGCGATATTACCGAACTGGTCTCATTGCAGGAACAGCTGGCGCAGACGCAGGAGCAGACGCTGAAGTACCAGACTGAGCTGTCACACCTGCGGCTGCTGCAAATGGCGGCGGACATCATCTACCGCAGCCCGGCAATGGAACGGGCGATCGCGCTGGCCCTAAAAGTGGCGGAGGTCGACTCCAATGTTCTGATCACCGGCGATTCCGGTACCGGCAAGGAAGTCATCGCCAAACTGATTCACAAAACCGGCATGGGGCCGGCCAGGCCGTTTATTAAAATCAACTGTGCCGCCATCCCCGAACAATTGCTGGAGTCCGAGCTGTTCGGCTATGCCGGCGGCGCTTTTACCGGCGCGAGAAAGGAAGGCAAGCCGGGCATGTTCGAGCTGGCGCATAACGGCACCTTGTTCCTCGACGAGGTCGGTGATCTGCCGCTGCTGCTGCAGGCTAAGCTGCTGCGGGCTATTCAGGATAAAACCGTCATCCGGGTCGGCGGCACCGCCAGCATCACCGTAAATGTCCGGATTATTGCCGCCACCAATCAAAACCTGGCAAAAATGGCCGCTGAAGGGCGGTTCCGCACCGATCTCTATTACCGGCTGATGGTGGTGCCGATCCAACTGCCGCCGCTGCGTGAACGCCGCGAGGATATTCCGCTGCTGATTAGCCACTTTCTGACGGAATTTAATAAACGGTTCCATTATGCCAAGAGTTTCTCGCCGGCACTGATCAATACGCTGGTCGAATACGACTGGCCGGGCAATGTCCGGGAATTGGAGAACCTGATTGAACGGCTGCTGGTGACCTCGGCTGCCGATGTCATTACGCCGGAGCAGCTGCCCGATCACATCGGCAAACCGCCGTTCCTGCCCTGTCGCAGAGGCAAGCTGAAGGAAGCGGTCGAGCAAACAGAGGCCTATCTGCTGGAAAGCGGCTTTAATGAAACCGGCTCCTGGAAAAAGACCGCCGAACTGCTGGGGATTGACCGGACTACCGCCTTCCGCAAGGCCTGCCGCTACGGACTGATAAAAGGGCGTAGTTAAACTGCACTTGTTGCAGAATTGCACAAAACAGCTTGTTGCCGGGCCGCGCCACGGGTGACAAGCTGTTTTGTGTGCAAAGCTGCAACAGCGATTCTGGGCCGTGCCTAATCGTTTTTCCAGCCGATTACTAGTCTGACCAGCCTGTTGACGGGGTCCGCAATTAATTATCTGATTTTTTAGATTTTGGCACGAATCCTGCACCTAGTTAGTGCTGCGACGACGTTGCAACAGCGAGTGCCGGCGAGGCCGAAGGCGGCCAGCCACGGTGGCGGCAAATCCGGAGACAGCGTTGACGCAGCATGGGAAATAACTGCGCCCGGCAAGGAGGCGGGCTGGCAGAACAGCGGCATATGCCGGACAGTAAAGGAGGTAGGTTATGAGTTGGTTAGGGCCGCGCTACAAGCGCCGGTTTGGCGAAGTTCAGCCCCATATCCCGCTTGGTCCGTTCCAGTTGAGGCTGCCGTTTATTCATTACCGGTTTGAAATTCCCGATTTTTTGCAAGGCCTGCTGATGAGCGCGGTTTGCCTGGGCATTATCCCGGTATTGCAGGAATATCTGGGAATGCCGTTTGAGATCGCGATTACGGTTGTCATACTTAATGGATTTTTTTATTTATGGCACGCTCATCTCGGCGACCCGGTCATTCCGGGCTGGATTACTCCGGCCATTCCGCTGCTGCTGCTGTGGCTGGACACCTTCCCCAAAGGAGTGGAGCGGCTGCATGCCCTGATTGCCTTTGAAATGGAGCTGGGCCTGTTTGCCCTGTTTCTGGGTGCAACCGGTCTGGCGAAACGGTTTGTCGATATCGTCCCCGATGCGCTGAAGGCAGGCATCCTGATCGGCGCCGGCGTCGCCGCCGTCCGATTGGTTTTTGAAGTCGGCGGCCGCTTTGACGCCTATCCCTGGACAATCGCGATTGCCATTGGCTTCGCTTTTTACATCCTGTTCTCCAATCATTTTAAAACCCTGCGCGGCAAGCACATTCTGTTTAAGTATCTGGCAGACCTTGGCCTAATGCCGGCGCTGCTGCTGGCGATCATTATCGCGCCCCTGCTGGGCGAGCTGCCCTGGCCGACGATTACCTGGGGCATAACGGTGCCGCAATTCTACACACTGTTCACGGAGTGGACACCGTTTGCCGTCAATGTCGGCTGGCCGCCATTAAGCCTGTTCGCCGCCGCGTTTCCGCTGGTAGCCGCCACCTATGTCGTCCTGTTCGGCGAATTGATCCAGGCGGAAGCGCTGATTGACGAAGCCCGCGATTTCCGCCACGGCGACGAAAACGTGCATTATGACGCCAACCGCAACAATATGATTTGCGGCATCCGCAACATCAGCATGTCGGCGCTGGGTCCGGATCTGTCCATGTGCGGACCGTTATGGGCAGCGATGCAGGTAGTCACCTGTGAGCGCTATAAGCACGGCCGCGAAGCGATGGACAGCTTGTTCGGCGGCGTAGCCTCCTTCCGGCTCGGCACCTTTGTCAGCTATTTTTTGATGCCGATTGTCACGCTGGTCAAGCCGATCCTGCCGATTTCCCTGTCACTGACAATGCTGGTGCAGGGCTATGTGGCAATCCGCGTCGGCGTACTGAAAGCGCGTACCTTCAACGACCTGGGCGTCGCCGGCATCGTCGGTTCGGTGCTAATTTCCCGCGGCGCCGGTTACGCGTTTGCGGTCGGCGTTGTGCTGTGCCTGCTGATCTATGGCAAGGACTTTTTCCGTAACTGGGCGACCTACGACACGACCAAGGATCCGGTGTTCAACAGCCGCAGCAATGCGGAATAAGGCAAATACAAGGAGGGACTTTTTATGGCGCTAATGACAGGAGCAGAGTATGAAAAAAGCCTACGTAAACTAAAGCTGAAGGTTTACCTGCAGGGAGAACAAATCGAGAACCCGGTCGACCATCCGATTATCCGCCCGTCGATGAACTCGGTGAAAGCGACCTATGAACTGGCGCAGCAGCCGGAATACGCCGATCTGATGACCGCTACCTCGCACCTGAACGGCAAGACGATCAACCGGTTCTGCCATCTGCATCAGAGCGCGGACGACCTGATTAAAAAAGTAAAGATGCAGCGACTGCTGGGGCAAAAAACCGCCGCCTGTTTTCAGCGCTGCGTCGGCATGGACGCAATCAATGCCGTCGACAGCGTTACCTATGAAATGGATAAAAAACTGGGGACCGGCTACCATCAGCGCTTCCTCCGTTTTCTGACGCAAATGCAGGAGCAGGACTGGACAGTCGACGGAGCGATGACCGATCCCAAGGGCGACCGGGGCCTGGCGCCCAGCCAGCAGGCCGATCCCGACCTGTTTGTGCGGGTGGTGGAAAAACGTGCCGACGGCATCGTCATAAGCGGCGCAAAAGCGCACCAGACAGGAGCGATCAATTCGCACTGGATTTTGGTCATGCCGACAATCAGCATGGGCAAAGCCGACGCCGATTACGCGGTTTCATTCGCCGCGCCGGCGGACGCGGACGGCATTTTCTATATCTACGGGCGCCAGTCCTGCGATACGCGCAAGCTGGAAGGCGGCGACATCGACGTCGGCAATAAGCAGTTTGGCGGTCATGAGGCGCTGATGGTATTCGATCATGTCTTTATTCCCTGGGAAAATGTGTTCATGTGCGGCGAATACGAATTTAGCGGCCTGCTGGTCGAACGCTTCGCCGGCTACCATCGTCAAAGCTACGGCGGCTGCAAGGTCGGCGTTGGCGACGTGCTGATCGGCGCGGCGGCGTTGGCGGCTGACTACAACGGCGCCGCCAAGGCCTCGCACCTTAAAGACAAACTCATTGAAATGGTTCATCTGAACGAGACACTCTACGCCTGTGGTATCGCCTGCTCGGCGGAAGGATCCAAGACCGCTTCCGGCACCTATCTGATCGACCTGCTGCTGGCCAATGTCTGCAAGCAGAACGTAACCCGCTTCCCCTATGAAATCGCCCGCCTGGCTGAAGATATCGCCGGTGGTCTGATGGTAACCATGCCGTCGGAGAAGGACCTGCGCCATCCGGAAATCGGCAAGGTGGTTGAAAAATACTTTCAGGGTGTGGCGACAGTTCCCACTGAATACCGGATGCGGGTTCTGCGCCTGATCGAAAACCTGACGCTGGGAACCGCCGCGGTCGGCTATCGTACCGAATCGCTGCACGGCGCCGGTTCGCCCCAGGCGCAGCGGATTATGATCGCGCGGCAGGGAAATCTGGAGCACAAAAAAGAGCTGGCCAAAGCGATTGCCGGCATACCACCCCGGACCAAGCAGCCATGAGCCTGTCGGTGTCCGAGGTAATTGAGCGGCAGGTCAAGCCGGCGCTGCAGGCCCATAACGGCGGCATCGAACTGCTTGACGTCTCCGCCGCAGGCATCGTCAGGGTAAAGCTGACCGGCGCCTGCAGCTGCTGCCCCGGCGCCCAGTTGACGCTGCAGGATACAGTTGAAGCATTGCTAAAGCAAGCCTGCCCCGGGGTAAGCCGCGTGGTCGCGGTGCAGGAAAGCAGCGAGGAATTAATCGCCGCGGCGCTGCGGCTGCTGCGCCGCGGCAAGGCCGGGGCCGGTTATTAAGCGGGTCGGCATCCGGTTCAGGGCAATCGCTTATAAAAACAAGCAAGAAAGTCTTCCTTTATTCAGCGTCTCCCGTTCTCCGTTGTCCGGCCCCGTTGCGGGAAGGGGACGTGCCGCAGGCGGCGGGATGGCTGGTTGGCG
>UQPB01000022.1 GCA_900542835.1 uncultured Pelosinus sp. | reverse complement strand
CAAAAGTGGTCAGGGAACGATTCCACGGAGGACACAGAGTAATGCACGGAGGTACTGGCTAAGCACCGATTAAATGAAACCGTCATCTGCGCGGCGAATATTAATCAGTGTTTACCTGGATTTTTACATTTACGGCTGGTACAAATTGCCGCATTAGCGTCTCAGCGCGGTCAATTTCACGCGCAACTGCGGCTGTTGTTGCGTCAATAAAACTCACGTCCTTAATTGAGGCTAAATTAATCCGCACATTATAGATTGCCGACCACATGGCGGCCTCGGCCAGTCTGCCCGCTACCGCCGCGTCGCTGGCAGCGTTGGTGTTGCCAATGGCCAGCATTCTTGCCGCCAGCTCCAGAACCTCTACGCAGGTTTGCGCTACCGCCAGCGGCAATGCGGCCGCCTGCTTCAACGCAGTCTGGACGGCGGCAGTACGGGCCGCCTTTTCATCTGTTGTCGCTTTCGGCAGCTTATACGCAGCCATGACTTGGCTGAAGGCCGCTGTATCCGCATCGATATAAAGTGTCAGCTTATCCAGGCAGGCGCTCAGCGCGGCGGCAAGCTTGCCGCATTCGTCATGCACCGGTTCATATTTTTCATTGGCAAGAGTCAGCTTGCCGACCATGATTGCCAGAGCGGCCCCGGTCGCCCCTGTCAAAGCCGCGGCGCTGCCGCCGCCCGGAGCCGGCGAATCAGATTGCAACGCCTGCAGGAAAGCGGTAATTGTCTGCTCAATCAGCATCGTTTTCCCTCCAATGCAGCTTATAAATTTTCTTCCATGACCTGCCTGCGGCTAAAACCTTCCAGGCGCAGATAATAATCAGCTGTGTCAATCAGCGCCTGCAACGGCACCATGCCAACAATTTCACTGCCGACAACGGCAACCCCATAACGGGCCGCTTCGTTTTTTACCGTTTCAAATACCCGATGCAGCGGCGTTCCTTCATAGTTGGTCATATTAATCGTTACCTGGGCAATATTGCGCTCCTCCAGCAGAATCCCCATTGCCCGGCAATATCTGAAGCCGCCCTTGGCTTCCCGGATGGTATTGGCAATTCGCTTGGCGATACTGACATCGCCGGTACCCAAATTAATATTATAGGCAATTAAAAACTGCCTGGCTCCGACCGCGGTAGCGCCGGCGCGGGGATGCAGCCTTGCCGGTCCGTAATCTGGCTGCCGCTGCGGTTCGGCAATCGCCGTTTTCAAGCCTTCGTATTGTCCTTTACGTACATCCGGCAGGTTTTTGCGGTCCGGCCGTTTAGCGGCGGCCTCGTACATATAGACGGGAATTTGCAGCTGCTCAGCGATTTCCCGCCCCAGCTCATCGGCCAGGGCGACACATTCCTCCAGGCTGACGCCCCGCACCGGAATAAACGGAATGACATCGGCGGCGCCAATGCGCGGATGTTCGCCATGATGCTCCTCCATATCGATTAACTCCGCCGCTTTGACGCAGGCATCAAACGCCGCCTGCTTGACAGCTTCCGGCGGTCCGACAAAGGATACCACCGTCCGGTTATGGCTGGGATCTGACTGTACGTCCAGCAGTTTAATTGCCGGAACACTCGCCGCCGCCGCGACAATCTGCCTGATCACATCCTCACGGCGTCCCTCGCTGAAGTTGGGCACGCATTCCACCAATTTTCCCATTTCATCCGCCTCCCTCATCCGGTTTTATCAATAACAACGCGGCCGTTTTTAATCACCTTGCCGACACAATCCATACCGCAGTGATAACTCAAAAAATCATACGACGGATAATTGAGGACAACAATATCGGCCTGCTTGCCGCATTCCAGCGTGCCGATCCGGTCCGCCCGGCCAACGGCGGCCGCGCCGTTTAAGGTCAGGGCTGTCAGGATTTCCGCCGGCGACAGTCTCAGTTGTATGGCCGCCAACGCGGTCAGCAGGGGAATCGAGTGACTGAAGCAGCTGCCCGGATTATAATCCGATGCCAGTGCTACCGCGCCGCCACCGTCGATAATAGCCCTGGCTCTGGCATAGGGCTCACGCAGGCAGAACGCGGTCATCGGCAGCAGCGTCGCCACAACGCCGGCCGCCGCCATGGCTGCCAGCCCCGCCGCTGATGCCTGCAGCAGATGATCGGCGGAAACAGCGCCAAGCTCAGCCGCCAATTCCGCGCCACCGATGGCAACAATCTCGTCGGCATGCAGTTTCAGCTTCAGCCCCTGTGCGGCGGCCGCCTGCAGGATGCGTCTCGATTCGGCGAGACTGAATACGCCTTGTTCGCAAAACACATCGCAAAATTCGGCAATTCCCTGAGCCGCCACCGCCGGCAGGATCCCGCAAATGATCAGCTCGACGTAGGCGCCGCTTCTGCCGCGGTATTCGGCTGGAACAGCGTGCGCCCCCATATAAGTAGGAACTACATCGACAGCGTGACAGGCGTTCAATTCGCCCATTACGGCGAGCTGCGTCAATTCCGTAGCCGTGTCAAGGCCGTAGCCGCTTTTTCCTTCCACGGTAGTGACCCCCATAGCCAGCATCGCGTCAAGACGGGCCGCGCCGCACTTTAGCAACTCCGCCGCCGTGGCGGCGCGGGTTGCCGCCACCGTAGTCAAAATGCCGCCGCCGCGCTCGAGGATGTCTAAATAGGGCACTCCTGCCAGCCGCCAGAAGAACTCCTCCGGCCGATAGCCGCCAAAAATAAAATGGGTATGGGAATCAACAAAGCCTGGTATGACACTGCAGCCGGATGCATCGATACTGGGCAGTCCGCCGGCGTCAAGGGGAGGAAGGTCGGCGGTTTTTCCCAGCCATACAATGCGTCCGTCCCTGACCAGCAACGCCCCGTCCTCAATGCGCTGCAGCGCATTCATCTCCATGCCTGCTTTGGGGCGCGTCCCGGTATTGGTGACAATTTCTGCGGCGTGCTTGATCAGCAGCGAGCCAGGCTTAGCGGTCACAGGAATTCCTCCTTTCGCACTTATCATTAATAGCAGCGGCGACTACCTGTTCAACCAGGTCATCCGCAGCCAGATACGGCAGCGTTACATGCGCCCGGCCACGGTAATCAGCATTGAACGCGATGATGGTTTCGATGGAGTGGGGATTGCGCGCCCAGGAGCGGCGGGCAACGCCGCCGATGACGTCCCACAGCATCGCTGATTTGAGGATGGCGTCTACCCGTTTGCTGCCGTCGAGGACCAGGCCAAAACCGCCGTTGACCGACTTGCCGATACCGACGCCGCCGCCGTTGTGGAGAGCGACCAGGCTCATTCCCCTGGCGGCGTTGCCGGCAAAGCAGTGCACCGCCATATCGGCCATAATATTGCTGCCATCCTTGATGTTGGCGGTTTCCCGGAAGGGAGAATCGGTGCCGCTGACATCGTGATGGTCACGGCCCAGCATGACCGGACCGATTTCACCATTGCGAATCATTTCATTAAACTGCAGGGCAATCCGCTGACGGCCTTCGGCGTCCTGATACAGGATGCGGGCCTGCGTTCCCACCACCAGCCGGTTTTTCGCGGCATCGCGGAGCCAGATATAATTGTCCCGGTCCTGGCCGCGCCGCCGCGGATCAATGCAGGCCAACGCCGCCCGGTCTGTCTTTTGCAGGTCTTCCGGCTTACCGCTTAAGCAGATCCAGCGAAAAGGGCCATAGCCGTAATCAAACAAATAGGGTCCCATAATATCTTCCACATAAGAGGGGAAAATGAAGCCATCCTTCTCGTCATGGCCGTTGCGGACGGCTTCGCGGACGCCGGCGTCGTAGACGGCTTTCAGAAACGCGTTGCCATAGTCGAAAAAATAGCTGCCGCGCTCAACCAGTTTGCTAATCAGGCTAAAATGACGCCGCAGGCTTTGGTCAACGCTGGCGCGGAAGGCGGCGCGATCGCGCGCCAGCAATTCCGTCCGCTGGGCGAATGTCAGTCCCTGCGGGCAGTAGCCGCCGTCATAAGCGGCGTGACAGGAAGTCTGATCTGACAATAGATCGATAGGCTTGTGTCCGGCGACCGCATACTCCAGCAAGTCAACAATATTACCGTGATAAGCGATGGAAAGCGGCTGACCCTGCGACTGATATTGACCGGAAAGCGCAAAAACTTCATCAAGGTCGCTGCTGACCCGGTTGACCCAGCCCTGTTCCAGCCGCGTCTCTATGCGCGAATAATCGACTTCGGCAATGATGCCGACAGCACCGGCCAGTTCAGCCGCTTTTGGCTGGGCGCCGCTCATACCGCCCAGGCCTGACGAGACAAACAGCTTGCCGCGCAGGTCGCCATCGGCAGCAACGCCCAGTTTAATCCGTCCGGCGGTCAGGATCGTGTTGAAGGTACCGTGGACAATGCCTTGCGGGCCGATGTACATCCAGCCGCCCGCCGTCATCTGGCCATAATTGGCCACGCCCATCTGTTCGGCGATTTCCCAGTCGTCTGGATTGTCAAACATACCAACCATTAATGCATTAGTAATAATTACACGGGGCGCGTCCGGACGGGAGGGAAACAAGCCCAGCGGATGCCCTGACGCAACAACCAGCGTTTGCTCTTGCGTCACGGCCTCCAGATATTTTTTAATCAACCGGTACTGCAGCCAGTTCTGGCACACGCTGCCCGTCTCGCCGTAAGTCACCAGTTCGTAAGGATAGAGCGCCACTCGATGGTCAAGATTATTGTCAATCATCACCTGAAAGGCTTTTCCTTCGATACAGTTGCCTGCATATTCGTCCAGCGGCCGGCCGTAAATTTCTTCTTTCGGCATATAGCGGTAAGCATAAATGCGGCCACGGCTGGTCAACTCCGCCATAAACTCGGCCGCCAGATGCGGGTGCAACTCTTGCGGCACATAGCGCAAGGCGTTTTTTAGCGCAATTTTGCTTTGCTCGGCCGTCAGCCGGAAACCGCGGTCCGGAGCCCGGCGTACGCCGTACTTAAACAGCGGCGGTTCAGGCAGAACAGCGTCCAGCTTAATCGTCATCGCGCCAGCGATTTCCCGATTGCCAATCATGATCCTCACAGCTCCTTCCAGTCGCGCTAGCGCGCTCCTCATCCCTAAAACCGGTTGTAACGGAATCATACCCCGACTGCTGTCAATTTATCGTCAAAAGCTATCTGGCCAAACCGCGCAGCCGGCAAAGGGTATCGACGACAGCGAATACAATCACCTTCGCCAGACTGGCCGTTGCCCGGTTATGGTCAAACCGGGGAGAGACTTCCGCGATATCGAAGCCGACGACTTTGCGGCTGCGCAAAATATGCTTCAGATAGCTGATGACAACCTCCGGCTGCAGTCCCAGCGGCTGTGGCGCGCTTACTCCCGGCGCAAATGAGGAGGCAAACACATCGGCGCATACGGTTACATAGAGCTGCGGCATTGCCTGCATGAACGCATCCAGTTTTTCTATCGTCACTTCATCATTCTGCAGTGTCAGCTCTCCCGCCAGCACATACTCCACCCCCAGCTGTGCCGCTGTGTTAAACAGGGCAACCGTATTGCTGCTGCGCTGCACCCCCAGGCAAAAGTAGCGGAACAATTCACTGCAGCTCGCCGTCTCAGCCGCAATCTGCCGGAACATGGTGCCGGAATTGCCGCCGCCTTCGCAAGGGCGCAGATCAAAGTGGGCATCGAAGTTAATGATGCCCAGACGGCAGCTCCCCTCCCGCTGCCGCAAAAAATCCGCCTGTCCCCGGTAATGGCCAAGAGCGATCTCATGGCCGCCGCCCAGGAGCAAGGGAAACAGTCCCGCCTGCCGCAAGCGAAAAACGGCCTGCTGCAAAGCCTGCTGACTTTGCAGCAGATCCGCGTCCGGGCAGCCAATGTTGCCGGCGTCAAACAATTTAACTGCCGGCGAAAATGCGCAAGGCAGATTTGCCAGTTCACACCGGATACTGTCCGGCGCCAAAGCCGCTCCCTGCCGGCCCCGGTTGCGGCGAATTCCTTCGTCGCAGCAAAAGCCCAGCAAAGCAAACCCCGTCTGTCCGCTATAATCAGGCAGAGGCAGCCGCAAATCAAGCGGCTGCAGCCACTGATGCCAGCGAAAGGCGTCATAATCCTGCAGACTGTCTATTCGTCCCTGCCATAGATCTGCGTTTACCGTCTCATAGCGTTTTTGAAACATCTCCTGCCTCCGTTCCCGGCCGACTGGGGTGCCAGCTCCGGCTTGCAGCAGCCAAATCAGCCGCTCTGGCGCACCCGTTTGCCCCGTTATTTCCTAGTACCGTGTCAGGCCTGATTCAGTGTAAACTGACGGGAGCTTTTCCGCCCTCCAGCGTTGTCGTCAATCGGCATACTGACGGTATGCCTTCTTCCTCCGCCTTGGCTGACGAAAAATCGCCTCCGCCGTTTTAAGCCTGACGCGACACTCGTTTGTTTGAACTGCGGCAGGCGGACGACCTAAAACAGTCCGGTGATCCTGCCGCTGTTATCAATGTCCATAGCTTCGGCAGCCGGCCGCTTCGGCAATCCCGGCATTGTCAGGATATCACCCAGCATTGCCACCAAAAAGCCAGCCCCGGCTGCCAGCCTGACCTCCCGCACCGTAATCGCAAACGCTGACGGCCTGCCCAATTGCTGTGGATTGTCGCTTAGCGAGTACTGCGTCTTAGCCATGCAGACTGGCATTTTATCAAAACCGAGTCCGGTTAGCTGCGCGATCTGCTTATCGGCGGCGGCCGTATAGCCGATACTGGCGGCGCCGTAAATTTCCCTGGCAATTACCGCAATTTTTTCCTTAACCGGTTGTTTGACATCATACAGGAACCGAAATACACTGCCGGGCTCCATTACCGTCAGCAGGGTTCTCGCCAACGCCTCACCGCCGGCGCCGCCCTTGGCCCAGACATCCGACAAGGCGGTGGCGACGCCTAATTCCCGGCACTTTTCTCCCACCCAGGCCAGTTCTTCGCTGCTATCGCCGGGAAAGATATTTATCGCCACTACTGCCGGCAGGCCAAACTTTGCAATATTTTCAATATGTTTGCTCAGATTAGCCATGCCCTGCTGCAGCGCCGGCAGATTAACGCTGCCCAGATCCGCCTTGGCCACTCCGCCATGCAATTTCAGCGCCCGCAAGGTCGCGACCAGGACTACAGCATCCGGCTTCAGTCTGGCCAGACGACATTTGATATCACAGAACTTCTCCGCGCCCAGATCCGCGCCAAAGCCGGCTTCGGTGATCAGGACATCTGCCAGCTTAAGACCAAACCTGGTGGCGATCACACTGTTGCAGCCATGGGCGATATTGGCGAACGGACCGCCATGTACAAATGCCGGCGTATGCTCCAGCGTCTGCACCAGATTCGGTTTAATCGCATCCTTTAGCAGCAGGCTGATGGCGCCCGCCGCCTTCAAATCAGCTACTGTCACCGGTGCGTTGCCGCCGGTGTAGCCGACAACTATTCTGGCAATGCGCCGCTTCATATCGTCCAAATCTGTCGCCAGGCATAGAATCGCCATAATCTCGGAGGCTACCGCGATATCAAAGCCATTCTCCCGCGGCATGCCATGAGCGCTGCCGCCCAGGCCCGAAATAATCTGCCGCAGCGATCTGTCATTCAGATCAATGGCCCGCCGCCAAACAACCCGGCGCGGATCGAGCCCCAGTTCATTGCCATGATGGATATGATTGTCAATGATTGCCGCCAGCAGGTTGGCAGCTACCGTCACCGCATGAATATCACCGGTAAAATGCAGGTTGATATCCTCCATCGGTACAATCTGGGCATAGCCGCCGCCGGCGGCGCCGCCCTTCAGCCCAAAGCAGGGGCCAAGCGACGGTTCACGCAAAGCAATCACAGCCTTTTTGCCCAGGCGGCGGAAGGCATCGCCCAGGCCAACCGTAATCGTTGTCTTGCCTTCACCAGCCGCGGTGGGATTGATCGCGCTGACCAGTATGAGCTTCCCGTCAGGACGCTGCCTGATCTTATCCCATAGCGCTAACGACAGCTTTGCCTTGTACTTGCCGTATGGTTCAAAATCCGCTTCCTCTACTCCAAGGGCGGCGGCAATTTCGGCAATGGGCCGCATCGGCGCCGCCTGGGCAATTTCCATATCGCTTTTCATTTTCTCCACCCCGTTTACGCTATAATTGCCGCCAAATGCGTCAGCCTGACGGCATTACTGCGGCAGCTACAAGCAGGGTAGCAAACAACTGTCAAAGCAGCGTCAAATGCGCATTCAGGCAAATAAAAACCGGTTTTCACCGAAACTTGCATCTGCTTGAATCAAGTCGGTGAAAACCGGTTTGCAGCGGCGACTGTCGGGCCTGTGCGGTTAGCCGCTTCCGCCATGCGCCGCCATCATTGCATCCAGCGCGTCGGCTTCGACCTGTCTGCCCAGCCGGGCAAAGGCGCTGCGGGCCCGCTGATAATAATCCGACGCCGGCAGGGTTAGCTGAGCAGCAAACGCAGCAGCTGCTGCCGGGTATTTGCCTGTCAGCAGCTTGCATTCCGCCTGGGTACGGAGAATCATTCCGCTCTGATAGGGATCATGAAATACGGCAACAAACTCACTGGCTGCAAGCAAATGCCGCTTTGCTTGCAGCCAGCGTCTCTGCCTGAGTGCAAGCAATGTCAGTACGCAATGCAGCGTACAGTAGCCGCGCTGGCACCAATAGCCTTTTTGATCGCCAAACTCATCCGCCAGCAGCAGCGCCTCTCGCAGATAAGCGCCTGCCCTCGCAGCATCTGACAATAAAAAGGCGGTATAGCCGGCGTTAATGTAAAACAAAGCCACTCCCTCGCTGACATTGTCGCGGCCGGCAATCCGGATGGCAGCCTCATAATGCTCTAATGCCATAGAAAAGTCAACGCTTTCCCGCCGCAAATCACCGATATAATTATGAACCGCCGCCATTGTAAACGCATGGGACCGGTTGCGTACCGCCAGTTTTTTGAGCAGAGCGAGTGAATGGCTGTAGTATTTTTCCGCCTGACGATAGCGCCGGCTTAAATTGCTGGCAACGCCTAAAAACCGCAAGGCTGCGGCTTTTTTATCCGTCAGTCCCCGCTCCCGCTCTGCCTGACGCAGCAGTTTAAGGGCAAATCGCCGCACCAGCAGCGGCCTGCGCGTCTGGATTCCGCAATAGATAATCTGCTGATAGCCTTTCAGGCGGTATTCGCGGCAGTGCCTGGCGTTAGCGGTCAGGCGCAGCATCCGGTGAATCAGGCGCAGTCCCTGCCGGTGCTGCCCCTGCCAGATGGAATAACGGCCGGCCATTTCCCAGTAGGCTATCTGGTAGGCCTGAAGCTGCTCCGTCGCCAGCTTTTTTTCTGCCAGCCAATCAATCAATCCGCCGATTTTCTCCAGGCAGGCAGGCGCCTGTATCCGGCTTTCCCGGAAAGCGGCATAGCCAGTGGGATAAGCGGCATTTAACTCCGGGTACAATTCATATTGGGGACAAAAATAGGTTTCCGTCAGGCGGATCGTATAGTCGAGAACTTTCAGTTTTTCACCGGAAGCAGTATAGTGGTAGATGATGTGCTCATAGGCGTCTTTGTCACAGGCGCCTGCGCCCAGACGGCTTTCCAGGCATAACGCTGCCAGCTTATGGAACATCCGCTGCCTGATGGTTGACATTCTTCGGTAAACATAATCACGGATTTGCCAATTATAAAATTTATAGTGCACGCCTTCGCGTTCCGCGTCGGAGAATTCCAGCAGCAGCTGCCGCTGCTGCAGCTCTTCCAGCGCTTCAATCAGTTCGAATTCACTGCCGCCGGCGATAGTCAGCAGCAATTCATACTCCACCCGGTCGAAAAACACGGAGGCAATTTCCAGGACTTTTTGAGCCGGGGAGGAAAGATTGTCCAGCCGTTCTTTTAAAACCCCGTGCAGCCGGACAGATCCCTGACTGATATCCTTCCCTTCCGCCAACAGCGCCAGACATTCGTTTAAAAACAGCGCATTGCCGCCTGTGTAAGCATATAATTTGGCTTTCAGGTCTGCGTCGATACCGGGCAGGCGCAGTTCCGCCAAGCGCATAACGGCTTCCCGGCTGAAGGGCGCAACCGGAACGACGTCCACAGTTCCGTCCCGTTCAAAGTCGTTCAGCATGGCATTGATCCTGGATAGACATTCACTATGACAGGTAGCGATGCAGCCAATCTCGCTGCCACTGGCGCGCAAGACCTGCCGCAGAAGCGACCAGCCCTGTTTGTCCAGCCAATGGATATCCTTAATCACCAGCATGAGCTTCCGCACTGCGGCGGCTTGCAACAGCAGCGCGGCCAAAACGTCTTCCGCTACGGAAAGGACAAAGGCATAGGCTTCCGCACCGCCAGCCGGCGGCAGACAGTCTTGGCCGGCGGCGGCGGGAAATACGCAGGCTACTACCTGCTTCCAGAGTTCCGGCAGCCGCACCGCCTCTTCCCTCAATATGGCCATTGCCTGCCGGTAGACCGGATTCCAGGCCTTATACGGGTATTCAAGCTCGGCCTGATAGCACTGGGTTCGGCAAACAACAACCGGCGGCGGAACCGATGGCAGCAGTTGTTCGGCAATCGCCATTTTACCTACGCCTTGCTCGCCCAGCAGCAGCAGCAGCTTTTTGCCGCTCTCCCCCGTGTAAAACGCCTGCAGTTGCTGTCCCAGGCAGGCAATTTCCCGCTCGCGCCCGAAAAAACGCGGATTGACAGATTCCGCGGTATCAGGCCGCATAGGCTCAGCGATTTTGCGGCAAAGCCGTTTATAGGCCTCGCGGGTTTTCGCGCTGGGCGCAAGCCCCAGGTCGGTTGACAGCTTTTGTTCCAACTGTTGATAAATGGTCAAAGCTTTACGGGAATCGCTCCTGGCGTAGAGGCTCATGAGCAGCCGGCAAGCGGCCTCATTGTATTCATCGAGTTGCAGCAGCTGCCGCAGCAGTTTCTTCGCCGTCGGATATTCCTCCCGGCGCATACACGCCACTACCTGCCGGGTCAGGCACTCGACGCCGCGGCGGCGAAATTGTTCCCGCTTAGTCTGAAGCCAATCATTAAAGCCAGGAGCATCCTTGCAATAAAAACCGGCCAGGAACTCGCCGCCATAGATTTCGAAAAATGTGCCGCCGGACTCCGGCGTCAACAATTCCAGCCCGGTAGCAACCGGCAGCGCCGGATTCAGCCTGAGCTTAAGCCGCGATGGCGTCAGCAGCAAATCGGCGGCAACACTTTTCTTCAGCAGATACAGGGTATTGCGCAGATTTTGCTTGGCCGCGCTTTCGCCCATATTGCCCCAAAGCAAAGTAGCCAGTTCGTCGCGGCTGGCTTCGCCCTCAACCAGGAGATAATACAATAACGCTTCCATCTTCGCAAAAGGGAATACTATCAGGGTACCGTCGCGATAAACCGCCGGTTTTCCGAATAAAACCGCACGCAGGCCGGCCACGCTTACAACCCCTTCCGCACTCGCATGTCTCTGGTGGTTTCCGGCCAGACGCGCCGGCGAGCGAATCGCCGGGAGGCAGCCGGACGGATGGATGGCTGCCTCCCGTCACGGCGTCGCTTAACCCACAAGCAGACTGCCAAGTCCCGCAGTCACAGCATCTATTCGTATTATAGTAAAAATATGGATAAAAGTATAGTGCCAGTTGCCTGTCAGCAGTGGCTTTAGCCGGTGGCGAACTGGGCAAGTTCCCGGTTGAAGCGGTCAACCTCGTCATAAAACAGGCCATGGCCGCTATTCTCAAACGGTACAAGCCGCGCAAGCGGCAGCAGCCGGCTCTGGGCCTGCCCCAGAGGAAACGGCACCACCTGGTCATGAACACCGTGTAAAATCAGAGTCGGCACCCGTATGGCCTTTAGGTCGGCAAACAATGTTTCCCGCAGCCAGGTGTTGGCAATCGCGGCTGTCGCCCAGCCGGAGGCCACTGTGCCGAGTTGAAAAAACCAGTCGGAAAAAGCGGCGGAAACCGGCTGGAAGAAAAATATGTTGCCAAAGTCACGCAGCATGGCCGGACGGTCAGTGCAAGTATGGCGGATAATTGTCACAACCTCCTCCCGCGGCAAACCGTAAGGAAACCCCGGGCGCTGAATCAGGCTGGGGGCAGCAGCGGCGCAAAGCGCCAGCCTGGCTACGCCAAAGCCGCGATGCCTGGCCATATACCGCACGGCAATTGCGCCGCCGGTGGAATGACCGGCCAGGGTGACACCGCGTAGTCCCAGCGCGTCAATGACACAGCGTACATCATCGGCTAAGCGGTCATAGCCATAGCCGTGGATTGGCTTGTCCGATTTGCCAAAGCCCCTGGTATCAATGCCAATGCAGCGGAACTGACAGGCCAGTTGATTGTACTGATACTCAAACAGATTCAGATTGGCCGGCCAGCCATGCAAAAATACAATGGTCTGCTTGGCCTTCGGATTCAAGTCTTCAACATAAACCTTTACATTGCGTTCCACCCGGATATAATAGCCCATTTTTAAAGCCTCCGTTGATGAAAGTCCTGTAGTAATGTATTCGCGCCGACATAACCATGTTACATAGAAGGAGAAATCGAATTCATGACAGAAAAAAAGCCGGAGTCTCCACGGAGACTCCGGCTCAGAAATACTACGGCTCTATTCGGCGCTGCAAGCGCCTGTCATTGTTGTTCTGCCGGCCCCGTGCCTGCCTGCACGGGTCGGGCCGTCAGCCACTGCTGCTGCCGCTGCCCTTTTGGAAGCATATGGGCGTCAAACCACATGTAGTAAAATTTCTCCGCCGGATTGACTGCATAACCATCCTGCAGGTGATCGGCGGTATCATAGGAATCGGCCAGTATCAAAACGTCGTCGGCCACAGGCTCGGTGCCCATTGTATCGTAACCGATAATAACCCGCCAATGCCCGCCCCAGTCAATATTCTCGACAAGGATGGGCGTGTTATTTTTCAAATTGGTTATAACAAAATCCTTAAATTCCTGCATTGTCGCAAAGGTCATTCCTGAATCAGAAGCGGCTGTCAGGCTTGACTCGACATTCCAGCCGATCTGTTTAAAAAACTTGACCATGCCGGCCGTGTCTGTTCCTATCTCCGGCTTCGTCTCCATTATTGCGGCAATACCACGTTCATCCCAGTCGGTATTACCATAGTGATGCAAAACGGTCAGCGCCGCAGCCGGGCCGCAGGTGATCTCCGTTGTCTGCTGATAGGTTTTATACCGGGGCAAAATAGTCAGACGATCTGTCGATGTCAAACGATAAATGTCTAACGCGGAATAATAAGGAGAGTTGCCGCTATTGCCCAGACCGTTATAGGCAGAGGCTCCTTCGCGCATCGTATCATAGCCGGCTGGATAGGGGATAACACGGCCTTCGCCGGCTGGAGCAGCCGGGGCGGCCGCCAAAGCCACGGTTATCATACTGACGCTCCAAACAGCGCCGATAAAGAAAGAATACAGCTTTTTTTTCAGCATTAATTAATCTCCTTTCCAAATTACATGTCAATGCCTTTAATTTACCATGAAAGCCTGCCTGACGGCAATATGCCAGTATGCCCCGAAAAGCGGCTGCCGGCGCGCTGCTGCTGGGTAAAGAAAAATTGAAGGGTGTCGCGAAACAGTTTTACACAAACCATTTTGCGACACCCTCTCAGCTATTACCTTGGTCAAGCACTGATTAATGCCCACAGCGCAATCTGCCTGTTTAGTGAATCAGCGCTTACCGTCTGTTATCCATTGTCGTCCTTTATTCAACAGTAACGCTTTTGGCCAGATTGCGCGGCTTATCAACGTCGCAGCCGCGGGTGACGGCAGCGTAGTACGCCAGCAGCTGCAGCGGAATGACTGTTAAAATCGGGGTAAGATATTTTTCCGTGGCCGGAATAAAGATGGTATGATCGACATATTTCTCCAACTGCCGGTCACCTTTCAGGCCAATACCGATGACGACGGCGTCGCGGGCCTTGACTTCCTTGATGTTGCTGAGCGTTTTCTCATAGACGTCAGTCTGGGTCGCCAGGGCGATAACCGGCACACCGTCAATGATCAGGGCCAGAGTACCGTGCTTCAGTTCACCGGCGGCATAGGCCTCGGCATGAATATAAGAAATTTCTTTCAGCTTCAGGGCACCTTCAAGCGCAACGGCATAGTCGAGCGAGCGGCCGATAAAAAAGACATCTTCATTGAAGCCATATTGCTGGGCAAAGGTTTTGATCGGCTCAACATCTTCCAGCAGCTCATGCGCCTGCTCAGGAAGCTGACGCATGCCCTGGATCAGCGTCTTGATGGTTGACGCCGGCAGCGTACCACGCAGGCCGGCTACATAGACAGCCAGCATGCAAACACTGACCAATTGGGTCGTATAGGCTTTAGTTGATGCCACGGCAATCTCGGGACCGGCCCAGGTGTAGAGCACCTGATCGGCCTCGCGGGCAATCGAGGAGCCGACCACATTGGTAATTGCCAGGGTGCGCGAGCCCAGGCGCTTGGCTTCCTTCAGCGCCGCCAGCGTATCGCTGGTTTCGCCGGACTGGCTGATTACAATGGTCAGCGTGGTTTCATCTAACAGCGGCGACCGGTAGCGAAATTCGGATGCAATATCGACTTCCACCGAAATTTTCGCCAGCTGCTCCAGGTAGTATTTGCCGACAATGCCGGCATGATAGGCCGTACCGCAGGCAACGATAAAAATTTTCTTGATATTGGCCAGATCGTCTCTGGTCCATTTCAACTCATCAAAAATAATTGTGCTGTCGTCTTTGGCCAGGCGGCCGCTCATCGTTTCCCGGATCGCTTTGGGCTGTTCATAGATCTCTTTGATCATGAAGTGCTCATAGCCGCCTTTTTCCGCCGCTTCGGCATCCCAATTGACTTCGAATAGCTTTTTGCTGACCGGAACGCCCTGCCGGTTCATTACCCATACAGAATCGGCGGTAACAACAGCCATCTCGCCGTCACTCAATATATAGGTCTTACGGGTGTAATTGATAATCGCCGGAATATCGGAAGCAATATAATTTTCGCCTTCTCCCAGGCCAATGACCAGCGGATTATCCTGCTTGCTGCAAATAATCTTGCCCGGGTCCCGCCTGGACATAAACACAAGCGCGTAGGAACCTTCGATAATTGAAAGTACTTTTTTGACCGTCGCCTCAAAGTCGCCCTGGTCATACTCTTCCACCAGATGGGCGACGACTTCCGTGTCCGTTTCCGAGGCAAAGACATGGCCTTTGGCAATCAGCTCTTCTTTTAAGTGAAGATAATTTTCGATAATCCCATTATGAACCACGACAAAATCGCCGCTGCAATCGGTATGGGGATGGGAGTTGCGGTCTGACGGCCTGCCGTGAGTGGCCCAGCGGGTATGGCCGATGCCCATGTTCCCCTGCGGCAGGCTTGCGCCCAATTTCATTTGCAGCGTATTCAGCCGGCCTACGCTTTTCTCCACCACGATTTTTTCACCGTCAAACACGGCAATACCGGCCGAATCGTAGCCTCTATATTCAAGCTTACTCATTCCCTCTAGTAAATAATCAGCCGCCTGTTTGGGGCCGACATATCCAACAATACCACACATACTGCAATCCTCCTGAGAATGCTATTTTCCGGGCTGCGCCGCAACGCGTTTTGTCCCGGCGATCACTCGCCGGATTTGTCGGTTGCTAACGGTCGCGCACTGCCGAGAGGTACCCGCCGACTGCTCGATAAACCTCTGCCTCGTCTGCTTGCCTGCTGCAAGCGCCAGCGCTTTCGTTCCTAGTTTCAGCGAAATCAATGCCGCTTATCCATAGCTCACCTCCCTGTATACGTTAGTACTATATGTAAGGGAGCGCAAAAGCGCGCTCCCTTACGATTGTACTATACTTCATTTTATTCGATTGCACCCGGTTGGTCAATGGGATTGTTCCTGTTGAATCACTGACGCGATCCTGTTAACCAGTTGATCCAGCTGCGCCTGATCAGGGCCTTCGGCCATAACCCGGATCAACGGCTCCGTTCCCGAAGGCCGCACCAGAATCCGTCCTTCATCGCCCAGCTCCGCCTCGCCGCCGCGAATCGCCGCGGCAATTGCCGCATTATCCTGCCAGCCGTCTTTGCTATTGACTCTGACATTAACCAGCAGTTGCGGGAACCGGGTCATCTGCCGCGCCAGCAGCGACAACGGCTGTTTGGCCCGGACCATTGCCGCCAATACCTGTAGAGCGGTGACAATTCCGTCGCCGGTTGTGCTGTGATCGGCGAAGATGATATGCCCCGACTGCTCGCCCCCCAGATTGAAGCCTTTTTCGCGCATAGCCTCCAGCACGTAACGGTCGCCCACTGCAGTCACTTCAAGCTTCGCGCCGGCCCGCTTCATGGCCTGATGCAAGCCGATATTGCTCATCACCGTGGCAACCAGCGTATTGTCTTTCAGCTTGCCCCGCCGCAGTGAATCCAGCGCACAAATCACCATCATCTGATCGCCATCAACAATAGCGCCGGTTTCGTCAACAAACAGGCAGCGATCGGCATCGCCGTCGTGGGCAATCCCGAGATCGGCCCCTTCTCTGACAACGGCCTGCTGCAGCTGCTCCATATGGGTAGAGCCGCATTGTTGGTTAATATTACTGCCATCAGGCTGGTCAAACAGGGGAATAACCGTGGCGCCCAGGCGGCGATAAACGCTGGGACCGGCCTCAAACGCAGCGCCATTGGCGCAGTCAAGCACGATTTTCAAATCCCGGAAGCTCTCGCTTACCGTTGCGGCGGCATAATCAATATAGCGCTGCAGCAAATCGGGCCGATGCAAAATACAGCCCACGGCCGCCGCGGTTGGCCGCGGCAGGCTGTCATCCCCTGCCAGCACCAGCTGCTCCAGTTCATCTTCGACCGCGTCCGGCAGTTTATAGCCATCCTCGGCAAAAAACTTAATGCCATTATCGGGAAAGGGATTATGCGAGGCGGAAATGACCACCCCAGCCTGCGCTCCCAACTGACGGGTCAGATAGGCAACAGCCGGAGTTGGCACAACGCCGGCCAGAATTGCCTGGCCGCCGGCGGAGCAGATGCCCGCCGCCAGTGCGGCTTCCAGCATCTGGCCGGATACGCGGGTATCACGGCCAATAATCAACATCGGTTTATCATGCGCCTGACCAAAGTGCCAGGTTGCCGCCCGGCCAAGCCGGAACGCCAGCTCCGGCGTTAGTTCAGAATTAGCGACGCCGCGTACGCCGTCGGTTCCAAATAATCTTCCCATAGGTGCGCTCCTTTCATCGTTCAGCGCGGCGGCTGAAACTGCCGCATGACGGCCAGCGCCGCGTTTACTCCGTCCAGTGCCGCGCTCATGATGCCGCCGGCATAGCCGGCGCCTTCACCGATCGGGTACAGACCCGGAGTGGAAATCGCCTCAAACTCCCGGCGCAAAATGCGCAGCGGCGCTGACGTCCGGGTTTCAACCCCGGTCATCACGGCCTCGGGATGATCAAACCCCCGTATTTTTCTGCCAAAATCAGGCAAAGCCCTCATCAGTGCATGCGCGACAAAGTCCGGCAGACACTGTGTCAGCGGGACGGCGGCAAGGCCGGGACGATAGCTGGGCGCCAGCAATCCGGAATCGCGAGCGACGCCGCCTGCCAGAAAACCGCCTACCGTTTGCGCCGGCGCCTGATAGCCGCCGCCGCCCAAGCGAAACGCCAGCTGTTCATAGCGCCGCTGAAAAGCGATACCGTCAAGCACGCCGCCGCCATAGTCGGCAGGCGTTACGTTGACCACCAGCGCGCTGTTGGCAATGCCGGACGCCCGTTGATACAAACTCATGCCGTTGGTCACGACGCCGCCGGCTTCAGAGGCGGCGGCGACAACCAGCCCGCCCGGACACATGCAGAACGAATAAGCGGTCCGTCCGCTGCCTTTATCGTGATAAACCAGTGAATAGTCGGCCGCTCCCAGATGCGGATGCCCCGCCGCCGGCCCATATTGGGCGGCATCAATCAGCGACTGCGGGTGTTCGATACGAACGCCGATTGCAAATGCTTTCGCCTCCAGCGCAACACCCTGCCGCTGCAGCATTTCATAAGTATCGCGGGCACTGTGGCCAATGCCCAGCAGCAAAACCGAACACGGCAGCTTACTGCCATCGGCAAGAACGACGCCTTCCACACGGCCGTCGCGGAGGCAGAGCTCCGCTACCTTGGCCTCGAAGCGCACCTCACCGCCTAAGGCAATGATTTGCCGCCTGATTTGTTTGACTACCTGCCGCAGCCGGTCGGTGCCGATATGCGGCTTGTGCCGATAGCGGATTTCCGGCGGAGCGCCGGCGGCGACAAACCGGTCAAGCACTTCGCGCATACGCGGATCATTAACCCGGGTCGTCAGCTTGCCGTCAGAAAAGGTCCCGGCGCCGCCTTCGCCAAACTGTACATTTGACGAGGGATCAAGCTGGCCTGTCCGCCAGAACGCAGCGACATCAGCGGTACGGCGGTCAATATCCCGTCCTTGCTCCAGCACCAGCGGCCGGTAGCCATGCTCAGCCAGCGTCAGTGCCGCCAGCATGCCGGCAGGGCCAAAGCCGACAAGCAGCGGACGTTCAGCTAACGGCTTGCAGCCATAAAAAACAGGCTCTGGCGGCGGTTCGACCACCAAAGCCACATGTGCATCCCGCAGCCGTTGCACGACCTTTGCCTCGGCGGAGCCGGCCTCGACATCAAGTGTATAGACAAAGGAAATGGCGGTTTTGCGTCTGGCGTCAATCGCCTTGCGTATAATTGTCACATTGCCCAGCGCCGCGACAGGCAGCCGCAGCCGTTTCGCCGCCAACTGCGGCAAAGGCGTTGCATCGTCGACCGCTACGCGATAATCTGTTATACGGATCAACCTGTGTTCTCCTATCTGGCGGGCGGTCCCACTTCCAGCTCGATCGATACAGTGTCCGGAGTCGCGGTTACGCCTTCTTTAAGTTGTAATTTTACATCCCTTTTGGTATTTTTGTCAATTCCGTTGACATTAATCGGTTCTGTATAAACAAATTCGATTTTCTCCAGCACGAAGGGATCACCCTGCAGTTCCACCTTTTCCGGCACGCCGCTGATGCGGTGCAAAACCAGTCCCCCCGCCAAGTCGCCGTAGATTACGCTTTTCACGTCAACAGTTTTCTTATTCGGTATCTGGCTGATCGCCGCTTTGACCGTCACCTTTGCCGGCGTGGCGGCCAACCCTTCCACTTCCCGGCCGTCGCGGCCGTAAATGACGACAGGAACTTCCTGAACGATATCCTGCACCTTGCCGGTCAAATCAATCGCAGCGACGATTTTATCGATAGAATCAACAGCGCTTTTCGGCCCCTGCACGGTTATCTGTCCCGGCTCGACTTCCGTTTTCCCGACAACAGTTCCCAGGCTGGGAGTTCCTGTCATCCGGACAGCAACGGCGACTTTACGCTGCACGGCAGCGTCTACCCGGATCGTCGTCCGCTCCGGTGAAATATCGACAAGCTCAATGCTTGGCGGCAGGCCAACCTGCACCTGCAGTGAATGGCGGCCTTCCGCCAGTCCTTTCACATCAATATAGGGCTTTATGTCTTTAGCCGAGATCCCGGCAATCAGGCTGCGGGGCGCCCTGATCTTGACCCGTACGGCGTCGGGCGCGTCGAGAATGACCGTCGAAGCCGCGGTGTTGCGAATTTCCAGCGCCGATGTGTAACTGGTCTCCATCGGCGGATTTTGCTCGTTCATAACATACAGCCAGAGAATGGTCGCCAGGATGATGGCGATTACTTTGGAAACAGCGTTCTTTGATCCCATTTCCTTCATTTTGTCGGCCTCCAGCGCAAAAGATCACTCAGTCCGCTCTGCTTGGTAAAGAAAAGCGGCAGCAGATTCTTCTTCAGGCCCTCGGCATCAAGATAGCGCAGCAGCTGACCGCCGCGAGCGAGAGAAATCACGCCGGTTTCCTCACTGACAACCAAAACAATGGCGTCAGTCTGCTCGGTCAATCCGATCGCCGCCCGGTGCCGCGTGCCCAGTTCCTTATTGAGATTGCTGGCCTCGGTCAACGGGAGCAGACAGCCGGCAGCCATGACCCGGTTGCCGCGAATAATCGTCGCCCCGTCATGCAATGGCGTATTGGGGATAAAGATGTTTATGATGAATTCCGAGGATACAATGCCGTCAATCTTGATCCCCTGCTCCATATAGTCATTCAGGCCAATTTCCCGCTCAATCACCAGCAGTGCGCCGATCTTATTGCGCGACAGGGCGACAGCCGATTTAACCAGTTCGTTAATGAACAGCTCCGCTTCCTGCGCGTCCAAAAAAACATTTTTGCGAAACAGGCCGCCGCGGCCGAGCTGCTCCAGCGCCCGGCGCAATTCCGGCTGGAACACGATCGGCAAGGCGACCAGAACGACAGTGGCCGTCTTTTGCAGCAGCCAGTTAATCACATTCAAGCCAAACCATTTGCTGACAAGCGTCATTACCAGCAGCACGGCCAGTCCTTTCAGCAGAGCGACCGCACGCGTGTCTTTAATCATGTAATAGAGTTTGTACAGAACGACCGCCACGATAACAATATCAATAATATCCAGCGGGTTCATCGTTGCCAGGATGCCCCGTATTTGCAGCAGCATGCGATCACCTCAAAAATCCTTCCCTCATACTATTCTGCCCAGGAACAGGGAAAACCTTTTGCCGCAAGCGCGCCAGCACAAAAAAAATTTAAGATGAGAAGAAAGTCCCGGTAACGAAAAATCCATCCCCAATGTCGAACATTGAGGATGGGTTTTTCCGACCGCAGAGCCGCCCGCGATGTCTGCCTCTCCCTAAGAAATGACAGTTGTGCTGCTTGCCAGCAAACCATGTGGATAATGGCGGCAAACACCGCAACCTTACGGAAATCGCTGCGCTAAGGACAGAAACAATCCGGCTTAATTAACACGCTTAGCCAATTTTAGTTGACTGCGATTCTGCTGCTTCCGAACTGATTGCCGGATGCCCCTTCGGCATCGTCTTACCCGGATGTCGCATCGCGCCGCGGTCCTGGGCGGCGATACTCTGCAAGGCAATACTGTTTTTCTGCAGCAGGATCGCCTGCACGCATTCCAGTGTTGTCTGAGCGATATTAACCTGCCAGAACTGTCCGGCCACTGTCAGGCGGTAGACCAGGCCGTTATAGTCGACAAGTCCCCGCTGCTGCCACAGGTCATAGAGCCATTCCAGCTCCGCCAGCCGCGCATCGGTCGCTGCCAGTGCCTGAAGGTCCAGAAAGCCCTGTTCCAGTTGCGAAACCACCCTGTTGATCACCGGCTGCAGCGGCGACTGTCGCAGCAGGGCCATCAATGGCTTGCGGCCGGCCGCCACCATTGCCGCATAGGGCTGCAGAACCCTGTGCTGCATGACCGAATAACCGCCGGCATTGCCACCGGCGCCGCAGCCAAACGGGAACATGACGCAGCCGCGTTTCGCCAGCGTGTTGTAGAGACTGCGTTCGCGATTGCCGCGCCGCCAATGGCAAATGCTCAGACGCGAAAAATCGCGTTTTGAGACAAAATCATGAGCAAACGCGTACATTTCCGCCTGTTGGGCAGTGCTCGCCGCCGGCGACATCGTCCCCGCCTGTATCCGCTTATCCAGATCGCTGCCGTCAAATACGTTGAGCTGGTACAAGTCCATACCGTCAACATTGGCAGTAGTTAACAGCTGCAGATCGTCTTCCCAGATTTGCATTGTCTGATCCGGCAAGCCGTAAATCAGATCGACAATAACGGCACATTGCTGATAGGCCTTCAGCGCGGCCAACCGCTGCAGCACAGTCTCGCGGTCGTCGACCCGTCCCAGTTGGCGGCGGACTTTTGTATCAAACGACTGTACCCCCAGTGATACGCGATTGACGCCATTCGCCATCCAGACATCCATTTTGTCGGGGATCAGGTCGTGAATGCGTCCTTCCAGTGTCAATTCACAATCGTTTGCCAGCGGCAAACAGCGCCGCAGCGTTTGCAGCAGCCGGCCGGCATTTTCCGGCGATAACGAGGTCGGCGTGCCGCCGCCGATAAAGATGGCGTGAATCAAGCCGTCACGCAGCTGCGGCTGGTCGGCGCCCGCCTCCAGTTCTTTCACCAGACAGTCAATATACTGGTCTTCTGTCGCCTGATTGGAAGCGTTTTGGAAAAAACCGCAATACAGGCACTTCGTCTGACAAAAAGGAATATGGATATAGGCGGCCCGCTCACCGCCGGCAGTTGGCGGCTGTGTCATGATCCCGTCCCAGATTGCCTGGGCCTGCTCCGGCGGCACGGGACTGCCCTGCAGTCCCGCGTGCACCACCCGCTTGCGGGCAAAGGCCCCTGTCAGCGGATCAGCCTGTTCATATCCCAATTGCAGCGCCCGCTCTTCCGCAGACAGAGCCTGAAACAAGGTTTGCAGCTTCGCCATTACAGATTCTCCAATCGTGTAATTGTTGCGGCTGCAAACGCGCTGGCGGCGTCCAGGTCGGCGGCGTCGGGATGGCTGCTGGCCTGTTGATGCAGCGCCTCCCGCTTGGCATCGACCGCGTGCGGATGCCCTGCCGGGAACATTTTTTTCATTTGCGCAATCAATTGCGGATCAACCTTCCCTTGGCAGATAAAGCTGTTCACAAGCGGAGCACCGCCGGGACGGAGCGCCGCCGCGCTGTTCAGGCTGTCGGCGGCATGCTGCGAGCGGGGATCGGCGCCAAGCGTGGCGAACAGGGCCACGCTCGGATGATCAAGCCGCTCCAGCAGCTTCCGCGCCTGCGCGTCGGCAGTGCCGCGATCAACCCAGAAGCCGATAAAGAGACAATCATAAACACTTAAATCCGCGGGCGCTTCTCCGACCGGCAGGCAGGGAGTCCCCGCAGGTAAAGCACGGCAAATTGCCTCAGCAACTTTTTGGGTATTACCGGTTTTTGATGAATACAAAACTAACGATTTCATCGCAATCAGTCCTTTCATTTCGGATACAATGCCCCGGCCAAGACGTTAAGCGCTTCCTCCAACTGTGCGCCGGGATTAACGGCGAACAGGGAGTAGGGGAGGCGGCAGACGCGGTTTTGACGCACGGCTTTCAGATCTGTCCACTGCGGATTGCGCAGGGCTGCTTCAATTTTCTTGTCTGCCGGACCATCAAAACGATGATCAATAAATAAGATAACCTCCGGCTGCACCGCAGCGACTGCGGCAAAGTCCAATGGCGTATAGGAGAGTTTTTCATCCGTAGGCGCCAGCAAATCGGCCACGTTAACGCCGCCCAGTCGTTTAAGAAGATCGCCGATAAAACTGGTCGACAAGGCAGTATACAGGCCGCCGGCAATCGCCCATACAATTAATGCCCTTGGCGCCGGCCGGCCGCCGGTCAATTCGACCAACTGCCGGCGGTGCTGCTCAATAGCGGTGATTTTTGCCATTGCCAGGTCACGCTTGCCGTTTAATTCTCCGTAAAAACGCAAAGATTCCAGAACATCGTGGTAACGGGCAAATGTCTGCAGCAGCATAGGGATACCCTTGCGCTCCAGCACGACCGCCAGCGACTGGTGCGCCGGCACAGCCATGCCGATAACCAAATCCGGCTGCAGCGCCATTATCCGCGCTAAGTCAGGATCAGTTGGTTGACCGACACCAGGAATCGCGGTAACTGCCGCAGCCAGCGCGTCAGGCAAAGCATCGCCATCGCCTCTGCCTACCGGCTTACCGCCAGCGGCGAGAAACAACCCCAAATTGGAGGAATTCAAAATAACAACCCGTTGCGGTCGCTCGGGGATCGCCACCAGCCGGCCGGCGCTGTCGGTTACCATCCGCTCCCGGCCGCAACCTTGCCTGTTAGCCCGCGGATGCGGCCGGGAACGTTCGCTGATCCAGTCATCGCCATTGCGTTGAAAGGTCTGCACCGCACCGCATTTGGGGCATTTAATCTCGATCTTTTCCACCGCGCCGCGAAACAGCAGCCGGTTGCAAAACGCGCACCGCACAGGCCGCAAACTCGCCTGTGACTCATGCCATGACTCTTGTACAACCCTGTCATAGCCACGCATTTAATTCACACTCCTTTGTTTATTACAGACGCAAAAAAACTCCGCGCGTAATAAACCTACGCTACGGAGCTCCCAGCTCTCTCTTTAGCTTATAGAACATAACCAGCCATGAATCAGGCATCTATATTGCTTAATTGTATTATGTCACAGTTGAGAACCATTGTCAATATCTAATTGCTTAACCCGCTGACAGCCAAAGTATACGGCCAACTGTGTCCCGGCTGGCCGTATACGATTTGTCTGCAGTGGATTGCGCAATACGATGAAAGTCATCCTAAGAGACGCGCCTGCTGATCAACCAGCCGTATGCCTCAGAATTTATGCGTCAATTGCACTCGCGTATAATCTCCCAGCTTGAAATTTTCCGCACCATACAACGTATCCCGTTTTCCTGTCCCCTTCGCGCCAAAGGTATAGAACGCCTCTAGCAGGAGATCTTTTGCGGGTACATAGCCGGCGCCGATGGTAAAGCTCTTGATACCGTCCAAATAACGATCCGGCAGCGCTTCGGTACCGTTGCCGCCAAAAAACGATCCATGCTCAAAATGCTTGTAATCGGCAAAGGCGTTCCAGGTGCCGGGCTTGTCGGTGTCACTGCGGCCGATGTCCACACGGGCCACCCAGAATGCCGGCGTGCCGCCCGCTTGCCGCCCAGCCAGTGTAAAGTCGGAGGTTCCCGCCGTATGATTATAGCGGGTGCTGCCGTTCATGAACCGGCCAAAATCAGTCAGGTTCCGGCCCCAGTCATAGGAGAAGGTGATTTGGTCATTGAACTTCCATTGTGCCCCCACGCCGACGACATTAGCCAGCTGATCAAAGCTGTACACGTCATTGCCGCTGCCGTTGGCAACCGCGAAGCTGTGCTGTTTGTCATTGACTGAGCGCAGATACCAGGCCTGAACGCCCAGATTATCGCTGACCTGCTGTTTTACCTGGGCAAAGACAGCGGTATCAATGGCCGGAATCCGGTCCTGCACCAGTACCGTTCCTTTTATTGGTAAAATTTCTCCCAGTGTTTTCAATAAGTCTAAAGGCAAGGAACTGTTGTCCTCTGGCTTCCAGTTGTTCCCGATCCGGTTCAACAGGGCTTGAATTACATTACTTACCGGTCCAGCCATGGAGATCCCGGTATACGTACTTACGGTCGCTGTGGATGATTGTTTCGAGACGCGCGAACTAAAGAAACTGGTATTTTTGTCCCACAAGGAAGTGACGGCCTTTTGCTCGGCTACGTCTTTGGTAAACCAGTTAAAATCATCAGTGAGACTCACCTGATCTGCAGAAATGGCATAATCACGATATCTTAATGCATCCATAAGCTGATTTCCGGTATACTCACCATAGCCCAAAAACGTGCTTTCAAAAGTATATTTGCCTGCCGGCAAAATGTAGGATTGGTTTGCGTTAACCTGCTGCGCTGTTTCTACGGTATTGTTTTCCAAAGCAGAAGAAACACTGTCCCAGGCAATTTGCGCTTCTGCTTCTAATTTAGCTTGATTAAAGAAGTCCGCAAAAGAGATTGTTCCCGTTACCCCTTTATTCAAAGTTTCAGGAGCAACTGCCGGCGCAATATATTCCCCAATTACAGTTCCGTTCAGGTCTTTGACGGTAACCTTTTTCCAGGCAAACGTATTGATCCAAAATTTAGTGTTAAGGGAAGTAATTGCAGCATATGCGGCAGGATTATCCTGTTTGATTACATCTAAGTACTGGGTCACAATCTGCTGCTGTTGTTCCAGGCTTTCGGCCTGGGACAGTTTTTGCAGCAAACCGCTATAGTCCTCTACACTTACTACCCCGTCTGTATAAACGCCTTGAACATTCGATCCCATTTGCTCTAATGCCAGGCTATTGTATCCCAGCCACTCAATTTTCGTCGGCGTCCGCAAGAATACCTGATGGGTTGCATGGGTATAGGCAGAATCGGTAATGCCGGTGCTGTGGCTGAAGTCGCCGTAGCCGAGTCTCACCTGGGTTTTATTATTAGTCCACACGGCCCGTCCGCCGTCATATTCCTTGTCAAACCAATAGCCTGTAACCCCTAACGGTTCAGTTAGACGCCCCGCCGTAAAATCCCATTTCTTCACACGCTGCGTGACTTCCGCTTTTTCCAGCCGCTGCTCGTTCAGCCCTTTGGAGCCGGATAGGTCATAAGCCGTATCGACACCGTTCATGCCGGACGCACTGCCCAGGACGGTGACATTCGTGTTAGCGCCTATTCTGGCGTCAACCCCTGCGCGCAGCCGCTGTTCAAAGCCGTGGCCTGCTTTTTCCATGATATTCTTGGCGGCGTCGCCAACGCTGGCATCCACCGTTACGCGCGCTTCCGGCTTTTCCTTGCCGGAATAGGCGTTCCAGCGCGCCTGATAGTCGCCAATCAACTCAATGCCTTCTTGCTTATTAACGTCAAACGGCCTGTCGACAAACCAGTTCGCTGCTGCCGGTGCGTCTGCCGCTGCGCTGTCCGCCTGCCAGTCCGCCGCCTTTTTGCTGTCCTTATCAACGCCAAACTTCATATTGAGGCCGAATTTATAAACCCGCTCCTGAAAGGCCCGGTCGTCATCGCGATGATTAAACAGGTTATCGATGCCGAAGTAGACTAGCGAGTCCTTTGTTAAATCTTTTTGCAGCAAAAGATTCCAGAGACCGAAGGTTTTTGTTTCGTAGGTCTGTTTGCCGCCTTCGGCAAAGTTATATTTGGCCTGATCACCCTCAACCTTCACGTAATTGCCATTATTGGCAATACTGTTGCTGTCAAGCATATTAATATAATAATTGCTCCACAGGGAAGAGCGCCAGCCGCCTTTAGGATTTTCATAAGTGACGCCGATATCCACCTTATGCTGAGGCTTGTCCAGCAACCGGCGCGGCATATCCGGGTCGCTTTTGTTCAGAGCCTGCAGATAGGTGTAACCTAGCTTCCCGGTCCAGTGCCGGTCAAATCGCTGCGACACCTCGGCTTCTACGCCGGTAATTTCCGCCTTGCCAATATTTCTGAAACTGTAGATCATATCTGGCGGAAAAAGCCATTTCCAGCCCGTATCATCGGGATGGAAATCCATCAGGTAGCCGGTAAAATAGGTACTCATATAATCGTCGATGCGGTTGTGGAAAACAGTGAGCCTTGCCGCCGTATTCCCAAATTCCCCTTCCAGCCCGAGGTCGAAGTTCATCGACTTTTCCGGTTTCAGATCCGGATTGCCAATCCAGTAATACCCCAGTTTGCCAGTATACTCAGACACAGGTGTACCGGAGTACATTTCCCAGTTATAATAAAGCTCGCCCATGCCCGGCTCGGTATAGCCTGTGCCGATGTTAGCCTTGAATCGCCGGTGGACGTTACCGTTGATGTTATGCGTCATTCCCAGATTAAACGTGGCATTTGTGCCAAACAGATTGCTGTGATCGACGCGCAGAATCGGCGCCAGGATCGTATCGTTATTAATCTGCCACGTATCCTGAATAAAGAAATTTTGCTTCCTTATTTCCGCTTTCCCCACAAGCTGGCGGTTCTGCCGGCTCTCATATTCTTCTTTGAATTTCTTCCCGTTATAAGTAACCGGATATTGATCATTTAGTGTGTAATAATAGTAAATCGCAGTGCTCGCTGGAAGCAGAAACGACGGATTTTCCGCTTTCAGTTGATTGGCAAAAGCAGTGGCCCTCGCCTTTGCATCCGGATCTGCTATCCAGGAAGTCATTCCGCCGTATTTGAGAAAGTCTTCATAGGTATAAGAAGGAACTTTGGTTTTTCCGCTCGCATCGCGTGCACCGTACCATTCATATTCCTGATCATAATAAGGAACACCGGCGGCATTAAAGGCCATATTATAGTCATGCACTTCGGAGGAGGGTGCTCCGGTGCCGCCTGCGGTATAGAGGTTCTTATCGTAGTCCCAGGGGTCGATGTAGCGGGTATAGGTGTCCGGCGCATTCTTTAGCCGGCTGCCCGCTCCTGTTTCCCGGCTATAGCCGAAGCCATAGGTGAGCAAGTGCTGGTCATTGAGCTGCGTATTGGCTGATGCCTTGATATTCCACTGCTTGTGCGCTATGTCATCAATATAGTTTAAGGTATTTTTGCCTTCGTACTGCGAATTGTTATAAAAAGAGCTGAGGGTAATGTCATCTTCGTTCAGCTTCGTATAATCCAGGTCGACCTTCCAGTCGGTATCACCGCCGTTGTTGCCGCTGTATGTCAGCCGGTAGGTGTTACGTTCCATGATCCGTTTAAACTGCTGCCGCGGTCCATCATCCGAATGCTTGACACGCCGTTCCAGATCTTCATTGATCCGGTCGACATTAAATTCAAGCTTGTTTCTGTCATTAATCTCATAACTGCCGGTCAGGCCGATATTCTGGATGTCGCCGTAGTAGCGCAGGGAGTTGCGTACATTTCCTCCATTTGCCATGCCGCCAAACAGCTGTGTCCCATAGACCGGCATGATCTCCCGCTTGCCGCCGTACAGTCCCAGCCGGAAATCGCCCACCTGCCCGGAATCAGCACGCAGAAAGATATTCTGATAGGGAAAAATATCCCCATCGCCGCTGCTGCGCCGTCCTTCAATATTAAACTTCAACGAGGGGACTGCACCGGCTCTCCTGGTAATAATATTAACGACCCCGCCGATTGCGTCGGCGCCATATTTCGCCGATGCCGCACCCCGGATGATCTCGATGCGCTCGACATTTTCCGTCCCCAGCCGCATGACTTCGTCAGCCGCGCCCTGGTATTTGGCCAGGTCACCCATAACGGGCTGCCCGTCCACCAGTATCAGGGTATGCCGCGCTTCCGCGCCCCGGATCGAAATGCCGACCCGGCCCATGGCATCAACGGTTCTGGTTACGCCGACTTCGTTAAAGATAACATCCTCAACACTTTTGGCCTGTTTTTGTGCAATATCTTCCTTGGTAATAATGGTAGTGCTTTGCGAGGCGGATTTTGCCTCCTCTTTAGCCGCATCCGCTTCAACGGTAATTTCCCGTGTCGTTGCAATTGGCTCTGCCGCCAGCGCTGTCCCGTAGTAGATAAAGTTAGCCGACAGCAGCGCGGCGGCGCAGCAGCGGGCGGCTTTACTAATTCTCACATGGATGCCTCCTTGTTTCTTATCTGCTAGAGTTACCATCCTCCGGCTATTGTTTGGCAGCGAATCGTATGCCTTCAGATAAAAAAATTGCTCACCTCCAGTTTTATGCAACGTGTAACGCCCTATGAACGCGGTTAGGACTTTGATCTTGACTGTTCACCTCGTCGCAGGACAACAGCCAGAGAGAGGCTCACCGTTCAAGGCCAGCCTGGCCTGCATTCCCTGTCAATACTGATCCTCTGCTGATAACCGCATTGAGACGCAGCCTTGGTATCCGGACGCAAAAAAACTCCGCGCGTAATAAACTACGCTACGGAGCTTTCGGCTCTCTTTTCGCCTGCCATGAAATAATCCCGGTATACGGCTGTAAACTATTTGTTATTTATTATAGTTTTAGTGATAATGATTGTCAATATCAAAATTATAATAAAATACTCCAGCCAGCCTGGATATGCGCTGGTTGGCTGGAGCCGTAATCTGCGGTCCGTTCACTACGCCAATGCAGCAACTTAGACTTGACTAAGGATTAACATGCTTACAGGAACAGCTGAATGCATGTTTAGAACTTGTAGGTCAATTGCATGCGCGTATAATCCCCCAGTCTGAAATTTTCTGCGCCGTACAGTGTATCCCGTTTGCCGGTTCCTTTGGCGTCAAATGTATAAAACGCTTCTAGAAGGAAATCTTTAGCCGGCACATAGCCGGCACCGATCGTAAAGCTGCGAATACCATCCAAATAGCGATCGGGCACTGCTTCAGTTCCGTTGCCGCCAAAAAACGAGCCATGTTCAAAGTGCTTATAATCGGCAAAGGCATTCCAACTGCCCGGCTGCTCTGTATCACTATGACCAATATCCACACGGGCCACCCAGAATTGCGGCGTTCCGCCCGATTGTCGTCCAGCAATCGTAAAATCAGGCTTTCCTTCTGTATAGGTATAACGCGTGTTGCCATTCATGAACCGGCCAAAATCAGTCATATTCCGGCCCCAGTCATAGGAGAAGGTAATTTGGTCATTAAGCATCCATTGTGCCCCCACACCGACGACATTGGCCAATTGATCGAAGCTGTATACGTCATTGCCACTGCCGTTGGCCACGGCGACACCGTGCTGCTTGTCGTTGACCGAGCGCAGATACCAGAGCTGAATGCCCAGATTATCGCTAAGCTGCTGCTTGGCCTGAACAAACGCGGCGGTATCGATGGCCGGAATCCGGTCCTGTACTAGCACGGTGCCTTCTGTCGGCAGAAGCTCGCCCAATTCCTCCAACAGCGTTAAGGGCAGTGTGCTTCCGTCTTCCGGCGTCCATTTATCCGCCATCCATCCCACCAGAGCTTCCAGTACCGCGCTTACCTGTCCGCTCATATAATAACCGTCTCGAATAGCTCCGCCGCCGGTAGGTGATGTCTGCTTCTTCGTCTGCACCATGGTCAAGCTGTTATTTTTATCCCACAAGGACGTTATAGCCTTTTGTTTTGCTTCCTCTTTGGTTAGTATTATGAAATCACTGGCGTTGAATTCGGCTATCGGAATGGCATAGTTATAAGATCCGAGGAATTGAAAAACCTGGTTACCGGTATACTCCGCATAGGCAAAAAACTCACTCTCATAGGTATGTTTTCCATTCGGCAATAGAAGATTAACATTAACTGTTGACGTTTGGGTTTTATCGGCTTCCAACGTGGGTGAAATCTGATCCCAAACCTTCTGTGCTGCGGCTTCCAAATTCTCCTGATTATATAAATCCTGATAAGAAAGTTTTTCTGTCTTATTGCCAGTGCTCCCGGAAGAAGTAAGGTTCATGCCGATATATTCCCCGACGACGACGCCGGCCTCATCCTTGACCGTGTATTTTCTCCAGGCAAAGGGGTTGATTTTAAACGTGGCAGAACGGGAAGTAATCGTATCATACGCAGCAGGGTCATTCTGCCGGATTATCTCCAGATACTGATTGACAATCTGCTCCTGTTCCGCCAGACTGCCGGCCTGGGCCAGTCTCTGGATCAGGCCCTCATAGCCATCCGTGGTTATGATTTGATCACCATAAACTCCGTTAAGAGGCACAGCCGCATTATCGTCGTATCCCAGCCATTCACTCTTGGTCGGAGCCCTAAAAAACACCTGATGGGTCGCGTGCGTATAGGCGGAGTCCGTAATGCCGGTACTGTGGCTGAAATCGCCATAGCCGATTCGCACCTGGGTCTGTTTATTCGTCCACACAGCCCGGCCCCCGTCGTATTCCTTGCCAAACCAGTAGCCGGTCACACCCATCGGTTCGCTCAGCCGCCCCGCCGTAAAGTCCCACTTTTTCACCTTCTGCGTAACTTCCGCTTTTTCCAATCGCTGCTCGTTCAGTCCTCTGGAACCGGCTGTATCATAGGCGCTGTTCACACTGCTCATACCGCCTGCACTGCCCAGCACGGTAACATTGGTATTTTCGCCGATACGGGCATCAACGCCCAGCCGCAGCCGCTGCTCAAAGCCGTGATCGGCCTTTTCAAAGATATTCTTCGCCGCGTCGCCCACACTGGAGCCTGCGGTTACCCGTGCGTCCGGCTTAACCTTACCGGTATGGGCGTTCCAGCGCGCCTGATAATCGCCAAACAGTTCCACGCCTGCCGGTTTATTTTCATCAAACGGCCTGGCGAGAAACCAGTTTGCTGCTTCCTTGGTTTCTTCCGGTATATCTGCTGTAGCGTTGCCGGTTGGGTTGTCCGCTGCCTGCTTGCTGTCTTTATCCGCGCCGAACTTCATATTCAGGCCGAATTTATAGATTCGCTCCTGGAAGGCCCGGTCGTCATCGCGATGATTAAACAGGTTGTCGATGCCGAAGTAGACCAGCGAATCCTTGGACAAATCCTTCTGGAGCAGGAGGTTCCACAGACCGAAGGTTTTCTTTTGATAAGTTTGCTTGCCGCCCTCGGCGAAATGGTACGGGCTATCGCCCCCCCTGTCTTCAACGTAGTTGCCGTTATTGGCAATACTGTTGCTGTCAAGCATATTGATGTAATAATTTCCCCACAGGGAAGAACGCCAGCCGCCTTTCGGGTTTTCATAGGTGACGCCGATATCCACCTTATGCTGCGGCTTGTCCAGTAGCTGCCGTGGCATATCCGAATTACTTTTATTTAGGGCATAGAGCCAGGTATAGCCCAGTTTGCCGGTCCAGTGCTTGTCAAACTTCTGTGACACTTCGGCTTCCGCACCGGTGATTTGGGCCTTGCCGATATTTCTGAAGCTGTAGATCATATCCGGCGGATTAAGCCATTGTAAAGCAGGCTCACTGGGATTAAAATTCATTAAATAACCGGTAAAGTAGGTTGTCATGTAATTATCAATACGATTATGGAATAGGTTGAGCCTGGCCGAGGTATTCCTATGTTCGCCTTCAAGTCCAATATCGAAGTTAAACGATTTCTCCGGCTTCAGGTCGGGGTTGCCGATAAAGTAATAGCCCAGCCTGCCCACGCCGAGGTCGACAGGCGACCCGGCATACATTTCCCAGTTATAGTAGAGTTCACCCATTCCCGGTTCCGTATAACCGGTGCCAATGTTGGCCTTGAACCGCCGATGGGCATTGCCGTTGATCTGATGGGTCAGCCCCAGATTGACGGTCGCATTGGTGCCAAACAGCTCGCTGTGATCAACCCGCAGAATGGGCGCCAGAATCGTATTGTCATTGATCTGCCAGGTATCCTGGATAAAAAAGTTTTGTTTCTTAATTTCCGCTTTGCCTATGCGCTGCCGGTTATGATTCAGGTCATATTTCCCTTGGAACTTCTCTCCGTTGAATGTAACATCACGGTATATAGGGTTATAATAATGATTTACATACACGGTAGGCCAGACCACTTTGCCCGGATTCTCCGCCTCTAATTGGTCTCTAAACGTATTCCACCTGTCTTGGACATCAGCCGGAGCTCCCGCGGCCTGTTCGCCGTATTTGATATAATCCTCATAAGTATAGACGGGCACAATGGTTTTCCCATTGGCATCCCGCACCCCATACCATTCATATTCCTGGTCGTAATACGGTACGCCGGCTGCGTTTCTGACCAGTTCGTAATCATGCACCGTTGATGCAGGTGCACCGGTGCCGCCTTTGGTGTACAGGTTCTTGTCATAATCCCAGGGGTCGATATAACGAGTATAGGTATCGGGCGCGTTTTTCAGCCGGCTCCCCTCTCCCTTTTCCCTGGTGTAACCAAAGCCATATGTCAACAAGTGCTCGTCATTGAGCTGCGTATTCGCCGACAGCTTAATATCCAGTTGGTTATGATTAATATCATCGATATAATTCAAGGTATTCTTGCCTTCATATTTCGACTTGCCAAAGGTAGACGACAGCGTAATATCGTCTTCGCTTAGCTTGGCATAGTTGACGTCCACCTTCCAGTCGGTAGCGCCGCCGTTGTTGCCGCTATATGACAGCCGGTAGGTATTGCGGTCCATGGTTCGCTTGAATTGCTGCTGCGGCTCCATTCCCGACCCTGTATGCTTGACATACCGTTCCAGATCTTCATTGATCCGGTCGAAATTGAATTCAAGCTTGTTCCGGTCATTAATCTCATAACTGCCAGTCAGGCCGATATTCTGGATATCGCCATAGTAGCGCAGGGAGTTGCGTACATTCTCGCCGCTTCCCAGTCCGCCGAAAGCCTCTGTCCCATAGACCGGCATGATCTCCCGCTTGCCGCCGTATACGCCTAGCCGAAATTCGCCCACTTCACCGGAATCAGCACGCAAGAAAATATTCTGATAGGGAAAGACATCCCCGTCACCGCTGCTCCGCCGGCCTTCGGCATTGATCTGCAGCGTCGGTTCCGCACCCGCTTTTTTCGTAATAATATTGACGACCCCGCCAATCGCATCTGCGCCGTATTTCGCCGACGCCGCTCCCCGGATGATTTCGATGCGCTCGACGTTCTCCGTTCCCAGCCGCATGACTTCGTCAGCCGCCCCCTGGTATTTAGCAAAATCGCCCATGACGGGCTGGCCATCGATCAAAATAAGAGTATGCCGCGCTTCAGCCCCCCGGATGGAAATACCGACCCTTCCCATGGCATCAACCGTTCTCGTTACGCCGGTTTCATTGAAGATGACGTCTTCGACGCTTTTGGCCTGCTTTTTCTCAATATCTTCCTTGGTAATGACGGTGGTGCTTTGCGAGGAATACTTGGCTTCTCCCTTAGCGGCGTCCGCCTCAACGGTAATCTCTCTGGTCGTCGGTGCCGATTCCCGGGCCAGCACCGTTCCGTAGTAGATGAAGTTTGCCGACAACAGCGCAGCAGCGCAGCAGCGAGCGGCTTTACTGATTTTCACACGGATGCCTCCTTGTTGCTTATCATAACATTGTTACAATATTCTGGTTATTCCCTCCTCCAAATTTATTGATCAATCCTAATACCCACAACTGTAAAAATTAAAAGACCAAAACCGATCTGTCAGGAATTCAACACAAACCGGATGGTAGTGGTAAAGCTAATCGGCGCGCCAGAGGCATTAGGATAAGGGCAAGCTGCCCGCACAGCCTGCAATGCCGCTTGTTCTAAAATAGCGGCGGACGCCTGGACGCTGCTAAGGCCAACCAAATTGCCCGCCGGGTCCAGAGCGACTCTGACGGTAACCGATCCCTGAATGTGGCGCTTTATTGCCATATAGGGATACTGCTTATTGGCCTCGACGGCGTTAGCAAAGCCGGCTAAATCAAACGGACTGCTGCCCCGCCCCATAACGCCGCTGTAGCCGGAGCCCTCGCCATAGCCGGCGCCCTCACCGTAGCCACGGCCACTGCCACTGCCACTGCCGCTGCCGCTGCCAGTGCCGCCGCCGGAACCGCCTCCGCTACCACTGCTGACAGCGCCGCCGGCATCATCGCCGCTATCGCCGCCATCACCACTGTCGGCAATACCAGGCGCCACCGGCTCCGCCAAATCGGCGGGAGTGGCCGCCGGTCGCGGCTGCGAAGGTAAAGGCGCAACGGTCGCCGGCGCCGCCTCCCGCACAGCAGCGGACTGCGACAGCAACGGCTCGTCGCCGCCGCTGCCGCCACCGCCGGCATGGCCGCTGCCCTGCTCCAGCCTTAGGTCCAAATCGATGACATAGTCCGCTTCCAGCTTCTGCGTCGCATTGCCGCCGAGCAGCAGCCCAAGGAAGATCGCGGCGCCCAAGTGGATCAGCACGGAATACAAGCCTGCCCGTCGCCAGCCGCAATATTCCGTCATGTCTATCACCCGGCTTTCTTTTCGGCGGCAATGCCGAGTTTTTTGATGCCCGCCGCCTTCAGCATATCCATGACCGCTACCACCTGTCCGTGGGAGGCCGTCTTATCGGCCTGCAGGATAACCGCCAGCTGCGGGTTGGCGACAGCCTTGTCCCGCAATGCCGCCGCCGCCGTATCCAGTGACACCGGCCGGGCATCCAGGGTTATTCTCCCGGCCGAGTCAACGGTGATGACTACCGGCAGCGGCGAAACCGCTTCTGCCCGCGCCGCCTGGGGCAATTGTACAGATAACGCCTGTTGGGTGCTGGTCTGCAGGCTATTCATCATAAAGAAAACTAACAAAAAGAAGATAATGTCGATCATGGGAATAATCATAAATTGCGGTGGTTCAACACCACGGTTATTGCGAAATCTCACGCCTCCGCACCTCGCTTATAGCCCAGTACCACGAAGCACATATCCTCCGCGTCTTTCACGACCTGTTCAAAGCGGTGGGCAAAAAAAGTATGGATAAAGAAAGCGATAACCGCCACGCTTAACCCGGCAGCTGTCGCTACCAGCGCCTCGCCGACACCGCCGGTGATCGCGGCCGCGCCGCCACCGGATGCGTCCATGACATTGAAGGTGCCGATCATGCCAATAACGGTTCCCAGCAACCCCAGCAAGGGGGCAACCGTGACGATGGCGCTCAAATAATCAAGATGACGCTTTAAGCCGGTTATTTCCACCGCCATCCGCTCCTCGAAGGCCTCTTTGACCGTCATCGCTCCCATGCCCGGACAATTCGCATAAATGAGTCCTGCTTTTACGGTACGGCTGATAACCGTATCAAACTGCTCGCAAATTGTGATTGCCGCCGTCCAATCACCGGCGGCCAGAGTCGAGCGGATTTGCCCGGCAAAAGCATCACCTCGCCGCCAGTGGTGCCGGTAATAATAGGATCGCTCCACAGCAATTCCCACCGCCGCCAGCGAACACAGCAACAAGGGATACATGACCAAACCGCCGCGCTGAAACAAGTGAACTATATATTGTAATTCGTCCAAGCTCCTCTGCCTCCATTTCAAAATTATTGTAGAACAAGCTTACAAGCTGACCGTTATACAGCCGCCGCACCCACATCGAGCAACGGCCAACCAAGGCGCTGACCGAATAGGCGTTTAACACAATATCGCAAACATCCATGCTGCAGTACTCTTGGCGGCAATTACTCGCTTCTCTCACACTCCCTTCCGTATTTGGACGCAAAAAAACTCCGCGCGCAATAAAAACTACGCAACGGAGCTCATAGCTCTCTTTTCGTTTTTCAATCTGATTGTTTCCAAATTGCAACCAATTCTTATTTTATTTTCTAGACTAGAGTATATCGCTAATGAGAACCATTGTCAATGTATTTAGCCCCTGTTTATTTTTAAAACCGCTTGACAGGCTTTTCATTCATCATTTACCATACAATTATTGATAAGGATAATCAATCTCTATACATTTAGTATAACTCACCTGGGAGGTCTTTCGTGAAACCGGTTTATATTGGCTTCGGCTTTCTGTTCTTAGGTCTGGGAGCGGTCGGCGCTGTCCTTCCCCTCCTGCCGACGGTCCCGTTTCTGCTACTGGCATCAGCTTGCTTTTCCAAAGGATCGGACCGGTTTTATGGCTGGTTTACCGCTACCAGCCTATATCAAAACCATCTGAAAGATTTTGAACAAAATCGAACCATGCCCTTAAAATCCAAACTGTACATTCTCAGCTTTTCCACAACGATGCTACTGATACCACTGTTTACAACAGCCAACCGTTGGGCTCACATTGCAATCATTCTCTTACTCATCGTAAAGTACTATATTTTCGCAGTAAAAATTAAGACGGCCAAATAGCTAAGATAAAAAAACAGTCCTTGTCAGGACGGGCTCTGACAAGGACTGTTTTCTTCACGCTTACCTTTAAAATTTAACGACTGTATCAATCCAGCCGTGAATGTCCGCCACCGCGCCATACTGCAGACCAGTGACATAATCAAACAGCTTATGAGCGAAGGGGCCGGTCTGGTTATTGGCAATGACAATCTTGCGCCCTTTCCAGGACAGTTCGCCAACCGGCGAAATGACAGCGGCGGTACCGGAGCCGAATACCTCTTCCAGCGTTCCGTTATCGTGAGCCGCAAAGACCTCGTCAATTGAAATTTGGCGCTCGGTCGCCTTGACGCCCCATTCCCGGGCAATCTCCAGCACGGTGCGGCGGGTAATGCCGCCAAGAATGCTGCCATTGAGCGCCGGCGTAATCAGTTCGCCGTTGATTTTAAAGAAGATGTTCATCGTGCCGACTTCTTCAATATACTTGCGATGGACGGCATCCAGCCAAAGCACCTGGGCGTAGCCTTCCGCTTTTGCCTCTTCCTGAGCCCGCAGGCTGGCGGCATAGTTGGCCGGCGTTTTCGCTTCGCCGATACCGCCGGCAATAGCCCGTACATAGTTATCCTCAACCCGGATACTGACCGGGTTAAAGCCGGCAGCGTAATAGGCGCCGACCGGCGACAGGATGATGAATAATTTAAAGTGATCCGAGGACTTGACGCCGACATAAGGATCGTTGGCAACGACAAACGGACGGATATACAAGGCCGTCCCCCGCTGTCCGGGAACCCATTTTTGATCAAGACTGATTAATTGATGCAAGGCCTGACGCAAAAAAGCGGTGTCCATCTGCGGAATACAGAGAATTTTGGCGGAGCGATTGAACCGTTCCAGATAGTCCTCTGTCCGGAAAATAACGATGCGGCCGTCTTCCGTATGAAACGCCTTAATTCCTTCGAAAATCGCCTGGCCATAATGAAGCACCATCGCCGCAGGCGACAGTTCGAACTCTTTGTAAGGTTCAATGCGGGGAGAATGCCAGCCTTTGCCGGTTTCATAATCCATGACAAACATATGATCGCTAAAAATTTTCCCAAACCCCAATTTACTCGCGTCAGGCATCGTACCCGGCGTTGCGACTTTGGAAACTGCAATTGCAGCCAATGTAGACCCCTCCATTCCGATATACACGCTACTATATTGTTTTATTATAGCGCGCATTTTGTATTCACGTCAATCAAATTAGGGCAATCGGCATGCAAGGTTTACACATTTGTCCGTCCAAAATCGCATTTTATTTAACGGAGACAGGCTGCTGCGGCAAAAAGGAACGGGCATCCCGTCCTCATACTACCCCAAAAACGAGGTGTAGCAAAAGTAAGCAAGGAACGATTCCACAGAGGAACGCAGAGGACACCGAGGGTTTTGGAATTGATTACTTTAATATTAAGATTTCCCTCTGTGCCCTCCGTGTATCCTCCGTTTCCTCCGTGGAGTCGCTCTTTCGTTCTTGCCTTTTTCCCGGAGGGAATTATCATTTCGCAAGCGCTTCTCCAGCGCAAGCGGCATTCAAATCGCCATTTTATTTAGCAGGCTGAAACAGCTGCTGCTTTTCCTGCTCGCTGTCGATGTGCTGCCAGGCTGAGCGCAGCGCCGTTTCCACCTGACGGTAGGAGGTGCCGCCGAACGAGTTGCGGTTAGCGACACAGGTCTCGACCTTGATCGCCTCCATAATATCCGCCTCAAACAAGGGCGAAAAGTTATTGAACTCCGCCAATGACAGATCCAGCAGCAATTTATTGTTCTCCAGGCAATAATGCACACACTTGCCGACAACCTCATGCGCCTGCCGGAACGGCAGGCCTTTTTTCACCAGGTAATCAGCCATATCGGTCGCATTGGAAAAATCGCTCTTCACGCAGTCTTCCATGCGCAGGCCATTGACCTTCATCGCCCGCAGCATAGCCGCGTAAACAGTAATGCTGAATTTGACCGTATCAATCGTGTCGAACAGGCCTTCCTTATCTTCCTGAAGGTCTTTATTGTAGGCCAGCGGCAGCCCCTTGGCCACCGTCAGCATCGCCATCAGATGGCCGAAAACCCGGCCGGTTTTGCCTCTTACCAATTCTGATACATCGGGATTTTTCTTCTGCGGCATGATGCTGGAGCCGGTGCAGTGGGCGTCATCAAGCTCGATAAAGGCGAACTCGGCTGTCGACCAAAGGATGATCTCCTCGCTGAGCCGGCTCAGATGCATCATCAATATAGAAGCAAACGACAGAAACTCGAGGATATAATCGCGATCGCTGACAGCGTCGAGACTGTTCTCATAAACCTTGGCAAAGCCAAGCTGTTCGGCGACAAAAAAACGGTCGATCGGAAACGTGGTCCCGGCCAGCGCGCCGGCGCCAAGCGGCATGATATCCGTACGCTCCCACACACCGGTCAGACGGGAAAAATCACGCGCCAGCATGAAGAAGTAGGCCAGCAGATGGTGAGCGAACAGGATCGGCTGCGCCCGCTGCAGGTGGGTATACCCTGGCATAATTACCGTCTGATGCTTCTCCGCCGTTGCCAGCAGGGCTTGCTGCAGTTCGATCAGTCGTGCGGCAATGTCGGCGATTTCCCGCTTCAGATACATATGCGTATCCAATGCGACCTGATCGTTGCGGCTGCGGGCGGTATGCAGCTTGCCGCCAACCGCCCCGATCCGCTCGGTCAGGCGTTTTTCGATATTCATATGGATATCTTCCAGAGCAATCTCAAAGCTGAATTGGCCGGCTTCGATATCGGCGAGAATGCCGTTGAGCCCGTCCACAATCAGTTCAGCCTCCGCCGCGGCAATAATGCCGCATTTCGCCAGCATGCGGGTATGAGCGATGCTGCCGGCGATATCCTCGCGATACATGCGCTGATCAAAGGCAATGGAGGAGGTAAACTCCTCCACCATCGCGTCGGTGCCTTTAGCGAACCGTCCGCCCCAGAGTTTAGCCATTCTTCTTAGCCTCTTGCTGCATCAGCGCCCTGATTTTCAGCGGCAGACCGAACAGATTGATGAAGCCTTCCGCGTCTTGCTGGTTGTAGACTTCATCGCGGCCAAAGGTGACAAAGCCTTCATGATAGAGCGAGTACGGCGATTTCGCGCCGGCGCTGCTGATGTTGCCCTTATAAAGCTTCAGTCTGACCTTGCCGGTGACGGTCGCCTGAGTGGTGTCAACAAAGGCGTCGAGCGCTTCTTTCAGCGGCGAATACCACATACCGTCATAGACCAGCTCGCCATAGCGGACAGCGACCTGTTCCTTGTAATGCATGGTTGCACGATCAAGTGTCAGATATTCCAATTCACGGTGAGCATAAAACAGGATTGCGCCGCCGGGAGTTTCATAGACGCCGCGCGATTTCATGCCGACCAGACGGTTTTCGACCAGATCGACAATGCCGATGCCGTTGGCGGCACCAAGAGCGTTGAGTTTTTCCAGCAGGGCGACAGCACCGAGCTTTTCGCCGTCAACCGCTACCGGAATGCCTTTTTCAAAGTCGATTTCCACATAGGTCGCTTTATCAGGCGCCTGCTCCGGCGTAGACGTGACCATAAACACGTCCGCTTTCGGCTCATTCCAGGGATCCTCAAGATCGGCGCCCTCATGACTGAGGTGCCAGATATTGCGGTCCATGCTGTAAGGACGTTTTTTAGTGACCGGCACCGGGATATTGTGTTTTTCGGCATAATCGATGGCATCCTCGCGGGAGCGGATGTCCCACAGCCGCCAGGGAGCAATAATCGCCAGCTGCGGCGCCAATGCCTTGACAGTCAGTTCAAACCGCACCTGATCGTTGCCTTTGCCGGTAGCGCCGTGGCAGATCGCGTCAGCCTGCTCTTTCTCGGCAATGTCAACCAATGCCTTGGCAATGAGCGGACGGGCAAAAGACGTGCCCAGCAAGTATTTGCCTTCATAAACCGCACCTGCTTTCAGCACCGGCCAGACAAAATCCTCGACAAAGGGTTTAGTCAGATCCTCGATATAGACCTTGCTGGCACCCGATTTCAGCGCCTTTTCCCGGACCGGATTCAATTCGTCGCCCTGGCCGATATCGGCGCACATGGCGATAACTTCGCAATGATAGTTTTCCTTCAACCAGGGAATGATGACTGAAGTATCAAGCCCGCCGGAATAAGCCAGAACCACTTTTTTGATCGTACTCATCGTAAAATTCCTCCTCAGCATAAAATCTTGACTATTAATAAAATTAAGCCCCCATGAGCAGCGCCATAATCGCTTTTTGCACATGCAGGCGGTTTTCTGCCTGATCAAAAATAACCGATTGCGCCGATTCCATGACATCGGCGGTAATTTCCTCACCCCGGTGCGCCGGCAGGCAGTGCATAATCACCGCGTCGGCTTTGGCAGCGGCGACCAGTTCGCTGTTAACCTGGAACCGGGCCAGAGCCTTCCAGCGCACCTGCCATTTGCTTTTTTCACCCATGCTGGACCAAACGTCAGTATAGATGACATCAGCGTCCTTTACCGCCAGGTAAGGATCGTTAACCAGCTCGATAACGGAGCCGGATTGAGCGGCCGCTGCCTGCGCCTCCTCGACAATGCCGGCGTTGACCGTGTATTCATGCGGCGTGGCAACTGCGATATGCATACCGGTCCTGGCGCAGGCATGCAACAGCGAATTAGCCATGTTGTTGCCATCGCCGATATAGGCCAATTTACGGCCTTTGAGCTCGCCTTTGCATTCCAGAACAGTAAACAGGTCGGTTAGTGCCTGACAAGGATGCATCAGGTCGGTCAGGCCGTTGATCACCGGTATATCGGCGTAGGCCGCCAGTTCTTCCACTTCTGCATGCGAAAAGGTGCGGATCATAATGCCGTCAAGATACCGCGCCAATACTCTGGCGGTGTCCTTCACCGGCTCGCCGCGGCCGATTTGCAGGTCGCCGCCGTTTAAAAACAGGGCGGTGCCGCCTAACTGCCACATGCCGACTTCAAAGGATACCCGCGTCCGGGTCGATGACTTTTGAAAAATCATTCCCAGGGTTTTCCCTTTCAACAGATGGTGAACCGTTCCCTGCCGATTTTCCGCTTTTAATTGCTTGGCCAGACTGAAAATAGCATTTATATCTGTCAATGATAGATCATGCACTGACAGCAGATCTTTACCGTGTAAACTCATCTTCTCACTTCCTTTCTCCATACAAAGCGGCTCGAATTGACTGCCGTCAGCCGAGCAGCTGCCGGACAACCCGACAGAGGCTCCGCCCGGGCGCAGGCATTCAGCCTGCCGCGCAGAGCGAAACCTCCGGTAAAGCCACTTATGAGCCTTGCGCCGCTGCCAGCGAACGATCGAGAATTGCCGTCAATTCGTCGACATGAACACGGTTGATAATCAAGGGCGGTACAAACCGCAGCACATTGCCGGCGGTGCAATTGATCAACGCTCCTTGGCGCAGGGCCGAGGCCACAATGCCACTGCCTGGTTGTGAAAGCTGCATGCCGAGCATCAGCCCCTTGCCGCGAACCTCTGTAACCAGGTCGGGATAGCAAGCCTGCAGTTTACACAGTTCGGCAGCCATATAAGCGCCGACGGCAGCTGCGTTGTCCAGCAGCTGCTCCTGCTCGATCACTGCCAACACGGCGTTGCCGGCAGCCGCAGCCAGCGGATTGCCGCCGAAAGTGGACCCGTGATCGCCGAGACCGAAGGCAGCGGCCGCCTTTTCTGTCGCCAGCACAGCCCCGATCGGCACACCGCCGCCGAGACCTTTGGCCAGGGTGACGATATCCGGCTGAATGCCGCAATGCTGAAACGCGAACAGCTTACCGGTGCGGCCGATGCCTGTCTGAATTTCGTCCAGGATCAACAGTGCGCCGTAGCGGTCGCACAGCTCCCTCACCGCTGCCAGATAAGAGTCGTCCGGAACCTTAACCCCGCCTTCGCCCAGAATTGGCTCCAGCATAACAGCCGCCGTAGTGTCGTCCACCGCCGCCGCCAAAGCGTCAATGTCGTTGTAGGGAACGTGAGAAAAGCCCTGCGGCAATGGCTCATAGCCTTTCTGATATTTCGGCTGACCGGTCGCGGTCAGTGTCGCCAGCGTCCGGCCGTGAAACGAGTTCTCGGCGGTAATGATATTGACCTTGGCCGGGTTGATGCTTTTGGCGTACTTGCGCGCCAGCTTCAACGCCCCCTCATTGGCCTCGGCGCCGCTGTTAGCTAAAAATACCCGGTCGAGACCGCTGATCTGGCTTAGGCTTGCCGCCAGCTTCGCCTGCGGTTCGGTGTAGTAGAAATTAGAGCAATGGATGAGCTTAGCCGCCTGCGCAGCAATCGCCTGCACCAATTTAGGATGGGCGTGGCCTAGAACGTTGACGGCGATGCCGGCGAGAAAATCGATATATTTATTGCCTGCCAGATCGTAAACATACGGACCCTCGCCGTGCGACAGGGCCAGGGCACGCTGTCCGAACACCTGCAGATAATGCGCCTGATCGGCAGCAACAATCTGTTCGTTATTCACTCTTGTTCACTTCCCTTTACCACTTCGGTGCCGATGCCTTCGTCGGTAAATACCTCCAACAGCAAGGAGTGCGGCAAACGGCCGTCGATGATATGCGCTTTGACCGCGCCGCCGGCCAACGCCCGGACGCAGGATTCGACCTTGGGAATCATGCCGCCGTCGAGAATCCCTTTGGCAATCATCGCCGTTGCTTCGGCGAACGTCAGGGTGGAGATGAACCCGGCACGATTGGCAAAATCGCGGTATAAGCCCTCGACATCAGTTAACAGCAGCAGTTTCTCCGCTTTCAAAGCAGCGGCAATTTCGCCGGCGACATAGTCGGCGTTGATATTGTAGCTGTTGCCGTCAGGATCAACGCCGGTAGGCGCGATGACAGGGATATAATCGTTATTCAGCAACGTATGGATAATTTCCGGATTGATCTGCTCCACATCGCCGACAAAGCCGATGTCCACTTCTTTCAGCTGATTGTTTTCAAATACCTGCGCCAAATGTTTCTTGGCGATCGTCAGGCTGGCATCCTTGCCGTTAAGGCCGACCGCCTTCACACCCGCGCGATTCAAAAGACTCACGATCTCGGTATTGATTTTTCCAGCTAGCACCATCTCGGCTACAGTCATCGTCTCTGCGTCGGTAACCCGCAAACCACTGACAAACGACGACTGTTTGCCCATCTGCTTAAGCGCCGCGGTGATCTCAGGGCCGCCGCCGTGTACGATAACCGGGCGCAAGCCGGCATATTTCATGACTATAATATCCTGAACCACTTTTTGCTTTAATTCGTCGTTAATCATCGCGTTGCCGCCGTATTTGATAACAACCGTCTTACCGGCAAACTGCTGCATATAGGGCAGAGCCTCGGTCAGTACGGCGACCTTTTCCCTGTTGCTGATCATGAACTGCTTCCTCCTCGCGCTCAGGTATGATATTCCGCGTTTATTCTAACATAATCATAGGAAAAATCACAGGTCCAGACAGTGGCGGCGTCACCGCCGACACCAAGTTCAATCTCAACGATAATATCACTTGCCGACATGGCCTTGCGAAGCGCCTCCAGGTCGGGTTTGACTCCCAAACCGGCGGCAACCACACTGACACCGCCGATGCGCAGGGAAGTCTTCGCCGGATCTGTCGCCGCGCCTGAATAGCCGACGGCGCAAAGAACTCTGCCCCAGTTGGGATCTTCGCCGAAAAACGCGGTTTTTACCAGCGGCGACTTTGCCACTGCCATGGCTGCGGCTTTGGCATCATCAGGATTAGCGGCGCCGGTAACATTGATTTCAAGGAACTTAGTCGCTCCCTCGCCATCGCGCACGACCAGTTTGGCCAGTTCGATCAGTGCCGCAGTCAGCGCTTTGCAGAATACCGTATAATCAGGATGCTCCACACTGTCAATCAGCGGATTCTTCGCCAGGCCATTCGCCAGCACAGCCAAGGTATCGTTGGTGCTGCTGTCGCCGTCAACGGTGATCATATTGAAGGATTTATTGACAGCCGTATTCAGCGCGTGCTGCAATACCGGCGGTGTAATAGCCGCATCGGTGGTTATATAAGACAGCATGGTCGCCATATTGGGATGAATCATGCCGGCGCCCTTGGCAATGCCGCCGATTTTGACGGTTACGCCACCAATTTCCAGTTCATAAGAGCAGACTTTGGGGAAGGTGTCAGTGGTCATAATGGCGTGAAGCGCCTGTTCATGCCCCTTTACTGACAATGCGGCGGCGGCGGCCTCAATTCCGGTCAGTACCTTCTCCATCGGCAAAGCAACGCCGATAACGCCGGTCGAGGATACCAGCACCTCGTCTTCGTCAACACCCAAAAGTCCCGCCGTCGTCTTAACCATCAGCCGGGCGTCCGCCATCCCCTGATCGCCGGTGCAGGCGTTAGCGCAGCCGGAATTGACTACGATGGCCCGCAGTTTGCCTTTAGCGGCGTTTTCCCGGGAAATAACAACAGGCGCCGCCGCCATCGTATTTTGCGTAAATACAGCCGCGGCAACAGCCGGAACCTGGCTGACAATCAACGCGACATCTTCCTTGCCGCTCTTTTTAATGCCGGCTTTGACCCCGGCTGCAATAAATCCTTGCGGAGCAGTAATGCCGCCCACGATTTTTTTCATATCCATTCACTCTCCATACTATTACAAATAAAGCGGGACCTGGGTCAAACCGGCGCGTTCATCAATACCGAACATGACATTCATATTCTGAACCGCCTGCCCGGCAGCCCCTTTCACCAGATTATCCAAAGCGCTGACGACAACGACGCGGCCAGTCCGCGGATCGATATGCCAGCCGATATCACAATAATTGGAGCCGCGCGTATTTTTGGTCGTCGGATAGCCGCCCCGGCCAAGCAGCCGGATAAAAAACTCATCGCCATATTGGGAAACGAACGCATCATCCACCTGACCGGCACTGACACCGGACTGCAGCTTGGCATAACAGGTGGCAAAAATGCCTCGTGTCATCGGCATTAGATGAGGAGTAAAGCTAAGGGTGATTTCCTTTCCGGCAAAACCGGAAAGCGCCTGCTCAATCTCCGGTGTGTGGCGGTGGCCGCCAATATTGTAGGCCTTTACATTTTCCGCCGCCTCCGGATAATGGTAGGACAGGTTCAAGCCTTTGCCTGCGCCGGAAATACCGGATTTCGCATCAATAACAATACTGTCGGGATCAACCAGGCCATTTTTCACCAACGGTGCCAACGCCAGAATGCTGGCAGTGGTATAGCAGCCGGGATTAGCCAGTATCTCCGCCTGTTTTACCTGCTCACGGTACAATTCAGTCAAACCATACACCGCACCGGAATCCGGATGCGTATGCGGCAGTTTGTACCATTGCTCATAGACTGCCGGATCCCGGAACCGGTAATCGGCTCCTAGATCAATTACTTTCTTACCATGAGCCATTATGGTAGCAGCCGCCTTCATGGCATGACCGTGCGGCAAGGCAATAAACACCACATCACTATCGGCGGCGACTGTATCAAGCTGCTCCATGCTGGCAAGCGTCAACTGCCAGATATGGGAAAAATGCGGATATACGCTGCCAATATCGACTCCGGTTTGGCTTTCCGAAGTAATATGAACCACTTCAGCCTCCGGATGTCCCGCCAAAATGCGCAGCAACTCTTCACCGGTGTAGCCGGTTGCGCCGCAGATACTGATTTTCATGCATCTTCCCCCTTTACCGTTATAATAATTATACAATATACGTGTATAAAAATTCAAGCACTTTTTAAACAATCTCCGGTTATCCATATAAAAATAAAGCACCAGGCAAAATACCGGTGCTTGTCAGCGAAACGCCTATTCCAGAGATTTCAACTTCGGCTTGGATTTTTCCTTCTGCGGCGGCGGTGTAAACAGGGCAACGCCACAGCCGGTTCCTTGAGGAGCTTCATACGACAGCAGGCTGGCAGTTGCCTCCATGCCACCGAGAACCCCGAACAAAAAGAAAATCGAACGCAGACCGCACTCGCCGGCATCGGCGATGAGCTGTTTGTCCATTGCCAGCAGCGCTTTCACATTCAGACCGGCCAGAGCATCCATTATCTGGCCGTCAAATTCGTCTGCGCTTTGCCGGTTGCCACAGGCTTGCGCCGACCGGTGCCCCAGAGCGGCGGAAGCAATGACGGCTGTCCGCCGGTCAACCGCCGCAAGCGCGCCTTGAACCGCCTTACCGAACGTATACAATTCCTCATAGGGTGACAGGCCGGCAGATAAATGAACCAACTGGCCTTTAAAACCCGCCTTATGCAAGAAGTAAAGCGGAATGACGGCGCCATAATCCAGCTCCAGCGGTAATCGCCGGCTTTTGGCGACGTCATCGGTTAATTCAATATAATTAATTCCCAGGCGCTCAGCCCGGCGAAGAATATGTCTCACCAACAGCCCGTCCGTCTCAAAGGCAACCGATATATCGGCTGCGCCGTAAGCCGCCAGACTGCCCCGCAATCGCGGATACACACTGACGCTGACCGCGTCTTCAAAAACGGCGCCATGGGGCGTTATGAGTACTACCGTTTCCGTACCGCGCTCAACGAGAGCCTGTGCGACCTGCTCCACAGATCGCCTGCTGGAACAGAGCTGCTCATTGCTGCAGCCGCCAACTTCAGAGATAATCGCCGGGAGATGCGGCAGCAGCGCGCAACCAACCAGACTCTTCAACTCCATCACTCCTTCGACCCTGTCTGACTATCTTGCCGCATAACCACGCAAATGATACGCTACCCCTTTCGCAATCATCGCGGCCATATCCTGCTGATATTGGGAATTGACCAGTTTGGCCGCTTCCTCGCTATTGCTAAGATAACCGGTTTCAATTAGTATGCCCGGTATACCGGTCTGGTTCAGTACCAAAATATGCGAGTCCGGCTTTGCCTGGCGGCGGTTTCCCGGTGGGAAATGCCGCAGCGCCGCCTGAACGGCTTCAGCCAACGCTTTATTTTCCTCAATACTCGGACTATAAAACACCTGAGAGCCCGACCAGCGGGAAGAGGGAACGGCATTGGCATGAATGCTGAGATAGAGCCGGGGCGCCGCCGCCTGAATCAACTCCACCCGTTTCAGCAAATCGTTGCGCTTGCCGCCTTTTCCTTTCGTATAATAATCGACATCATCCTCTCTTGTCAAGACAACATCGGCGCCGGCCGCCCCTAAGACTTCAGCCAGTTTCAGCGAGATCGCAAGATTAAGCTCCTTCTCCAGCACCTGATTACGGGAAGCACCGTCATCAATGCCGCCATGACCGGGATCAATGGCAATGCGTACCCCCTGCAGCACCGACAAATCCGCATCTTCAACGCCGCCACGGCTGAGAACAGGATAATAACTGGAAAAGACATGCGTCACTATCGCAAAAATACTGCACAGAAAAACCAGCTTGATATTTTTATGCCTTAGCCATACGATTCGCATGCCTGCCCTCCCGCTCCGGCCTTTGCTAATAGTATGCGACAGCAAACTTCTCTATTACGCAAAATCCTGACGCAGAAGCCGATCCGCTGCCGAACCTGACGGGGTAGCAAGTAGTCAAACTCTGGCAATTACGCTACAATAAAGATAGAATTCTTCTTCCGGAGGGGACTATGCGTTTTTTTAGACTTTTATTTATCCTGGCGCTGGTTTTTGCCGCTTCCTTCTGGTGGGCGACAGATGTGCCGCGTTTAGTTGAGGTCAGGCTGGAGCGTGTATTTACAGCCAAGGATGAACCGACACCCGGCGAACGGGTTCTGCGTCTCGCCGCCTTAAAAACCGCGGTCAACACCCGTCTGCCCAAACAGCACTACTTGCCGCTTGAAGCCATTTCACCGGTCCTGCAGCAGGCGATTATCGCCGTTGAGGACAATCGCTTCTATCATCACATCGGCATCGACATCAACGCTATATTCCGCGCCTCACTGGTCAACCTGCAATTCGGCGAGGTTGTGGAAGGCGGCAGCACCATCAGTCAGCAGTTGATAAAGAACCTGTTTTTCTCCCAGGACCGGACATGGTCTCGCAAACTGGAGGAAGCGGCGCTGGCGCTAGACCTCGAACTCCGCTATTCCAAACCTGAAATTCTGGAAATGTACCTAAACACCATCTATTTTGGTGAAAACGCCTACGGCATTGGCAAGGCGGCCGCCGTCTATTTTAATAAGCCGCCCCATAAGCTATCACTGGCGGAAGCGGCGCTGCTGGCCGGTCTGCCGAACGCGCCCTCGATTTACTCTCCTTATGTCGACTGGAACGCGGCTAAGCGCCGCCAGTCAGTCGTTCTGGCCGCCATGCTGCGCAATGGCTATATTGATGCCGATGCCGCGGCCCAAGCCCGTCTGGAGCCCTTACGCCTGGCCAGAGCCGGTTCATCGTGAATTAGCTGCTTCAGAGCTTCACAGCGAAAAAATAAACTGAGGTCGAATGACCTCAGTTTATTTTTGGCTGGGGAGGAAGGATTTGAACCCTCGAATGTCGGAGTCAGAGTCCGATGCCTTAACCAGCTTGGCGACTCCCCAATTTAATTCCCGGATTTAAAGTCTGGCAATAAGCAAACCTCAAATCTCACGAAAGTTATTATAACACACGCGTTATGGTGAATGCAAGAGAAACTGGACAATTTTTCACATGAAGGCTTGCAGGCTCAAAACGGCTCTAAAAAAACAAACAGGCTCAGCTGCTGCCAGACTATCGCGCCATCGGTAAGAACGCTATTGAACCGCCAAACACTATACGCATTGTGTGCGCCGCGAAAGAATGCCGCGAAAAGCCTTTCTGGCGCAAACCGATAACGACTGCAGCGCTTTAGCGGTTCAAATCGCGTGTCAGCTAGCCGTTATTGGCTTTCTTCCCGCTTACGGACTATGCGCAGTATCTCATTAACATTTCTGTCGATGACACTGATCTGGTCTTCCAGTCTTTCCAGACGTTTCTTGAATGTGCTAATAATATCACGTTTCTCATCAGACACAGCTTAGCACCTCCTCCTTACCATAATATGTTCCACATTGATAAAAGTGACAACAGCTCAAACCGGAGAGCCGTCAACACCACTCTGCTGAAAAAGAAAGCCCTGCACCCCCCGGCATAGACGGGCTGCAGAGCGACTTCGGCGAGCGGTGCTGAGGCTATTCCGAACAACTGATTGCGTTATTTCGGATACAGAATACTATCCTTAAATATTCCAGTTCCCCAAATCTCGCTTTCGGATAGCGCGGTCTCAATTAACTCCACCAATTGCTCATTAATAATCACCATTGCACACCGATAGTCGGCAAACGGTTGATACAACGGCATAATAATTTGCTGCTCCTCTAAGGCCACCGCAATATTGTTTACCTTAAAAGCAATATGCGTCTCCTGCTGAATCCGGTAATCCAAGCAAGAGTTGGCGCCGAAAGCATGCAATTCAATGGGAATGGATAAATCATTTTTCATATCCAATGAATACATGTCAAATAAAGGACTATACTTGGTATCCTTGTTGTCTTTAATCCTTGCCAGCGGAACCGGCTTGCCAATATGATGAAACGTCATCTTGAACTTTTCTGTCATGGTCTCTCCTTGCTTACGTATCGCAGGCAAGCCCGCAGGCGCAATTGCATCACTTTACCTTTTTCAAGCGACGCATAGCGTCGTCATGTTCGGCAGCCTTTCTAACCAAAAAGGATAGATCAGCCCGCATAATGTCCTGCTGCTCTTCTACTGCCTCTAGCCGCTTGTCCAGCTTATCCACTTTTTCGTCCAGTTGATTCACCTTGCCCTCAACCTTGGCCAGCGCGTGTCCCGTCCCCTGCACCTGGGCATTAATCTCTTCCGTCCAGCTTACCAGCCCTTTGGCAACCTGAATGTTCTCATCCAGTTTTCCCTCTACCGACTCCAGCCTCGTATTGATTCGCTTAACCTCGGCAAGCAACTGTTTCTGACCATCAAATAACTGTTTCTGGCCATTGAACAATTCCTGCAGTATTTTTTCCATGCCGCTCCCCCCTTTGGATTTATGCCGTTCTGTTTTTCTTTATTATACCACAAAACGGTACTGGAGCATAAGAAAACCACCCTGTATTGGCCGTTAAGAATCAGAGCCTTTCGACCTTGCTGAAGTCGTTGAAAAGGCCCCCGATATACTCGGAGGCCTTTTGTTTATTGGGTTGGTGCGGGCGAGAGGACTTGAACCTCCA
>UQPB01000021.1 GCA_900542835.1 uncultured Pelosinus sp. | reverse complement strand
GGCAGTATGCCGATTGACGACAACGCCGGATGGCGGAAAAGCTCCCGCCAGTTTTAATAGCTTATGTCAGTTAAAGGGTAGCTAAATTTGCAAGTTGCTTTTTCAGGCTGCGAGGCGGAAAAGGGCAATAAGCTGCTGGCCTCGGCAAGGGTTAGTGTTGTGTTTACGGCAGGCAATTGCTAAGGCGGGATGCAGCAACGCCCCTGCGCGCTTCCGGACAGAAGCGGCAGGGGCGTTGTTGTCATTCGGCGGGCGCTGCTGTTGGCCGAAGCCTCTTAAGGCCAATCAGTCGTTCTGATTCAGCAGGGAGGAGGCCGCAGCGGTTTTGTTCCGGATGGCCTCGGTATCCGCTTCCGGATATTCTCCGAACGGAACGGCGTTGTAGAGAAAATCGAATCCCGTGTCGCTTTGTACCGGCTCCGTATCTGCGGCTGCCGAAAGAATGCGGTCTTCATCCCGGTCAACGATCATCTTGTACGTCATTTGTCCACCTCCGCTTAAGCGTTTTGTTCCGGCTTGGCTTTGACTGCAATAGTTGCCGCCAGTTTTAGTGTGTCCCACGACTGCCAGGTTCATAAAGGTAACATTTTATAAGACTATTATTTCAAAATTTGTATTAAAATTTAAATGCTTTAGGTAGAATTGCCGCTAACCTAATACCGCGTCAGGCTAAAACGGTGGAAAAATGGCGAGGTGATTCTTTGCCAGCCTAGGCGGAGGAATGCGGCATACCGGCAGTATGCCGATTGACGACAACGCCGGATGACGGAAAAGCTCCCGTCAGTTTTCACTGAATTAGGCCTGACTCGGTACTAGTACCTTGACACAGCTTGCGCTGCGGGCATTAGTCAGTGCTTACCTGGGAGGAACGCCGCCATTTGGTGTTTTGGCCGTTAAACTTAAGCTGTTACGGTACTCGTTGCCCGGGTCAGAGGCGTTTACGGTATTCGCTGACAAGAGAAGGGAAAACGGTCATAAAGAAGAATAAATAGGTATTTATCATGTAAACTGCCAGGGTTAAGGGGGATGTCTGTGAATAAATTAATCTGCGAAAATGGAGACACAGAATTAGTTAAGAATACTGAAGATAGACAATATGATATCGTTAATGCTCATAAACAAAACACTATAGATTTGAGTGTAAACACAAACCCATTAGGAATGCCAGAGTCGGCTAAAATAGCTATTGCAAGCGGAATGGAGCTGAATTCACAGTACCCTGACCCTCAATGCAGCATTTTATCTGAGCAAATTGCACAACATTATTCGGGTATAACTGCAAAGCAGGTTTTATGTGTCGGTGGGGTGGATGATGCTGTCTACCGGATTATATTTGCGCAACGGCCAAGAAAGGCGCTTATTTTGGCTCCTACCTATGAAGACTATGAAAGCGCACTGCGTAATGCGGGAGCTGCGGTGGTATATCATTTTTTGCAGAAGGAGGAAAAGTATCAACTTACAGAGACGATTCTGGCGTTACTAACGAATGAAATAGATATGTTTTTCCTGTGCAATCCCAATAATCCAACAGGACAAGTCATTGAAAGAAAATTCCTGAAGCGGATACTGGATAAGTGCCAAGAGAATGGAACTATTCTGGTAGTAGACGAGAGCTTTATCGATTTCCTGGATGAGTCAGAACGGTATACTGCCAAAGAGCTGATTAGTGCCTATCCTAATCTGGTAATCTTCAATGGATTTACTAAACTATATGCTATGCCGGGCCTGCGGCTAGGGTTTTGCCTGTCTGGTAATGAAGAATTGCTAGGAAAAATATTTGCAGCAGGACAACCTTGGAATGTGTCAATTCCAGCACAACTAGCTGGAATTGCGGCATTAAAGGATAAACAGTATTTAATAGAGACTTATGAGTTAATCCGGACAGAAAAAAAGTGGCTGCTCCAGGAATTGAACAATTTGAAAATTGAAGTATGGGGTAGCTGCGCCAATTATTTATTTTTTCCAGCGCCTTTTCCTGATACGCGAAAGCGTTTGCAAGCGGATAATATACTTTTGCGAAATTGTGAGAATTTCGTTGGGTTAAGCGGAGAATTTTGCCGGATTGCAATTAGAACACATCAGGAAAACGCGGAATTTATTGCTGCAATTCGCAGACGTCTTAATGCCCAAGGATGATCCGGGCGGATGGCGGCAATGCTAGTATTGCACCAGTTTGACAGCAGAAAAATTATGAAAGCCAGATGATGGCGTGGCCGGAATTATGAACGGCGGCAAGGTTGTTGTCAAGGTTGGCGCGGCATTAGCTAAAACGCAGGGAGCGATGAATTTGAACCGCAGGAAGCCAACGGTCATTTTTGATTTCGACGGTGTGGTAAACAGTTATCGCAGCGGCTGGACCGGTGTTGCCAGTACGCCCGATCCGCCTGTCGCGGGAATCGGCGAGGCGATTGCCGCGATCCGGCGCAGGTACCGGGTTGTAATTGTTTCCTCCCGCTGCTATCAGCCGGGAGGAATTGCGGCGATCCGCGCCTGGCTGGACAAGTACGGAATCACGGTCGATGATGTCACCGGTGAGAAACCGCCGGCAAAGGTTATTGTCGACGACCGGGCCATTACCTTTGACGGCAATGCTGCCGCACTGCTTGCCAGGATTGATCGCTTTCAGCCCTGGACAAAAGCAAAAACGCCAGCAAGCGGCGACAGTCGCAGGCAGGCCGCTAAGCAAGCGCAAGACGTCCGCCCGGTTACATAGGTAAGCCGCCGGACCTGACGATACACGGCGGTCAGCCGGACGCGCTGGAGCGGCTTTGGCTGGGGGATCCCGTTGCGGCGCTGCAAATGATTTTGCGGCGGGAAAATCATTAAGCCGCAGGGATTGGACTGCTGTTGCGCGAATATAAGCAGCAGCTTATTACCGGAGGTTGCTGATGAAACAAGGGCTGCTGCTTTTTTTCCTGCTGCTGTTGGCTGCTACCGGGTTCTATTTGACGGCAGACCGGCATTCTGTACCGGTTGCGCCGCCGGCAGCAATGCCTGAAGCGCCGCTGGCGCCGCAGGCAAGCGAGGGCGTTCCTGCCGCTGCGGTGCCAGCGGCAGCGCCTGAGCCGGCGCCCCATACGCTGCGTACGACGTTGCGGCAAAAAACGGCTGAACAGCCGGCTATGCCGGCTGCGGCAGAATTCAAACTGACGCGGGAAAAGAAAAAGGAGATTATGCCCGGAGTCACGGTGGAAAACAAGGAAATACGAATTCAACTTGAGCGAATGGATGAAAGCCTGCATCTCCGCCGCGCTCCCAATGAACAGATGCAAATGGTATGGAAGCAGAAGTTTTAATGAGGAGGGGGAAGCTGTGTCTACTGGTGTTGCCATTATTGGGGCTGGCATGGTTGCGCATACTCATGTCAGCGCACTGCGGGAGATTGCCGGCGCAACCATTTGCGGTGTTTACAGCCGCAGTCTGGAGGGAACCCGGGCCTTTGCCGGCGAGTATGGTCTGTCCGTCTACGAACGCTTTGAGGATGTGCTGACCGATCCGGCGGTAACGGCGGTTATTATCTGCCTGCCGCCGGGCAATCACGCCGAATTCTGCATTGCCGCCGCCAAAGCCAAGAAACACGTGATTGTGGAAAAACCGATGGAGATTACGGTTGCCAGATCGCGGCAAATGATCGTGGCTTGCCGGGAAAACGGGGTAAGCCTGTCGGTTATCTTTCAAAACCGCTATACGCCCGCCGCCTGCCGGGTCAAGCAGGCGCTGGAAGCGGGCGCTCTCGGCAGGCTGCTGCTGGCTGACGCCTATATCAAATGGTACCGTTCGCCCGCGTATTATCAGTCCCGCAACTGGCGGGGGACGCTGGCGATCGAGGGCGGCGGCGCGCTGATTAACCAGGCGATTCATACCATCGATCTGCTGCAATGGCTGGCGGGAGGCGTCAGAAGTGTCAGCGGCCTGGTGCGGACAACAACGCATGCGATCGAGGCTGAGGATCTCGGTGTTGCCATGGTCGAGTTTGTTAACGGCGCTTTAGGTGTAATTGAAGGCTCTACCGCCATTTTGCCAAGCTATAAGGAGCGGATCGAACTGCATGGCGAGAAGGGAAGTATCATTCTTGAGGGCGGCAACATCCGGGAATGGAAAGTCGCGGGCATGGAAGAAACCGACTATGTAGCGGCAGAGAAGGCCTCGTATGGCGTCACCGATTCGCCGGCAATTTCCCATGTCAATCACCAGGCCCAGCTGACGGAGATTCTGGCGGCAATTGCGCACGGCCGCCAGCCGCTGGTCAGCGGGGAAGAAGGCCTGAAGGCACTGGAGATCATTACGGCTATTTATCATTCGTCGAAAACGCGTCAATGGGTTGATCTGCGATAACGTTGAGGCGAAATCCGGATTGTGGGAGAACTGAGCAGGGAGGGATGAAATAGCATCAACAGACTGGAAAATGAGGTTTCAACAGGCTCAACGACGACACAATAAAGGAGGAGCCCCGACCGGGGCTCCTCCTTTATTGTGCCATCGTTACTTTTTGAGATCAGTAGGGTCCATAATGGCAATGTCGCCTTCCTCGCCGGTACGGATGCGAACCGCGTTTTCAATCGGATAGACAAAAATTTTGCCGTCGCCGATTTTGCCGGTATAGCAGGCTTTTTTCGCCGCCTCCAGCACCGCCTCAACAGGAACCTCGCAGACAACGATCTCAATTTTGACTTTGGGCAGCAGGTTGATCGTATATTCCTGGCCGCGATAGACTTCGGTGTGACCCTTTTGCAAGCCGCAGCCAAATACCTGCGAGACCGTCATCCCGGTAACGCCGATGGCGTTCATCGCTTCTTTCAGATCTTCCAGCTTGCTGGGGCGGGTAATGATATCAATTTTTGTCATTTTTTCCATGCGCGTTTCCTCCTACAGTTCCGCTTTGGGAGCGGTGCTGATCGTGATGGTGTCGGCAGCCGAAAAGGCGGATGTGCCGACCGGCGAACCGGAGGCAATATCCTGGTAAGCATAGCCGCGTTCGCCATGCTCACTGAGGTCCAGCCCCTGAGCCTCGGCGTCACTGTCGACACGCAATTGCATGAACAAGCTCATGACTTTTAGAATGATCCAGGTGGCGGCAATGGCGACAACCCAGGTGGCAGCCGCGCCGTAAAGCTGCAGCAGGAATTGTTCGGGATTGCCGAAGAATAAGCCATTGGCGCCGGCGGAATTGATGTCGGTAGAGGCGAACAGGCCGGTCGCCAGCGCGCCCCAGGTACCGCCGATGCCATGTACGCCAAAAGCGTCCAGGGAATCGTCATAACCCAGCTTCGCCTTGACAATGCTGACTGCGGCAAAGCAGACGACGCCGCCGGTCAGGCCGATAAGAACCGCAGGCAGGACGCCGACAAAGCCGGCGCCGGGAGTAATCGCGACCAGACCGGCGACACAGCCGCTGACAGCGCCCAGCACAGTCGGTTTGCCGTGTGCGAACCATTCAGCCACAACCCAGGATACCGTTGCCGCGGCGGCGGCGACATGGGTGGTGACAAAGGCGCTTGCGGCCAGGCCGTTGGCACCAAGGGCGCTGCCGGCATTGAAGCCAAACCAGCCAAACCAGAGCAGGGAGGCGCCGAGAACTGTCATCGGCAGATGGTGCGGCAGCATGATCTCACTGCCGTAGCCTTTACGTTTGCCGAGATAAAGGGCAACGACCAAACCGGAAACGCCGGAAAGAATATGCACAACCGTGCCGCCGGCAAAGTCGAGTACGCCAAGCTCGCGCATCCAGCCGCCAACGCCCCAGACCCAGTGGGCAACAGGATCGTAAACAAAAGTGGCCCAGACTAAAGCAAAGACGGCAAATGCGGAGAATTTCATGCGTTCGGCAAATGCGCCGGTGATAAGAGCAGGTGTAAGAACTGCGAACATGCCCTGAAAGGCGACAAAGGCCAGTTGGGGAATAGTAGCGGAATAATCAGGATTGGGCTCCATGCCGACACCGTTAAGGCCGATCCAGTCCAGACTGCCGATAACATGACCAATATCGGGGCCGAATGCCAGTGAATAGCCGAAGAGAACCCATTGTACGGAAATGAGGCCAAGCAGAAAAAGGCTTTGCATGATCGTGGCCAGCGCATTTTTGGTACGGACCATGCCGCCGTAGAAAAGTGCCAGTCCGGGAGTCATCAGCATAACCAACGCGGCGCTGATCAGGACAAATGCGGTGTCGCCAGTGTCGACAGCCGCCGGCTCGGCATCGGCCGCAAAGGCGATGGAGCCTGATAGGGCGAATAACACTGTAATCGCCAGGGTCAACCAGAGGCGTTTCATAACAAATCCCTTCCCTTCATAATTTCGGCAGGCTCAGAGAACATGCGAAGGGCGTCCCGGAGCGCAAAACTCCTGAGACGCCCTTGTCTCAATAGACAGAAAAACCTTGACGAATAGTTTCGTCAAGGCCTCGTTGCCTACCGTTATTAGATTATAGTGATACTATAGCAGGGAAAATAAACGCTGTCAATAGGTGGATTTTGTAACTTTACCGCAGTTACTGCCGGCTGTGCGACATCGGCCGGCAGCCGCGGGGCGCTTGCGCTGCTTGTTGACCGGAGAGCCGGACTATTTGGCGACCAGCACCGGGATCGAAGAATTGTTGACCAGGGCCTGGGCCACACTGCCCAGCATCAGCCGCTGCAATCCGGCCAGACTGCGGGTGCCGACAACAATTACATAAGCCTGCTGCTCGCCCGCAAACCGGATGACTTCCTCCGCCGGACTGCCGCAAAGCAGCACCGGCTTGATTGCGACGCCGAGCGTGGCGGCATGCTGTTCGCCGCTGCGGAGAATTGCCTTGCTGGCCTCCTCGCGGTCGTGTTCCAACTGCTTGAATGTAAAAAGTTCCGATGGCCGCTCGGCCACTGACACCAGCAGAAGTTCGCCGGCAATAGCTGCGCAGAGGTCTGCCGCCAGCGTCAGCGCTTTGTTGCTGCTGTCCGAACCGTCGTAAGCGACAATAATTTTCTTTTTAGTCATATCCGTCGCCGTCCTCCCTTGGAACATATTGCCTTTCTCTTACATTATACTCGCACTGGCGACTGCCGGCAACCGTGGCCGTCTTTGAGACAATACCTGAGCTGTCCCGAGACCTGTGAGCCATTAAGCACTGCTTAATACCCCAGCGCAATCTGACGGAGCTTTTTTCGCCAGGCAGGTTCAATTTTTGATCAGCGCTTACCTGGATTATCACCGGGAAGCATGGTTAACCGCTAAGCCGTCGGCTCACCGCCCGGAAATAGAGAGGGACGCATCACGTTGTGCGTCCCTCTCCCCGGTCTTGACTACAGCGGCCAGCTCTGACTGACCTCCTGGATAAACAGGATCAGCGCCACCGTCCGCGGCACCGCCGTTTTCAGGTCAACGGTCTCGTGATCGGTATGCTCGTCATAGTTTTCGATGCCGAGTGCGTCAATTGTCGGGATGTATTTGGCGGAACGATTGCCGTCAGTAATGCCGCCGGCAATCCATTCGACGACATCGGCGTTATATTCACGCTTGACAATGGTTTTGTAGAGGTCAACCAGCTTTTGCACCTGTTCGGTTTTTTCCATTGGCCCGGTTTCGATGCCGCCGCTGATCGCGACGCTGGTTCCCGGCACCATTGTTTGTGTGGCCAGGGCTTTGATTTCACGGTCAAGGCGCTCCTGTTCGGCTACCTTGAAGCAGCGGACATTGAGTTTGGCGAAGGCATCCTGGGGAATAACGTTGATTTTTTGATTCGAGGAACCAATAACACCGACATTGATGGTGTTCTCCGGGATAAACTGCCCGTGGTCGGCTACACCACGCGCTGCCAGCGCTTCGCGGGTATAATCGGCGGGGCGGTCGGGCAGGGGGCTGGCGAGACGGTATAACCGGCTGATCTGATTGCCCAGCTCCATGATCGCGCTGGCGCTGTGATGCGAGGAATTGCCGTGATGGCCGGCGATCCCTTGCACCTCGATCTCATAGTTGGCGCTGCCTTTTCGCTGGGTGACAATGCCCCAGTTAGGACGGGCGGTATCCATAATGACAGCCAGATCGGCCTGCTGCGACAGTTCCGCGACAATCGCATCCGCCGTTGGCGAGCCGCCTTCTTCTTCGCCGTTGTAATAAAGAATAATTTCGCCAAAGTTGTCAAAGCCTAATTCTTGCAGTGCTTTCATCGTGTAAATAGTCTGAATGACTGTCGCCTTATCGTCGCCGACGCCGGGGCCCTGGGCAATGAGGTCGGCATTGATGGTGAACGGCCGCTTGGCAGCCTCGCCCTTGGCAAAAACGGTATCAATATGCGCGATCAGCAGCAGCCTGACCTTGCCGCTGCCTTTGATGCGGGCAATGGTATGGGTGGAGCGGTCGTTACTGCGGTATTCGACAGCGGCGCCGGCGGCTTCCAGCCAGCCGCCAATAATGCGGGCGACCTGGCCGGTGCCCTCGGGATCGCCATTGCCGGAATCAATGTTGGTAATCGTTTTCAGATCGTCGATAAACGGGTTTAGCCGGCCTTCGACCCAGTCTTTGACTTGTTTGCTATCCAAGAAAATGGCCTCCTTTACAGTCCTTCATGTTATTTTTGTTCTACGGCGGCCGGCGGTCTCCTCTTTGCGCACGGCATTTTTTGGCTATCAACAGTTTTTTGCCGCAAGCAGGAGTTTGCCGCTTACAGCAAGAAATGGAATAGATTAATACAGAACAGGGAGAGGAATGCTACGGCTGCGATTCTTAAAACCGGACTGGCGGCGCTGTTTGGCAGCACGCTGTTTTATTTTCTGCATTTGCCGCTGCCCTGGATGCTGGGCGCGTTAAGCGGTGTGATGCTTTGGAAGTGGCGGGGCCATAGCGCCGTCTGGCCAATGCCGGTGCGCAACTGCGGCGTGGTGGTGCTGGGGGCGATGATGGGAGCCTGGTTTACGCCGGCGACGGTGCGGCAGGTTCTGCTGCAACTGCCGGGGATGCTGATGGTTACCGGCATCAGTCTTGCCTTCGGCTTTTATCTGGCTTATTTTACCGCCCGCAGGACGGGCGTCAGCCTGCCCAGCAGCTTGCTGGGCAGTACACCGGGAGGCCTGTCGCAAATGACGGTTATCTGCGAGGATTTCCCGGGGGCTGATCTTGGGGTTGTCAGTGTTCTCCAGACCGTAAGGCTGCAAATGGTGGTTTTTATTGTGCCGTTTCTGGCCATTCATGCTGTCAACGGAGCTGGTGCAGCCGCGACCTCGCCGCCGGCTGCTGCCGGTCAGGCAATGGGGCTGAACGGAATAACAGCCTTGTACGCGGCGGCGGCTTTGCTGGGGGCGATTGCAGGCAAACGGTTGTCGTTTCCTTCCCCGTATATGATCGGGCCGCTGGCGGCGGTGGCTGTTTTGGGCGCAAGTGGTGTTAGCTTGCCACAAACACCGCCGTTATTATCCGCGCTATCGCAATTTTGCATGGGAAGCTATATGGGGAAATCAATTGACTTTGATGCGCTGCGACGCCAGACAAAGCTGTTGCGCTATGCGGTTTTCGGCAGCCTGGTGATGGTCTCGTCCTCCTTTTTATCCGCCTGGCTGTTGACACTGCTGTACCCGGTTTCGCTGACGACGGCGTTCCTTTCGGCCGCACCGGGCGGCACGGCGGAAATGGGCCTGACGGCGGCGATGCTTGGCGCCGATGTATCAATGGTATCCAGCTATCAAATCTTCCGGCTGTTGTTCATCATTGTGGCTATGCCGTATTTTTTCCGCCGCTGGCTGTGCAGAAGCCAGACGGCGGAGTGAACGGAATTGCTGCTTGAGCGAACTGCGACCTGATACTGCGGCTGCTCCCGCCGCAGCGTGTGATTGTTATGTAAAGAACCAACCAGTGTCTGCCTGATCGCGGAGCGCTGGTTGGTTCTTGCTTTGTCAGGTAGTGATCAGAACACGGGTGCCGTGCCGGAGCAGCACTGGCAACGTCGGCTGGAGGAAGTCGCCAGTGCGGTCACCGGAGCCGGTTTGACCGCACTGCATGCTATCCGGTCAAGCTGCCGGCTCAAGCTCTGCCATGCTGCGTTAGTGGCGCTTGCGCTGCAGCTGCTTCAGGTATAAGCGCAGCAGCAGTGCGGTAAGCAAAACCGCGGTTGTCAGAAAGACTAGTTTGGGATACTGCTCGACCAAACTGCTGGCTCGCTGCCAGGCGGCCGCAACCGCCGCGGCCGGACCCGGCTGCGGCAGACCGGCTTCGGGATCGCGGCTGTCGAGGAAGGTAAGGGCGGTACCGCCGTTATAAAACAGGATGTTGCCGCTGAACCCGGCGCTGCCGGCCTCTGTGTTCAATAGGTCCAGCAGGCCGCTCAGTGCCTGGCGGGAATGGGCAGCGCTGAACACGGCAAGAGGTGTCTTTTGATAAACGCCGATTTGTCCGGTAACGGAGCTGGCGTTGTCGGGATGGAGGTAGCGCAGACCCTGGCTTTTTCGGAAGGTTTCCCCGCTTTGGCCTGTGAGCGGCAAGCCGGTCTGCAAGCCGGGCGGCAAATTGTCGGCAAGAGCGGCTACGAGCATATAGTCAGAGCGGCTGTTCGGCAATTCCGCCAAAGCGGCGAATTCCGGAAACGCGTAACGGCCATCCGGCAGCTGCCTGTTGACCAGCAGGGCCAGTTTCGCGGCAATCGCCGGCGCCTCGGCCGCGGCCGGATCGTCGAGGAGGATTAAGCCGTTGCGGGAAAAGGTCATGCCGATAGAATCCCAGGAGTGCATGTCAGCGGCAAAGCGGCCCTGGCCGGACATGTAGCTGGCATGGTATAATTGCGCGCTTTGCAGCGGGCCTTTGACGTCGCAGATGCCGTCAATCTCCGGATACCGCAATTCCAGCGACAGCATATTGCGGCTTTTCAGCCGCAGGTGTTTGGGCAAACTGATTTCCTTGCGCAGTTGGCCGGAATGATCCAGCAGCTCGCTGTGAATTAAGCTGCGGTTAAAATAGATATCGAGCCGGACTGCATAATCGGAACGCTGGGGCGGCGTATAACTGCCCTCAAGCTGAAACGCCAGTGTCTCCGGCAGCGTGGCAAGTTCGCCGGGATAGAGGGGAAAGTCCAGCGGGATGCGTACAATTCCCTCTTGCACGCTGTTGTTGCCAAAACGGATCAACCGTTTAGGCGCAGCGGCAGCCGCACTGGCCTGCTCAGTGTCCACAGCCGTTACCGGCAGCGAATCAAGCCGGAGCAATGCGGGCAAGGACTGGAGGTTGCGCTTGAGCGCGGCGTCATCAGCGCCGGTTATTACCAGTGCGTTGGCAAAAGGCAGATGCACGTCTGTGCCGGCTTGTGTCAGAACGGGCGGCAGGTGCTGTTTACTGCCAATCCAGAGGCGCGGCATATGCGGCAGCCGGTCTCTCTCAGCGGCGCGGAGCAGTTGAATCGGATAGTGAGGCAGCTCCTTCTGGAGGATGCCGTAGGCCCAGGCGCCGGCGGTCAGTTCGCCAAGGGTGGGCTGATCGGGAATAATAATCGCCAGGCCATTGTACAGTGAGCGGAAGAAGTCGGGAATGGTTTTTACTGGCGCCGGCTCAAATTGCAGCGAAATAGCCGAGGTGTTGCGCAACCGGTAAAATAGCTGGCCGCGGCGGTAATCGGCGCAGATCCTGTCGCTGGCGTATACATTGGCATGAATGGCCAGCTGCAGGTTTTTGGTGTTCAGTGCATCAGCCGGCAGCGGCAGAAGGATATGGGGGTCACGCTGCAGGCGGCCGGCTGATTCGGTCATGACCGGGACCCCATTAAGCAGAAAAGTAAAGCTGGACGCGGGGTTGAGGTATGACGACGGCTCAAGCTGCAGCTGCAAAAAGCTTCCCGGCAGCAGCGAGCCTGCCGGCAGCGGGAAAGAGGCGCGGTAGACGGACACTGCGCCTGTGACGGTAATATCGGTGTTATAGCCAAGACGACTGAGCGGCAGAACCTGTGTCGCCGCATTGACCGGGGCGCATAAGACGAATACTAAGAAGGCGAGAATACTGCTGATACGGAGCAAATGCATAACAACCAGCCTTTCCTGTTTGATTTGCCGCTGACGGCCGGAGCCTTCTACTCAGCTAGAATAAGCAAGCCGCCTCCCTCTGCAGGCAGCGCCGACAAAATTTTAGCCTGTTGGGCTTGACGCAGCGTATGCAGCGGCAGGGAAAAATAGCGGGCAATCTCGTCCTCGCTGACAGGCGGTCTGGCGCGGCGGCGGTTGAGACGGCCATAGCGCCAGTAATTCCATTGCGCCCAGGCGAATAGCAGCAGGAATATCAGGATCGCAAAGCCAAATGTGGCGGTCAGCATGTCGAGAGTCCCGTTAATAGCGGCGGATAAAAAAATTGTTTTTTGTAAAAACGACAGGCCCAGGTACCAGCCGATTGCTGTCAACAGGGTATGCAGCAGATACAGGAAGACTGCCCAAAAGCTAATGGCAAGCAGCGTTTCGACCGCACGCAGCGAGGGGGCTTTTAACCCGGGCGTGTTGATGACGAGGCTGTCGGCCCTTGCTGTGGCTGGGAGCGGCCAGTGAGCCGCCAGGGCTGCTGCCCGCCGAATACATGCTGCAGTGGCAGAAAGCAGCAGGCTAAATAAAGCGACTGCGGGCAAGCCCAGATAAAACGCTGTCAGGACGTCTAGCTGCCAGGGAGCAAGTGTGGCGGTATCCAGCATAAACAGCCGGTAGGCCGCGGTCAGCAGCAGAATATAGGCAGCGCCGGCCGGCCAGGCAGCGGAGTGGCGTTGTTGCTGTTTGGTGGCGAGACGGGATTGGCGCATCGGTTATCCTCCAGGAGCAATTTTTTTTGCCGGCAGGCCGCGATCCGGACTGATCCAGACGGCCGGACGGCCCAGCGGGCGAAATAAGGCGGTCGGTGTTGAGCGAAAGGTGGCCAAGGCTGTAATCAGCCAATAGACAAACGGATACCAGATCACCCAGAAATAATTGCCAAGAATATAGCGCTCGTAGCGGCTGTCAAGTGTAATGCCGATGGCGAACTGAAGCAGGCAGACAGCAATCAATATTGCCCCCTTCCAGTCCGGCAGCAGTACGACAACCGGCAGGTCCAGCGGAAACACCAATTTTAACATCCAAATAATCCCAAATAATACATATGCATAGGACCATATAACTGAGACCACATATTCAATATAAACCGGCCAGAGGCGGCGCTGCCGCCAGTCAAGCCAGATATCGCGATGGCGGCGGATGACTTCGGTGCCCCCCTGCGACCAGCGGACCCGTTGCCGCCACAGGCCGCGGATGGTTTCCGGCACCAGGATCCAGCACAGGGCGTTGGGCTCGTAGCGGATGTCCCAGAATCGCTTTTCCAGCTTCCAGGTGATATTGATATCGTCGGTAATCATGTCAATATCCCAAAAGCCGACTTCATACAGGGCGCGCTTGCGAAACGCGGCGATAACGCCGGATACGGTCAGCACCTTGCCGAGAATGCGCTGTGTCCGCTTAATCATGCCGATGATCGAAGAGTACTCGCAGACTTGAATTTTTGCCAGCAAGGTGGAGCGGTTGCGAACCCGCGGGTTGCCGGTGACGGCGCCGACGCGCGGTCCATTGACAAAATGGCTGACCATCCAGGTAATTGCGTCCTTATCGATAAGGGCATCGGCGTCAATCGTCACCAGGATCTCGCCATTGCTTGCCAGAGCGCCGGCCCGCAGCGCTGTGGGCTTGCCGCTATTTTCCTGCAGGAAAATTACCCGCAGCGCCGGGTGCTGCTGTGCCAGCCTGCGCAGGATGTCCGGGGTTTCATCCTGGCTGCCGTCGTCGATAACGATGACCTCAAAGGCGGGATAGTCGGCAGCGAGAATAGTCTGCACCGTTTCAGCAATTGCGTCCGCTTCATTATGCGCCGGCACCAATACGCTGACAAATGGATGCTCGTGCAGCGCCGGCGGCTGCCGCGGCATGCCGGCCTCGCGGCGGAGATAGAAGTAGAGCGCGCCGATCATCCAGACAATACTCATTGCCAGGGGATAGAGAAAAATAAAGTTCTCCAGCAATTCAATCCATCTCATGCTATAGCCCTCGCTTATTCAAACGCATAGACATTTTCCGGATAATAGGCGAAATGTTGAACCCCTTTCCGGCGCAGGATGTTTTCCCAACGCCGGACCTCCCTTGTCTCCAGCCAGCGTCCGTCGGTCCAGTCGTAGGTCTGCAGCTTGAATACCGTTTTCCGGGCCGCTTCCGGTTCGCGCAGAGCTGCGTCAGCCAGTGCGGCCAGCCAGGAGCCGGCCTGGCGGTTTTGTTTTTCCAGGTAAGGATAGGCCATGATAACGGTAAAGTCATACAGCCGCAAATAGTTCTGATAATTTTGGGCAAACCATTCCTCCGACGCCGGGTTGGCAACCGACAGGGCGTAAATATTGCGGGCGGAGACAAGCTGTGGCCGATAGCGGCGGGAAGCGGCAAGCAGCCGGCCGGTCAGGTCGTCAAGGGCGCGGGTCTTCAATGCGGTCCAGCGGGGGCGCAGCTGATCGTCCGTTAGCGCTTCCGGCGTTAACGGACGGTTGAATTCGCGCTGGAAAGCGGCTTGGGCGGCGGGGCTGAAATCCTCATAGTCGTTTAAGTAGAGGTCATCCTGAAACAGGATACCGTTGATATGTGAATAAGCGGCAAGATCGCTAAACAGGGATTCAAGGCTGGCGGCGACTTCTTCGCTGAAGGGACTGGCCCGGTTGTACCAGCCGGCGGCGTTGCTGTCGCAGGCGGCAACCCGGGCGGCCGGATAGCGCTCGCTCAGCCACTGACCGGACAAGGTCGGTACCCAGGCAAAGACGCTAAAGCCCTGTTCCTGCATTTTAGCGGCAATATGATCGAATACGGCCGCTTTAACCGGTGCAGCCTCGGTGGCAAAATAGACGCTGTCGATGTTGCCGCTGCCGTTATCGCTGAACGCCTGCAGAAAAACGGTATTAGCTCCTGCCTGCTGCAGCCGTTCAATTGCCAGCTTGATATTGAGAGCCAACTGGCGGGGATCTTCGTCGTAAATCGGATCAATATCGATTTGCGCCGCCCGCAGAGGCGGGGAATCTTTGGCGTGGGTCTGCAAATAGCGGCCAAACTGTTTTTTGCCGGGATTGCCGGTGATAATACCCCGGAGGGCTTCGTCCAGCGCCGCCTTGCCGGAGCTGTTCAGACCGCCTTGCAGTTTAAAGCAAACGGTAAATCCCTCAGCCTTAGCCAGTTCAATCGCCTCGTGCGTATAGGCGCCGAACGGCCAGACCAGCGCTTTGGATTTATGGCCCATATGCTGCTCAAATAGCGCCTGCGTGTGGGCAAAATCAGCCTGCAGCCGCTGCCGGTATTCCGGCAGGGTCTCATAGCGGCCGTTCTGGTAGATGCGGGTTTCGACAGCGGTGCCGGCGTCGCCCTGCGGATTGCGGCTCACGTAACGGTGCAGCTGGTGCGTATGCGAGACGACGCTGACGAGGCCGGAATTTTCCATTTCCCGCAGCTGCGGCCAGGTTACCGCCTTGACGCCGGCGGGAGGAGCGGTTTCCAGCCAGGAGGTGATAATAGCCATCACTGCCGGAATCCGCCGCTGCTTCAGTATCGGAAAAACAGTGGTGTAAAATGACTCGTAGCCATCGTCAAAGCTCAGCAGCAGGGCTTTGGCCGGCAGCTTCGCCTCGCCTTTGGCGGCAGCTATATACTGGTCGAGAGAGATTGGCGTATAGCCATTTTCGGCAATATAATCAAGGTGCGCCTCCAGCGTCGCCGGCGTTACCGCCCATAGATCGGTTACCTTGCCGACGTCATGATAGGTAAGTACGACTACGCCGTCCGGACCTGCCGCCGGATGAACCACGGCGGCAGCGGCGGGAACAGCTGACAGCCATAACGCCGTCAGTATGAAAATCAGTTTTTTCATTTCTTTCCTCCTCACCAATTCAGCCGGTAGGTCAGGTCGTATTGCCGGAAGTTAAAATGCAGCCCGCCGCGCTGGTTAAGGCGGTCGGTCCGCAGGCCGTAAGACATGCCGGCGACCAACTCGTGAAACGGCGAGAAGCGGTGTCCGTATTCCAGGCGGAAGTAAGGCGTAAAATCGACCGGTTCCGGCCGGTCGGCGCTCGCCTCCAGCGTTGCGGTCGCAGCCCAGTAGCCGGCAGGCACTGCCCAATAGCCGTAAAGACCGGCTCCATAGCTGAGACGAGTCTCGGGACTGTCGTATTCCGCAATCTGGCGCTTGAATTTGCCGCGTGCAGCAAATAAGAACCAGTTATAGTTTTTGTCATAGCGGTCGAGCATGGCATGATTCCAGTACAGGCTGACATTGTTGAAGCGGTTGTCGTCGGAATAGCGGGCGGTCGTCAGCGCCAGGCTGTAGTTATCCTTCAGGCCAACCTTGCCCGACAGGGACAAATGATACTGATCGGACCGGATTCTGTCAGCGGCGTTTTGCAACAGCTCTACATCGGCGACAGGGGAACGCGAAAAATCGATTCCCAGGATCAGACGGTCATCATCGAGAAAATGACGGCTTTCCAGACGGAAGCCGCTGCTGTAGCCGGCGGCGTCGAAAGCGTCGTACCAAATGCGGTAATCGTGATAGAGGCCGACATGGCGCGCTCCCAGCGCATAGTGGCGGAGTGAGGCCGTTTCCCTGCCCGTGTCAGTGTCCTCGCTCAGCCGCTCATAACCGGCTGACGCCAGCAGCGAGTAACTGCCGCCGGCGCTCCAGTCGGCGGCGGCCTGTGTACGGAAAGTTTCTTCCCGCTTATGGTTGGCCTCAGACGCCGTGGACAATTCCAGCCCGCCGCGGCGGCGGACTTCGTATAACCGGAAGGCGGGCATGGCATAGACGCTGCCGGCAAACCGGTCTTGCAGCGCGGCGATATGTGAGCCGGCCCGGCGGTAATCGCCAATGCGCACCGCCGCGGCCGTCATGCCGGCCAGACCGGGCAGTTCGCCGGCCGGCAGCAAGGAGAGCTGCCGATATTGCTCATAGGCGCCGCGGGGAAAGCCATTAGTTAGCAAATCGCCGGCAAATTCCCGCCTGAACAATAGATTATCCGGAAAAGTGTCTGTCAGCAGGGTATAAAGCTGTTTGGCGGCAGCGAAATGCCCCAGTTTGTTGAGCGCGGCGGCGTCATCCTGCACTGTCGCCGCCAGAGCGGGTTCAGCCGCCAGCAGGCCGCGGTATATTTCCAGCCCGGCTTCGATATCCTGGCTGATCATACAGGTATAAGCCAGCCCGAGGCGAACGGCGTTGCTATTGGGCTGCTTATGCAGGCTCAAGCGATAGATCCGGTTGGCTTCAGCCATTTTACCTGCCCGCAGGTAGGAATCGGCCAGTGCCTGCAGGCCGTAAGCGGGAACGGCGGCAAGGTCCGGCCACAGGCGGTGGCCTTCGGCAATCGCTTCCCGGTAATTGGCGTTGAGCCTCAGCGCCAGAATATAATCAGCCTGCATGTGGAGATCCGCCTGGCCGGATTCTATCGCCGGCCGCAGCAGCGAAATGCCGAGGCTGCTCTCGCCGCTGCGAATCAGCGCCGGAGCGGCCTCCTTCCGTACCTGAAGTTCGGCGGGAAGGCCTGCCGTCAGTCCCAGCGCGGCCGCGATATCAGCCTGGGCGCTGACGGGATCGTTAGCTTCCAGATGCATGAGCGAGCGGCTCAAATAGCCCCGGTAATTGCCGGGCTGACTGTTGACAATGGTTTCGTAAAGCTGCCCGGCACCGCGGACATCGCCCAGGCGCAGCGTTGCCTCCGCCTGCCAGATCCGGGCCTGCTCATTGCCCTGGTCGGCCAGATCACGGTAGATATCGCGAGCCTTGCCATATTGACCGGTCTGGTAATAGGCGCCGGCAATCGCAGCCAGCACATACGCCGGCGGATCCGCCCTTTGCTCTGCCTCATAGAGCCGGATCGCTTCCTGATACTGCCTGTTCCAGCTATAAACGACCAGCAAATCATAAAAGACGGCGTCATTGTCAGGATCCTCAACGGCAATCCGGCTCAGGATGCGCAGTGCTTCCCCCGTCTCGCCGGCGCGGGCGAGTCCTATCGCGGCGTCATGACTGGCGGCGCCGGTCTGGCTTTGCTGCTGCCGGCCCGGCGGCGGTCCGACAGCCTGGGCGGCCAGCGGCGCGGCCGGCAGCAGCCAGCCGACAAGCATCCCGAGTACGATTGCTTTCAGTAGCATAATGCCTGCTCCTCCCTGTTTCGGCCTGAATGTATGTAAAAAAACAGCCTGGCTGCATTAATCTTCATCAATGCAGCCAGGCTGTCATAGACATCATGTCCGTAGACCCACGGCTTTGCGCCCTTCCCTTTCGGAAAGTTTGCCGGTTCCTATATCGCTGTAATCTCGCTTATTACTTCGACATGCGCGTTAATAATCCTGCAGCGGCAAAACCGTTTGCCCGAGAAAAATAGCGGGCCGGTCACAGCAGCTTATGGCTGTCGACATTGCCGCCTAACCGCCAAAGGAAGATACTGCTGATTCCCTGGCTCTGGGCGGTCCGGATCCAGGCGCGCAGCGTCAGGAAATCCGCGTACCACACCTGATAGCTGACGCCGTTTTCCTGGTAGCTGAAAACAAGGCTTTGGCTGCTTTCATCCCGCTGCGGCCTGACGGCATGAAGCGCCGCCAGCGTCCGGGCTTCAACTTCTGTCAAAAACCGTTTTTCACCGTTGTCGCCCCAAAGACAGCCGCCGCCGGCAAAAGCGGCCGCCTTGGTCCCCGGCAGGACGGCCATCCGGGCTGCGGTTTTTTGAATAAATTCCGCGTCGGCTTTAGGGCCGGGACTGCTGTGCAGCCCATAAAGATTGTAAAACATAACGACATATTCCGGCCCGCTGATCAATCCGGCTGTTTGGAACGGCGTTCCCGGCTCCAGCACGACCCGCAGGCCGAGACCGCTTTGCAGTGCCCTCGTATACAGCCTGCTGATAAAACGGCTGAACGGTTCCGTCAGCGGCTGTTCCTTCCATACCCGTTCATAATCGATCTCGATGCCGTTATAACCGCCGGCAGCGGTTAGCGCAATAATTTCATCAATGTGCCGGTCCAGTGCCGTCTCGTCTGTCAGAAGCCGCTGCAGTACAGCAGTGTCTTTTAACGTTACAGAGCCGTCGGCGTTTTCCCGGTCATTGACAAATGTCAGATAACGGGTATAGCCGCCGGTTTTCGGCCTGGGCTGGCTGAGCTCGGGAGCAACGACCAACCGGTCGTTAGCGTCAAAGGTGGCGGCAAAATAGGAAAGGCTGCTGAGCTGGTTTTCCCAGCGTTTTAACTCCCGGTCGCCGTCAGCCCAATCCCAGTGCGTAAGCCAGGCTGACAACTGCAGCGGTTCTCCGGCGTCGCCGCCTGCGGGCTGGCCGGGACTGCAGCCGGTAAGCAGGACAAAGCCAAAAATTACTGCCGATAGCTTAAGAGCGGATAAAAGTCTGCTCATGTTTCGCCTCCTCGTGGTGTGCCTGAAATGGATGAAGGGCTTCGCGACTGCCTGGCAAGCTGCCGGCAGCGCTGCTAAAAGGTGCTGATAAACCAGTTGATCAGGGCCTGCCAATACTGTTTCAGCTGCAGCCTGACTGCATCAAGCCCTTGCGGCCTGGCGTCAAACAGAACTTTCTCCGCAGTCGTCCCCGGGTCTTGGCTAATCCGTAAATTTGCGAATACCCCGTCGTATACGTCGTCGGCCAGGTTGCGCTGGCTCCAGCCATAGCCTCCCCAGGCCGATTCCAGGTAAACCAGTCCCGCCGGCAGCTGTGGCACTGCCAGGCCGGTAACGGCGGGTTTGCCGTCCAGCTCGATGCTGAGGCTTTGGGCTTGCAACGACAGGATTAACTGGCGGTCGCCCCGCTCATGCACGCTTAAATCAGGCCGGTAGGGCTCGGCGCCGGCAGCGACAGACGCTGCCTCCTCCCGGCTTTTTTTCTGGTAACGGGTGGAGTAGGTCTTGGCCTGTTCCAGGGAAGAGGCATATTTGGCAAGTGTTTTAAGTGCTTGCAGCTCCGCGGCTTTTTTATCCTCCGCCAGCGAGACGAGCGGTATACCGTCATGCTGGCTCAAATCCAGGACAAATAAATTGCGTTCTTCGCCGTCGGTTTTCTCACTGACATACAACACATTATCGGCAATGCTGACGGCAACATAGCGGCTCAATGCCTCATCGGCCCGGAGATAGATTTTCTGCTGCCCCAGCTTGTTGCCCTGCAGCCGTACCGACAGGCGCAGATCGGCCGCGGTTTTGTCTTTCAGACGCAGCAGCCCTTTCGCCTGCGGCAGCGATGTCAGGATAACGCGGCCTTCCTTCATTTCCGCGGCGCCGTGCAGTGTGTCCCAGTAACTTTGCTGTCGCGGGTCGCCGTTGACAAATTCGATTTCCCGGTTCGTATCGTATTTGATCCGCATCAGCAGGTGATTGACCGACCAGTATGCCTGCGGCTGCATGCGGGTCAAATCGTAAACGCTGCTGTTGCGGCGGTTGAGCGAAAAGCCTTCGCGGTTAAAATTCATTTTGAACAGCTCATAAATCCAAAATTCATTGACAGCGCTGACGTAGTCGTTGTTGCCAAAACTGCCGGTATTGGAGTGCATCAGGCTGTACAGGCCCGGCACATAGCCAATACCGTCGCGATAAAGCCGGCTTAAAGAGCGATAGTCGCCGCTAATGCGTTCTGTCATGCCGGTAAAGCTTTCGCGGGGGATTCCGTACTCGTCACGGATAAAATCCATGAGATAATGGTTGTACTTTCTCCCCATATAAGGCGCTATTTCCGCGTGCTGCAGCGGGTCCAGCTCGCCCAGGTAGTTTTCGTAACGGTCAAATACATTGATGAACGCCAGGCGATAGCCGTTAGTCCCCATCTCCCAGAACGTTGTTGCCTCCAGATCGCGCAAGTCGGCCGCTGTTAAAAATTTTGCGTCCCTTTTGGCGAAATTTTCCGGATATGTCAGCATGGTTGCTTTATAATTGAGTTTCTCAAGACTTTTCTGCGCAAAAATAGCCGTGTCGCGGCGGCCGTCCTCAAACAGCAGAAACAGCGATTTTGCCGGCAGGGATTTTCCGGTCCGGTAATAATCGATAATATCCTGCTGGGTGATGGTGACATATCCCTGGCTGTGCAGCGCCTGCAGCTGCTCCCGCAGTTGTTGGGCACCAATCAGGCCCTGGCTGCCGACACGGTCCACGCCGAAATAGGACAGGGCGATAAAACCGTAGTCGTCAGCCGGCGTCAGCGGCGCCGGCTGCGGCCGGAACGATTTTAACGATACCAGGGCATTAATGCAAACCGCCGCTAATACCGCCAGAACAGCCAGCTGCAAGACGACCCGGAAGCGTTTTTTTCTGTTTTTGCCAGCGGTAAATTCGTCGTTGCCGATCATTATTGTTCAGCTCCTTGCGGCTGCGGCGGTTTTTTCTTCAGTGTTTCCTCCAGGTCTGCGGGTGTCATGCGCGTCCCCCAGGTCGTCTTCCAGAAGGTAACCCAGGCAATAGGCATTTGCCACAGCAGCACGGCTTCATAATACAAGCAAAACAGGAAGCCGTATACCCAGGTAGAGCTTTTTCTTAGCAGCAACTGCGCCATGCTCATCAGCAGAGCCATTAAGCAAAGGCCGGTGATAAACGTTAACGGTAGTACTCTGTGAATGGCCGGAATATAGACCAGGTTGTAGAGAACAATGACAGGCGCCAAAATAGGCACCACTACACCCATATAAAAAGACAACGCCATAAAAGGTTCCTTTTTCCACATAAACCCAGCGGCAATCAACGATTCACGCAGCCAGGAACGCTTCCAGCGCATCTGCTGCTTCAGGAAGACCTTGTGACGGTTGGGCACAATCGTGCTGCAAACCGCCGTATCCTGGTAAGCGGTGCGGTGAGTACGCAATATCATATTGGTCATGCTGCGGTCGTCGCCAAAAGTCGCCTTTTGGCCCAGAAACCGTTGATTCAGCCAGTCATCCAGCGATTCCAGCACCAGTTCCCGGCGATAGCAGGACAGAGGTCCGGACAAACAGGTAACCGCGTCAAAATAGCTTTCCGCCGCCTTCATGATCCGGAAGGCAATAAAATAGCGTACCGCCTGCAGCTTAGTCAATGCGTTGGTATAGGTGTTGGCGACATCGGTGCGTCCGGAAACGCCGCCCATTTGTTTATCTTTGAAGGGCTGGACAATATTGCGGATGGCAAACGGGTCGAGGAAACTGTCGGAGTCGACAAACACCACCAGCTCATGGCGGGCCATCAACGCGCCGCGCGCCAGTGCTTCGCGCTTGCCGGCGTTTTTGGCCTGGCGGACGCAGCGCAGACGGGAAGCGATTTTATAGCGGTATTCAGTGGCATTCAGTTCTGCGGCCAGCTGGCTGATCCTGGCGAAGGAGTCGTCGCTGGAACAGTCGTCGACAACGATGACCTCCAGCTTATCAATCGGATAATCCTGGTTCAGGCAGGCCAGCATGGTTTGCTGTATCCATTGTTCTTCATTGAAGCAGGGAATAATGATGCTGACACCGGGGGTAAAATCGCTGTCAATGGGGACAGGACGGTAGCAGGCGCCGAACAGGTAACGGGTCAGCAAAAAGGTTGCCGCAATAATGCTGTAGGCGTAGAGCAATTGATTAAACTTGAAATAGAGGATGCTTTCCGCCCGCAGCAGCAGGATGCAGGCAGTGATGAAAAACAACAAAACAGAGGCTGTTGTCAGCATATAGCGGTTCTTCGTTCTGGCGGCATATTGCGCCAGTGTTTCGGAAAACGCAAGGCCGCACAGCTCCTGGCCGCTTTCCGTCTGCTCCCGGCGGATATAGCCGGCCTCGATGGCGACAGCCATTTCATAACCCTCCGGCATGCTGCCAGGGGTAATGGTAAATTTCAGTTTGATTTTTGCGGCCTGGCTCAGTGCCTCTGCCTGCTCTGCCGGCAGCAGCAGCAGGATGCCGCTTGCTGACAGGTCGACAGCTCTGGCGGCGGCCACCGCCTTGCCGCCTGCCGTTATATAGTCGATTGTCACTGCATAATCGACTATATAACGCCGGCCGTTGGCTTCGCTTTCAATCAGACCGGCGATGCCGTCCGGTATGGCAGCAGCCTTTAACCGGCGTCTGTCAATATTGGCGCGGCCGCCGGTTTGATCAGGTATTTTGGACAACCGCCTGCGGTCAGGCTTGACAACCGCAAGGCGGTCGTCGCTCTCAGGCGGGTTTTGCGAAATGAGTGTTTGCATTCTGTACCTCGCAATGATTCCGATTCCGCGTCGGCCGCCGGCTATTTCCAGTCAACCTGTGCATAGCCGTCTTTGACATAGTCCGACAACCGGCCAACCGTGAATTTGGAAGGATCGCTGTCCGGCTTGGCTGCGTTGGCGGTTAGTACAATATCGAGCGCCATCGCCGTGTAAACTGAGGATTCTCCCATATGCATGACGGGAACCGCGCCTTTTTGCACCTTGCCGTCAGCCGTATAGACCGCAGTCTTGATTTCCCTGACCATTTGGGCGATATCGCCGGCCTGGTAGTCGCTGGTGCTGTAGGAGCCGGAAATAATATACTCATAACCGGTTTCGAATAAAGTCTCAAAGCCCATTTTACTGACCGCAAGCGTCGGCGGACGGAAGAAGCGGGTCAGCGCCGGCCTGCCGTCAACAACCATATCGCCGACGACACTGCGCAGTTTTTCGTAAGATAGGGTCAGGTCTTCCCGGTATTCCTCGCGCGTCTGCGGCGCCAGCAGCCGGCCCGTAACGGGATCGGCCACCGTCATCGGCTTGTGTTTGTCGGTATGCCCGGCAATTTCGTGACCGTCGGCAGCAATGCTGCGCAGTAGGTTGGGATTATGCAATACGTTGTTTGTAAGAATAAAAAATGTTGCCGGTGTCCGGTGCTTGCGCAGGACATAGAGCAGCTTGTTTACCGAGGCGTCTGTGCCCCAGTCGTCAAACGTCAGAAAAATGACATTGTCGTCGGTGTGGATCAGGCCGCTCTTATCCAGACGGCGGCTTTCCCGTCTGGAAAATCCCAGCATGCGGTTTTCGTCATTGACAAATTCATGGCCGATGTAGCGTTTGGCCGCCTCCCGCAAAAAGTCCTGCTGCTTTACCGCCAGCGGCTGATCGCCCCGCAGTTGCGAAAGCACTCTATCCGCCGCAACCGGATACTGATAGCGCGACTGCGAATTCTCTAACAGAACGCCAACCGGTTTGAGCCGGTAAGCGGAATCATTGGCCGGATTGGTTTCGGGGCGGTCAAACGAGGTTATATAGGCAATATTGTCAATTTTTTGCTGCTTAATCGCTTCTGCCAGTTCGCCTGCCAACCGGTCATGACTGTAATAGTCCAGACGGAAATGGACGATTTGGCCGCGGGATAAAGAGGTCATCGCGCTTTTGAAAATTTCGTTGATTACCTGATTGGCATCTGTATAGTCGCGGTGCTGACTCTGCACCACGTTTACCGCCTGGCTGATCAGCAGGCAGTCCGATAAGCCCACCGCCTCCTGCGTCTGGGCCGTGATTATGCCCCAGGGCTGGCTGATCAGCTTGGTTGCGACGCCGAATTGATCCTGCAGCAGCGCGCGGCCATTGGCGATCAGGGCCTGGATATCCTCGCGGGAGCTGTTGGGCTGCGGGGGAATTGCCAACCCAATTTCGTGCCCGGCGGCAATGATTTTGCGCAGTGTCTGCGGGTAACGCCGCATTTCTGTTTCCATGACAAAAAAGGTTGCTTTGCTGTCCAGGCGCTGCAGGCGTACCAGCACATCATCAACCGCGGCGGTGTTGGCCAGGCCGCTGAAGCTATACGCTAAGGCCTGTTCGGTAGTCGCGATGGTTTTTATTGGCTCAGCCGTGATGACGGCCGGCGCCGCGAAGCCGGTACGGATGCCCAACAGTGCGGTCAGTTCGGCGGCAATACTTGTGTTTAGAGACCGCAGCGAAGCGGCTAAGCCGGGCGGCTTCACTGCCGGCGGTTCGGGCGCGTAGGCTTCCGCGTCGACAGTGGCGTAGCCGGCGGCGGCCAGGGCTAATAACAGCTTCTCCACGGCTTCGACTACTTTATCTGTCAGCGGTAATGGCTCCAGCGCCAGCTCCTTTAACCCCGGCTGCTTGTCAATTGCCGGCCGCTGTTCCGTCTTGCCGGCTGTTACCGGCGGCAGGGGAGCGACGGCAGCGCTCAGTTTGACCGATAGCAGGCCGCCGGGCTGCAGCTGCCTGACAAGTGTTTCGGCAGCCTGCAGGCCGCCTGCCTGCAGCGAACTGATTTCGGCTGCCGTCAGATGGCGGCCGGGCTCCGCCGCGCCGCTCAGGCCCGATGCCCTGGCCGCTTGCAGCAATTCTTTTGTGTAGCGGCCGGCGTTGACACGCAGCAGGACGGGACTCTGGCCTGATGACGCCTGAATCATTGCCTGACTGCGGCACAGGGCGCCGATCAACTGTTCCGGCGGCAGTCCCTCCGCGGCAGCCATGCCGGACAGCGCATAGTTGCCAAGTTTCTGCCCGGCTTCGCTGATCGCGGCGACCGTTTCCGGGTTTTCGGCGGCCTGAAGACCGTCAACAAAAAAAGTGGCTTTGGCATCGTTTTTTTGCAATAGTTCCAGCAGCCGCAGCATTGTCGTGTGGTCGGCAATCCCGTCAAAGGTAAGGGCGATGCGGCGCAAGCCGCGGCTTTCACCGGCGATGACGGGAACCGGAGCCGGATTGTCTCTGTATAGCTGCATCGCCCGGGCGATTTCAGCCTCAGCGGCAAGACCGGCTGCGTCACTGCTCTGCGTTCCTGCCTGCGGCTTAAGGCCGGTTTCCTTTACCTGCAATCCGCCAATTCCCAGAGCGGCCAGCAGGGCCAGCAGCAGCAGCGCTTTCGTTTTCCACATGCACCTTCCTCCTCTTACAGGCTCCAATAGAGAATATCGCGATCTTCCAGCGCCTGGCGGTCAAACATAGTCCGGATATCCATAACAACCGGACGGTTAGGCCCTGACGGCGTCCGGCACATACGGGCCAGTTCAGCAGCCTGCAGTTGCTTGAATTGCTGATGCGGCACCGCGAACAGCAGGCAATCGGCGTCAGTGACTTCGCTCAGAGGCGTTAATTCCATAGCAAATTCCCGCTTGAAATCAGCGGGATCAACGACGGGATCGACGACGCTGACCGGGATGCCAAACGCGGCGAGGTGTTTGCAAATGTCCGCCGCTTTGGAGTTGCGCATATCCGGGCAGTCCTCTTTGAAGCTAATCCCCATAACATAGATTCTGGCATGGCGAATGTTTTGCTCGGTTTGAATGAGCAAGTTTATCAGTGAATCGCTGATAAACTTGCTCATTGACTCGTTAACCTGGCGGCCGGCGGCGATCAACTGCGAATGACAGCCCAGCAGCTCGGCCCGGTAGATGAAATAGTGGGGATCGACGCCGATGCAATGGCCGCCGACCAGCCCTGGATAAAAGTTCAGCGCGTTCCATTTGGTATTCATCGCTGCCATCACGTCCTTGGTTGTGATGCCCATATGCTGAAAGACAACCGCCAGCTCGTTCATGAAGGCGATATTGATATCCCGCTGCGCATTTTCGGCCAGCTTGGCCGCTTCGGCGACCTTAATGCTGGCGGCCTTATAAACACCGGCCTGAATAATTAACTCGTAAACAGCGGCAATGCAGTCCCGGGTTTCCTCATCCATGCCGGCAACAATTTTGCAGATGTTTTCCAGCCGGTGAACTTTGTCACCGGGATTGATCCGTTCAGGCGAATAGCCTAGCTTAAAATCTTTGCCGCAGACCAGTCCGGATTCACTTTCCAGAATCGGAGCGCAGAACTCCTCGGTAAGGCCGGGATAGACTGTTGACTCAAAGACAACAATGCTGCCCGGGGATAAATGACGGCCAATCAGCTTGCTGGCATGACGCAGGGGCGTTAAGTCCGGTGTTTTATCGCCGTTGATCGGGGTCGGCACCGCGACAATAATGAACGCCGCTTCCGCCAGCCTGGCAGGATCTGAGCTGAAATCCAGACGGGTTTGTTCAAGCCGCTCCCGGCCAATTTCGTTGGTAGGATCAATGCCCTGCCGGTAAGCGGCGATTTTTTCCTCGTTGATATCAAAACCAAGGGTGTTGACCTTTTCGGCAAACGCCACCGCCAGAGGCAGGCCAACATAACCGAGGCCGACGACAGCCAGACAAGTCTGGCGTTGTTGCAAGCGGGTAAAAACGTTCATGACGGTTATCCTTTCTAGAAATAATAGCTAAGCTGTGCCCATAAGGTCTTGTTTTGGCGGTCGGAGGATTTTTCCGACAGCGAATAGTATTCAAGGCCGGCGACGAGATTTTCGGCCGGCGTATAGCTGATTCCCAGGCCGTAACCCTTAAAGCCGTCCATTTTGCTGCCCATGCCGTTCATATCGTGGGAGATATAGGTGTGGCGGGGCTGGTCGTAATATTTGGCGAAAGCCTGGTAGGTGCCCGGCCGCCAGGCCTTAAGATCACCATAGCGCAAAGTCAGGACATAGCCGCTGTCATTGCCGCGGCTGTCAGCCTGGCTGGACTGAAGCAGCATCGCGCCAATGCTGCCGTTTTCAAATTTGTAATTGCCGCCCAGCATCCACAGGGTATTGCTGCGATCGTCATTCTGCCGCTCCCGGTAGTGGTAAAGGCCTGTTGTCAAATTGTAATCGAACGATTCATAATGGGCGGTTGCCAGCGCCATATTGTCGGTTAAGCCGGTTTTGCCATAACTCAGGGTATAGCGTGCCCGGTCGCCGAAATCCAGCCGGATGCCGTCAAAACCGCTGTCGTAGATGTTGCCTTCCGCCATTAGATAACCGAATGAGCCGGCTTGCAGCCGGGAGGTGCCGATTTTACCGGTGATATATAACCGTGAGAAATCAATTGTTGTGTTGTAATTGCGGATAGATTGTTTGGCTTCAAGCCGGCTATACAGGCGCCAGTTTTTCATTAGCTCACTATCTGCTCCCAGATACAGGCGCAGGCCTGAGTTGTCACGGTTCCAGGCGGCGGTGCCGCCGTCATTCAGCGCGTAATGATAACGCAGCTCGCCGGCGATGTTTATTTTCCGGTCGGCTTGCAGCCCCAGTCTGGAAACGTTTTGCAGCTCGTCCAGCAGGTCTGCATATTGCTGCTGTGAGATGAGTCCGGCAGCCGGTACCGGAACCGCCGGCGACAGAACCGTCGCCGGCGGTTCCGGCTGGGGAGCAGGACTGATGGCGTTTTCTTCGGTTAGGCCGGCGGCTGGCGGGGGAAGCGCGTCTGGCACTGGCTTGACGCTGCCAGGGCGCCCAGCCGGTGTAGCGGGCGCCTCCGGCTGGTTGACAGCCGCAGGCGGGTTTCTGTATTTATTGATATCAAAGATAATTTCACCGGCGGCCTGTTGGGGCTGCTGTTCTGTCCGATACACCGTCAGCATGGCTGTTGCGGCGGCCAGTGCGAATAAGAGCGCCAGGAAAACTTTTTTCACAGGCAGGTCACCTCTTGCATTAGCTTAGTGCCCCTAAATAAAAAATACCTGATTGCATTAACTGCTTAATGCAACCAGGCAGTCATAGACAAAATGTCCGTAGACCCACGGCTTTGCGTCCTTCCCTTTCGGAGAAGTTTGCCGATGTAATTTAGTTTACATAATATTGTTCGACGCCAAAAATAATAATCCTGCCGCCGCGGTATTGAAAATAAATACCAGGGAGAGGCCGGCCGGGTTATAAAGGTAACAGAATGTCAGGCCGCCAGACTGCGGTACCAGTGCAATGCGCCGATGTAGGCATCGGCAATGGCACTGTGATCGACGGATAGCGCGTCAGCGTGATAGGCGACATCGTTCCAGCGCCCCTGTTCATAGGCGATGATCAGCTGATAGAGGGCGACTGCTGACGGGTCTTTGCCCAGCAGGCAGTCTTTGACAATGCCGGGGGCCTCGATTTCCGCCAGCAGTACCGGCAGCGGGCGATCCAGCATTACATCCAGCAAGGAAAAAAGACCGGCGAAAAAGAATTCGGACGACAGTTGCCTGCAATGAGCGGCGGTTTTATCATCACACTGCGTTTGTACGGCAATCAGTTCGATGAACCGGGCGCGAATCAGGGACAGGCGTATCAGTTCATCCGGTTTGCCGCTGCTGATATTTTGCAGCGCCAGCAGTGAAATCCATTTGCGAATCTCGCGTTCTCCCAGCAAAACCAGCGCCTGCTTGATGGAGGTGACCTTTTGCCTTAAGCCGAACGCGGCCGAATTGATTAACCGCAGCAGACTGTAGACCAGGGATAAATCGTGTGAAATAATCTGCGACAGACCGTCAAAATCAAAGGGCTGCTGATTCGCTTTGGTCAGCAATTGCATAAAACTGGACTGCAGCGGCGTCAGCCGTTTGGCGGTAACGATTTCCGGCCTGCGGAAAAAATAACCCTGAAACAGGGTGAAGCCCAGTCCTCTGGCATAATCAAATTCCGCATTGGATTCAATCTTTTCCGCCAGCAGTCGGATCGGCGCCTGTTTAACCCGGTTGACCAGCTGTTCAATTTCAGGCCGGCTGGAAGCGGCAAAATCAATTTTAATAATATCCGCCAGAGCCATCAGCGGCTCAAATTGCGGCTTATAGACGAAGTCGTCGAGCGCGAGCGTGTACCCCTGCCGTTTTAACTCCTGGCACATGGCAATAGTGGTCTGGCTGGCCTCGACCGTTTCCAGAATCTCGATCACCAGCGATTCCCTGGGAATAATGGTAGCAACCGCCTGGTTGATCAGCGTTTCCGTAAAATTAATAAACGCCGGTTTGCCGTCAGTCAGGGTTTCGATGCCAAAGGTTTGGAAGGCTGTAATAATGACATCGGCTGAAGCCGCGTCGCCGTTGATATGAGAGAATGTATTGCTAAAACCGCTGCGATACAATAACTCATATGCGTACACATTTTTCTGTGCATCGAAAATAGGCTGCCTTGCCAAAAACGCTTCCATCATCGTCCCTGCCTCTTTTCGGTTTGATAAGGGAGCAGATCGTGTTCTACCGGCGACTGCTTGTGTCGCTGTCGGAAATGATATGGACTTTAGTCCGGCCGTGCTGCTGCTTTTGCCTATACATGACCGCATCGGCAATGCTCAGCAGTTTGTCGATTGCAATTTCTCGCCAGGGCTCAATGACGACCAGACCGACGCTGACTCCCATCGAAAACGGTTTCTGGAAGAGGGGATCCTGTAACGCTGCCGCCGTCACCTGCCGCTGCAACTTCCAGATTGTCTGTTCGGCATGAATGCGGGGGCATCGCCGGAAGAGAACCGCAAATTCATCGCCGCCGACGCGACCGGCAATGTCAACCGGACGCAATAATTTGCGAAGCAAGGAGGTAACGGTAGTGATGTACCAATCCCCCTCACTGTGTCCAAAGGCATCATTAACCTCTTTTAAGCCGTCAAGATCCATATAGGCCAGATAACAAGCCTGGCCGTCAGCTTTGGCCTGGGGTAGCGCCGCGGCCAGCTGTTCGCGGAAGAAACGGCGATTCAGCAGGCCAGTCAGATCATCGTGGGCGGCCAGTTGTTCCAGCCGTTGGATTTGATCGCATTTATCGCTTATATCAATCAGGCTGAGCAGCAGGTAAATCCTGCCGGCCTGCTCGAGCCGTGTCGTATAAACGCGTACGGTTGCCGGCGGTTGGGATCGGCTGAGCAGTAAGTCAAGCGGGGGAATCTGGGGTTGAGCAAGTCCGGCCATCCATTCCGTGTATGCTTCTATCCGGGGATTAAATAGTTCTGACAATACCAGAGGGGCCGCTGGATCAACGGCTAAATAAGCGGTGGCCGCCTGGTTGGACCACAAAATCTGCATAGTATCGCTTACCGCTAATAAAAGCGGCATCGGTAAGCAGGAAAATGCGTCGTTCCATACATCAGGTAAAGGAATGGTTACCACATAATCGACCCCGGCTTTCATACCTGCGGAGAGGGTCTAGCTGCAACAGCTATCACCCTGCTTGCTATTACTATAGCAAATAACAGCATTAATTACTATTGCACGCGAAGATAGAAAAACGCGTGCAAACTATCATCCGAGGATAATGAAGGCAGCGGGCCGCCGGCGGTTATTGGCGAAACTGCAGCAAATGCAGGGCAATGGCGATATTAAAGCGGATTTCGAAGGCGTCAAGCGAGACGCCAAGGACGGTTTCAATCCGCTGCTTGCGGGACACGATTGTTTTATGATGCAAAAACATGGTTTCTGCAACCACTTTCAGATTGGGAGCCTGAATAATTTGCCGCAGGGTTGGCAGTAAGTCAGACTTGTTGTTCCGGTCATAGTCCATCAGTCTGCCAATGGTCCGGTCGATAAAGTCACCGGCGTCCTGGCCGTCGGCCAGCGGATACAGCAATTGATAAGCCTCGCCGTCGTCATAGTGATAGGCGTCCCGTCCCGGCCACAGCCGGCAGCCAAGATTGGCGGCTGACCGCGCCTGGTAGCACTGGCGGGCAAATTTTTCCGCCGTTCCCTGGATACCGGCAATGCCGACGGCCATTTGCACGGCCGCGCAATAATCGCTGACCTGCTTTTTTAACTCGAGACCGATCGCAACCTGCCTGGCCTTGTCGCTGCCGGCTGCGGCCGCGTGCAGCAGGCCGATGCCGCTGTCCCATTCCCAGGCGACGATTCCCGGACAGCTGTTAAAGCGGTCAACCGCCGTATCGATGACCGACTGTACGGCGGCGGCGTCGACGGTACGGCTGAACGGAGCTCCCTGCCAGCCGGTCAATTTCAGGTAATAGACCTGAAACCGCTCTGGCCAGAAGAGCTGCAGCTGACGCGCCGCTGTCCAGGCGGCGTCGTCAAAGAGGCGGCTGCCTTCCGCCAGCTCCAGTAACAATTGATTGCGGCGGTGGCGCTGGTAGGAGTTGGCAAGCTTTTCCTCCGCTTTAATCCGCTCTTCAATTTCCCGTTCCAGCTCCTGCTGAATTTCCTGCAGATAGTTTTGCTGTGAATCGCTGATTTTGGTCATTTTCATCATCGACTGCAGATTGCGCTCAAAAATTGTCGCCATTCGGGAATAGTGGCCGAGTAAACTGTTATCCTGGTATTGACTGTCACTGCAAATCTGCTTGATTTGGGCTAACTGCTCCAGTTCTTCCTGGAACAACTGGCGAATATGGCTGGGCAATAGAACCACCTCTGCTGCAAAATCATAAAAACCGGCGCTTCAGGCGTTATTCGGGAATGAGTGTAAACGGTACGCACAGCTCTTCCTGAAATTCTTCGCCGCATTCGCGCATGCCCCTGTTTTTAGCCGTATAATGCCAGTTGATGCGAATATCGCTGCCGCCGTTAAACGCGTCCTCCAGCAGATAGATCATATCCATCAGACATTTAGTGCTGCTGGTGTTGATATAGGAAAAGCTCATCTCAACAACTGTTTTGCCGCTTGCCGGCAGATATTCTTTCAGCCAGTCAAACAAGTCCAGATAGAACGCGGAAGCATTTTCCGGGTAGGACTGTCCGGATAATCGCAAAATACCCGAATCCGGATTGAAATCAACCTCCGGCGAGGATTTGCTGCTCGCCCGGTATAACCGTTCCATAGCAAAACCTCCTCTCTACTTGCACGTGACCTTTAAAGTAAAAAATGCATGTTCCTCATCCCGGGGCATAAACAGATATTCCAGCGGCACGGCCGCTTTTCGCGCCATGTCGATAATGCCCAGGCCGGCATTGTCGCCGGGAGGGGATTTCTGGCGCAGCGTTTCTTTATAGTACTGCTTAAGTTGCTCCTTGGACAGCGAGTTGACATGGTCGAGGCGTTGCCGCAGACCGTCTACGTCATCTTTTCGCACCAGATTGCCGGAGCAGACAAAAAAGCGATCTTCCTGCCGTCCGATGACAATAATGCTTTCAAAGGCGCGGCGGATGAGATCGCGGCTGGCGTCGTTGACCGCTTGCCGGCGAAAATAACGTTTAATATTTTGCGCCTGCTCGATATAGACGGAGAAGACATTATGGATATCGGTCTCGTCGGTGCCTTTTTCCTCCTGCAGGTAGGAGGTAATCGCCGTGCCGATCTCTTCAATGATTCCCTGGGTAAAGGAGCCGTTAAAGCTAATAATGATGCCGTAGCTGCTTAATTTGCCGATTAATTGATGCAAGTCCGCGTTAATCATCTGTAAACCTCCTTGGTTAAAGCTCCAGGCCGATGACGGTGATGTCATCGCGTTGTCGTTCTTCGCCCCTGTATCGGTTAAAACCGTTCAGCAGAGCCGCCTCCTGCTGCTGCAGGCTGAGGCCGGCGGTAGCGGCGAGCAGGGCGGCAACCTGATCGATGCCAAATGGTTCCGGGTTGTCGCTGCCGTGCTGATCGAAAAAACCGTCACTGGACAGGAACAGCCTGTCGCCAGGCTCGATGCCGATCGTCCTGTCGGTAAACGCAAGCTGACGGAAGCGGCGGCGGTGACTGCCGCCATAGCCAATGCTGCGGCGACAGCCGGATAGCTCATTGATCGCTCCCCGCCGCAGCAGCAAAAGCGGCAGGCGGGCGCCGGCAAAGGTCAATTGCCGGTTGGAGCGCCTGACCGTAATCAGCGCCATATCGAGACCGGCATACAGCTGTTCCGCTTCCGTGGCGGAACTGTAAAAGGTTTCCCGGATTTTTTCATCTAATAGCGTCAGCAGTGCCGCCGGGCTTTCGACGCCTGCCCCGAGCAGGGCTTTCAGCATCTGGCTGACCGCCAGCGTCATTAACGCTCCCGGTACACCGTGGCCGGTACAGTCGATCACCGCGGCCATAAAGCCGTCGGTGGCGGGAACAAACCAGTAAAAATCGCCGCCGACAATATCACGGGGCTGCCAGATGACAAACGAAGCGGCGGCATGGGTTGCGAACAGAGCCGCATCCGGCAGCACCGAACGCTGGATAACGGCGGCATACTGAAGGCTGTCGGTGATCAGCCGGTTCTGCAGGCGAAGCTCCTCCTCCGTTTTCTGCCGGCTGCTGATTTCCTCCTTAAGGCGGCGCTCTCTTTCTTCCAGTTTGCTGATCATCGAATTAAACGCCAGAGAAAACTCACCCATAAAATCAATTCGCTGCGAATAATCGCCTGTTTCGATCTGCTGCGCCTGCCAGGTCAGATGGCTGAGCTTGGAGTGCAGCTCTTTCATGCCTGCGGCAAGAAAATTGGTTTTTCCCGGCCTCGCTACCTGCAGACTGCCTCTGGCCAGCGGCACCGTATACTCATATAGCTCCTTCAACTGGGAGGCCAGGCGGTTGAACAGCCCGACAACCTCCGCCAGTTCCTGACTGCAGCCGGCGGTAATCGCGGGGGGATAATGGCCCTGCAGCATTTGGCCAAGACCGCGCCGCAGTTGGGCCAGCGCCGCCCGGTCCTGGTCGCAGCCGCTTCTGTCAGCCATGGCAGGTCACATGAAAACGGCAGGTACGGTCGCCGGCCGCCCAGCAATCAATTTCTTTGGCGGTAAACTGTTTGCCGGTATATTCATTTAGTATGCCGGCAATAAATCCCTCATCATAATCGCATACCGACTCCTCGGTAATCGGCAGGCCGGAGCAGTCAAGATCCTCTTCAACAGTAAGAATAAATTCCAGCTTTTCCATATCCGCCGATTCCAGCCGCAAAATGCCGATGCGCAGCTCCGCTAATTTTTTCTGCAATTGAGCGATAAATTCATTGAAGTCAAGGCTCTTATCGAGCAGATTTTTGCAAAATTCACCGCCGGCCAGCCGGCCGGCTTCCCGCAGCAGATGACTGGCCTGTCCGCAGCCGTATTCACGGTTAAGCACGTCGCGCAGCGTAAACTGGAACAGGCGGTACACCAGTACCGGCATATCGTGGCCGAGATTGACTCTGCCGGCACTGATATCGCCAAGGCATTGCCAGCTAAATCGCTCATCCGGTTCTGTCGCTTTAAATCTATACATCTCTTCACTCCGTTCCTTTCGGCTGGTTTACGGTAACTATTCGCAGTATCTTGAATTTCTCCTGTTCTGATAGACAAACTTTTTCATTTACTATACAATATAACATTAAATAATAGAATCATGAATTGCGGTAAGCAAGCCCACCGCGGATTAAGTAAACCAGTCAGTTTGCGCTGTGTGAATTAATCAGTGGTGATCAAGAATGGAGTGGTGGCAATGAGCCGACTGGCTGTCAATTTAGGGCGACTGCGCCTGGAGAACCCGGTTATGCCGGCCGCGGGAACGTTTACGGTTGAAAGCGCGGCCCGCTTTTATGATGTCAACCGTCTGGGCGCTGTGGTCGCTAAAACGGTAACCCTGGCCGCGCGGGCAGGTAATCCGACACCGCGGGTGGCGGAAACGGCTGCCGGTATGCTCAACAGCGTCGGACTGCAGAACGCCGGCGTTGAGCATTTCCTGCGGGAGGAGATGCCGCGCTTGACGGCTCTGACGCCGCCGCTGATCATCAGTATCGCCGGCCATACCCTGGATGAGTTTGCCGCTTTGGCCCGTAAGCTCGATGCCGTCGCCGCTATTGCCGCGATTGAGGTTAACGTATCCTGCCCTAATGTCGCCTGCGGCGGCAAGGTGTTCGCCGCCGACGCGCAGCAGCTTGCCGCGGTCGTAGCCGCGGTGCGGGCCGCTACCGCCAAATATGTAATCGTAAAGCTCAGTCCAAATGTCGGCGATATGACGGCGATGGCCCTGACTGCCGAGGCGGCGGGAGCGGACTGTCTCTGTGTGGCTAATACGCTGCTCGGCATGAAGATCGATACCCGGACGCGACGGCCGGTGCTGGCCAACATTGTCGGCGGCTTATCCGGTCCGGCGGTTATGCCGGTGATTCTGCGGATGGTTTATCAGATAGCCGCTGCGGTATCCATTCCCGTTATCGGTGCCGGCGGTATCGCCACCGCTGAGGACGCGCTGGAGTATTTGCTGGCAGGGGCCGCGGCGGTGCAGGTCGGCACCGCCGCCTTTGCCAATCCGCAGGCGCTGCCGATGGTTATTGAAGGCCTGGAGGCCTATCTCGCAGCTAACGGCATCGGCAGCGTCGCCGATCTGATCGGCGCGGCGCGACCGGAATAATTGCAAATAAAAACGGCATGGACAGGCTCCATGCCGTTTTTGTTCGGATGCTGTTGTCTTGCTGTCTCAGGCTTTCGCCGAGCGTGAATTAATAACCCATTTAGCGATTTCGGTGATGATAAAGGGGACGAAGGAGAGCGGTGCCAGCAGCATCCACTCATTCAGGCCGGGTTCGATTGTCTTGAAGATCACGTGCAGCGGTCCATACAGCGACAGCAGCAGCAGGATAAAGGACAGGGCCACGCCGCCATTGAGATAGCTATTGCTGAACAGGCCCAGAGCAAAGGGCGAATAGTGCTCGGAACGGGCGTTGTAAGCGCAAATGATCTGCGTGGTAATCAGGATAGTAAAGGCGAAGGTGCGGGCAACCTCAAGGTCGCCGCCATAGGCCATCAATCCGTAGCGGAATGCCGCCAGGACCGAGGCGGCAATGGCGAAGCTCTGCACCGCGATCATAATTTTCAGGTTGCGTGTCAGCAGCGGCTCGGCCGGATCCCGCGGTTTTTGCTTCATCACATCCGGCTCTTTTTTCTCCATGCCAAGGGCCAGAGCCGGGAACGCGTCGGTAACCAGGTTGACCCACAGCAGTTGAATCGGCAGCAGCGGGATTGCCCAGCCGAATAAGATAGCGAAGAAAATGGTCAGAACCTCGGAGGCATTGCAGGCCAGCAGGAAATAGACAAATTTTTTGATGTTGGCGTAGATGACACGGCCTTCCTCCACCGCGGTGACAATGGTGGCGAAGTTGTCGTCGGTGACAATCATATCCGCCGTTTCCTTGGTGACATCGGTGCCGGTAATGCCCATGGCCACGCCGATATCGGCCCGTTTCAGGGCCGGGGCATCGTTGACGCCGTCGCCGGTCATCGCTACGATCTGATTGCTGCTGCGCAAAGCCTCGACAATCGCCACTTTGTGCTCCGGCGAGACGCGGGCAAAGACGCTGGCGGTCTGAACCGTCTGACGCAGTTCATCGGGCGTCAGTGCGTCAAGATCGCGGCCGGTGCGGACCTGGGCGGTGTCTTCGGCAATCCCCAGGTCTTTGGCAATGGCAAAAGCGGTGTCGGGATGATCACCGGTAATCATTACCGCGCGGATACCGGCGGTCTTGCACAGCGCCACCGCCGCTTTGACCTCGGTGCGCGGCGGGTCGATCATGCCGAGCAGCCCGAGAAAGACCAGGTCGGACTCGACGGCGTCGCCAGCCTTCATATCCGGCGCGTTGTCAAAATCACGATACGCTACCGCCAGCACCCGCAGGGCCTGGGAGGCCATTTCCCGGTTGGCCGCCTGGATCGCTTCCTTGTCGGCCGCGGTCATCGGCTGCGGTTTGCCGTCGACGCTGATGGCGGAGCACCGGCTCAACAGCACATCGGGAGCGCCCTTGGTGCAGCTCCGCAGCTGCGCCGGCAGCTGATGCAGCGTTGTCATCATCTTGCGATCGGAATCAAAGGGGATTTCCTGCAGACGGGGATATTGCCGCTCAAGTGACTCCTGCTCGTAGCCGGCTTTGCGGGCCGCCACCACCAGTGCGCCTTCAGTGGGATCGCCGACAATCGACCAGGCGTTTTGTTCCGTCAAATACTCCAGACGGGCATCATTGCACAGCGCCGATCCCTGCAGCAGCAGTGAGACGTCCGGCTCAGACGCCAGCTCCGCCGGAGCGTCGTTGCGGGTCAGGCGTCCCTCGGGACAATAGCCCTCGCCGCTGAGCGAAAACAGCTTGTTGCCGGCAAACGCCCTGACTACCGTCATTTGATTCTGGGTCAGGGTGCCGGTTTTATCGGAGCAGATTACCGAAACGCTGCCCAGGGTTTCCACTGCGTGCAGCTTTTTCATAATGGAATTCTTTTTGGCCATGCGCTGCATGCCAAGCGCCAATACAATCGTAACCACCGTAGGCAGGCCTTCAGGGATGGCGGCTACCGCCAGACTGATGGAGGTCATGAACATGACCTGGATTTCGGCGCCGGTCAGCTTGCCATCACGCAGGCCGCCCCAGATGCCCATGACAAAAACGACGGCGCACACGAGCAGACAGGCGAAGCCAAGACCCTTGCCAAAGCTTTCGAGCTTTTTCTGCAGCGGCGTTTTTTCCTCTTCGACCGCCTGCAGCATGGACGCGATTTTACCGATCTCGGTATCCATGGCCGTGCCGATAACCACTGCTTTGCCGCGGCCGTAGGTGGCCACTGTGCTCATAAAGCCCATGTTGACGCGATCGGCCAGGGCCGGTTCGCCGTCGAGTACGCAGGCTTCCTTTTCCACCGGCACCGATTCGCCGGTGAGGGAGGCTTCCTGCACTTTAAGATTAAACGACTCCAGTATCCGGACATCGGCCGGAATATAATCACCTGCGTCCAGCAGGATAATGTCGCCTTGCACGAGTTCGCGCGACGGAATTACGACAACATGACCATCGCGGATAACCTTGGAATTGGGGGCGCTCATGCGTTTTAACGCGTCAAGCGCTTTTTCCGCCTTCGCTTCCTGAAATACGCCAAGGGCGGCGTTTAAGAGTACGATGGCAATAATGACCAGGGAGTCAGCCGCTTCACCAACCAATGCGGAAATGATGCTAGCTGCGATGAGGATCAGCACCAGAAAATCTTTAAACTGATTTAAGAATTTCCGCCATAACGGTTCGTGCGGCTTTTCCTTCAATTCGTTGTAGCCGTACTGGGCTAAACGCCGGGCAGCCTCACCGGTTGACAATCCCTGGTTCAAGTCGGATTGCAATTGCGACAAGGCATCGGCTGCAGTCAACTTGTACCACTGGTTTTTCACGCTAGTTCCTCCTTTTATTCATTTGTACAGGATCGGTTAAGCCTGCCGTATTACCCGCCGGCTTATGTATAAAAAAAGACCGTGCTTGATAAAGCAAGGTCTTACCAACAACAAAAGTTGCCGGCACACCCGGGGCTCCAGGCCCGCACTGACGACTGTACCGTAAAGGTTACTCCCCTTGGAGGCTATGGAGTTACTTTTATTTTAAGATGGCAGAAAGGTGTTGTCAAACAGAATCTTTGAAGGAATCAGACGATTGGCGCTGTCCGGACACAGAAGAGCCCGCGCATCCGGTCCGGGTGCGCGGGCTCTTCTGTACTTTTATTCTACGACATAGACTTTGACGTCCTGCATGCCGAATTTATAGGCTTCTGCTACTGTCCACATGGCAATATCGATGCGGTTGCCTTTGATGGCGCCGCCGGTATCCTCGGCGACAGCGTATTTGCCGGTGCCGTCGGGAAACTCGATATACACCTTGGATTTCAGGGGAATTACGCGCGGATCAACGGCGATAATGCCGGGTCTCACCTGCGTGCCGATATGGGTAAGGTTGCCCCATTTGCCGTTGTCGTGAGGCCCGGGCGCATAAGCGGTCGCCACTGCGCTGAGTTCTTTTTTATATTTTGCCGGAGCGGCCGCGAATGCGGGCGTGAACAGAGAGCCTGTAAGGGCGGAAAAAGCCAGGACCGCCATCAGCATCACTTTCAAAATAGTCATCATCGTTCCTCCTTTTATCGCCTCCGGGGTTAGCTGTCGGGTTCGGGACAAGAGGTATCCCGGCCGCCGACCGGCATCAAACCCGGTCGTGCGGCTTCACCCCTGTGGTTGGTTCCCCCGTGTTCCCTTGGGAAGTTCGGCGTAGTCCATATATTACACGATCGCGGACAGGAAGGCAAAGTGCGTTGACCGGGATTAACCGAGGTTATGTAAACTAGAATGCAGTATGCTCCGGTATGCGGCGGTATGCGCCCGATCCATTCGCTTTTCCGTCCGGATGCAGGAACCGCCGGCGCAAATCGCGAATAGACACGGTATTGCCGGAAAGCGGCGTTGACCGGATTGCTTTCTTTTCCGCTGCGCCGGAAATTATATGCTTGATCGAGGAATGCGAAATGAAAACATGGTTTGGTGAAGCCGGCCTCAGGGCTGTTCTGGAAATTGCCGCCGACATGGCGGCCCGTCTGGACTGCAACGGTGTTTTTCGCGAATTGTACCGCCGTCCCGGCTATCAGCCGCAGCCGCCGGACCGGCGTGCCCCTGGGGCGGCAATTGAGGCCGCCTATGAGCCGCCGCTGGCTGCGCGCTGCCGCCAGGCGCTGGAGAAGCTGCTGCGAACCGGGCAACCGCAGCGATTTTATTATGAAGGCGACTATGGCGGTAAGCCCTATGGACGTGAATTCGGGCTGACCGTTTGCGGTGAAGATCCGCTGCTGCTGGAGCGGGATACCGCAAATTTGACACTGACTGCCGTGCAGCTGCGGCAGCTTAACCGTTACGATGCCTTGACCGGACTGTTCAATCGCCGCTGCTTCGAACAGGAACTGCGTTACCGCAGCGCCGCCAGCGGCGCCGCCGGTGTGATTGTCTGCGCTTTGAACGGGCTGCGGCTGATTAATAACAGTCTTGGCCGCAAAGCCGGCGATACCTATTTGCAGGCTGTAGCCGAAATCCTAAAGCGGAGTTTGGGCGTGGACGACCATATTGCCCGGATTGACGGCGGCGAGTTTGCCGTCATCCTGGCCGCTGCGGACGTTGAGGCGACGGCGGCAGCCTGCCGGCAGATTGACCGCGGGATTGCTGAATACAACCGGCTGCTGCCCGGCGTCAGGCTTGCCTTGGCGGTAGGACAGGCCAGCGGCGCTGCCGCTTCTTTGGAACTGCTGTTTTCTGAAGCCGAAAACATGATGTATCGACAAAAACAGCAGCGCGGCGGTTCTGAACCGGTGATTCTCGACGGTCTGCTGCGATCGGCGCAGGAACGAGATTATGGCGACGACGGACATCCGCAGCGGGTGGAAGAGTATGCGCTTAAACTGGCGGCGGCATTGCAGTTGACGCCGCAGCAGCGGGAGAATATCCGGCTGCTGGCGCGTTACCACGATATCGGCGCTGCCGGTCTTGATGAACGGCTGCTGCTGAAACCGGGAAAGCTGACGGCCGAGGAGCGGGAAAAGATCAAAAAGCACTGTGAGATCGGCTGGCGTATTGCCAGCTGTGTCCCGGCACTGTCGGCGATTGCTGATTTGATACTCAGGCATCATGAGCAATGGGACGGCGGCGGTTATCCGCTGGGAATCCGCTGCGGCGACATTCCCGTGGAGTGCCGCGTTCTGGCGATTGCCGACGCCTATGAGGTGATGACGGCAGGCCGGCCTTACCGGCGCCCTATCAGCCCCGAACAGGCAGCTGCCGAGCTGCGGCGGGGCGCCGGACGGCAGTTTGATCCGGAGCTGGTCGGGCGTTTTTTACCGCTGCTTGACAGCGGAACGTTCCAGGGAGGTTAACATGGCAATTCGTCTCTTATACGGACGGGCGGGAGCTGGCAAGACCAGCGCCTGTCTGGCTGAAATACGCGATAAAATGCGGACCGATCCTTTAGGTCCGCCGCTTATTCTGCTGACGCCGGAGCAGGCGACCTTTGAGGCTGAGCGTGAACTGGCCCGCGGCGGCGGCTTTTGCCGCGCCCGTGTTTACGGCTTTCGCCGTCTGGCGCAGGCGGTTTTGCTTGAAACGGGCGGCGCCGCCCGCCAAACGCTTAGCGACCTGTCGAAACGGATGCTGCTGCGCCAGGTGCTGGCCGATCATGAGGAGCAGCTGACCGTATTCCGGCAGGCGGCCCGCCAGCGCAGCTTTGCCGCGACAATGGCATCCCTGATCAGCGAGTGCAAGGCATACCGGGTGGAGCCGCAGCTGCTGTCGCAGGCGGCGGAGCGGGCGGCAGGGTCGCCGCTGGCGGCGAAGCTGGCGGATCTGGCTGAAGTCTATAGTGCTTATGAAGGGCTGATCGCCGGCCGCTATACCGATCCGGAAGATTATCTGACCATGCTGCTGCAGAAAATCTCCCGTTCCAGCCTGCAGGGGGCAACAATATTTGTCGATGGTTTCGACTGGTTTACCAAACAGGAGTACACGGTGCTGGGAGCGCTGGCAAATGCGGCGGAGAATCTGACTGTCAGCCTCTGCCTGGATAATTGTGAGACGGCAGACAGGCCGGAAACCGACGTTTTTTACCGCCAGGCAGTAACGGCGGCGCGGCTCCGGAATCTGGCAGCTGATAATGAACTGAGCTTTAGCGCTGAAGCGGTTGTTCAACAGGCAGACCCGCTGCGGCGATTTCCGGCGGGGTCCTTGCTGGCGTATCTGGAGCGATCGCTGGCGGGAAAGCCCGCCGATCCGCCGGCATTGTCCGGAACCTCTGTCGTGGTGGCTGAAGCGGCTAACCGCCGGGCGGAGGTAGAGGCGATTGCCCGCGATATTATCCGGCTCTGCCGTGACAGCGGCTATCGCTGGCGGGACGCGGCGGTGCTGCTCCGCGACGAGGTCAATTATGCCGACAGCATCGCCAGTGTGTTTGCCGCCTACGGCATTCCCTGCTTTCAGGACCGCCGCCGGCCGGCGGTGCATCATCCGCTGGCAGAGCTGCTGCGGTCGGCCGTTGAGGCGATTGTCGAACGCTGGGACTACGAGCCGGTGTTCCGGGCGCTTAAAACCGGCTTGTTTCCCCTGGCAGACGAGCAAATTGATTTACTGGAGAACTACGTGCTGGAATTCGGCTTGCGCGGCAAACGCTGGCTGCAGCCGGAAGACTGGCGCTATATGCGCCGCTGGGCGCTGGATGAGGACGAGGAGCCTGACGCGGCGGACGAGCAGCATTTGGCTGTCGTGAACTCGATTCGCCGCCAGGCGATCGCGCCGCTGGCCGCGCTGGCGGCTGATCTGGCGAAGGCCGGAACAGCCGCCGAGTATACCGACAGGCTGTTTGCTTTTTTATTGGCGATTAATGCGCCGCAGACGCTGGAGTCCTGGGCGAAGGAAGCGGAGGCGGCGGGCGATTTGGCGCTGGCGGAAGAGCACGGCCAGCTTTGGAACGCGATCATTGGCTTGTTTGACGAACTGGTTGACTGCTGCGGCCGGCAGGTGATGACCCTGGAGGAGTACGGCGAAATTCTCAGCGAAGGCCTGGAGGGGCTTACCCTGGGGCTGATCCCGTCGGGATTGGATCATGTGACCGTGACATCGCTTGACCGTACCCGGTTTTTAAATGCCAAAGCCGTTTATCTGCCAGGGGTGAATGAAGGCGTTTTGCCGCGGCGCGGCAAGGCCGACAACCTGCTCAGTGACGAAGAGCGGCTGCGGATGAAAGAGCTGGGGGTTGAACTGGCGCCGGGGGCGGCAGCGGAGACCTTTGCCGAGACCTATCTGGTCTATTTTGCGCTGACGCGGGCCAGCGACTATTTGTGGGTCAGCTATTCCTTAGCAAATGAGGAGGGAGAGGGTCTGCAGCCTTCGCCGGCAATCGTTTCGCTCCGGCAGAGGCTGGCGGCGGTCTGGCCCGGATTTGCCGTAAAGCCGCTGCGGCTGGAGCCGTTGCCGGGAGAGGAAGCCGATTTTCTTGCCCGGCCGCGTCAGGCTGTTTCCGCACTCGCCGCCTGTTTGCGGCAGGCGGGAGCGCAGCCGGAAACACTTAGCCCGCTGTGGTTTGATGTCTATAGTGCTTGTCTGGAGGACGCGGAGCGGAAGCAGCAGCTGCGGCTTGCGCTGGCGGGATTGTTCCATGTCAACCGGGAGTCGCCGCTTACTGCCGGACTGTCGCGGCAGCTCTGGCTGACGCGCGGCTCGCGCATGCGTGGCAGTGTGACCGCCTTTGAGTCTTTTTACGCTTGTCCGTTTCAGCATTTTGCCCGTTTTGGCCTGCGCTTGCGGGAACGGCCGGTGTTTAAACTGGAGCCGCCGGGGATGGGGCTGCTGCTGCACGCGGTCGTCAAAAGCTTTGGCGAGGCGGTGCAGCGGGCCGGCCGCGACTGGGGCGATCTCGACCGTGCTGAAACCGGCGCGCTGTGTGCGGCGATTGTCGACGAGCTGGCGCCGCGGCTGCAAAATGAAATTCTGCTGTCAAGCGCCCAATACCGTCATATCCAGGGGCGGATTCGCCGCACTGCCGAGACGGTTATCTGGCGATTGTGCGAGTTTGACCGTGGCAGTTGCTTTAAACCGCTGGCGCTGGAGCAGTCTTTCGGCATGGGCGGCGATTCGCTGCCGCCGATTGTCCTGCAGCTGGGCGACGGGATTGAACTGGAGCTGGCCGGGCAGATCGACCGGCTTGACTGTGCCGAGCATAACGGCAAGAGTTATTTTCTGGTTATTGACTATAAATCAGGCGGCGCCTGGCTGGAGCTGCTGGATGTATATCACGGCCTGAAGCTGCAGCTGCTGCTCTATCTGCTGGCCTCCTGCCGGCTGGGCGGAATGCTGACAGGGGCCGCTGATTGCCTGCCTGCCGGCGTCCTTTACTATTTCCTGCGGCGTCCCAGCGTGACTTCCGCTACCTATCTGCCGCCGGATAAGGTGGCGGAGAAGCTGAACGCCCAGATGAAAATGCCGGGCTGGGTACTGGCCGATCCCGACATTGTCAGACTGCTTGACCGTGACATCAACCAGTATTCACAGTTTCTCAAAATCGGTTTCAGCCCGCAGAAGGGTACGTTTTATAAAACCACTGCTCAGTATTTAAAGGAGCCACAGCAGTTTTCCCTGCTGATGCGGCACGTGGAGCAGCAGTGCCGGCGGGCGGCGACGGCCATTCTCGGCGGCGACATCGATCTGCGCCCCTTTGATCTGGCCGGACGCACCGCCTGTGAACGCTGCCGCTTTCGTCCGGTCTGCCAGTTTGACAAGCTGCTGACAGACAATGATTTTACCAAGCTGCCGCAGCTTGACGACACTACCATTTTCAGTCTAATCGGAAGGGAGGAATAGGCGGTGGCCTGGTCAACCGAACAAATGCTGGCAATCGAAAGCCGCGGCTGTGACCTGCTGGTGGCCGCCGCCGCCGGCTCCGGCAAGACCTCGGTGCTGGTTGAACGCATCATTCATCTGATTTCGCTGCCCGGACCGGCAGAAGAAGAGCCGGTCGATATCGACCGGCTGCTGGTCGTTACCTTCACGTCCGCCGCCGCTGCCGAGATGCGGTCCCGGATTGCCGGCCGCATTGCCGCCATGCAGCAGCAGCAGTTCTCCCGCCGGCTGGCCAGACAGGCGGCGTTGTTGAATTCGGCCGGTATTTCCACAATTCACGCGTTTTGCCAAAGCGTGGTCCGCAAATATTTTTATCTGCTCGACCTTGATCCGGGTTTTCGCATCGGCGCCAAGGCGGAAATGGAGCTCTTGAAAGCCGATATCCTGGAGCAGGTCTTTGCCGACAGCTACGAGGCCGACGATCCCGGCTTCAATCTGCTGGTAGATCACTACGCCGATACCGACGGCGACGACACGCTGATGCAGCTGGTGCTGAACCTGTATGAGTTTTCCCGCAGCCACCCTTGGCCGGAGCATTGGCTGCGGCAACTGACCCTCCGTTTTGAGCTGCCGCCGGCAGCCGTTATCGACGATACTCCCTGGCCCGGGCTGCTGCGGCAGGAGATGCTGCTGCAGTTGGAAAGCCACGCCTGGGCGCTGGACTGTCTGATCCATGAGGCGGAGGCTGATGCCGACTTTGCCGCATATGCCGAGACCTTTGCCGCTGACAGTGAAATGCTGGGCGAACTAATTCTGGCCGCCCGGCAGTCCTGGTCGAAACTGGAGCAGGCGTTCGCCGCACTTGACTTTGTCAAGCTGAGAACCGTGCGCGGTGGTGATGACGAGCGCAGAGACTATTTTAAAGCCCGGCGTGATGCCGTGAAACATGCCGTCAACGGGCTGCGCGGCAGCTATTTCAGCCGCAGCGGCGACGAACTGCTTGCTGATATGCGCAGTCTCTGTCCGCTGGTTGCGGCTCTGGCTGATCTGGTCATCCGGTTTTCCCGGGCCTTTGCCGAGCGCAAGCGGAAAAAAAGCGTGCTCGACTTCAGCGATTTGGAGCATTTCTGTCTGGCGGTGCTGCTGGACGCGGCCAGCGTTCCCGGCGATCCCCGGCCGTCCTCAGTGGCGCTGGAACTGCGGCAGCACTTTGCCGAGGTGCTGATTGATGAATACCAGGACACTAATGGCGTGCAGGAAACCATCTTGCGCCTGGTCAGCCGCGACGATCCTCCCAACCGGTTTATGGTCGGCGATGTCAAGCAGAGTATTTACCGCTTCCGTCTGGCCGAGCCGCGACTGTTTATGGACAAGTACCGTTCATACCCGGCGACCGCCGCCGGCCCCTGCCGCCGTATCGACCTGACCGCTAATTTTCGCAGCCGGGCGGCGGTACTGCATGCGGCCAATTTTCTGTTCGGACAGTTAATGACAGAGGCGGTCGCCGAACTGGACTACGGCGAGGCGGAACGGCTGCAGCCGGGCCTTGATTACCCGCCCTGCAGCGACAGCCTGGGCGGGGTCGAGCTGCATCTGCTGGAACGCCGGCCGGCTGCGGCCCCGGCAGCTGAGGCCGAGGCGGAAACAGGCGAAGCCGGTCCCGGCGCGTTTGAGCGTGAAGCAGCCTGGATCGCCGGCCGTATCAGCCAGTTGATGCAGGCGGATCAGCCGGTCTATGACAAGGAGACGAAAGGCTACCGGCCGATCATGTGGCGGGATATCGTAATCCTGCTGCGGTCGCCGCAGGGGAAGGCGCAGCCGCTGTTGGACGCGCTGCGGGCTGCCGGCATCCCCTGTTATGCCGATATGGACAGCGGCTATTTCCGGGAAACAGAGGTGGGCATTCTGGTGTCACTGCTGCAGGTGCTGGATAATCCCCGCCAGGATATCCATCTGGCCGGCGTGCTGCGTTCACCGCTGTTTCGTTTTAGCGGCGCCGAACTAGCCGAGATCCGGCTGGCCGGCGAGCGTCGTGCCGATTTGTGGGATTCGCTGCTGGCGCAGCAGGCGGCTGCAGCGTCGCCACTGCAGGAGAAGACCGCCGGCTTCGTTGCCGCTGTCAAGCGCTGGCGGCGCCTCGCCCGCCGCCGCAGTGTGGCGGAACTGCTGTGGCTGATCTATGAAGAAACCGGCTTCTATGACTATGCCGGCGGCATGCCCGGAGGTGCGTTCCGGCAGGCGAACTTGCGGGCGCTGTTCGACCGCGCCCGTCAGTATGAGTCCACGAACTATCGCGGTCTGTTCCGCTTTCTCCGGTTCATTGAAGCGCTGACCGCGCGGGGGGCGGATCTGGCTGTGGCCCGCGCTCTGGGGGAAAATGAGAATGTCGTGCGGGTCATGAGTATTCACAAGAGCAAGGGGCTCGAGTTTCCAGTGGTATTTGTCGGTGATCTTGGCAAGGAGATCAACCTCAGCGATGCCCGCGCCCTGGTGCTGTGTCACCGCGACTGGGGAATCGGCCCCTATGTAACCACCGCCAACCGGGGCTTCCGTTATCCCACGCTGGCGCGCTGGGCGATTGCCGAACAATTGCGTCGCGAAACCAAGGCGGAAGAGCTGCGGATTCTGTACGTGGCGCTGACGCGGGCGCGGGAACGGCTGATTCTGGTCGGGTCGGCCCGCGATCTGGCCGCTAAATGCGCCGTCTGGGGTCAGGCCGCGGCAGCCGGCGGCCCAACGCTGCCTGCGGCGCAGGTCGCTGCTGCCAGGACTTATCTGGACTGGCTGATTCCCGCCCTGTTCCGCCACCCGGACGCAGAGCCGCTGCGGCAGCTTGCCGGTATGGATTCGCTGCCTGCTCCGCAGGGGCTGGAGACTGATACCGCCGGCTGCTGCTGGCAGATTACGCTGGATTTGCAGGCGAGCGGCGAAAGCCGCGCCGCCGCTATGGCGGAGTCGCCGCTGTGGCGGCAGATCAGGCAATTGGAACCGGTGGCGGTCAGTGGCGGCGACATCGCGGCTGTGCGGCGGATTTTGAACTGGCATTATCCCTACGCAGCGGCGGCAGGCCAGCCGGCGAAACTGACCGTAACCGAAATCAAGCGACGGCTGGCTGACACCGGCGAGGCCGCTAAACTGCTGTATACGCCGGTTCTGTATGCACAGCCACGCTTCCGGGGTGAGCAAAAATTGACCGCCGCCCAGACCGGCACCGCTACGCATCTGGTCATGCAGCGCATCCTGCCGGAACGGGGTCTGACGCCGGCGGCGATTGCCAGGCAGGTGGAAGATCTGCAGCAGCGGGAATTCCTGCTGCCGGAGGAAGCGGCGGCCATAGACGCCGAGGCCATCGCCGCCTTTTTTGCCAGCGAGCTGGGGCAGCGGCTGCAGCGGGCGGTTTGGGTAAAAAAGGAGCTGCCATTCAGCCTGATGCTGCCGGCCGAGCGGTTTGCGCCGGCGACGGCTGGCAGCGGCGACAGCGTCTTTGTCCAGGGCATACTGGACTGCCTGTTTGCCGAAGCCGACGGACTGGTACTGCTGGATTATAAAACCGACTATACGACCGATGCGGGCGAACTTGCCGGACGTTACGCGGTACAACTCAACTTGTATGCGGAAGCAGTTACGGCGATTATCGGCCAGCCGGTTAAGGAAAAATATATTTATTCCTTCTGCCTGCGGCAGGCGGTCCCTGTCGGGGCGGAAGCTGATCAGTCAAAGGGTTGAGCAGTTGTTCAGAACGGAAAGGATGTGTGACGAGTGAGGAAAACGGTGCATGGACTTTGGCTGACAGTGGCGCTGCTGCTGCTGCTGACCGCTCCGGCGGCAGCCGCCTATATCCGAATTGACATTTTGAGCGTAAATGATTATCATGGGGCACTGTCAGAAACGGCCGCCAACCCCGGCGCGGCGAAGCTGGCCGGCTGGCTGCGGGCGGAAAAGGCTAAAAATCCGGCAGGAACGCTGCTTGTAAGCGCCGGTGATATGCTGCAGGGCAGCGCCGATGCCAACCTGTTGCAGGGCAAGCCGGTCATTGCGCTCATGAACGCGGTCGGTTTTGACGCAATGGCTTTAGGCAACCATGAATTCGACTGGGGCCTTGATACGCTGCAAGCCCGCTCCCGTCAGGCAAAGTTTCCGTTTCTCGCCGCCAATGTTCTGGAACGCCGGACGCAGACTGTGCCAGGCTTTGCTAAACCTTATGTCATTGTGAATAAGCAGGGGGTCCGTGTTGCCCTTGTTGGGCTGATTACCCCTGAGACGGCTTACAAGTCCAGCCCGGACCTGGTTGACCGTCTTGAATTCGGCGATCCGGCGGACGCCTTCCGCGCATTGCTGCCCGAACTGCGGCGGCAGGCGGACATTATTGTGGTGGTGTCGCATCTGGGCGGCGCCGTCGATGCACAAACCGGCGCGTTGAGCGGCGAAGCGGCCGAATTTCTCGCCGGCAGCGACGGCGTCGATGCGCTGATAACCGGACATACGCATCAGGGCTACGCGCTGAAGTCGGGAACTGTGCCGGTGGTGCAGGCGCGGCATCATGGCCGCGCTGTCGGTAAGATTTCGCTGGTTTACTCTGCCACCGCAAACCGGATTCTGGCTTCAACCGCGGCGTTGATCGAGCTTGAGCCGGAGGCGATGACTGCCGACGCTGCCGCGGCGGGGCTGCTGGCGGCGGCAAAAGCGGAGGCTGAGCCAGTAAGGACGCTTGTTCTTGGCAGTTCTGCCCGGCCGCTGCCGCATGACCGCCGGCAGCTATCGCCGCTGGGACAATGGGCGGCCGAGGTGATGCGCCGGGCTGCCGGAGCCGATATCGCCCTGCAGCATGGCGGCGGCCTGCGCCGCGGCATTGCCGCAGGCCCGGTGACACTAGGCGATTTATATGAGGTTGTGCCGTTTGACAACCAGCTGGTGACAGTCGAACTGAGCGGCCGGCAAATCCTTGAACTGCTTGAGTATGGCATCCGTAATGAAGCGGTCGGCATGCTGCAGTTCGCCGGCATTAAAGTCGTTTTTGACGCCGCGCTGCCGGCCGGCAGCCGGGTAGTGGCGGCAACTCTGACCGATGGCCGGCCGCTGCAGCCGGCAGAAGTTTATAAAGTGGCGGTTAATGATTTCATGGCCGCCGGCGGCGATGGCTATAGTCTGCTGAAAGAGGCCGGTAAGCCTGTCGTACTGCCCCTGCTGCTGCGCGACGCGCTGGCGGCGGCGATCCGGGAGCAGTCGCCGGTCGATTTTACTGCCGACGACCGTCTGAACGAGGTCTTCAGCATTGCCCGGCCGCCAAGGCCGGCCGCGTAGGCTGCTGCCAGGAAAGGCAAAAAAGCAAAAAACGATTCCACGGAGACGGACAAGGCAGCGAGCTGCCGCCGCGAGGGCGGAAAAGGTAAAGAACGCAGGGAAGCTGCTCCACAGAGGACACCGATTCCACGAAGTACACGGAGGATACACGGAGGGCACAGAGGGGAACCCAAAATTTTTAGATAATATCAACTGCTCCCGCATTCCTGGCTTTGTCGACAGCCCCTCTTCGCTGGAATCCTCAACTGTGACGGCAGCGATTGCGTGCAAAAAACTTTTTCGGCCGGCAGGAGAATACATTTGTGACGCGAATACATAATAAGTATTAGTTGGGGGCGTAGCTCAGATGGGAGAGCGCTTGGTTCGCATTCAAGAGGTCAGGGGTTCGATTCCCCTCGTCTCCACCAAGTTATTAAAGCCGGACTCGTTTTATTGAAACGAGTCCGGCTTTGCATTTCAAGTAAGCCTTCGAAGGAATCGGATATACGGTCTTAGTTAGTCTTATCGCTGGTTTAAAGGAATTCTGAAGTTCACCTTTTGGGATACGGTATTTTCTCATTGGTTCTGTTTACCAGATAATCAATGCTGGTTTCAAACAGATCGGCAAGTTTATTCAGCACGGGAACCGGAATGTTAAGTTTACCAAGCTCATAATCGGAGTAGGTTGTTTGATGGATGCGTAAATATTTCGCGACTTGCGCCTGTGTCATATCTCTATCTTCTCTCAGATTGCGGATTCTTTCATACATAGCGATCACCTCATAATAATTATGCGTTAAGGGAATACCCCTTATTGATTTTTAAGGCATATTCCCTTAAAATAAATGTATGAAATAGTGCTGTTAGAAGGAGGCTGCTTATGAATTTGGACTTTATCAACTTGCAAGACAAGCGTACAGAGCAATCGGTTATCAGCATCAGTACAAAAATTGCGGATGCTGTGGATATGATGCAAAGGGCTAAAGAAATTATTATAAATTTGGAGAACGCACTTATTAAAGCACAATTGGCGTCAGAAGAACTTTATGTAGGGTTGAATACACAATCAGGAGCTTGTGACGATACACGTGTTGATTAGTGGCTAACCTTGCCGTCATCTCGTCGCTGTTCCTTTGTCAAGCGTTGCAAAAGCAGCAAGCGGGGCAATCGCTTACAAAAGTAAGCAAGAAAAGCAGAGCTGCTTGGTACTTTTTGCATGATCAAAAAGTAGCCAAAAAATAGTGCAGACACGGTGTTGAGGCGGGGAGAGTCTGGTGAGGCAAAAGGTTGTCAGTCAAGGCGGAGGAAGAAGGCATACCGGCAGTATGCCGCCTGGCGACAACGCAGGATGGCGGCGTTTTGACCGCCAGAGCTTTCCGCCTCAGCACTGCCTCTGCACCAGGCCCGATCCTGCAAAAGCCTTGAAAAGCGA
>UQPB01000020.1 GCA_900542835.1 uncultured Pelosinus sp. | reverse complement strand
GTCGCCGTTCCTCCGGCCTGCGGCCCGTCTCCCTCCCGCAACGGGGCACGGGAATACGAAGTCCGGCATCCGCAAACTGGACGAAATATCACGGACACTCTTGCTTACTTTGGTAAGCGCCCTGACCGCCAGCTTCGCTGCGCACGCCCAAGCGCTCCGCTAACGTTTACTGGCATACTATTCACCTTCTTGTGTAAACGCTACCGGCCTTGAGTTTGAAACGCCATAAGCGTACGGCGGCGCGCCGTTAAGAAAACAGAAGCCGCCGAACCTCGCGGTTCGGCGGTTTCGGCGCGGACTCGGCCTGCTGCTAGCAGGATATGTCCGGTGTTTGCTCAAGTGTCTCTTCATCCACATTGGAACTGACAAGCTTGGCAATAACCAAGTCGCCGGATACGTTAAGAGTGGTTCTGCACATATCCAGGAAACGGTCAACACCCAGAATCAGCCCCAGGCCCTCAACCGGCACGCCGACATTGACGCACAGGATCGCGATAATGGGCAGGGTGCCGCCAGGAACACCGGCGGTTCCGATACCGCCCAGCACTGCGGTCAGTACAACGACAACCTGCTGCTCCCAGGTGAGGCTGACGCCAAAAACCTGTGCCAGGAACAGCAGCACCACGCCTTCATAAAGGCCGGACCCGTTTTGATTGGCGGAAGCGCCGCAAGTCAGGACAAAGCGGGAAATTTTCGGCGGCAGCTTCAGCGTCTTTTCCGCGGTTTCCAGAGCGATCGGCAGGGTAGCGTTGGAGGAAGCGGTTGAGAAAGCGTATACGTAGGCTTCCTTGCACTTCGCAAAGAACTGCCACGGGTTGGTTTTGGCGAAAATTTTCAGGAACAACGCGTAAACGACAAACTGCTGAATCAGCAGGCTGAGCACAACCACGGCGGCAAAGTAGGCCACATTGGTCAGGAAGCCCGCGCCCATGCGGTAAGTCGTATTGAAGACAATGGCAAAGATACCGTATGGAGCCAGCTTCATCGCCCACTCGATAATCTTCAGCGAAGCGTCGAAGACCGTCTGCAGCATCTGGATAAACGCATTATCCTCCTTCACCAGCAGACTAAGCGCATAGCCGAACATCAGCGAGAAGACCATTACGGCTATTATTTCGCCGCCAAAGGCCCTTGCCGCGGAATCAATCGGATTCTGCGGGATCAGGTCGGTAATGTAGCTGGTCCAGGGTTTGTTTTGCGCAGCCTGCATGTTTTTATTGATGGAGATAACGCCCTGATTCTTCGCCAGAGCCTCCTTGTCAAACTCCACGCCAACGCCCGGCTGCATGACATTGGTCATGGTCACTGCCAGCAATACGGCAATCAGGCTCAACGCAATGGTGAATGCCAGCGATTTACTGGCAACCTTACCCAGATTGCGGCCCTTACCCAGCTCAAACACGCCAAGCATCAAGGCGGAAGTCAATAACGGCACAACAACCATGAAAATCATTTTAAGGAAAATGGCGCCTGTCAGCGTACAGAACTCGGTTAAGGTTGTCATAAGCGGATAGGCTTTTTCAGGGAACGTATAATGACCGATTAGACCGATAATGACACCGAGGGCAAAACCCAACAATAGCTTTTGATACTGCTTCACAACTAATCCCCCTAATTTCATTTTTCGTGCAGGACCCGGTAGACTGAACAACACCTCCTTCTCTTTGCACCCGTTCAACTGAAAGCAGCGCTTAACGGCCGCCTTCAGGCAGGAGGTATCCGTATGGGGATTCATGCGACTCCTCTGTTTCTACCATAACCGATACACTACAGAAACCCACAAAAAAAATTAAAACCTTGTATTTTTATCGGTCTGAATTATCTGATTATTTTCATTATGCTGTTTTTATTTCCAGACTTCGCTGTATCTTGTATACTTTATTATCGTTGTTTTCTGCCGCAAGCCAATCGTTCGACAGGAATAGACACGATAAAGGTTGCCCCCTTGCCGGCAGCGGAGGCGACACTGACGGTTCCGCCCAGGTCTTCGCTCAGGTTCTTTACATGGCACAGCCCCAGTCCGGTCGACATCTTGCCGGTTTCCGGCGAAAACTTTGTCGAATAGCCGGGTTTAAACACAAACAGCAATTCTTCGGAAGCGATGCCAACGCCGTCGTCAGCAACCTCAAAGCTGTATTCCTGCCCCTTGCGCGTCTGGGAGACGCAGATATTGCCGGCATCGCCGCAGGCCTCAATGGCATTCATGATCAAATTATCCAGCAGCGACACGATCGTGTAGTGCTGATCGGTCAGAAAATCCTCATCATACTGAAAGGTAATGGCAATTGGCTTGCCGGCGTTTTCAATATAGCGCAATACATTCTGCTCGATATTATTGAATACTTCCGAAAACCGCATCATATTTTCCTGACTCGAAGGCATCAGCACATTTTCAATGCCGGCAAGAACCCGGGTGTAATCCTTTTTCACTTCGTGAATCTCGCGGGCAATCTCAAGCGCTTTGCCCGCATTCTGCTCTGCCCGCGATCCGCCTTCGGTCCGCTCCTGCTGCTTTAACCGGTTGTACAGCCAGTAGCTGCGTTCCATGACGCTTTCGATATCCTGCGACGACTTGCGCAGGTAGAACAGCTCGGTTTTGAGCTTGGCAATCATCAGCATCAGGTCGGAATAGCGCTTAAGCTTCTCCTGTACCAGCACAAAGGAATGGTACTGCTTCAGGACAACATAACCGTAAACGGCAATGCCTGAGCGTACCAGCGCCAGTAAAATGACGCTCGCCAGCGCCATTTCATAGCCGACCGCCCGCAACGTTGGCCGGAACAGCAGCTCAACCATATTACTCAGGGCATCGGTCAGGCTGAGCAGCAGAATCACCAGCGGAAAATTTCCCAGCAGCTGACGGATTGTAAACAGTTCGAACAGAACGCCAAAGGTAAAATAATAGGCCAATGCCGGCAGATGCATGACCAGCGCGCTGCTGAGGCTGCTCTGGCCGAGCAGCAGGGAAATCCCGGCCCGGAACAGCACAATGCTGACACCGCTGGCCAGAACCAGGCGGAAGGCCGGGAGCTGGGGAAAGGACAACAGCAGAGTGGAGAGCACCGCCACGCCCAGTGTGATCCGGAACTGATTGTCAAACGGGTAAACAAACACCATGCTGGACAGTGTAACCAGCATGACCGTATGCAGCAGCAGCTTCTGCCGCCCGATGTCCAAGTGAAAATTTTTCATGGGTATTCCTCTGCTTTACTCAGCCTGTTCGGCAATAAAAATAATGCCTTCGATGAACTTCTTCACATTGATCTTACCATGATAATGGCTTTTGCCGTTCACATAGTTGATTTCCTGGCGTACTTCCTTAAAATCGAACAGCGACGAGCTGTAGGCCTGGAATTTCTCATTATAATAATCCTCGGTTCCCAGATTGGCCAGGTTCTGCAGCGCTTTGGCGATCGCGCGGCGAATGCGCTGCTCGATTGTTTTCGCGTCCTGGTTCAGGTTTTGCGACAAATGGCCGTACAGCTCATTTAATTGATAAGAGTTCTCCCGCTTATAGCGCGCCGTCGAACAGATCAGCTCAATAAGCGCATAGATGTCCTTAACGCCGGCCTCGCCAATAATGCCCAGATCGGAAAACGTCCGGTAGACAGCAGCTTTATGCCGGCCCTCATTCGGCGCTTTAGCCGGCTCCTTCTGCCCGGAGTACTGCGAAGCCGTCTGGTGAACGTAAGACATGAACTGCCGCAGGCTGCGGCTCTCCCGGATCTTGGCGATCACCGACCTGACTTCAAGCACATTAATCGGTTTATGAATAAAAAATTCGATGCCGCTCTCATAGGCCTGGGTAATCATCGGTTCGCTGTTTACCTGCGAAATCATGATATAAGAGGTGTCAAGCCTGTCCGCCGCCAGCCGATTGATCAGAGCCACACCGTCCTGACCGGGCAGCAGCATGTCAATCAGCGCAATATCAGGCCGGTTTTCCCGCAGCACGGCCTCGCCAATGACCCCGTCGCCGCATTCGGCGACAACCCTGCCCAGACCGCCTTCCTCGATAATCCGTCTGAGCATTTTGCGAATACTGATATCATCATCCACAATTGCAAGGCGCAGTTCCATAACAGCCTCCTGTCGCGATTCTCCGGCCGCCGGCAAGCCTGCTGAAAACAAGCTTAGCCACATGCCATTTTCGCCAAATTCCTGCCGAGTCCTCCCGGCAATCAAAAATATTGACAATTGTACGCCGCCTGGATATAATCAAAACAAAACTGCATACCCGAGAGGTAATGACGGAAAAAAGTAGTCAGGTATTTTTCATGCAGAGAGCTGGCGGCTGCTGCAAGCCAGTTGAAAAAGCCGGGCGAAGTTCGTTCCTAAACCGCAGGCTGAACCAGTGCTCCCGCATCCTTGCACAAGCCAGGACAGCGGCGGGAACGCAGTAGGCCGTGCCGTATGTCTGCGTTACAGGCACAAGAGTGATCATTCGGATCAAAACAGGGTGGTACCGCGGCTTTTCGCCCCTTTGGCACCGCTTTTTTTATTTGCTCCGGGGATCAAACTGGGTGGTACCACGGTTATAATCGTCCCTTTGCCGGGACGGTTTTTTTATTGGCTGACCGCCAGGGTCAAGCCGGATTCTCAAAAACAGCCAGGGAGGTTATCCAATGCATATTCCGTTTTTCATTGTCTGCCTGTATATTGTGCTGCTGTTTATAATCAGCTGGTATGCGAAACGGCGCGCCAGCGGCAGCGCCGCCGGCTATACCCTAGCCGGCCGGCAATTGACCACACCGTTAATCACCGTCTCCATCGTCGGCCTTGCCGTCGGCGGCGCCTCAACCATCGGCGTTGCCGAGCAAGCCTACAAGGTCGGCCTGTCCGCCGGCTGGTACACGACAGCCTGGGGACTGGGCGCGATCACAATGGGCATGCTGGTCGCAAAAAAATACCGTCAGCTCAACATTACCACCATTCCCGAATTATTGGGCCGCTATTATGATAAAAAAGGGATGATTGCCGGTATTGTCTGCCAGATTCTCATTCAGTTGGTAGTGATGTCGCTGCAGTACATTGCCGGCGGCAGCATTCTCTGCGCCCTGATGCCCGAGTTTTTCAGCCTGACCGGCGGCATGCTGACAAGCGCCGCAGTCTTTATCGGTATTACCTCAATTGGCGGCATGTGGTCGGCCAGCCTGTCAAACCTGCTCAATGTCAGCCTGAAATATATTGGCATCATTCTGGCTACCATTGTCGGCGTCACGCAGGCTGGCGGCATCGGCGCGATCAATGCCGCACTGCCGGCAGACGTGCCTTATTTTGATCTGTTCGACGGCGTTGGCATTATCGGTATTATCAGCTGGATTCTAGTGCTGGTGACAGTCAACCTGTCACTGCAAAGCATCATTCAAATTTCCCTCGGCGCCAAAGATGTCCGGTCCGCCCGCCGCGGCTTTGTCCTTGGCGGCCTGATGATGCTGCCGATCGGCTTTGTCAGCGCGATGCTGGGTATCCTCGCCCGGGCGCAGTTCCCCGATATGAGCCCGGCGCTGGCGCTGCCGATGACGATCATGTCGCTCCATCCCGTGCTGGCCGGCATCACCCTTGCCGCCCTCTGGGCCGCCGACGTTTCGACAGCCTGTAACCTGCTGCTCAGCTCAGCAACCCTATTCTCCCAGGATATTTATAAAAAATTCATCAATCCCGCGGTCAATGACAGTCAATTCGTTGTTGTGACCAAAAGCGCCGTACTGCTGCTAGGGCTGTTAACCCTGACCCTGGCGATGACAATCAGCGGCATTATTACCACCCTGATGATCGGCCTCAGCCTGACCGCTGCTTTCAGCGTCATCATTCTGTTCACCCTGTTTGCACCCGGCCTCTGCCGCAAGCCCTCCGCCTTTTATACAATCATGACCGGCGTCGCCGTCCTGGTGCTCTGGCAGACCGTTCCCGCCGTCCGCATCCTGCCGCATGTTATTTATCTGGAGTGGCTGGCCTGTCTGGGCGTCTTCCTGGCCACAGCCCTGCTGAGCCGGCAGCCGGCAGCCGCACCGCAACGGCGTTAGCGGCAGCTGCGCTGGCTGCAGGGAGCGTTCCGCGCCGCGGAGCGCTCCGTTTTTATTGTTTTCTTGCCTTGCCGCTGATATGCTCAATCTGCAGCCTGACGACAGCCGCCTTATGCTGGCTGCCCTCGACATACAGCCTGCCCTTGTCGCGGTAATCCGGCGAATATTTGTCGATAAACGCCAGCAGCGCCGCCTGCTTTTCCGCTTCAGCCACTTCATGGGCGCTGCCGAAGGCAATGACGCTGCTATAGGCAGTGCTGAACCGTTCAGCCAGAACAGTCGCCTGGCCGACAACACAGAAGGATACGCGGGGATTGGCGCGAATACAGGCAAGTTTGTGCCCCTCAGGCGCGCAATGGAAATAGAGATTGCCGTCGAGATAAACATAGTTCAAAGGTACCCCGTAGCCGTAATCGCCGTTAACCGACAGCACTCCGTAGCTGCCCTCGCGCAAAATCGCCGTCGCTTCGCCGGCGTCCAGTTCCCGGTCCTGACGTCTTAGCTGTCTGAACATCCAATCGCCTCCTACAGGATCGCTATTCGGCTTAAAACGGCAAATTTCCTGCTGTGGCACTGGTAGCAGCATCACCGGGACCATTTTCCTATTTTCCAATGCCAGTTTTACTATATCTAGGTTTTCAGTTGTATGCGAGTACAATATATGGTATCATCATGGTATTGCACTTACTATTACCGGCGAGGAGGGAACGACCGGACAGTACGGAAATTCCGGTCTACGGCAATGATTACATCAATTATTAAACGCGATGGACGTGAAGTGCCTTTTAATCTGGAGAAAATCAGCAACGCCATCTACAAATCCCTGCGGGCGACCGGCGCCGCCGATGAAAAATTAGCGTTTGAACTGGCTGTAAAAGTAGCGGAGCAGGCGGGACGGGAAAACCATTTCCAGGCAGAACTGCCAACGGTTGAGGACATCCAGGACATGGTGGAAAAGGTCTTGATCGATTCCGACCTGTCAAAGGCAGCCAAGGCCTACATACTCTACCGGGCCGAACGCACCCGTGCCCGCGAAATGAATACGCGGCTGATGAAGACCTATGAGGAAATTACGCATCAGGCGTCCAAGGAGAGCAATCTTAAACGCGACAATGCCAATATTGACGGCGATACCGCCATGGGCTCGATGCTGAAATACGGCTCAGAAGGCGCAAAAATATTTAACGAAATGTATATTCTCAAGCCGGAGCACGCAACAGCCCACCGCAGCGGCGACATCCATATTCACGATTTTGATTTCTACACCTTGACGACAACCTGCTGTCAGATTGATATAAAAACATTGTTTAAAGACGGCTTCTCCACCGGTCACGGCTACCTGCGCGAGCCGAATGACATTGCCAGCTACTCGGCCCTGGCCTGCATCGCCATTCAGTCCAACCAGAACGATCAGCACGGCGGCCAGAGCATTCCCAATTTTGACTACGGCCTGTCGGACGGCGTCCGCAAAACCTTTGCCCGCAAATACCGGGAAAACCTGGTCCGGCTGCTGGAGTTCTCGCTTGACAGCGGCAAAGGGATCGCCGACGCGGTCAAGGAAGCGGCCGATTCCCTCGCTGCCAGACAGATAACGCCATCAATTGCCGACAGCGCTTACGAAGAGGCGGAGCATACGCTGTTAGCCGGCCGCTTCGATGCCCGGCTGCTGCGCCAGGCGCAGCAGTTTGCCCGCCGCCAGGCTGTCGAGGAGACCGACAGAGCCACCTATCAGGCAATGGAAGCGCTGATTCACAACCTTAACACCATGCACAGCCGCGCCGGAGCCCAGGTACCGTTCAGTTCGATCAACTATGGCACCGACACCTCGGCCGAAGGGCGGATGGTAATTAAAAATATTATGCTGGCAACCGAGTCCGGTCTCGGTTATGGTGAAACGCCGATTTTTCCGATTCAGATCTTCAAGATCAAGGACGGCATCAACTACAATCCTGACGACCCCAACTATGATTTATTCAAGCTGGCCTGCCGCGTCAGCGCCAAACGGCTTTTCCCGAACTTTTCATTTATCGACGCACCCTTCAATCTCGAATATTACAAACCCGGCCATCCGGAAACAGAAATTGCCTATATGGGCTGCCGTACCCGGGCTATCGGCAATGTCCATGACCCCAGCCGCCAGATTGTTTACAGCCGCGGCAATCTCAGCTTCACCTCGATCAATCTGCCCCGTCTGGGCATCCTGAGCGCCGGCAGCATTGACGCTTTTTACGACAGTCTTGACCATATGATCGCCCTCTGCATTGATCAGCTGCTTGACCGCTTTGAAATCCAGTGCCGGAAAAAAGTGCGCAATTTCCCGTTCCTGATGGGCGATGGCGTTTGGCTGGATTCGGACAAGCTGGGACCGGATGACGAGGTGCGGGAGGTCCTTAAGCATGGCACGCTGACAGTCGGATTTATCGGCCTGGCTGAATGCCTCAAGGCCCTGACCGGCAAGCATCACGGCGAGTCGGCGGAGGCGCATGCGCTTGGCCTGGCGATTATCAGCCACATGCGGCAGCGCATGGATGAGGCGGCCGCTAAATACCGTCTGAACTTTTCCCTGATCGCGACGCCGGCCGAGGGGCTTTCCGGCCGCTTCATCGGTATTGACCGCAAACGCTTTGGCAGCATCGCCGGCGTCACCGATCGCGAATATTACACCAACTCTTTCCATGTTCCGGTTTATTACCCCATTAATACCTTTGACAAAATCCGCATTGAAGCCGCCTACCATCCGCTGACCAACGGCGGCCACATTACCTATATCGAGCTGGACGGCGATCCCTCCAAGAATCTGGCAGCCTTTGAAACGGTTATCCGCACGATGAAAGAGCAGGGGGTCGGCTACGGATCGATTAACCATCCGGTTGACCGCGACCCGTTGTGCGGCTATAACGGTATTATCAGCGATACCTGCCCCAAATGCGGCCGCAGCGAGGGAACGCACAGCTTTGAACGCATCCGCCGTATTACCGGCTATCTCGTCGGTACACTCGACCGGTTCAACGACGCCAAACGGGCCGAAGTCCGCGACCGGGTGAAACACCGGACGATTACCGGCAACCGCAACTGAAGCGGTAGACTCATAAAAAGGAGCTGTCGCAAACAGGCTGATTTTTTGCCTGTTTGCAGACAGCCCCTTTTTTTCTCTGACCACGGAGGACACGGAGGGTTATGCCGGCCGCGCCAGTTAGCGAAACGCTTCCAGCAGCTGCCGCAGACGGCCGCTGTCGGGAGCTTCCGCCACCTGCGACAGCGGCGCTGTTCCCAGACCTATTGCCGTCTGGTAATCGGGACGGCTCTTATCCTGATAAACCAGGCCGGTAACCAGTCCCGCATGACGCATGACCGTCGCCATCGCCTGCAGGCGGTCGCCGGGATCATAGCCATCGATTGTCGCCAGGCTGGTCAGGTGCTGCTTATACCAGTCATAGGAATTATGCTTGTTGAAGGTAACGCAGGGGCTGAATACGTTGATGAAGGCAAAGCCTTTGTGGGCCAATCCCTGCTCAATCAATCCGGTCAGCTCGGCCAGGTTGAGCGAGAAGGCCTGCGCGACAAAAGTCGCACCGGCAGCCAGTGCCGTTTCCAGCGCCGCCAGCGGCGCATCGGTCGAACCGTGCGGCGTCGTCTTGGTCTGAAAGCCGATATCGCTGCGTGGTGAGGTCTGGCCCTTTGTCAGGCCATAGACATGATTGTCCATGACAATATAGGTAATGTCCAGATTGCGCCGGATCGCATGAACCGTGTGGCCAAGGCCGATGGCATAGGCGTCGCCGTCGCCGCTGCAGGCAATAACGCTAAGGTCGCGGTTGCCCATCTTAATCCCCTGCGCCAGCGGCAAGGCACGGCCGTGCAAAGCGTGAAAGCCGTAAGCGTAGAGATAGCCGGAAATACGGCCGGAGCAGCCGATGCCGGAGACGACCGATACCTGCTGCGGTTCGAGGCCGGTATTGGCGACGGCCTGGGCGATGGCGTTGTGAATACCGTAATGGCCGCAGCCAGGACACCAGTTCGGCTTAATGCCATTCTTAAAATCAGCGGCTGCACTCATGCTAATACCTCCCTGCATGCCTGGTACACTTCCGCCGGCAGCAGAATGTTACCATCGTATTTGCGCAGGCTGTGCAGAGGCCGGCCGGCCTCTGCGCCAAGCAGCACGGCCAGTTGGGCGGAAGCGTTGTGCTCGACAGTGAGAATCCGCTTTGCGGCCGCCAGCAGCGGCCTCAGCTGCGGCAGCGGCAACGGCTGCAGCAGCCGCAAATGTACGTGGTTGACACGATAGCCGGCGGCATTGAGGGAAGCCACTGCCTCCTCGATCGCGCCGCGGCTGCCGCCGGCACCGATCACCAGCAGGTCGGGCTGTTCATGCGGTGTCTGCCGGTACAGCGGCAGCGAAAACCGCTCGGCTACAGTCGCCAGCTTGCCTAATCGCTTATCCGTCTGGGCAATGCGGTTGGCGGCGGCTTCCGACGGCCTGCCCGCCACGTCATGCTCCAGACCGGTAACCAGATGCATGCCGTTGGCCGTCCCCGGCAGAACCCTGTCGGAAATACCGTCGGCAGCGGCGGCAAAACGGCTGAAATAGCCTTTGGGCGGCAGCGGCGGCAGCTCAGCGGCGGTTTTAATTTTGCCCCGCCGCACCGTCACTCGCTCCAGCTCCGGCAGTTCCAGCGTCTGTTTGCAAAGTGACAGCTGCAAATCACTCAACAGGATAACCGGACATTGATACTCGTCGGCCAGGTTAAACGCTTCGGCCGCATCGCTGAACGCTTCCGCCGCCGTGCCGGGGGCCATCACGATTTTTGGCGCATCGCCATGAGTACCATAAACGGCGGCGAGAATATCGGATTGCTCGTGCTTGGTGGGCAGGCCGGTACTGGGGCCGCCCCGCTGAGCGTCGATCACCACCAGCGGCGTTTCCGTCATCGCCGCCAATCCGATACCCTCCTGCATCAGCGAAAAACCGGGCCCGGAGGTGGCGGTAAACGCTCTCGCGCCGGCATAGCCGGCGCCGATCGCCATCATACAGGCGGCAATCTCATCCTCGGTCTGAATGACGGCACCGCCGAATTCCGGCAGTTTTTTAATCAGATACTCCATAATCTCCGAAGCCGGCGTAATCGGATAAGCGGCCATAAATTTTGCCCCCGCCGCCAGCGCTCCGAGCGCGATCGCTTCATTGCCGAGCATAAACAGCCGTTGTGCCGCCGCCAGCGGCGTCAGGGAAAACCGGCCGCACAGCTGTGGCGCATTGTCGCGGATATAGCCGTACCCCGCCTGCAGTGCCGCCTGATTGGCGGCGAAAAGCCCAGGCCGTTTGTGGGCAAAGGCGGCGGCAAGCGCCTTGTCAAACACAGCCGGAGACAAGCCGGCGACAGCGGCGGTAGCGCCGAGACCAACACTGTTTTTCATCAGCGGCGAGCCTTGAGCGGCGGCAAGCTCTGTCAGCGGCAGGCTGACTAATGCCGGCGGCGCCGGCATTGCCGCGGCAACCGGCTTAAACCTGGCGTCAGCCAGAATAACCCCGCCGGAGTGCATCACCGGCTGATTGAGATCAATAGTTTCCTGATCAAAAGCCACCAGAATATCGGTCGCATCACTGACCGTTCCCACCGCTTTTTGACTGGCCCGTATCTTGTAATGCGTATGACCGCCCTTAATCCGGGATGAAAAATGACGGTAACCATACAAATAATAGCCCAGTTGATTGAGCACAGCGGCAAAACTGTCGCCGGCACTTTCAATGCCTTCTCCCTGCTGTCCGCCTATCACCCACGAGAGCTCCGGCATTCTCGTTGTCATCGTTATCCCCCCCAACAACAATTTCCTGTATTTTCTATACTTCCAGGATAATTCTGTCGATTCCTGCCTATACGACAGAAAAAGAGCCATTGCCTGTTTTCTGCAGGCAAGGCTCACTTTGCGACACGCTAACGAATGATTGTCAATACCTCATCCAGGGGCTTACGCGGCGGCGACGACTGCTTAGCCGTGGCGGGAACTCCCAGCGGCGTCATTGCCGCTAGATCATAGCCCGCCTTGCTGAACCCGATATACTCGCTGATTTCCTTGGCCGCATAAGTCGGACCGGTCATCCAGCAGCCGCCGTAGCCGCTGTTGGCCGCCGCCAGCAGCAGGTTCTCCATCGCGGCGGCGATATTTTGGATCCCCGGCTGCGGCCGGGCGTAGCACTGCGCCTCAGCCGCCGTCATAACGCCGTCGGCCAGCAGCATATCGGCGACGGTTTCATAGGGGCCTGCGTACACCAGAACCAGCACCGGCGCATCTTTAAACGCAATGTGATAACCGGCGCTGGCCCGCAGCGTCTTGAGCTTTGTCTCGTCACGCAGCTGCGCACACAATTCCGCATTCTTGGCGCTGACAATGCGGGCGATCGCGGCAATTTTTTCTTTATTGGCGACAACGACAAAATGCCAGTTCTGCCGGTTCTTCCCCGAAGGAGCGCAGGTGGCGGCTGCGATCAGTTCTGTAATCACCGCCTCCGGTACCGGCTCGTCTTTAAACTGCCGCACACTATGACGGTTGTGAAGAAACGCGAGATCCATGACAAATACCTCCCTCATGATGACGCACATAATTTTTTTATTATTTTCGCCGGCAGCCCGCTTAATCCTGCCGCCGCCTCAAGGGACGGCCAATAGGGGAGGAAAAATTGCGGTCGCGGCGAAGCGCCGGAATACCGCTGCTGCCATTATTCAGGCGCCGGCAGTTCTAAAACGGGGCAGCCCGCTGCCACGGCTTACCTGCCCTTTATACAGCTCCGGCCAGGGTGCTTGCCGCTTTTTTATCAACAAACAGCTCCCGTCGCAGACCGGTCTGCGACGGGAGCTGTTTGCCCGTTCCCACTCCCTTGCGGAAGCGACAGCGATGTCGTTATACGCGCGGCTTATTCAGACAGGGCTTGCACCGGTTTGCCCGCTCGCAGAGCTCCAGTTCGAGAAAAAACCGTTCAATAATAATCCGGTTGATCAGCTCCTGCACTTCCCGCGCGACATTGTCCATCCCCGTCTCAATTGCCTGCAGCAGCGCCTCCGCCTGCACCGGCGAGAATCCCGGCGGTACCGGCAGATTAAACGCCGGCTGAAAGCTTCTAGCCGCATACTGTTCAATATAAGCCAGCATACGCGCGGTCACCGCTCCGGCTACCGCCTCATCCGCCTCCAGCTCTGTCAGCCATTTGCGGAGCAGCCCCTCCAGTTCAGATTCGGACGGCTGCGTCCGCTTGGGAAACATAATGACACTGGCAGCCAAACTGACAGCCTCCTTCCGCCATGCAAAAAAATTGTTGTGTCTTTAACTGAAACTAAACAAAAGCATGCGATGATAGAATTACGATAAAGTGGATGCGAGGTGCAGACAATGTTGGTATTGGCAAGAAAACCCGGTGAATATGTCATGATCGGCAAAGATATTATGGTCAAAGTCGTCAAAGGCGACGGCAAGCAATTGCGTCTGGTGATCGACGCTCCCAAAGACCTGAACATCACCCGCGGTGAAATATTTGAGGATAAGACCAGATACATTCCGCAAAACGGTTGACGGACGTTCTGTCCGGCAAGCCGGCCGCTTAACTGACAGTCGTTTTTTTCTGCAGGTAATAACCAACGCCGCGAGCAGTGCGCAAATTCGACAGCTTGATTTTCTTACGCAGGTAATGAATGTAAATATTGATGGTGCTCTCCACCGCATCGGAATTGTAGCCCCATACCTTTTCAATAATCCGCTGCTTGGTCACAACATGGCCGTAATTGCGGATCAGCAGCTCCAGCAGCTGCGATTCTTTCAGTGTCAGCTGAATTACTTTGCCGTCCTTGGTCACTTGCGACCGCTGCGGATCAAACACAAAGTCGTCTACAGTCAGAATGGTATCGACAATTTCCCGGTTGCGGCGGCGGGCCAGCGCATACAGCCGGGCAACCAGCTCGACGGTGGAGAAGGGCTTGGTCAGATAATCGTCGGCTCCGGCGTTCAGGCCCTCAGCCCTGTCGTCAGGCGCGGCCTTGGCGGTCAGAAACAATACCGGCGTCTGATACCCCAGCTGGCGGAATGTTTTCAGCAACGCCATCCCATCCATGCCCGGCAGCATGCGGTCAAGCACAATCAGTTCATGGCTGCCGGTACACGCCATGTCAAGACCGGTTTTGCCGTCTGCGACCACGTCGACGACAAAACCGTTTTTCTTTAACAAATACGTTAATGATTCCGCCAGCTTACTCTCGTCTTCAATTAATAACAGTTTCATTTCCCAACTATCCTTTGAGATCACTCCTGCGTCAAATTATCCTTCCTTGGACATCTCTACCAATATTTTGCCATTTTTTTATTTAAATTGTATTTATTTTTGGCTGATTGCGGCGAATTATTGTGATACTTTGCAAAACTCGACAAATCGTGGTCAAATAATTGCCGGTTTGGCAAAAAAAATACCCAACAGCCGGAAAACTAAACCGTTTCTAAACAATCGGCAGCGATACTGATAGTAGAACAGCAGGAGGGAGGCATAGCGTACAACAGCGGTTTGGCCGTCAGCAAACCGCGCCGCGCCAACAGCTGACGGAAATGGTGCATGGATGCTAAATTTTAGGAAACCAGGGAGGAATATACAATGGCAATGGTAATCAGTACTAACATGTCCGCATTAAACACGACCAATCAACTGAACAAGAACAGTTCGTTGATGAATTCGGCACTGGAAAAGCTGTCATCCGGCTATTCGATCAACAGCGCCGCCGACAATGCCGCCGGCCTGGCTATTTCCGAGACGATGCGCGCCCAGATCCAGGGCCTTGATCAGGCCAGCAGCAACTCGCAGGATGCGATCTCGCTGGTCCAGACCGCCGACGGCGCTCTCAACGAAACCACCTCGATTCTCGAACGGATGCGGGAACTGGCTGTGCAGGCCGCTTCCGACACGCTGACCGATGAAAACCGGGAAGCGATCCAGGACGAAGTCGACCAACTGCGCCAGGAGCTTGACCGCATCTCCAACGATACCGAGTTTAATACCAAGAAGCTGCTCAACGGCACCAGCGGCTCGACCACTGCCGTCTCCGGCGCCAACTCCGCCGCCATCGACACAGCGGCAACCGTCGCCGGCAACACGACAAAGTCCGGTAATTATGAGGTAAATTACACGGCCGTCGCCACCCAGGCCACGACCGGCACGACTGCGACATCGGCTACCGGCATTGCCGCCAAAACGGATTCCGCCTCCGCTTTCGCCGGCGACATCAGCATCAACGGCACAACAGTTACGATTGCTTCCGGCGATACGATTCAGGGCGTGCTGGAAAAAATCAACGCCGTATCCGACACTACCGGTGTCACCGCAACCTTCAACACCGACGACGCTGCCAACGCCTTCATTCAGTTGAACGATTCCACTTATGGCAGTGATTCCGAGATTACGATTGCCGCCGACAACGCTACTCTCACCGGTCTGTTCAACGCCACCGACAGCACGACCGCCACCAGCGTTACGGTTAGCGGCACTGACGCCGCCGGCACGATCAACGGCGCTATCGCCAGCGCCAAGGGCAACACCCTGACCGCTTTCGATCTCACGGTTACCGGCGACGATGCCAAGCTGGCTGCATTGAGCGAAGCATACGCAACAACCAATGCAACCGCCATTACCGCTGTATCCAACGCAACCACGACACTGACAACCGCACTGGCTGCCGCTGATGTCACAAATGGCGATACAGCTTTAACCGATGCCTACAACGCGATGACTGCTGCCACTGCCGGCACAACGGCATATGAAACTGCTAAGGAAGCCTTTATTACTGCTATTGAAGCCAACGATACAGCCAACAGCACCACGCTGAAAGCTTCCTATGATGCACTGACGGCAGCACAAGACGCGCTTGCCCTGATCCCGGTCGCCACCGCTGATGTCACCGTCGACGCCTCCAATGCCCTTACCTTCCAGATCGGCGCCAACTCCGGCCAGACGATGACGATCTCGCTCAACGACATGGACGCCAACAGCCTCGGCGTCGCCGGCAGCAGTTCGACGACCGGCCTTGATCTGACCACGGTCAGCAGCGCCACCAATTCGCTTACCGTCCTGGACGCGGCGATTAAAAAGGTCTCGGCCGAGCGCTCCAACCTTGGCGCTATCCAGAACAGTCTGGAGAGCAACATTAACAACCTCGATACTGAAAGCGAAAACCTGACCTCAGCCGAATCGAACATCCGCGATACCGACATGGCCACCGTCATGGCCGAATACACCAAGCTGAGCGTCATCACCCAGGCGGCGACGGCAATGCTCGCCAAAGCCAACCAGCAGCCGCAGCAGGTACTGACGCTGCTGCAATAAGTCAGTTAACCTCAAAAAAGAGAGCCGCACGGCTCTCTTTTTTGGTTGCCCACTCGCTGCCCGCAAGCAGCCGGCCTGCTTAATCGCAGCACATGACACAGTCGTTTTGCTGCTTTGCGACGTCTGGTACAGCAGATCCGGCTTTTACTACATAGCTGCTGCTTATGGCCAATACGTCAAAGGGACTGTCTCAGCATCGAGGCAGTCCCCCTGTATCATCGCGGCTTGGGTTCAGCCGCCGTTCTTTTCCGGCCGCAGCTGCCGCATCGCCTGCAGCCAGGCGTCGCGAAACTCGGTCAGCAGCCGCTTTGCTTCCTGCAGCCGCGCCGGGTCTTTCTTGATATTGCCCTGAACCAGGCAATGCAGAATGTATTCGTCGATCTGCAGCCAGCTTTTGGCGATTTCCTGCTTGCGGTCGGTTGTTACGATAAATTCCCGCACAATATTCTGGGCCCGCATATTGGCAATATGCGCCTTTTCCAGATCGCGCCGTTCGATTGCCAGCAGGCTTTCGCTGACAAAACGGATGGCGCCGTTGTACAGCATCAGCGTCAGCTCTTGCGGCGACGCCGTCATGATCTGCTGCCGCTTATAGGCGTTGGCAGTGGTCGCAGCATTCATGCCAGGACCTCCTTGTCATAAAAGTGAGCCGCCGTGTCAGCAGCGTTCGTTAATCCGGCTGCCCCGCAGCGCCGCCGGCCAGGGATTCTGGTACTGCCGTTCCAGCCGGCGCCGCTGCCGCCGCTGCTGCAGCTCGGCGGCAATGCGCGCCCGCTCGGCCACCGCCTCCCGCAGCACCTGGCGGCTGAGCTGTAAAACGGTCTGCTCCAGGCTCCGGATGGCCGCCAGCTGCGCCTGCCCGGCGGCGGTGATTTCCCGGCCGGCCAGCAGCGCATTTAGATCCGCCAGTTGCCGCAGCAGCTCCTCCCGCTCCCGCAGCACCCGCTTCAATCCCTTCATCTGCCGCCGCTGTACGAACCGTTGCTGGGTCTGCGTACTGGCCAGGATTCGCTCCAGGATAGCCTGTTTCTGCGTTAAAAGCATTTCGATTTCCTGTCGCATCCTGCTTCTCCTTGTCGCTTTAGCTCGAGGTCAGCGAGGTAATCGCCGACAACTGCGAATTCATGCTGCTGATATAAGTTTCGAGCGCCGTATACTTGCTATACATATTTTCTTCAAATTCGTCCAGCCGTTCTTCCTCTTCTTCCAGCGCTTCGTTATAACGCTCCAGCAAGTTGCTCAGCGTGTTGTCATTTTCGGTGGTATCATCTTCGGTTCCGGCCTTCTCCAGCAGCAGGCCTTTATTGCCGGCATTGTCGCGAATCGTGGAAATATTTTTTTGCAAAATATCATAAAAGCGATAGGCAATGCCTTCCTGCTTATAGCGGGTGCTTAGCTCGCTCGATGACAGCGACCGCAGAATCGCCGTGCTGCCGATCGACTTACCGCTGCTGTTGGTAGCGGTCGCCTGTTGCGTGAACAGGCTCATAATCGCGTCCGGATCACTGGCAATCGCTTCTTTCAACGTGGTTTCGGTGATATATAAGGTGCCTTTGGTATCATAGGTGCCGCTGCTGATGCCGATACTGGCCAGAGTAACGCTTTGACCGGAAACAGAGTCAACAACAGCAGTCCGCAGACTGCTCAGCAGACTTTTTAGGGTTGAATCATTCTCCAGCAAACCTACCTTGGCTTTGGCCTCCCATGCCTCGATCTCATCCTCCGTCATATCCGCCTTCTGGTCGTCGGTAAGTGGCGGATAATCGGAATCAGCATTCTCACCGATCGCCGTATTGATCGTAGCGATCAGTTCGTTATAAGCGTCGACAAAGCCTTCGATCAGATCATACAGGCCGTCGCTGTCCTGGGTGACACTGACCGTAACCGCTGCTGTGGTTTCCTGATTCAGCGTGTAGGTTACCCCGTCAACACTGACCGTATTCGTGCTGCGGGTCATTGTCTGGCCGTCAATGGTCAGCTTGGCATCAACACCGGCGGTATAATTACTTAAGAACGAGGCAATAAAGCTGCTGCCTTCGCCCTCGCTGACAGTGAGCAGATTGCCGGCGCCAGTGGCATCGGCTGTCAGCGTCAATTTCCCACTGACCGAATTGTACGCCAAGACCGCTCCGGTACCGGCTTTGTTAACCTGGGTAATGACATCGGCTAAGGTATCATCCTGATCAAACGTCAGGGAGGTGCCGTTAATTGTCAATTCAATTTGGCCGTCGGCGTTGAAGCTCAGACCTGAATTCAGCTGTTCGGCAATGGTTGCCAGGGTATCGCTGGTCTGCAGGCGATTTGACAGCACCGGCTCGTCACCAAACAAATCGGTCAAGCCGGTATTGGCATCGGCGGCCGCACTGATGCTGATTGCCTGTACGCCGCTATCGGCGGCGGCAAGGGTCAGGTAGCCGTCGTCAGTTTCACTGACAGTCAGTTTGCCGGTGCCGACTGCGGTGTCGACTGCGGTTTGCAGGCTGTCAAGATCGGTGACAGCATCAAGCTTAACCGTATAGCTGGTGCCGTCAAGGCTAATCAGAAAGCTTTTACCGCCAAGACTTGAATAATCGGCGGCAGCCGAGCCGGCAACCGCCTTGCTGACACTGGCGCTGCTGGAGTAGACGGCGGCTGTCGCCAATTGATTTACCTGAATCGTATGGTTGCCGCTGCTGGCGCTGCTGCCGGTGGCGACCGAAACGGCGCTGGAGTCGCTGCTGGCGGTATAGTTTAAATAGTTGCTCGCGTTCAGCAGACTTTTAGAGGAGGTAATGTCAAAATAGGTGCTGGCAAACTCCTGGACGTCGCTGATAATCGAGCGATAGGCTTCCTGCTTCCACTCAGTTGTCTGTACCTGCTGCTGCAATTTGTTCAGCTTCTTTGATTTCTCCGCCAGCACCAGTTTCTCGACAATGCCGTCAACGTCAAGCCCTGATGCCAGACCGGTTATTCGGGTGGTGCCATTGACAGTAGTGGTAGATATGCTGCTTGTGGACATGTGTCATCCTCCTTCCTTGGGCCGCGGCTTCCGAATTTCTAAGCAATATAGTCGATCAGGGATTTTGAAATCACCTTGGCGCCGACAGCCAGCGCCGCCTGATAGGTATATTCGGCGCTGGCCAGCTCAGTGGCCGCCTCGGCGGTATCAACGTCTTCGTTGTCGCTCATCAGCGCCTTATAGGTGGTGTACGAATCGCTCAGACTGCTAACCGCGCTGGTCACACTGTCCATGCGGGCGCCCAGCGTCGCCTGTGAAACCAGCATCCGGTCAAGATCGGCGCTGAATTCGTCAAGCAGGCTGCTGAGATCAAGCTCCTTAGTCGCAACAGTCGCAGTGCCGCCGGCGTCGACCTCGACGCTTTTGTAGCTGGTGTCGCCATCCAGAGCCAGCAGCAGCTTGGAGAAGGTATCAAACAGGTTGCCGTCACTGGAGCCGGTAACGTCCTGCCCCTCAATATTAACCGTCACTTCCCGGTTAAAGCCAATGTTATAGACAATGTTTTGATCGGCGGTGGTATCGTCATACAGGTCAGCACTGTTAGCGGCATAGAAATCAAGAATGTCGCTGTCGCTGACAGCAGAGGAAACAACACTGCCGAGGCTGAGATAATCGCCCTTGAGTGTTACTGTTTCGCCAATCGTGGTTGTTGTCGTTTCATAGGGAGCCTCACTGGTGCTATAGCCGCCAAATACATAGCGGCCGGCATAGGTGGTATTCATCGCCGCAACAGCTTGCGCATACAGGCTTTCAATATTGGTCTTGATCTCAGCCCGGTTTTCCTCGCTCATCGTATCGCTGGCAGCCTGATTGGTCAACTCACGGGCGCTTTGAATAATATCGGTCAACTCGCTCAGCGCGTCGTCCGTCGCCTTTTGCCAGGCTTTGGCCGCGGATGCGTTGTCCTGGTACTGTTTAATCTGGGAAACATAGCTGCGATAGGTAACTGCCCGCGTTGCCACCACCGGGTCATCGGACGCGAGCTGGATTTTTTTATTTGAAGCGACCGACGCATTCGCCGACGCCAGCCGGTTGGCCGCCTTGCTGATGTTGCGCAACGTATTTTCCGCCATCATGGTATTGGTAATCCGCATGATAACCCCTCCTGTTCGTAGTGTTATGGCTGCTTAATCATCCACCATGTCGAGAGTGATCTGATAGATCTCGCTCCAGGCGCTGACCATCTTGGCCGATGCTGCATAGGCGGATTGATAGGTAACCATATTCACGGTTTCTTCATCGCTGGACACGCCCGATACAGATGAGCGGCTGGTATTGATATAAGTGGCCACGTTGCTCTTGCGGTCGTGCTGTGTCTGCGAGAAGGCACTGTCGGTACTAACAGTGGCGATAATCGTATTATACAGATCAGTGGCTGTCGACTTGCCGCTAAGATTCGCATCAGTGCAGATGCTGATCAGATCGCTGATGTTTTCATTATTGCCGTCTTCGCCATCAGCGGAGGCAACGGCGATTTTCTTGTAGTCGTCCTGAATATCCTTGGAAACCGAAATGTTAGCGGCGGTAATCTTCTGGTAAGCGGCATCGGTATCGCTGCCACTGGCGATAAAGTCGGCTGACGACAAATCATCATAGGTAAAAAATCGAATGCCGGTTGTCGCCGCGTCGTCAATGCCGACGCCATCGACATGGCCACTATAGCCACCGCTGTCCACGCCTTCGTTGAATGCGGACGCAAAGGTCCGGGCAAAGTCATCCAACCGGTCAAGATAGTAGCTTATCCCTTTATTATCAACGCTGGCGCCGTCTCGCAGCGTCAGATAGCCGCTCAATGCACCGCTGTCGCCGGCGTCGAATTCAGTGCCGCCGCTCCAGCGGATGCCATACATCCCATACTGATCGCTGTCTGTATCAGTGACCGTATAGCATTCCAGCGTCTTTACCCGGCTGCCATTGACCAGACTGACGCCATCAGCGGTAATGGTGTACGAACCGTTATCGGCTTGCTTGACCTCAATGCTGGTCAGAGCCGACAACTTATCCACCAGCAGATCCCGCTGATCCTCCAGCTCATTGGTGGAAGCGCCGTTGGCGGTGGCGGTGGTAATCTGCTGATTGAGCGCGGCAATCTGGGTCGCATAGGAATTGATCTGATCGACAGTTGTCTTGACATCACTGTTGATATCATTGCGCAGCGCGGTCAAGCTATCGGCTGCCTCATTTAAGGTCTGGCAATAGTTAATTGCGTCCTGCAGCACGACCGCCCGGGCCGAATCATCGTCCGGACTGGTTGACAGCGTCTCCAGGGCTGTAGCGAATTCGTTCAGCGCGGTATTAATATCGCTGGTGTCGGTACTGCCAAAGACCAGTTCAATCTGTTCCAGATAATTAGAACGGGCTTCCCAGGTGGAGGCGGCGCTATTTGCCTGCCAGTATTTCTGGTCAAGCCGGAAGCTGCGCACCCGCTCTACAGCCGTCACCTCGACGCCACCGCCGCAAAGATTGCTGCTGTAAACCGCAGCCGGTCCGACCGCGGCCTGACTGACCACCTGGCGGGAATAACCGGTGGTGTTGATGTTGCTCATATTATTGGTAGTTGTGGCTGATCCCAGCTGGCTGGCATTCAAGCCGCGAGTGGCAATCGCCAGGCCCAGAAATGTTGAAGCCATTGTCTTCCCTCCCTGTCCTAATCGAAGGTCGCGATCAATTCCTCAACCAGAGAATCGATCGTAGCCATGACCCTGGCGCTGGCGGCATAGGCATTCTGGTACATAATCATGTTGGACATTTCCTCATCAGTGGAAATGCCTGAAACCGACTGACGCTGCGTATCAATCTGCTCCACCAGCGCCGCCTGCGTATCATACGCGGACGCCGCCGCGTCGCCGGTCGTTCCCAGCCAGGAAATGACAGCTTTATAAAAATCAATCATTGTCAGCGACAAGCCGTCGCAGGAGTAATAGCTGTCGTCGCCGTCAATCGCGCCAATAGCGTTGGCAATGGTATTATCGCCGGAGCCGTCACTGCCGGCAACGACCTTCTCCCAGTCAGCGGTCAGCGCCGGATTAACCTGGATATTGCTGATGCTTAACGGCTGACTGTCGTCAATTGCAGTAAAAAACGCCAGGCCGGCGTCGCCGTTAAGATCCGTACCGGTAGTACTTAATTCATTAACGGCAGCCGCCAAGGTTGTCAACAGTGTGTTCAAGCCCTGCCGCAGCGTCGAAATCGAGCTTGTCGCCGTTGTGGCAAAATTATAGGGCAGACTGCCGGTATCAAGCATCTCGTAGCCGCTCTGATCGGCGTCCTCAAGATAGGCCTTGATGCTGCCGCTGCTTAGTTTGACACCGGCACCGGAGCCGGCCCATTTCAACGTCAGCGGATCATCAACCGAGCCGTCACCCTCAACGACTAACTGCTTGGCGTTATTGCCATTGACCAGAGTGGAACCGCCGAGGGTAACGCGCAGTACGCCGTTAGATTCGTTGACCCTGATATCGGCCAGTGACGACATCTCATCCAACAGCAAATCCCGCTGATCCCGCAGATAGCTGGCCTCTCCGCCGCCAATCTCCGCCGCATGAATCTGCTGATTCAGCTCCGCCACCTGCTCCGCCAGTTCGTTCAGCCGATCGACGCCATCGCTGACGCCGGTGACGGCATCCGCCTGCAGCTGTTGCAACTGCGCGTCAAGCTCGCTCAACAGACTGACCATGGCGGTACCGGTTTCTATAACCCCGATTCTGGCCGTTTCCGAGCTGGGATCAGTGGACAGAGTGTCCCAGGAGTCGAAAAAATCCTCTACAATTGCCTCGACCCCGGAAACAGCAGTTGTCGTGCCATCAGTGTCGGTAACGGTGTCATATTCCCCCAGCAGGGTATCCATATATTCTAAATTGCCGTTTTTTACTGAAGCGTAAGTAGCCTTGCCATTTTGGCTGCGGTAGGCGCTGTCAAGGAAAATATCGCGCGAGCGGGTGATCGACGCCACGCTGACACCGTCACCGGTCGAAGCGCCGCTGGACAAAACGGTGTTCTTCTCCGCCGCCGCCACCTGAATCTTTGATGCGCCGCTGGTATTGACATTGGCTAAATTGTGGCTGGTCGCCGTCAGCGACGCCTGATTTACGTTCATGCCCGAATAGGCAATGCTATAGGTAGCAAAGGTTGAGCCCATTGCCGCGCCTCCTTATCAAACCATATTGATCAGCGACTGCAGCATATCATCAGAGGTTGAGATTACCTTGGTATTGGCCTGATAAGCCCGCTGGCTGATCATCATCGCGCTGAACTGGGCCGCCAGATCGACATTGGACAGTTCCAGCGCGTAGGACGTCATCGCACCGGAACCGCCGCTGCCGGCAACGACGGTGCTGTAATCACCGGAGCTGCTGCTGGCGGCATAAAGATTGCTGCCGATTTTGCTGAGACCGGCCGCGTTCTGGAAAACTGCCAGGGAAATCTGGGCAATCGACTGCGTCTGATCGTTGCTGTAGATGCCGGTGATGGTTCCGTCAGACGAAACGCTGACACTCTGCAGCGAACCGGATTCATAGCCATCAGCGGAGCCGCTCAGGCCGGTGCCATTGGCAGTTGTCGTCAGGGTGGAAAAATCAAGTTCGACGCTGACAGCGTTGGTGCCGGCGGTGGACGCGACGGTAATCGCCGGCGTGGTGTCAAAGGCCAACGCTGTGCCTTCTGCGACTGTAAACTCGGTAGTGCCGGTAGCAAGGCTGGACGGCGCCGCCAGCGTAACCGTTCCCTCTGTGGTGCTGAACGTTGCCGATCCGTCGGCGGAAGCGGCGGCAGTATAGCTGTTGCCGGCGGCATCGGTCAGGACGATGTCATAGGTGCCGGACGTTGTCGTCGAATCCGTGACTGTAATCGTATAGTCGCCGGCGCTCAGACCGGTGCTGACACTGATATCGCTGTCGCTGTAGCCGGCGGTATTAACGGCGCCAACCGTCGCTGTCAGCGGCGTCACGCTGTCAACCATATTGCCGTTGGCGTCGAACGCGACATAGCCGCTGGCCGGACTGATTGTCGCGTCACCGGCGGCTTGCCAGTACCAGCTGGTGGTCGTGCCGTCGGTGGCGCATTTTTTCCAGTTGATCGTGACCTCAGTCGTATTGCCCTGCGCGTCAACAACATCAATCGAGGTCGTCGCATCCCAACTGCTGATCGCAGTCGAGCCAATATCTTTCAGGCTGGCACCGCTCACTACCGTGGCGGTGGAATCAAGGCTGCCGCTGAAATCGGCGGCGGTACTGGCCTTCGCGGCCATGATCTGCTTATTGCCGGCGTAGGAGTCGCTATAAATATTGATGGCTTCTACCGTGCCGTCGGTATTGAACACCTTATTGCCGTCGGCATCAAGCGTGTACGCCTGCCAGCCGCAAACCTGGTAGCCGTTAACCGTCAAATTGCCGGCATCATCAACTGTCATGTTGCCGGCGCGGGTGAATTGGTATTCGCCGCTGGAGCCGCCCTTGACAATGAAGTAGCCGGAGCCGGTCAGCGCCAGATCGAGAGCGTTGCTGCTGGACGAAGTACTGCCAACCGTCAGGTCGGTATTGGTGCTGGATACGGCGACACCCAGTCCTAACTGGACCGGATTGGTGCCGCCGCGGGTGGCGGTGGCAGACGAGCCGGAACTGATTGTCTGGCTCAAAATATCACTGAAGCTGACCGACTGCGCTTTATAGCCGGTAGTGTTGACATTGGCGATATTGTTGGCGATCACGTCAAGCGACGTCTGGGAGCTTTTGATGCCTGACACCGCCGTTGTCAGCGCGGTCATAATTGCCATAAAAAAACCTCCTGCTCTATTCATTGCCGTTTCCTCTGTCATTCCGAAACGGCATAACCTCCCGAAACGGGTCCGGTTATCGTGATCCTGGCAGCGACACTCCCTGTTTATGAGGATGAGTCACTGCCGACTTTGGTGACCGACGCATAATCTATCGTAGTGCCGTCGACGCTCAGATAGGTATTGCTGCCGGAGATCGTCACCGATTGCACCGTACCGCTGCCGCTGACACTGTTGCCGGAGGTATCGGTGGCTGAATAGGTGACCTCCTGACCGATCAGACTGAAAGCCGCCGTGTTGGTGATGGTGGTGCTGAGATCGGACAAGGCGGACAGGGAGCTGATCTGCGCCAGCTGCGACACATATTCCGTACCGCTTACCGGGTCGGACGGGTCCTGATACTGCAGCTCGGTGGCCAGCAGCTGCAAAAACTCATCAAAAGCCAGTGTGGCGTTGGACGCGGTAGTGGACGTAGTATTGGATGAACTGCCAGAAGTAAGTGCCGATATCGTACTCATGCTTTCTCCCCTTTTCGTCAAATTAATCGTTTCCATCCTCAGTATCGCAAACGACTATTTAGTTTCTGTTTAGCTTTTATGGCCTGGCGGTAATTGGGTAAAAAAATAAGACTCCCGTCTCAATCAAGAGATTAGGAGTCTTATTTTAGCTGCAGAAGAGGAGTGATCCCGCACTCGCCGCCCGCAGCGTCCTTGACTGCTGCCTGCAGTGACTAGAAGCTGAATTGAACGCCGCTTTGAACATAGATGCCCATCAACGGCAGATCGATATCCTTTTTGTCAAAAATGTTGTTGACCGTCAGGGTGAGCTTGGTATTGGCGCTCAGCTTCTGGCTGGCCGACACGTTCCAGAGAGTGTAGGACTTGGATTTTTGCACATCAGGGAGAAGATAAGAGTCGTATACCTCTGCCCAGAAGCTGGCGCTAAAGGTATCGCGATCCGCATAAGTCAATCGTGAAGTGAGAATGTTCCTGGCCCGGTTTTTCAGACGAGAATTATCTGAAGCATCAACAGCATCAAGGTAGGTATATCCGTTCGTCCAGGAAACCCTATCCGACAGGGTACGGGTATATTCGGCCTCCACCCCTTGCAGGGTAGCTTCATCAATGTTTTGATAGGTGTAAGTATTGTCCAGATTAATAAGGTTAGAAACATCATTATAAAAATAGGTCAACTTCAAGGCAGCATTGCGATAATCGCGCTCGAGCGACAGATCGTACGAGTTAGACTCTTCAGGTTTTAAATTTGAATTGCCATTAGGGTTGTTTGACGTCCCATTTCCAAGCTGATAAAGCTGATTTGGCGTAGGCGTCCGATACCCTTTCCCTGCATTTAATTTCAGACGGGTATCATCAGCCAGGTTATAGGTTAATCCAATCTTAGGGCTAACTTTACTGTCAAACTTGTTGCTGTCATCATAGCGGAACGAAGTGATCGCCAGCAGCTTGTCGGAAACCTCCCACTCATCCTGAATATAAACGGCGGTATAGTCAAGATAGGCGGTAGATGCGTTCTTGCTTGCATTAGCACGAGGATTATAAGCCGTATACTTTCCCTCACCGGTATTAACCGCGGTACCGGCAAACTTCTCCGGCCGGTATTCGGCGCCGAACGTCACCACATGATCATCGCCATAAGCCTTTGTCAGCCGGCCTTCATAAGACCGCATTGTCCGGCGCGCCTGCACCCAGTTCGCGAAATTTCCATTAGGAAGATTAACATCGCGGTTTTTACGCAATACCCCCTGGTAATAACGGAAAAAGACTTCTCCATCTTCCAGCTTTCGCGTGTAACTGATGGATTGTTCGTTACGCAGATTATCATCCCAGGTCTTCAGGAAGGCCCCCAGCGGATTCTTCGAAGAGACTTCGTGGGTTTTTTCCTTCATATACCCCGCTGTCAGATTTAGGGTCTCATCATCCGACAATTGATAATCCAGACTGGCTTCCAGGTTGCGGCGTGTCCCGTACGGCTCATATGTAAAACCGTTACTCTTGAACATTGCGTCAGTGTCACGATATGATCCCGACAGCGAGAACGCCACCCGTCCCTGCTGGCCGGAATGATAGGTGAAATTGTAGTTGTCGACATTGTCGCCGCCACCATAGAAGCCGTAGTTGGCTCCCAGTGTAAACGACGGCTCGGCCGACTTTTTGGTGATAATATTGACCACGCCGCCAAGGGCGTCCGTGCCGTACAGTGAACTGACCGGCCCGCGGACGATTTCGATGCGCTCGACATTGGCAATCGCCACCCGGTCAAGCTCGAACGCCTGGTCCGGCTCCGCCGCCAGCCGCCTGCCATCAATCAGGATAGTAGAAAAACGGGAATCAAAGCCGCGGATCGAGACCGCGTGGCGGTTGCCGCTGGCCTGCACCAGATGCACGCCGTTTGCCAGCCGCAGGGCGTCGGTCAGATTCTGGGCGCCAATCGCGTCGATCTGCTCCCGCGTAATCACCTGTACAGACGCCGGCACTTTTTTGACATCAATACCGGTCTTCGTCGCCGTCACCACTACCTCCGGCAGGGTGTATTCGGCCTCCGCCGCCTGGGCAAGTCCCAGCGGCGAGGACAGCGCGCAGGCCGCCAGAATCACGGCGGCCTTCCAATTTGCTTGCATGGTTTTCCCTCCAAAAAATTAAATTAGTTCGATAATGATAATCAGTTTCATTGTATACAGACGGGAAAGAATTGTCAACAGACTCTTCGTCCGCCTGGTTACCGGCCGGCTGGGCTGGAAGCCAGGAAGGACGGGCGATTTCGCGGAGACAGGCGAAGCAGCAAGCTGCCGCCGTCAGGGAGGAAAAGGAAAAGGCAAAGAAAAAATGATTCCACGGAGGACACAGAGGGCCCGGAGGAAGAACGGCAATTTTTAAATAAATATCCATAGCCCTCTGTGCACCTCAGCGACCCTCGTTGTCCTCTGTGAAAAAGCATTGTTCCCTCCGTGGAAACTTCGTCCCCTCCGCGGCTCGTTGTCCTGGGCTGGAGACGTCCAGATAGACAAAGCCGCCGCCCAGTCTGGTGGTCGTCAGCCAAAGGCCCAGATCAAACTCAACGCGGCGGCCGCCGTCATAGCAGGTGGCCAGGCAGCGCCGCCCCTCAGCCGTCCAGTTGAGGGCGGTGACAACAATCCAGTGCCAGCTTTCCAGCGCAGAAGCTTGTCCCTTGTGCAGATTCAAAAAGGCAACCGGGCAATCGCTGGCAAGGCCGTCACCGATGAAGCGCGCGGCCTCGGACAACACCCGCCGCCGCGAATGCAACAGTGAAAGATTCAGTTCGCGGCATTGCCACGCAACACTGTGCTGCTCCAAAAACGCGGCAACTCCGCGGCAGAAGCGGCCGGTGCTGGCAAGACCCATCCAGCCGGGGGTGACATAGTTCCAGATCGCCTCCATCGCCCCGACGACAGAGGCGACACTGTCGTCACAATACGGCAGCGGCAAGCCCTGACGCCGGTTCAGATACAGCAGCAGCATTGCCGCCGCTGTCGGGCCGCAGCCGCTGGCCCGCCGGAACGCGGTCGAATACCAGTTTTGATCGTAGCCATAGAGCCTGCGATCTTGATGCAGCGGCTGCAGCCACTCAGGATGTTTAATCTGCATTGGCGCTCCCTCTCTGCCAGGCGATGCCCCCAGCCGGTGCGGACAAAGCTGCCGCCCGTTGCCGGGCGGCAGCTTTAGCAACAGCTTAGTTATCGTGGGAAGTTTTTAGTTGCCGCTCCTGCCGGTGCCGCTCCAGGGCCAGTTCAATCAAACGGTCTAGCAGCTCGCTGTAGGCAATGCCGCTGATTTCCCACAGCTTTGGATACATACTGATTTTGGTGAAGCCGGGAATCGTATTGATCTCATTGATCAGCACCCGGTTGTCGGCCGTAAAAAAGAAATCAACTCTGGCCATGCCCTCACAGCAAAGTACGCGGTAGGCTCTGACCGCCAGATCGCGGATACGCGTCTCGACATCCGGCGGCAGTTCGGCGGGAATGGCCAGAACAGCGCCGGTTTCCTCAATATATTTTGCCGTATAGGAGTAGAATTCATCCTGGGCAATGATCTCGCCAACGCGGGAGGCGATCGGCTGTTGATTGCCCAATACCGAGCATTCCACTTCCCTGCCGGCGACAAACTCCTCGATCAGGACCTTATTGTCAAAATTAAACGCCTCTGCCAGGGCCCGGTCGAAATCCTCGGCGTTGCGTACTTTGTTGACGCCAACAGACGAACCCGCATTTGCCGGTTTAATAAATAAAGGCAGACCCAACTGCCGCGAAGCCTCGGCAAAGGTCAGGCTCTGCCGCTCCCAGCTGTGGAGAACAAGAAATTTCGCAATGGGGATAGCTGCGTCACGCAGCAGTCGTTTGGCGACATCTTTATCCATGCCGATGGCTGAGCCGAGCACACCGGCGCCGACGAACGGAATATCGGCCAGTTTCAGCAGTCCCTGCACCGTGCCATCTTCGCCGTAAGCCCCGTGCAAAACCGGAAATACAACGTCCAGCTTGGCGCTCAGCGCCGGATCGTCCTTACAAAAAAGATGCCGCCGCTCCTCACCGGAAATAAACACAACCTCGTTCTCCGGCTGCCGCAGCGCAATCCGAGCCGGATCGTCACTGTTCAGGAGGAATTGAGCGGCGTCGTACAAATACCAGCCGCCTGTTTTATCAATGCCAATCAGAGTAATATCATACTTATTCTTATCCAGCGCAGCCAGAATGCTGTTAGCCGACTGCAGCGACACCTCATGCTCAGTGGAGCGGCCGCCGCACAAAATGCCGACGCGAATTTTCTTCAAATCATCATCTCCCCAAACTGCTGTCCTTATTATACTATTTCCAAACGCGGCGCTTTATCCCTGCTGTTCGCAGCTTTTTTTATCCGCCTGCCGCAGGAAACAGGTTGTCACATGGTCATTGACCATGCCGGTCGCCTGCATAAACGCATAGCAAATGGTGGTGCCGACAAATTTAAAGCCGGCTTTGCGCAGGGCCTTGCTCATCAGGTCCGACTGCGGCGTCGACGCCGGGACTTCGGCGCTGCTTGGCCAATGGTTAATCAGCGGTTCAGCGTCGACAAACTGCCAGATAAAGCGGCTGAAGCTGCCGTATTGTTCCTGAATGGCAAGAAAGCGCCTGGCGTTTTCAATGGCGGCGGCGATCTTCAGCCGGTTGCGGATAATGCCGGCATTGCCCAGCAGTTCCGCCACTTTAGTCTCATCGTACAGTGCCATTTTTTCAGCGTCGAAGCCGTCGAAAGCCTGCCGGAAGTTTTCCCGTTTTTTCAATACGGTAATCCAGCTTAATCCCGCCTGCATGCCTTCCAGGATCAGCATTTCAAACAGCTTATGATCATCATAACAGGGTACGCCCCATTCCTCGTCATGGTAACGGATTTCCAGTTCATCGCGGGCCCAGGCGCAGCGTTGCAGCATAGTCAGCCTCCTCAATGCCGATGGTAATATGATTATAGCATTTAAACCGGCATTTCGCTCCAGCCAGCTGTCGCTGCCGGTACCCAAAAGACCAGTGTGTCGGGCGGTTCCGTTAGTCTTGCTTCCGCGGAGCGGCCTGCTTTTCGGTCAGTTCCATTGACAGGATCGGATACGGCTTGCCCGCAGCGTCCAGCGGCGAACGGCTGACGGTCTGAAAGCCCATATGGCGGTAGAAGCCGACTGCCTGTTCGTTCTGCTCATTAACATCGACCTTTTTTACCTGATAGGCAAAAATCGCATGAAGCAGCAACTTCTTGCCTATACCGCAGCCGCGAACGGCGGGATCAATAAACAGCATCTCCAGCTTATCGCCGTCAACGCCGCCGAAACCGCAAAAATCGCCGGCGTCGCGGTAACCAAACAACTGCAGCTCGGGAAAATACTGTTCCCTGATTAGCGGCTTATAATACCGGATATCGGCTTCGCTGACAAAATGATGCGTCGCCCGCACCGAGCGTTCCCACACAGCGATCAGTTCGGTGTAATCCGCGGGCAGCGGTGCAATGATCATCGCGTTCTCCTTCCCCTCAGCGGGATGATTGCTGATAGCGTTTTCCATAGTAGTAGAATGCGGCCAGCACCGCCAGCGCCGCCGCGAAGATCGCCGCCGATGCCAGCGAACGCGACAGGCTGTCGCCCAGCCAGGTAAAGACGATGGCACCGGGAATGCTGCCGACGACGGTGGCCGCAAAATATGGCCAAAACCGCATACGCGACAGGCCGGCCATAAAACTGACCGCGTCCCAGGGCAATACCGGCGCCAGCCGCAGCAGCAATACGGTTTTAAAGCCGTGCTCGGCCAGTTGTTGCTCCAGTTGGCCCAGTGTCAGCCACTGCCCGCAGCAGCGTTGCACGCGTCCGCTGCCTAGCAGCCGGGCAGCGGCGAAGCACAAGGCGGCTCCGGCAGCGGTTCCGGCAATCAGATAGAGCGCCCCTTGCAGCGGGCCGAAAGCCAGCCCGCCGGCGACGCCGACAAGCATCGCCGGAAACAGAAAAAACGGCCGCAGTGCATTGAGAGCGATATAGCCCAGCGGCCCCCAATAGCCCCAGGAAATAATCAGGTCGCGGATCGTTTCCGGTTTAAACCGTTCCGTATCAAATCCGTAAATATAAGCAAAAAAAGCGATCAGGACAGCTCCGGCCAGATAGGTGCGAGCAGCCGGATGCAGCAGCAATTGTCTCATTGTTTTATTATACACCATGGCCCCCGCCTGTAAAGGAAAATGCATTGCCCCTGCAGGCAGACGCTTATACCGCTTTCCTCTGTGCCCTCTGTGTACCCTCCGTGTCCTCCGTGGAATCGTTCTTTCGCTCCTTGGCCTTTTCCGCCCTCACGGCGGCAGCTTGCTGTCTCGCCCGTCGCTGAGGAATCGTCTTGCAACACTTGTTTTTTGGCAAGCGATTGCCCTGACCGCAAAGTGTCTTTTGTTGGAATTTCCGGCCGAAGATGCTACACTATAATGCGTAAAGCAATGAGGAGGGATTACGGATGAGCCTATTGCAGCAGGCGGCGGCGGCACTGACACAGGTGCACCGGACAAAGCCGCTGGTCCATCACATCACAAACTATGTAACAGTAAATGACTGCGCCAATATTACGCTGGCCATCGGCGCTTCACCGGTTATGGCCGACGATCCGGCGGAAGTTGAAGAAATGACGGCTGTCGCCAACGCGCTGGTGTTAAATATGGGAACGCTTAATTCCCGCACTGTCGGCTCGATGCTGGCCGCCGGCAAACAGGCACGGCAAAAAGGCATTCCCATCATCTTTGATCCGGTGGGAGTAGGCGCAACCAGCTTGCGGACAGCCACTGCCGGTCAGATTATCGAAGAACTGCGGCCGACAGTCATACGTGGCAATATGTCGGAAATCAAGATTATCGCCGGTCTGGATGCCGCAATTAAAGGCGTCGATTCCGTAGCTGGCGACGAAGCCGGTGAAAGCGTGGCAGCCGAACTATCCCGCAAGCTGGACTGTGTCATTGCCATCACCGGCAAAACCGACATCGTCGCCGGCGGCGGCCGGCTGTGCCGTATCGGCAACGGTCATCCGCTGTTGGCGAAATTGACCGGTTCCGGCTGCATGGCAACCTCGTTGACCGGCTGTTTCTGCGGCGCAAACGCGGATGAGTTCGCCGCCACTGTTGCCGCCATCATCGCAATGGGACTGGCCGGCGAGCGGGCGCAAGCCTCGCTGCGGCCGGGGGAAGGCATTGGCACCTTTCATATGCGCCTGTTTGACGCCATCGCCACCATGACTCCTGACAATTTGTATCAAGGTGGTAAAGTAAATGAAGCTTGACAATATTTACTCCCTCTATCTGGTAACCGACCGCCGGCTGCTGGCCGGCGCCGATTTGGCCGCTGCCGTGGAACAGGCGATTCTCGGCGGCGTAACACTAGTGCAGCTGCGGGAAAAAGACGCCTCAAGCCGGGATTTCTATCAGCAGGCCGTTAGCGTCAAAGCGATTACAACTAAATACGGTGTGCCGCTGATTATCAATGATCGCGCCGACATCGCGCTGGCAGTGGATGCTGACGGTCTGCATATCGGCGACGAGGACCTGCCGCTGCCGGCCGCCCGGCGGCTGCTGGGGCCGCGCAAGCTGATCGGGGTTTCGGCGGCGACATTAGCGGAGGCCAAGGCCACGGAAGCCGGCGGCGCCGATTATCTGGGAGTCGGCGCCGTGTTCCCCACCGCTACCAAGAATAACGCCGATAGCGTCAGCCTGGATGATCTGCGGCGGATCACAGCCGCTGTGAGCATTCCGGTCGTCGCTATCGGCGGTATTAATGAAACCAACATCAGCCGGGTGATGACTGCCGGGGTTGCCGGCGCTGCTGTTGTATCGGCAATTATCGGCCGGCCTGACCCCTGCCAGGCAGCCAGGCAGCTGCTGGCGCTGTCACGACCGGATCAGGTCTGAAACCGTTTGACCATCTGATCAAGCGTCTCCGCCAGATGGGTCAGCTGCGAGCTGGCTGCGGCAATTTCCTGCATCGAAGCATTCTGCTGCTCAGCCGCGGCGGAAACATTGGCGATATCGGATACAATTTCGGCTCCCAGTGTCTCAACTGAGCGGATATGGGTTGACACCTCATTAGTTTTGGCGGAGACCGCCGTGATGGCGGCAGCAGCCGCCTGCGTATCTTTGGCCACCTGCTCAATCAGCTGGCGAATACGCTGGAAGGCATCGCCGGCACGCAGCGCGGTTTCGACACCGGTTTTCGCTTCCTCCATTCCATCCCGCATCGACTGCGTAACGGCAATAGTACCGGTTTTGATTTCCTCCAGTTCGCCGGCAATCTGGTGGGTAGCGGCTTCCGACTGCTCGGCCAGCTTTCTGACCTCCTCGGCAACAACGGCAAAGCCTTTGCCGGCTTCGCCGGCGCGGGCAGCTTCGATCGCAGCGTTCAGAGCCAGCAAATTGGTCTGGGCCGCGATGCCGGCAACGGTTTCGAGAATAGCGCCAATGACCTGAGACCGCTGCTGCAGGGCTTCGGCCGCCTGCGCTGATTTCTCAACCGCCTGGTCAATCGCCCGCATCTGCTCAACCGTATTGCCGATCATGCCGGCGCCTGCCTCGGCCTGGCCGGCGGTTGCCTGTGCCTGCCGCGAGACTGTATCGAAGACAGCGGCGGCCTGCTGCACGTTTTCAGCAACGTCGGCGGCGTTGGCAGTCACTAGCGCCAGCTTCTGCGACTGCCGCTCCACCTTTTCCACAATATCGGAACTGGCCTGCGCCACATGGGTCGAGGCGGCGGCTGACTGCTCGGAGGTGGCCGACAGCGTTGCCGACGCTTCGGTCAGCGTATTGGCACTGCCGGTCACCTGACCGATCATATCGCGCAAATGAGTGCGCATATCACTGAACGAGACCACCAGCCGGCCGATCTCATCCCTGGCGCTATACACGATTTTATCGGCGGCGAGATTACCTGCCGCCATCCGTTCGGCGCCAACGGCGACAGCCACCAGCGGCGCCACCGTCCGCTTGACATACCAGCTGACCAAAGCCGCAGCCAGCAGGGCGGAAACAAGCAGAACGCTGATAATCAAAATCCGCAGGTCGTTAGCGTTGGCCGACGCCTCCGCGGCATGCTGCAAGCCCAGCACTGCCCAGCCGGTTTTACCGACCGGGGAATACGCGGCCAGCGTGGCTTCGCCTTCGTGTTCGACAACGGTAGTCACCGCCTGTCCCTGCCGGATCAGAGACATAAGACTGGCGGCCGAAAATTGCTCATGTTCGGCGGCGCGGCCTTCGTTGCGGCTGTCCTGCAAATAGAACTGTGCTTTATCAAGGATAATACCGTTACCGGTTTCGCCGACTTTCAGGGCATCGGCGATTTCCTTTAAGTTAGCCAGCGACAAATTGCCGCCGACATAGCCGACAACTGTTCCCTGTGCGTTGCGGAGCGGCGCTACGATCGGCGCCGTGGCTTGCCTGGTAAACGCCGACACATAGGTATCAGAAATAACCGCGTCCTGTTTAGCGGTCACGTCTTTATACCACTGCCTGTCGGCAAAATTACGCTTGCCGCCGAAGTCACTGGGCGGAAACGTATTCTGAATATCGCCGGCGGTATCGATGACAAATAATAATTCAAAGCTGCCAAGGCCGGTTTGAAAGGCCTGCAGCGCCGCCGCCTGCTCCGGCGACCGCATTGCCTGCACGGAGGGAAGCTTGGCCAGGGCATTGATGCTGGCCGTCGAATCCGTCAGGTATTGATCAAGCTTTTCGGCGGCACGGGTCGCATTCGCCTGTTTTTCATTCATTACCCCGTTATGCAGCAGGCTGCGCGCCTTCCAGTCGGCGGCAAACCCGATAATAACCGCTGGCAGCAGCAGCATGATAATAAACAGGGCTGTCAGCTTCGTTTTTAGACTCCATTGGCGTTGTGCAATTGTCACAAATTCAACCCTCTTTCACCTGAAAATCGGTATCAATTTATTATAGCCTGCTTATAGCGGGGGATAAAGGCTGTCCGCAGCGTAAATAGTACGGCCATTTTCAGTTTAACGCTGTTTTTCTTCAGCTAATGACAAATTGCATATCGTTGGAAAAAAATAATCACAGCCGCGTTACCTTTGGCCGTCGCTATCGTTTGATAAGGTAGAAACTGCTAGGGAGGTTATACATATGTGGAAAAAAATACTGATCGTCCTGACGCTGGGCTGCCTGCTCACCGTTCCCGCTTTCGCCGCCGCTAACGCGAAAACCCTGATCCAGGTTAGCGGCAGCAGCCAGCAGGAGGTTATGCCCGACATTGCCCGTCTGACGCTTGCCGTCAATACCGTCAACGCTGACCTCGAAACCGCCAAAGCCGAAAATACGCAGGCTGCCAATCAATTGCTGGCAAAGCTGCAGGCGCTGGGACTGACTGACGAGCAGATAAAAACCGCCGCCTATCAGATTGAACCGGTTTACAGCTACGAGAAAGACCGGCTGCCCAAACTGAAAGGCTACCGCATTGTCAACAGTCTGGAGATTACAACCACGATTGAAAAAACCGGGCTGCTGGTAAGCGAAGCGACGGCGGCCGGCGCCAATGAAATCAGCTCAATCCGGTTTGAAACCGCAAATGAAACCGAAGCCAAGGACGCAGCGTTGAAAGCGGCAATGGAAGACGCCCTGCGCAAAGCGAATGTGATTGCCGCCACGCTGAACAAACGCGTTGTCAATGTCGCACAAGTCAATGAATCAGGCGTATACTACCGGCCGCTGCTGGGGGAAAGCCGGGCGCTGAAAGCGGCGGACGCAGCCGTTCCCGCGCTTCCCGCCGGCAAGGTCAGCATCGGCGCCAATGTACAGATGACAGTGGAACTGGAATAAGCCAGACAAAGTTAAAGAGGAACATCGCCACCAACGGCGATGTTCCTCTTGCTGTTGCTAAAGTCTCATCTACGTCGTTCCCCGCCAAAGAGATACCGCCAGGCTAGCGGATCAGGACTAATAAGACACCAGCCGTTCTCCCAGAGCAACGGCTTGCCGGCAGTCCTCGGGAAACTGCCGCCGCCGCTGTTCGGCCTTATCAGCCTCATTAAAGGCTGATGCCACATACCTGGCATAATCGGCGAATTGGTACGTATCATAGCAGCGGAGCGATTGCAGGGGGCCAAAGCAGCGCTGCAGCGGCATCTCCGTTCTGGCAAACAGCTGCTCGTAGCCCATTTCCGCGGCCCTGCCCTCGTTGACATTCATAGTGTAAATGAACCCCAGCTGAATCTTTTTGGGAAACAGGGACGAGTAATTGGCGTCATAGACCAGATAGGGAAAGGCCATCCGCTCTATACAGGAGCGCATAGCACCGGTTACATCGCTGAAATAGAGCGGCGAACCAAAAATAACGGCGTCAGCTTGCTCCAGCTTCTGCAGCAGCGGCGTCAGGTCATCCCGCAACGCACAGCGGCCGTAACTTTTTCCGTTTTTCAGCTTACAGGCAAAACAGCTGATACAGCCTTTAAACTGCAGTTCATAAAGATGGAACAGTTCCGTCGCCGCTCCCTGCGAAGCAGCGCCTTGCAGGGCATGCTCCAGCAGAATAGCGGTGTTCCAGTTTTTGCGCGGACTGCCGTTAATGGCGATTACTTGCATCAATACCCACTCCCCGTCCTATTTTTCACTTGCCTATTTACAAGAAATTATATAGTATTTTAACTAAAAGAAAAGTATGCACTTTTTTGGTAGATACTATCCAAAAGGAGAGCGGGAATGGCAAACTGGTCGAAAATTGAATGCAATTGCTCCATTACCTATACGCTGGCCGTTGTCGGCGGCAAATGGAAATGGCTGATCCTGCACCTGCTGGCCGAGAATGACGTCCTGCGTTATGGCGGCCTGAAAAGCCGGCTGCCGGCAATTACGCACAAAATGTTAAGCCAGCAATTAAAGGAATTGGAAGCGGACCAACTGCTGCACCGGAAAGAGTATCATCAGATTCCGCCCAAGGTAGAATATTCATTGACAGTCAAAGGGCAGACCCTGCTGCCGATCCTGAAATGCATGGCCACCTGGGGCGATGCGAACAAACCTGCAGCAGAGCGGTTCGAAAAAAGTGGCAGCTGCCGCAGAATCGAGGAAGAGAAATGAAATCACTGGTATTGGCGGAAAAGCCAAGCGTTGCCCGCGAAATTGCCCGCGTCCTGCAGTGCGGCCACAAAGGCAAAGGATTTATCGAGGGTGAAAAATACGTTGTAACCTGGGCGCTCGGCCATCTTGTCACACTAGCGGAGCCGGAGGACTACAACAAGGATTATAAAGAATGGCGGCTGGAGGATTTGCCGATGCTGCCGGACAACCTGGAATTAAAAGTCATCCGTCAGACGTCGGCCCAGTTTCATGCGGTTAAACAGCAAATGCAGCGTCCTGATATCAAGGACCTGGTAATTGCCACCGACGCCGGCCGCGAGGGCGAACTGGTCGCCCGCTGGATCATGGCCAAAGCAAAGTGGAGAAAACCGTTTAAGCGTCTGTGGATCTCCTCCCAGACCGACGCCGCCATCCGCGACGGCTTTGCCGCACTGAAACCGGGGGCGGAATTCAATTCTTTGTATGAGGCGGCGCTTTGCCGGGCGGAAGCGGACTGGCTGGTCGGACTGAATATTACACGTGCCCTCACCTGCAAATACAATGCCCAGCTCAACGCCGGCCGCGTACAGACGCCGACACTGGCGATGATTGTGAGACGGGAGCAGGAAATTCAAAGCTTTATTCCCCGCGATTACTGGACGGTACGCGCCCGCTTCGGCGACTATTTCGGCGACTGGCGCGACAGCGGCGGCAACAGCCGTCTGTTTGACCAGAACCAGGCAAAGGCGATTGCGGCAAAAATTGAAGGCAAAAACGGCGTGATCAGTGAAGCCGCCAGTCAGGCGAAAACCGAACCGCCGCCGTTGGCCTATAACCTGACCGAACTGCAGCGGGATGCCAATAAGCGCTACGGATTTTCGGCGCAAAAGGCGCTGTCGCTGCTGCAGGGATTGTATGAGCAGCACAAGCTGGTAACTTACCCCCGTACCGATTCCCGTTATATCACAAGCGACATTGCGCCTACACTGGCGGCACGGCTGCGGGCAATGGCGGCCGGCCCTTACGCCGCTCTGGTCCGGCCGCTGCTGGCAAAGCCGCTGACGCCGGGCAAACGGTTTGTTGATAACAGCAAGGTCAGCGACCACCATGCGATTATTCCCACCGAGCAACCGCTGCAATTGGCCGCCCTCAGCGAGGACGAGCGCAAGCTGTACGATCTGATTGCCCGCCAGTTCATCGCCGTGCTTTATCCGCCCCGGCGCTATCAGCAAACAACACTGCGGACAAGCGTTGAAGGCGAACACTTTTACGCGGTCGGCAAAGTGGAGCTGGAACGGGGCTGGCGGGCGGTGAACGACCGTCCCGCCGACACGGGCGAGCAGGAAGAGGAACTGCCTGACCAAACCTTGTCCGCGCATCACAAAGGCGAACAGCTCGCCGTCAGCGCCTGCAGCGTTAATAAAGGCAAAACCAAGCCGCCGGCCCGCTACACGGAGGCGGCACTGCTGACGGCAATGGAGAGCCCCGGCAAATTTATCGCCGACGAGGAACTGCGGGAATCGATCAAGCAGAGCGGTTTGGGCACAGTTGCCACCCGCGCCGAAATTATTGAGAAATTGATCCACACCAGCTATATCGAACGCCACGGCAAAGAACTCACTCCTACCTCCAAAGGCAAACAACTGATCAACCTGGTCGCCAAGGAGCTGAAGTCGCCCGAATTGACCGCGCAATGGGAACAATCGCTGACCAACATTGCCCAAGGCAAAGAGCGGCGCGCCGATTTTATCGCCCGGATCAGGGAGTACGCGGCCGCGCTCGTCGGCGAAACCGCTGCCGCGGCCGCGACCTACCGGGCAGACAATATCTCCAAGACGAAATGCCCCCGCTGCGGCAAATACATGCTGCTGGTTAACGGCAAGCGGGGTAAAATGCTTGCCTGCCCCGACCGCTCCTGCGGCCACCGCCAGCCGGAAAAGGAAAACCCGTTTGGCGGTATGCGCACCTCCAGGCACGAAAGCCGCATCAATCAAAAGCTGATTGCCCAATACAGCGATCAGACGCCGGTAGGCAGCAATCTTGGCGACTTGTTGAAGCTGGCGCTCAGCCAACAGGAACCGGAAAAATAAAATGCCGCAAGAACAGGACACCTGCCGCTCAGGCGTCCTGTTCTTGCATATCCCCGGCCGTCCCGGCTGCAGCCGCAGCGGCAGTACCAATAATCGCCAGACTTCCGCCCTGACAGTCAGCAATTGACAATAGTAGTTATGCTTAATACTATATATACTATAGAGATAATAGCCGCGTATTCACCCGGCAGCGGTCGGAGTAAAGCGCGAATATACGGAGGCGAGCTGATGGAGGAGCAAAAAGAACCGAGGAAGCCGCTTATTTATTACTACGTTGTCACGCTGCTGATTCTGCTGCTGTTAAATGCGCTGGGCCTGCCGGCTCTGCTGCAGGAGCAGCCGCATGAAGTTGATTACGGCACATTTCTTAGCCAAATTGACAATAAAAACGTTATATCGGCCCAAATCCAGGAAACGCATATTACCTTTATCGCCAAGGATGAGGCCGGCAAAGAAACGACCTTTCTGACCGGCCGGATCAATGATCCGGATTTGGTTAACCGCCTGCATAACGCCGGTGTGAAGTTCAACCAGGTGATACCGCGGGAAAACTCGCCGCTGTTAAATTTTTTACTGACCTGGGTCTTGCCGCTGATTTTCTTCATCGGCATCGGTCAGCTTTTCGCCCGTCAAATGCAAAAGCGTATGGGCGGCGGCATGAATGCGATGACATTTGGCAAAAGCAATGCCAAGATCTATGTTAAAGCCCAGACAGGCAAAACCTTTGCCGACGTAGCCGGACAGGACGAGGCCAAAGAAGCGCTGCACGAAATTGTCGATTTTCTGCATAACCCCGCCAAATACGCCGCCATTGGCGCTAACCTGCCCAAGGGAGCGCTGCTGGTGGGACCGCCGGGAACAGGCAAAACCCTGCTGGCACAGGCAGTCGCCGGCGAGGCCCAGGTACCCTTTTTCTCCATCTCCGGTTCGGATTTTGTGGAAATGTTTGTCGGTATGGGCGCCGCCAAGGTACGCGACCTGTTCAAACAAGCGAACGAAAAAGCGCCCTGCATCATCTTTATTGACGAAATTGATACGATTGGCAAAAAGCGCGGCGGCGGCGGCCTGGGCGGCAATGACGAGCGGGAACAGACGCTTAACCAATTGCTGACCGAGATGGACGGCTTTGACGGCAAAAAAGGCGTGGTTATCCTCGCGGCGACCAACCGGCCGGAGACGCTTGACAACGCCCTGCTGCGCCCCGGCCGCTTTGACCGTCGCATACCGGTCGAACTGCCCGACCTTGCCGGCCGGGAAGCCATCCTGAAGGTCCATGCGCAAAAAATCCGGCTTGGCGCCGATATTAATTTTAACGCCATTGCCAGAGCAACCGCCGGCGCTTCCGGCGCCGAACTGGCCAATATCATCAATGAAGGGGCGCTGCGGGCCGTCAAATGCGGCCGCACAGACGTCAGTCAAAGCGATCTTGAGGAAAGCGTCGAGGTTGTCATTGCCGGCTATCAGCGCAAAGGCGCCGTTATCTCGCCACGCGAGAAGGAGATTATCGCCTATCATGAGATTGGCCACGCCCTGGTGGCCGCTAAGCAGACCGACTCGGCACCGGTTCATAAAATCACGATCATTCCCCGTACCTCCGGCGCCCTTGGCTATACGATGCAGGTCGAGGAAACCGAGCATGTTTTAATGAGCAAAGAACAGCTTTTCAATAAAATTGTAACCCTGACCGGTGGCCGTACAGCGGAGGAACTGATTTTCAACACGTTTACCTCCGGCGCCTCCAATGATATTGAACAGGCGACCAAGCTGGCCCGCTCGATGGTGACACGGCTGGGCATGAGCAAAAAGTTTGATATGATGGCGCTGGAAACGGTCGGCAATCACTATCTCGGCGGCGATACCTCCCTGACCTGCTCAGCCGAAACGGCGGCGAAGATTGACGAGGAGGTTCTAGCAATCATCAAGCAGGCGCACGAGGCGGCGGCCGCAATCCTGAAGGACAACATTGCGCAATTGCATGAGTTGACCCGGTATCTGCTGGAGAAAGAAACCATTACCGGCGCAGAGTTCATGCAAATCCTCCGCAATCAGCAGCCGCATCCGGCCTGATTAGGGGCTGGCCGCCCCCAGATGGACAAACGAAAATTCAACCGGCAGGAGAAATTGGCTATGCAACGAATCATTCTGATCTTAATCTGCAGCTTCATCATCTATATGCCAGCCGGCTTTGGCGGCGCCAAAGCCGATTATGAAACTGCCTATAAGCTGTATATCGCCGCCGGCGCCAGCGCCGCTGCCTATGATGACCGCAGCGGTGAACTCGCCAATCGCTATTTGCAGCAGGATGGCTGGCGCATCAGCCACTATGAGCAGGAGCACGGGCAGGCGGGGGCGCGCTATCTGATCGCACATAAGGAAATGGACGACGGCCGCGATGTTTATGTGGTCGCAATTGTCGGCACAGAAACCAAGGAGGATCTCCGGCTGAACTTAAAAGTCGATAAGATCTATTTTGCCGGCGCTGCGCCGGAGGAATTCGCCGCCAACGCCGCCCGTAAAAATATGCCTGATACAGAACCCAAAGTCCATCGGGGCTTCCATGAATTCTGGCAAGCCGGCACAACCGCCAAGCTGCGCAGTCTCAGTGATTCGTCGCTGCTGTCACTGCCTGACCTACTGGCGGAAAACAGCGGTTACCGCCTGATTCTGACCGGACATAGCCTGGGCGGCGCCGCCGCTACGCTGGCCGGCTCCGCCCTGCTCAACATGGGCGTTAACCCCGGGCAGCTCGAAGTGATTACGTTCGGCGCCCCGGCAGTCGGCAACGCCGCCTTTGTCAGTCACTACCAGCAATCGCTGCGGTTGACGCGGGTGGTGATCGACGGCGATCCGGTCACGGGCGTATTGCAGACAATTGCCGGCGGCTACCGCCAATTCGGCCGCGAAATCAAATGGAAGCTGCCGCCATTGCTGGATAATCCGCATAGTTTGATCGGTTATGTCGACCTGTCGATCAAAAACTTCTACGCCAAACGGCAGCAGGCGATTGCTGCCCAAGCCATTGAACCGACGCCGCTGAGCAAACAAAAAAGTCCGTCAGCCAGCCGGTTTTTCATCGCTGTTCCCAACAGCCGCATGACAGGAGCGGCCGCCGATGATTTTCCCTATATGAAAACAGCGCTTATCGACGAGTATGCCAAGCGTCTGGTCAATTATACCTTTGCTGCCGAAGCCGGCGACTGGCGGGCACAGGCGACAGCCGCCGGCTGCCGCTGGGCGATTGTACCTGAAATCATCGCCGTCCGCGCCAAGCAGGAGGATAATATCTACCGCATCCAATTTACCCAAACTGTCTATGATGTCTCCAGTGGCGCCGTTGTCGACATCGCCATGTATACAACCTCCACCTATAATTTAACCCCGCTGGAAGCCTTTATCCACTCACTGCGTCAATTAACCTCCGAACCGTTTATCCGGTTGCTGCAAACCTAGTTCTCTGTCAACGTTATCCTTTAATTTTGACGAAGGGTAAAATGACAAATGGCGGCGTCAGCGGCGCCTAGCATACCCCTGCCAGTATGCGTTGGCATCGCTTCCTTGCCGTTTGCCATTTTACCTCGACAGCATTCCTATTTCAAAGTTGGTACAGTACTAGTCCTTCGAATAGTCTTAAATCGCGTAAATTTCTCTTTACTATTAATAATAATTATTTTATAATTATTATTGTTTACAGTAGAGAAAAGGGGTCTTTTAAATGATTGAATGGATGAGTACGTTTTCGCCCACAACCCAAGCACTGATTGCCACTCTGTTTACCTGGGGTGTCACCGCGCTAGGCGCCGGACTGGTGTTTTTCTTTAAGTCAATTAACAAAACGGTGCTGAACGCAATGCTGGGCTTTGCCGCCGGCGTTATGATTGCAGCCAGCTTCTGGTCCCTGCTGTCGCCATCGATTGAAATGGCGGAAAGTCTGGGCCAAACTGCCTGGCTGACGGCGGCGCTGGGATTTTTGGCCGGCGGCGCATTTCTATGGCTTGTTGATATAACCCTGCCGCATCTGCACATGGGACTGGAACGGGACAAGGCGGAAGGGATCAAAACCAGCTGGCAGCGCAGCATCCTGCTGGTGCTGGCGATTACGCTGCATAATATTCCCGAGGGTCTGGCTGTGGGAGTCGCTTTTGGCGCTGTCGCCTACGACCTGCCGTCGGCATCGCTGGCGGGCGCGGTTGCCCTGGCACTGGGCATTGGCCTGCAGAATTTTCCCGAAGGTGCGGCGGTGTCGATTCCGCTGCGGCGGGAAGGCTTCAGCCGTGCCAAGGCCTTCGTATACGGGCAGGCGTCAGGCGTTGTTGAGCCGATTGCCGGCGTTATCGGCGCCTTTGCCGTCATTTCAATGCGGCCAATGCTGCCTTATGCCTTGGCATTTGCGGCCGGAGCGATGATTTATGTCGTAGTTGAGGAACTGATTCCTGAGGCACAGCACAATGAAGGCGGCACTTCCACCAATATAGCCACCATCGGCTGCATGCTCGGCTTCACGGTTATGATGATCCTGGATGTCGCGCTTGGTTAAAACACCGGACAGACAGGCGAAAGCCGGGCCGGATAATTTCACATAAGCAACGGGGCGCAGTAATCTGCGCCCCGTTGCTTATGTCAGGCAGTTGTTTCGCATCTGCTTGGCCCGCATCAGCAAGCTGTCCGCCGTGTTAATCGCCTGATCGAAGCTCGTCTGCGGCGTAATCGCCGCAATCCCGGCGCTGATGCTGATAGCGTCAACCAAGGCGTCGGAGCGAATGCGCTCCCGGATTTTTCCGATCATTTCTGCCGCTGCCGGCGGCTGACAGTCATGGAGGATAAAGACAAATTCATCACCGCCCCAGCGCATGACACTGCCGCCGGCGCCGGCGCTTTCCCTGAAAATGACACTCAGCCGGCTTAATACTCTGTCGCCGACGCTATGACCGGCGGTATCGTTGATCGATTTGAAATTATCCACGTCAACCAGCACCAGCACCGAATCCCTGCGCGCCAGTTTGATCCACAGCAATTCACGGTTCAGGCAGCGCTGAAAGCTGCGGCGGTTGCCAAGCTGTGTCAGTGGATCCGTATGGGCTGCCCAATACAGTTTCTGCAGTGCGGCTCCGGCAGCCAGGCCGGCGAAGCCGGCCAGGAAAGCGGCCGGCAGCCAGGCCAGCCGCCACTGCAGGTGCATGACAAGATATTCCTGCAGCAGGCCAATGCCGCTGCCGGCAATTAGTCCGGTCAGAAAAAAAAGAAATTTGGCATGAAGGTATACCCAGTGCGTTCGTTCGCCCGACACGCTGCAGTCATTCCTCATTTGTTCCCTTACGCCCCGCCTTCCTGCCTGCGCCCTATCGTGGCGCGCCATCTTGAAAAACGGAATTACTGACATCCACATCATCGGTACCGCCAGGGCTGTTGCCATAATCGCCAAGACCGATTCTCCGGAAGGCACAAAGCCAGAGAGCGATTCCACGGAACTATGCTCTACCGGACTTTCGCGATAACCCCAGCGCCGCCCTGACTGACAAAACCTATTTCGCCACGTTTTCCCGTTTCAAGATTGGCACATCACCATGACAGCCACGCAGCAGCCTCCTCTGTCCAGCGACGAATATTCCCTGCGTTAAGAGCAAAAAATATGTACTGTTACAAAGGCTTTGCTTTGGCATTTTTGTGCAAATCCAGTGTCTTTATGACACAGATTCGGCATAAAATCACATTTCCCTGCATTTCAGAGCCTTTTTGACACAACAATTGAACTGTTTGTCAGGGAACGTTATCGTAAGGATAAGGAGAGTGACGCATGGACACATTGGGGGATAAAATCAAGCAGTTACGGACGAATCTGACACAGGAAGAACTTGCTTCCATGCTGCAGGTAGAACGCTCAACCCTGGCTTCCTGGGAAATCAACCGCCGCGAGCCGGATCTCAAAACACTCTGCCGCCTGGCCTCACTCTTCAGGGTAACGGTTGACTGGCTGGTCGGCCATAGCCCTGATAAGGAACCGGCCGGCAGCCGCCTGACCCGATACGCTACAGGCGCCGGCGATGAGCCGAACTGGCAGAGAGTCATTGATACGGCCAGGCATTACGGACTCAAGCCTGATCATGTGGCCCAGTTGATTGAATTAACCGCTGAAATAGGAATGAACATTCGTATCGCCGACGACTAGTGCCCCGTCAAGCCTAATTCAGTGAGAACCGGCGGGAGCTTTTCCGCCATCCGGCATTCGGTACTAGGCGACAAGAATCCGGCAGCGCTGAGTCTGCCGGATTCTTTCATTCTGCCGGCAGGCTCGTTCCATAACTTAGACGCATAAACTCTATATCCAGCAAGTATTTTATTATTTTCCACTTTCCCTGTACACTATCTTCATACCCCTTAATACAGGGAGCACGCATAAGGAGGGTGACCAATGGCTAACATGGTTTATCTCGTATTCAACTGGAACGGTCAACTGCTGCTGCCTGCAGGTGAACAGACAGACGGCTTTTTGCAAGGTCCGGACGACTCTCGCCCGATTCCGCTGAACGCCAACTGCTTTTAGACGGCATTGGGCCTGACTATACCGGCGGCTTAAAATAGTTTTGTGTCAGCCGCAGCCACTCGCGGGCGGCAAAGGACAGATAGCGGCCTTTCTTCCAGATAATCGCCAGATGCCAGGGAATGACCGGATTGGCAAGCGGAATCGTGGCAAACCGCTGCCGGTCCAGTTCCTTGCAAATCGTTTCCGGCAGCAGCGCGATTCCCAGCTTCGCCCCAACCATTTCGACAATAAAATCCCACTGTGAACTCTGACAGGCGATCTTAGGCTCAAAGCCATTGATCTCGCATTGCCGGAGAATGTGGTCAAATAGCGAAAAATCTTCGCGATAGAGCACGAAAGATTCCTGGCTGAGCATGGCTAAATCCAGACTGGGCTGCTGCGCCAGCGGATGACCTCGGTAGAGAACCACCTGCAGCGGCTCATAGACAAAAGCAAAGGTTTCAAACTCGTCTTTTAGCGACGGCAGCGCGATCACACCCAGATCAAGCGTGCCATTTTGGACAGCCTGTTCAATTTGCCGGGCCCCTTCCTCAATCAGCTTCAGCCGGATCAGCGGATAGGTCTGACGGAACTGAGCGATCGGTTTAGGAAAAAAGCGCGAGCCGATCATTGGCGGCAGCCCGATCGTGATCTCACCGCGCTTTAACCCGGTGACATCCGATAATTCACTAGTCAGATTTTTAAATTCCATGACCACGTTCTGAACCCGCTTCAACACAGCCTCGCCGGCATCGGTCAAAGCCACTTCCCGGCCGGAACGTTCCAGCAAGATCACGCCCAGTTCATTTTCCAGCGTCTTGATGACCTTGCTGATAGACGGCTGGCTGACGTGAAGCGTTTGCGATGCCTTGGTAAAGCTTTTATAGCGCGCGACTTCCAAAAAGTAAGTCAAATGCAGGATGTCCATTTTTAACCGCCTTTTCTGTTTCGAAAGTATACACAATACATTAAACAGGATTCTATCTACTACTATATAAGGAGTGATTCGCGATGATGATGAGATTTTATACACTTGTACTGCAAATAGCCGCGTTGAGCTCCTTGAGCTGGCTGGGGCACGCGCTGGCCCAACTGGTCCGGTTGGATATGATGGGAAACATCTTTGGCATGGCGCTGCTGCTGCTGCTGCTGGAGCGGAAATGGCTGCCCCTGCGTTGGATTGAGACGGGCGCCAACTTTTTAATTGCCGAAATGCTGCTATTCTTTATTCCTTCGGCAATCGGCGTCATTCAATTTAAAGAAATGCTGCAGCAGCAATCGCTGGCACTGCTGGCGGTAATCATTTTCAGCACGGCATTGGTCATTACTTTCGTTGGCCTGGCGACCGAACTGGTCAGTCGCAGCCGGAAAGGCGGGAAAGAAGCATGCTAGTCTTATTCGGTCTCTGCCTGACGACTTTGGTTTATATCATTTCCAAGCAGTTATACCGGCGTTCGGCCAGCCTGATGCTTTCGCCGCTGCTAATCTGCCCGCTGGTGGTCATCGCTATTTTATCCTCGTTTCATATTTCCTATGAAACCTACAACAGCGGCGGCCGCCTGCTGAGCCTGATGCTGCAGCCGGCAATGGTGGCGCTGGCGGTTCCGGTCTATAAATACCGCGCCATTCTGCGCGCATATATTGTTGAAATTCTCATCAGTGTCAGTGGTGGCGCAGTGGTGGCAATCATTACCTCTATGGGGCTGGCCAAGCTGCTGGGGATGAATCCGCAAATGATCAGCAGCCTGGCGCCGCGCTCGATAACCACGCCGATGGCGATGAACATTTCAGAGATACTCGGCGGTGATCCGGCGATAACCGCCGTCCTGGTCATCGCCACCGGCCTTACCGGCGTGCTGCTGACCTCATTGTTCTTGAAATACGCCCCTGCCGGCAGCCCGGTGACCAAAGGGATGATGTTCGGAGCGGCGGCGCACGGCACGGGTACCTCCAGAGCCTATGAGCTGGGCTCTCTGGAAGGAGCGATCGCCAGTCTGGCGATGGTGTTCATGGGCATTGTCACCACAGTGATCGCTCCTGCCCTGGTTCCTTTGGGATTTGCGTTTCTGAACAAACTTTCTTTATAAACAAAAACCGCTTTTAGGGAAACGCCTGCAGCCGGCAACGGCTGCAGGCGTTGTTTTTTTGCCGCCGGTACCCGGGGATGTGTTTAGGGTAATGCGCAGCTCACAAGGCGGTCCCGCAAATAAGCCTCACTGCTCGTTCAGGAACGCGAGCAGACGGCGGCGGTCGGGATAGCCTTCGACATCACCGCGAACCCGGACGGCCATTGAGCCGATCGCCACACCTCTTTGCACACATTCCGACAGCGGCATCTGCTCGAGCAGGCCGGAAAGCACGCCGGCGGCAAAGCCGTCGCCAGCGCCGACCGTATCGACAACAACCTTAACCGCATAGCCTTGACAGTAACCGTTTTCAAGCGTTCCGTCCGGCAGCCGCTGCGAGAAATACGCGCCGGCGGGGCCATCTTTCATAACGACATAACGGCTGCCCAGCGCATGGAAAAAGGCGGCGACCACCTGCCAGTCGCTGCTGCCGGCGAGCAGCCGGGCCTCTCCCAATCCCGGCAGCACCAGATCAGCCCGTTCGGCAATGGCAAGCAGAGTCGCTCGTGCCGTTGCCTCCGTCCACAGCTGCGGCCGGTAGTTGGGATCAAACGAAACGATCATTCCCTCCTGTTTGGCCAGATCGATCGCGTGCAAGACCGTATCCAGGCAGGAGGGGCTAAGAGCCGGGAAAATGCCGGTGACATGCAAAATCCTGGCACCGCTGAAATAGGCCGGAGCCAGGAGTGACGGTGTCATCTGACTGGCTGCCGAATAACGGCGGTAGTAATACACGTGCGGATCGCCCGCCTGGTTCAGCTCCTTTACCAGCAAGCCGGTTGGCGCCTGCTCACTGAACACGACCTGGGAGGTATCCACGCCTTCGCCGCGGATGGTGTTGCGGATATAACGGCCAAACGGATCGTCACCCAGGGCGCTGATCCAGCCCACCTGATGGCCCAGGCGCGACAGCCCGATGGCGACGTTCGATTCGGCGCCGGCAATCTTACGGGTGTAATTGGTGACAAACTGCAGCGAATCGGTTTGATCGGCCACCATCATCACCATGCTTTCTCCAAGAGTAATGATATCCGGCATATTCCCCACTCCTCGCATCAATCTTTTCCATTCCTGTCTTGTTTTGAGCAGCCGTAGACTTGATGCCGCCTAAGCGGTGGCCCCGGCGGCGGTTGCAGCCGTCCTAAAGAAGCGCCGATTAAAGGATCAATGATTTACTAGGATAATTCGACAAAAATTCTGTAAACCCTTGACTGCTGCGCTGCGGCCGCACGGTTATTTTGTAAAAAAAGCTTACTGGCATAACGCGGCCGGCAAATTTTTTACCACGGATTATCTGCGCCGGAAGCAGCAATACTAAAAATGATTCGATCATTACCGTCAAAAAGGAGGGAGCAGAATGGAAAAGAAAGCGAAAAAATACCGGCAGTTGCATCAACGTCTCGGCCGTTTGCAGGGCAAGTATAAACGCTATGCCGCCGTCGTAGCCGGAGCGGCGATCATGGCCGGAGCGGCTTTGCCCGGCATTCCCGCCGCCAAGGCGCTGGCTGCCGAAAAACCGGGCGCAGAGCCGGATATTTCGGTCAGTCAGGAAACACGAATTGACAAAAATGACCGACCGGCGGTAAAGAAGGAGTTGCGTGAGCGTGATCGCCATGAAAACCGCAACCGGCCGCCTGGACGAGGCTGGCATGAGCACCGGAACAGCTGGCCCTCTTCCGACGAAAACCAGGCCTGGGCTGAGGATGGACGCATCTATTACCGCAGCAGCAATACCAATCATTACCGGGCAAGACCGGTTAGCTCCGCCAGTTCTCCCGTTGACTTTGTCAGAATCAATTCAGAGGTTTACGGCTTCGATGCGTATCAGGACTCGTTTAAGCTGCTTACCGTTTCCGCTAACAGGGCCCTGGTCGAGGTAACACGTCATGACAGCGGCAGAAAATTCAACGTACTGTTGATCCGTAGCAGCAGCACCGATTGGCAGATCCAGGAAGTTCGCGCCTTATAACCAAACCAGGGGAGACTGCCGCTTGCGACAGTCTCCCCTGGCTTTACTTATCCTGCGGGGCTTTCAACCGGCGGTCGGCCGGAGGACAAACAGTTCGGCAAACTTATCGACCACCCGCGGATGATAGTCAACGCCGGCACCGGCTATAATCTGCCCAATAGCCGCTTCCGGAGTCAATACATTTTTCTGGTATATCGCGGTAGTCATACGGTCAAAGGCATTGGCCACACAGACGATAGCCGCATGCGGATGGATCGCGTTGTCCTTCAGGCCGCTGGGATAACCTTGTCCGGCATACTTTTCGTGATGCTGCAGCGCCACCAGGGAAATACTCGGCGCCAGCGTATCGGTAGCCAGCAGGTCGCTTCCCAGCACGGTATGCTGCTGATAAATCAGTGTTTGGCCATCGCACACGCCGGTAATATCATTCAGCACGGTCTTGGGCAGCAGAATTTTACCGACATCGTGATACAGGGCGCCAATCGCCAGTTCCTGCAAGGCGGGTGTATCCAACTCCAGCTTTCTGGCCAGCGCGACCGCAATCAGCGAGACATTAATTGAATGCGAATAGGTTGCGCGGTGGCCCTGTCCCAGAATTTTCAGACTATCGTTTAAAAACGTATTTTCACGCACCTGATCCAGGATTTTATTCATATATTGGGCGGCGTGATCAATGCTTTCGCGGTCGAGCTTCTCAAATTTCTCATCCAGCCGCTTCGGTAGTTTAAATATCTTGGGGCTGCGCTTTTTAATCACAAGCGGTCTGCGGGAAGAGGAACCGGTGAATGCCTCGGGGGAAATGCGGAAATCCAATCCTCTTTCCTTGAGCTTGCCCACCATTTCCGGCGTCAGGGCAGATCCCTCCGCCAGTAATAGTCGGCCATGCTTGTCAACTACTTTATGAGTAACATAGCCGACGATCTGTTTCTTACTGTCATTATCCATGCTACCGCTCCTCCTTCCGGCAAAAGGATCGTGCACGATGCTATGCGACACAACCCGGAAATCCGGTTATTAAGCACTGATCTATCATCAGTGCTTATTTTTTGTAACACGATAAATATAGCGGATTTAGCCCAATTTTGCTATCACGCTGCACGGAAAATTTTTTGTCGAAAAAAGGCGTTTTTTTATCCACTATGGATAAAAACCACAGCGGGACTCGTCTGTCTGACACTTTTTCAGCTTATACAGGGCAATTGCCAGCGAAACAGCCAGCCGGATGTCGGCGCTGTCAAGCGACCGGCCTAACACGGTTTCAATTCGCTGCTTACGATAATAGACCGTTTTTGGATGCAGGAAAGTCTCGGCCGCGGCAGCCTGCAGCGTAAAATTACGCACAATCGACTCCAGCGTAGCCAAGAGATCGCTGCCCCGCTGCCGGTCATAAGCCAGCAGGGGACCGATGGTATCTTCGATAAACTCGGCAGCGTATTTTTCTTCGCTATAGTTGATTAGAAATTTAAGCAGCCCCAATTCCCGATAATAATAGACGCGCGCTTCCCCGTTTTCCAGGCAACGGGCAGCCAGCAAAGCGCTCATCGCCTGCCGCCAGCTTCGTCGCAGCCCTTCCGCGCCATATTGAACGGAACCAACGCCGATATTCACCTTAAAAACAGCGGAATAGCGGCAGATCCGTTTTTCAATCCGGCTAACCAGCCTTTTGCCGTCGGCATCCGCCGTCAGGTCTTTCACCTGGCAAAGAATGCCGATATCGGCGTGGCAGTCCCATAACAGATAGTCAGGGTCATCGCCCAGCAGATCTACCAACGCGCCTTTAATTTTTCTGCGCTCCTGGCAGCCGACACTTTCCGTTCCCGCCGCGTAGCCTTCGATACGCAGCAGACAGCAAAAAAGCGGCTGCGATAAGTCTATGCCCAGCTGCCGGGCCAGTTCACTGCTGACGCCGTTATTGTCCCGGTTGGCAAAAATAATGGCATTGATCAAGTCACTGCGGCGCTCCATTTCATAGGCAATAAACAGCATTTTTTCCATTCTCTGGCGATCGGTAATATCAGTTACAATTACCCCTGCCGTCTTTTTGCCCGCAACGGTATAGCGCAGAGGGACCACGCGCTCCTCAGCAACGCCGCTTTTACCGTCCATTTCAATTTCGCGGATATAATATTTGGCCAGGCCAGTGCGTATTGTCTCCTGGATGACAGATAAGAACACCTGGGCGGTCTCAACCGAAAACAGATCCTGTATGCGGAGATTTATAATCTCTGTGTCCGCTTTGCCCAGCAGTTTTTTTACATTGCCGAACGCCTCCACAATCTGCCCTGTCTCATCAATGACGAAACTGGTATCCGGTATGGCATGGACAAAATCTCTGAGCCGCGTTTCACGCTCCCGCAAAATTGCCGTCTTATCCGGCCTGGATAACTCAACATAAACGCCCCAGATGCCGACCAGTCTGGTCTCGGCAACAACCGCGTGAATCGTTACCGAAACCGGAATCAACTGTCCGTCGCGGCGGCGTCTTACCGTCTCCAGCCGCACGGTTTCTCCTGTTGCGACCGCCTGGCAGGCGCGGACCGCCTGATCCCGGTTATCAGCCGGCACAATATATCCCCATAGCGTTTTTCCCATCACTTCCTCTTTAGCCAAGCCAAAAAGCTGTTCAAACGCGCTATTGACAGCTACAACCGAATGATTGATATCCACCAGCACGGAAGCATCCTCCATCGCTTCCACAAGATGCTTGAAGCTTGCCTGTATAGCAGCCGTCAGCGTCATTGCTCATCCTCCCTCCATGCGCCTCCCTCTCACTCGCCTGCCGGCTCAGGCGCAGGTTAAACCAAACGTCAGGCCGTTGGATAAAGCCCCATCTACGTTGTTGGCCTCACGATCCCCTTCTAGCGTACCTTATCGTACGCGTCGCTGCCGGGCTCGCGAGTCCGCCTAGTATCTGGGGCTTCTGAACGGCCTGGAAATAAAGTTTTCAACAAACTGACGGGAGGCTGTCTTATTCTAGAATAAGACAGCCTCCCGGACGATCATCCGGCACAGTCATGCCGCGAAAATGCGTCAGCCGCAGATCCGCCGGCGCAGAAAGCCGACGGCGGCGGCAGCCATTAGCCGGTATCCGGTCTCGCTGGGATGAACGCCGTCAATGTCCAGTCCGGGTCCGGTTCCCCACCCGTCTGGACTCAGCAGCGGTGTGTAAAAATCAATCAGCTCCACGGCTGCGTCAACCGCATATTGCCGCAGCGCCTGTCGATAGTTCGCCAGCTGCGCCTCAATAAAACAACAGGGAGGCGGCAGCCCGATAAACGGCACCACCGACCGCTTCCGGGCCATTTGCGCCATCAGCCGGATATGGTGAACGGCGTTTTCGGCGTCAATCCGTTCAAAAATATCGTTGGTCCCGCCCAGGATAATGACATGCGAGGGCTGACAGGCAAGTACATCGCCGGAAAACCGTCGCAGCATGCCAGCGGTGGTATCGCCGTTAACGCCTCGGTTTAGCAGCGTAATTCCCAGTTCAGCAGCGCTTAGCTGAACCCAGGAACGGTCGGGGGAATACGGGAAGCCATAAGTAAGCGAGTCTCCCAACGCGACAATCGTCTGCTGCCCCGGCATTGATTTTCCCTCCCCGTGATTCCCTGATGCTCTAAGCCGCTATGCAACAACGGTCGAACCTGTCGGCAGCTAACTTACGGACAGCTGCTAATCAATTTTTTCGGCCAGTGCTGCGGTGGCCGCGTCAGCATGAGCCATCAGATTATCCAGCACACTGTTGAGAAAGTAGCCGTCCTCTTTACTCTCCAGACTGGCATTGAGTACGGCGGGGTAATTCATTCGCAGCATCACTGTGTGCATAAACAGCCTGCCTGTTCCCCGCGCTTTACCCTGCTCACCGGTCTTGGGCAGGAACCGGACTCCCTCCTCAACTCGCAGACCCCAGATTTCTCCCAAATCCGCATACAACTGACGTAAATAGCGGAAATCCTCCAGATGGGCGTCACCGGGGTTGCGCTCCGCAAATTGCTGCGTCGCCGCATCCAGCTGCCGCCGCAGCACATCAAAGCCGCGATAATCGCCCTCCTCCACCTGCTTCCACGCCTCCGCATATTGAGTCATCAGTTGTTTTGCCTCGGACGGAACAGCCGCGGCAGCAGCAGCCTGCAGCAGCAGCATGACAATGAGGCAACCGGCCAGTAACGCGCTTCTCTTCATCAGATCATCTCCATCCTTTTTTTCATTAGTTTCGCGAAAGCGGACAGCTTTCCCTTTCGCCGCCAAACTGCAAAATAAATTCAGGACTTTTCGCTTACGCAGCAAAATAGTCCGGCGGGAGTGGATTGGCAGAACCGATTAACCAAAATGCCGTTAAGGAAGACGGCCGATTTGCCGCCAGACAGATGCCGGCGGCAATTATTTAACGCTGCCCCAGTAAAGCTGTTTCCACTGGCAAAGATTGCTGCAGGAAATCCGCCGTCAGTGTAGAAGCTATACTAAAAAGTGAAAATTCAGGAGGATTTGCTCCTTGATGCGATTTGACACCCATATGCACACGACCTTTTCCACTGACTCGCGTATGACGCTGGCGGAAGCTAAGCAGGCGGCCGCAGCGCAGGATCTGGGGATCGTCATTACCGAGCATATGGATTTGGCCTATCCCGAGCCGGAAGAGTTCATTTTTGACATCGACAAGTTTTTTGCCGCTTACGGACCGCAACGCAGTGACAAACTGCTGCTGGGGATCGAAATCGGCATGCGCGATGACTGCGTCGCAGCTAACCGGCAAATCGCAGGCAGCCATCCGTTCGACTATGTGATCGGCTCGATTCACGTTATCGAAAATATTGATATCTATCATAGCTGTTTTTATCAGACGCGAACGAAAGCGGAAGTTTACCATCAATATTTGAATACGATGATTACCTGCCTGGAGCAATACGATTTTATCGACTCGCTGGGGCATATTGATTATATTTGCCGCTATGCCCGCTTTGACGACCCCGAACTGTACTTTTCTGATTTTCAGGATGATATCGATCTGGTGCTTTCCCAGTTGGCGCAGCGTGATAAAGCGCTGGAGATCAATACCCGCCGCCTGGTCACCCCAGACGCCAGGGAAGCTTTGCTGCCGGTTTATCACCGGTTTCGCGAATTAGGCGGCCGGCTTGTCACAATCGGGTCAGACGCCCATAACGCCCAGGATATTGGCCGCGGCATGGATATTGCCCTGGAAATGGCTGCCGTCTGCGGGCTGACGCCGGTGTACTTCAAGGAACGCAAACCGATCGCGCTCAAATAAGACGCTGAAGCCGGGATCACATGATCCCGGCTTCAGCTTGTTGAAAAACCTTATTGCCAGGCCGTTCAGAAAGCCCCAGATACTAGGCGG
>UQPB01000019.1 GCA_900542835.1 uncultured Pelosinus sp. | reverse complement strand
AGGCAAGGAGCGAAAGAACGATTCCACGGAGGACACAGAGGATACACAGAGGGCAAGGAGGCAAAACGGGAGCTTTGGATTCTGATTTGACTAAAAGCGGTCATCGCTCTGCAGCAGACAACATCTCTACTTTTGCCAAAGGGTGCAGAAACAACAAAAAAACTCTGCCCTATGATCCTGGCGAGCGACTACAACGCCACCTGACAGAAAATCGGCCGTCAGGACATAGCAGCGCAGGGACGGTTCGCCACCTGCTCGCTTTGCTCAAACACAGACGGTTTTTAACGCCAACCAGCCATCCCGCCGCTGCGGTACGTCTCTTCCCGCAACGGGGCCGGGGAACGGGTGACGCTGAATAAACGAAGAATCCTTCATGACGTTCCATTGCTCTCCCGTCATCCCCGGCCCTTTCCGGAGAAAGCCGTTCCGTCAGGATGAAAACCGGGCGGCTTACCTTAAGAAAGCCCGTTGTTTGAGCGCAGCGAGTTTAGGGCTTTTAGTAAGCCGCCCGGTTTTCAAGGCTTTTGCAGGATCGGGCCTGGATTTTTGGGGTACTTTTTGATTATGCAAAAAGTACCAAGCAGATCTGCTTTTCTTGCTTACTTTTGTAAGCGATTGCCCTGATAGCGAGATAAAATTTCTCAACTGAAAATCTTACATTTATGGGAAAAAACCTATCCATTTATGGAAAATAGTGTACGGATAAGAAATAGAAGGAAAAATATTGGAATATCGTGTAAATATTTGGTGGGGTACAGTTATTATAAAGGCGGTTCCGTCAGGAAAGGAGGCTGTTTCTGATATGGGTAAGCGCTGATTAAATGACCCGGTCAGCCATGCATAGTCTGAAGGCAAAGGAGGAAGATAGCAGACTTTAAAGCAAATCCCGGTAGGTTGCTAAAAGCCAATCACGATCATCGCTAATGAGGTGATGTATATGCGGACAAGTGCAAGGATGATAGAAATAAATCTGTTGAATTGTCAATGCGGGCTAAAGGCTAACTTTAGCTTTTCTTTTTTTTCGGGATCCATAGATCGAGGCGACTATAATGGATGGCAGTGAAATGAGCTATTCCCCCGGCGCTGTTAGACAGTTAATCAAAAAATATCAGGAATTGCGAAGCGTAGTGCAAATTGTGGCAATGCGTTATAACCGGACAAGTGACCGTACTGAGAATGTATCGGGGCGGGAAGAAATTCTGTGTATGCTGCTGGATATAGAGCAGGCCGCTTTAATGCTGACAAAGCGCCAGCGACAAGTCTGTATATTGATGCAGTTAGGCTACTCAAGTACAGATATTGCAATGGTATTGAAGATCAGCACCCCGACAGCAAAGTTCCATCAAAATCAGGCAATTGACCGAATTTCTGCCTATCTGAATTCAGTTCAAGCTGTACGGATAAAAAATAGGAGGTAGTTTTTGTGAAGCATTACAAACTGGAGGAGTTGGAGACCCTTTGCCGTCAAGAGAATAGCAGCCTTACTGATGAGGAAATCCGGCAAAAAGCAAAACAATTGCATGCGCAGCTAAACGTGCTTGATGTTCGCTGGCGGCGCAGCAATCGGCGGTTTTACCAAATGACGAGCCGGTATGAGTCGCCTATAAAGGGGGGATAAAACGGCTCACTCATACAGAGCCGCGACTCAGCTGCTTTGGCAGCCAATGAAGGGAGGGATAGCTAACAGATGGTTGTTTTGGCTGTCTGATGATGACACAGCCGGCCGTCCCGGTTTTCGCGGGGCAAAACGCAAAGGAGGAGAACAACTATGTATTGCCCGATTTTGTGTATCAATCCCAATAATCATACGGCATCGTTTGATCAATGTATGCAGGAGGCGTGTGCCTGGTGGATTGGCGACGGCACGACCGGCAAATGCGCCATTTGCCAGCTGGGGGCATACGCAGCCGAACAAACAGGCGCATAGCCAACGTTAAAAGAAAGAAGGCGAGCCCATGATTCCAACGTTAAAATTAAGCGATATTCTTACTAAATGGCGGGAGGCCATCCAGGCCAGCCAGCCGATACAAAACTATTGCGTCGCTAAATACGGCACAGCGCCCAAGCTATACATCGGCATGAACGGCAAACAACTGCCGGCAGACAGTGACTGCCCGTTTATCGTCCTGTACCCGGGGGCTAAATCGGAAGGACTGGAGCTGCAGGAGTATACCTATACGCTGACTGTCGGCTGGACAATCCTGCAAAGCGCTACCACCGCGGATAATGCAACAACCGAGTATTTGGGCGTAGCCGAGTGCGACGATCTTGGGCAGCTAATTTACCTTGAGCTGGCGTACTTGAGTACCGATAACCCCATCAGCGCAGTGGATTACAGCATCGAACCGGTAGCCTATTATCCGCGGTTTCCCGGACGTATGGATATCACCCTGAAAATCACTTCAGTCAACGGCTATGACATCATTTACTGAGGAGGCTACTACTTATGGCAAGAGCAAAAGGAATCAATTCCCGGCTGGTGCTGGCCTATGAGGCTGCCTACGGGCAGACTCCGGCGCTGGCTGCGGGCTATAATATGCCGTTTAACCAGTCGAAAATTGCTATCTCGCAAAAGCTTATCGATTCGACCACGATCCGCGGCCGCCGTGATAAAGAACAGCCGGCTCTGGGGACGATCGATGTGTCCGGCAGCGTTGCGGCACCGATTGATCAGGTCGGTTTCGGCTATTGGCTGCGGGCCATGTTCGGCAATCCGCTGACGAACGCTGACGGCGATCTCTATACCCATGAGTTCAAAGTCGCCGGCACCCAGCCGTCGCTGGTGCTGGAGCAGCAATATCCCGATATTCCCGCCTATGAGTTGTATAACGGCTGCAAGATCAACAAATTTGCTTTCACCTGCGGCGGCGACAACGAGTTAGTCGCCAACTTTGACCTCATCGGCGCTAAACGGACAATCGGCGCCGCGCCATTTCCGGCATCCACGCTGGACATTCCGCTGCAAAAATTCAGCAATTTTCAGGGCACAATCGAAGAGGGCGGTTCACCGCTGGCAATTGTGACCGAAGCCAGCCTGACCGCTGAATTCGGCCTGGATGGCAATACCTATACCATTGGCGGCGGCGGCTACCGCACCGATTTACCCGAAGGCAGCCTCCAGGTATCCGGCAGTATCAAGGCCTTTTTCGCCGATACCGTATTGCTCAACAAAGCGGTCAACAATACCCCGTCCTCGTTAAAGTTCAAGTTCACCAGTGGCGCTCATCGTCTGGAGTTTTTCATGGAAGAAGTCGTGTTTCAGCAAACATCTCCCGGTATTGAGGGTGAGAAGGGGGTCACGATTCAGTTGCCGTTTAGAGCGTTTTATGGCAAGGGGGCCGGAGGCAGCATGATTGTGGCTAAGCTGGTTAATGAGCAGGCGGCTTACGCGGTGTAAAGCAACAGTCTAAATCTGCAACCACAAAAATCCGTTACTCTCATGGCAGGAATTTTTAGTAAATCAAATGGTACACTGAAAAAAGATGTAGTATTATGGTTTTAAGATGAAATGCCAGTGCCCCATCCGATGGTAGACTATGCTCCCGATCATAGATGAGGCACTGGCAATAGGTAAGTGATGGTTTTAGGCGGTTCGTTTTTTAACATTTTTTTGTAGTGTGTAAATATAGATTTAGAAAAACTTATTGTTGTTATATGGCTTCAGGAATTTTACTGTCATGACTGTTGCTATGGGTAATTGACTACTATATTAGGAAACGATAGCACCTTCTTTGAGCATGAAGGACTTTTTAATGGCTCAATTAGAGGACCGATGTAAGGCGCCCCTAGCGCACAGATCAATTATTTGGAGGCAACTGTATGAAAAAGGTAAAGTGGTATATGTGTAAACAGGATATTGGAATAACGTTATGTCTTGTTATATTTACTTTTTTCTGCTTGCCTTTGATTACCGCAGGTTGGCATGACTACTGGTTAGATGTGGGTTTATACATTGTTTTATTAACTTTTATTGCAGCATTATTGATTTGCCAACATCATTTCTGGATTTGGATTGGTATTGCAACACTTGGAATAAACGTATCTTGCTTTTGGCCCATATCATTAAACGCTTTGGATTCTTTAATTGTTGAATGGATAACATGTTTTATAATAGCGTTCCCTTTAGTTATACTCAGTCGCATATTCCCTTCAATAACGCCAATAGGTCCATATCTACTGCTATGGCCAATCGGGTGGTTTGTCGGTTACTGGTTTAGAAATCTTAATCGAAACATTGACAGCCTGGTTAATGACATAATAATTTCAACAATAGTTTTATCTATAGCCATATTTTGTATGGCAGCTTATCTTTTTAATCGAACTGATAATGGCAAAAAGCAGCTGCTTTTGCAATGGTTAAGTGTATTTTCATGGATGCCTGTTGGTTTGGCGCCTGGAATAATGGGTTTTGGTTGGAAATATTCATTATTCGCAACAATATTGCCAATGGCGGTAATATACTGGTTTTTTAAAGTAAGCAAAAAAACAATTGAAAGAACGAATGAATGTGAAGTAATTTGATGAAACTATAAGGAGTAATCAATTTATGGCTTATTTCGCAATTCGGGTTAATATCGCAGACCGGGGTGCTAGGTATTTAAAAGAAGATGGTTCGATAACTCTATCACGTCCAGGTCATGTTTGGTATACTCTCATTAATTATCAAACCGGAGCGGAGTATAATTTTGGGTTCCATCCTTCAGAAGAAGGGGAGTTTTATACAAATCCAGGGCAGGTCAGAGTTGATGATAGTGCGAAATATTTGGACGTTGCTTACTGGAAGATATTTCCGATTTCCGGGGAAAGTTACAATGCGATATATAATTTTTCGCAAGATGCCAGAGCCAACAATGTATATGGAAGTTATTTTGGTCCAGGACATGCTTGTATACAATTTACTTATGCGGCACTTGCCAGCGGAGGAATATATGATGTGTCGCTATATGTAGATTCTGGTGGGCCGACATCGTTGTGGCCAGCGAATAATAAAATTATTTTTGATACTTTGTTTAATTCTTGGATGTCAAACGAGGGATGGAACCACGTTTATTCTGGCGATAGCAATGCTAGTCATTCCAGTTTCGAATCTAACAATATCGGTGGCGGTGCGACTGTTACGCCTGTTTCTAAACCTACTCGTTATTTTTTGGAGTTTGATATAAAACCTGGTGATGGGTGGGATACGCTGGAAGCGATATATGGTGTCACAATTCGGGGGTTTCCAGAATACGGAGCAACGCAGTCGCCGGTAGCCAAGCGGTTTAGAATCGAAGTTACGGGTGATGAACTAGCGAAACTTTACTATAGCGGAAAATTAAGACCGGGTGACAGGAGCTTTGCTATCGTCGGAGATGACAGGCTCCTGTCTCACTTATCGGCACATTTCGCTGGTGATGAAATTACTGCTGACAGCCTAGCTCAATTAAATCTAATAGAAAAACACTTGGGTTATTCGGGACAAACGATCACTATATTTTCGTTGCCCAATAGCGTAGTGCCGGAAGCGGACGATCTGCAGGAAACAGAAGCTCAAACGGCAAACGCTGCCAAGGGATTTTTCGATGTAACCAAAGAATTTTGGGAGCGGTCACAATATTACTATGGAATATACTTAGGCCCAGAGAATCGTGCCTGGATTATTGATGAAGACGATGAGGAATATGATTACTACGAACAGGTAAAAAAAGACGCTTGGGATGCCGGCGTTGCCGAGGCAGCGAAGGAGACACTAGCGTATTTACCTAAGTTTGCTTTTGAGGATAATAATGGAAGTAATGAGTTGGATAATTCCGGCGAGTACATATTCGGTCATAAGATCGACGCTCAATATGCTATGGCAGGATTAGCGGACTTTAATCCGAATAGTAGGAGTAGGTATAATGATCCTATCAATCCACCTGATATGTCATTGCAGGATAACTTTAGCCCAATCATTAACGCAGTTGGGCAAAAGAAGCTTGAACCAAGCGGAAAACTAGTCAGTTATTTGATGGACTATGAACGCTATGAAAGATATGAATATGATGCAGGAGACGGCAAACGCACGATTGGCTATGGTCATGTCCTGTTACCGGGCGAAAGTTACCCTAATGGGATTTCAAGAGCGGATGCAGGACTTTTATTAAGCAAAGACCTTAAGGAACGATACACTGCAGCGAGCCTTGATCCGTTTTTGAAGCAACATAATATTGCGCTGACGCAAAACCAATATGATGCCTTGGTTCATTTGACGTATAATATTGGTGAATATGTTTGGGATGAAGAGGTAAACCCAACGGAAGAGTTCAGATTGAAGCAACTGCTTATTGTCGGCAATTTTACCGCTGAGGATGTTACGGAAGCCTTCTTAAGATGGACTGAGGTCGACGGCGTTAAATTCGGCGGGCTATGGCGTCGCAGGATGGATGAAGTCGACATGTTTCTTAAAGGAATTTATGAAAGGAATGACACAAGGCTGATTCCGGACGGTTTTGAATAACCATTGATCTTACATTATGAAAGGAGCCTTGACATGAGAAAAATATGGATGGGTATCCTAGCAGTGGTAATGAGTTGCGTAATTTTCGCTTACGCTTTTGACCCAACGCTTGGACAGGCAAACTCGCAAGCCAATAGCACGTGTGCGGGTGATCAGGAAAGAGCCGAGCAGGTTCAGCATTCTTTCTACGGCAAATGGGAGATTACAAGATATCTTGGCAGTAGTGCGGTCGCATCTAGTGACGTGAAAGTCGAAAAAATGATTGGCAAACAAGTTGCGTATTACCCGGATAAGGCGATTTTCGGCACTAAGGAAATTATTAATCCTGTTTATCGTGTAATCACGATGAGCGTAGCCGAATTTGCGCGAGGCTGGAAAGTAAATGCTAAGCGAATAGGTATTGAAGGTGAAACTATCCAACGTGTCAGGGGTAATAGTAGAGAAGGCAGGGGTGGTTTTGGTTTTTTCATAAAGGATGATGATACGCTAATAGGCACCGCTGGCGGATACTGGTTTGAAATGAAGAGAGTAGAATGATAAATGGTGGCGTACTAGCCCTATTTAGCGTAAGCTGTACGGATAAAGATATAGAAGGCCAATACTAAGGCAACATCTTTCGCAGATGCTGCCTTTTATATTTAGTCGGTCTGGTGTTCGTTCACAATTTAAATATATTTCAACATAAGGAGGCAGACTCAATGACACAATTTCCTAGCATACAACAGCCGGTATACCCCTTTACAACCAAAATCAAGGACCCATCACTGCAAGCGGAAATGGAGAACGGGCTGGTGGTATCCCGGCCCCGGTTTACACGGGTACCGCAGAGCTTTGTCCTGAAGTGGACGGCTTTGCCTGCTGCCGATTACGCGGTCCTGCGTGATTTTTATCGCAGCGTATATGGGGGCAGTCAGGTTTTTGTCTGGTGCTATCCGTCAGTCGCCAATGATCCTTACTCCGGCAAGGTATTTTCTGTTCGGTTCACGGGTGAAGAATTTAGTTTTAACATGGTGGCGCCGGGCTATTATGCCGGGACAGTAACGGTTCAGGAGGTGTAGGATGCTTAATTTGTCTGTTGTCGGTATGCTGGAAAAAAGTCAACTAAGCAGTGATGGCGTCTGGCTGCTGTTAGTTGAGGTAGCCATTTTGGGCTCAGAGGAACCGTTACGGATGGTACGCAACAATGAGGATATTATCTGGAACGGTCATACCTGGAATGCTTTCAATTTTAAGCTGGGCGAAATAAAAGAAGATCATAAGGAAAAAGCACCTTCCATTCCGCTGCAAATTTCCAATATTACGCAAATTGCTCAAGCCTATGTGGAAGAACACAACGGTTTAACCGGTACGACTGTGGCCATCAGAGTAGTTCATTCTCAGCATCTGGACAATACTGTTCCTGAGTTAGAGGAAGTCTTTACCGTCCAATCCACCACTTGTGACAGCAAATGGGTCACATTTTATCTGGGAACCGATCTATCCGTCCAACTCAGATTTCCCTTCCGGCGGGTGCTGAAAAATTTCTGCGCCTGGCGCGACAAGTATAAGGGAATTGAGTGTGGCTATGCCGGACCTCTGCCGGCTTGCAACGGCACATTGCAGTCCTGCCGCGACCGGGGCAATTCAGTCCGGTATGGGGGAGAACCAAGCATACCGGAAGGGGGATTGTATGCTTAAAAAAGAAACAGTGACTGTGAATGCCGACAGGCAATTTTTCATTTGGAGATGATGCATCAATGAACGGGGAAGAGCCGGACAATCTCCCGCTGCCGCCAACTGTCGGTGACAGTAATGACGCAGGTATCGCGGTCAAGGCAATGGAGCAAGCCAATACAGCGGGGGCAATATGGTATGACAAAACCTGGCGGGCAATCAAGGAGGCAACCCCGCACTTGACTAACCAACAGATCACGGATATTCTGACGCTGCAGATTCAAATAGCAGACTGGAATGCCCAATATCAAAAGGTAATCAACGATATAGCAAATAGTAGCTCGTTGGAGGAACGCGAACAGAAGATTAGTTTCTATAGAACCGAGTTGGATGCCTTTAGGGCATCTGGAATTCCAGTGGATAATGATCTGCAGTATCTGAAAAATGTTCAGAGAGATACCAGGCAGGAAGCAAATATGCTAAATCAGGAATGGAATACCTCCCCGGCTGATGTAAAACGTACGGATGAGGTTGTTAAGTTCAGTGAAAAATTTCAAGAGAAAGTGGAGTATAACTATAATATAATAATGGGTATTAGCCCTGCCATTATTGATTATGAGCCAGGAGAAATCCCGGATGATCTAGCCAGTCAATACGCGTATGAGCGCGAAGAAGGAATGGCATCTGCCGTTGGCGAAACAGCGAAAGAGATGTGGACTTATTTAAACAAGCCGCTATTCGACAGTGCTACGCGGCTGACAGCAGCTGATTATGAAGCTGGCTACTGGGAAGGCACGATGGCTGATGGATTGACTAGAGTGAGAGTCAGATATGACGAAGACGGCAGCGTAATCCTTCATCCTGAGGATCAAAAGTTCTATGCAGATACGATGGGTAATTATAGCAAAGGGATAATTGCATCAGCGCTGGTACAAGGGGCAGCCCCTGTCTTGTTGTCAGGAGCTAAAGGTACGCTGGCTAAATTATTGAAGGTGAATACTCAGGAGTCGAGTAAAGCTGTCAAAGCTGCAGAACAATTGTCTCGCGAAAGTGTCACAGTCAAACTTGAAAAATACCTGCTAAACGTCGAACATGTAGACGGTGCAAGCAAGGCAAAGTGGTTTGAGAAAGCACTTGGTTTTACCAAGGAAAATGCTAGTGATTTAGCCAGACAAATTGTTTTTGACCCGAATAAAGCTGTGAAAACCGCTACTACAGAGTTTGGAACCAAGTATAATCAGGTAATACCTATAACTGGCCCGAACGGCAAGACGATTGACGTAGTGTTTGCCTGGATAGAAAACAACGATGGTGTAATTCGGTTGATAACTGCAATTCCCACAAAATTGTAAATCGGATATAATAGATGTATTAAATACGCAACGGAAAGGAGTGAATGGACGTATATGTTAAAAGAATATGATGTGGTAACTGCGAGAAGAGACTTAAATGAAAAAGTTATGAAAGGTACTAGGGGTACTGTACTTATTGTTTACGAAGCAAATCCTCCAAAATATGAAGTTGAATTTCTTGATGAAGATGGATACACAATAGATTTGCTAACTTTGTCGGATGACGAGGTCGCGAAGGAAAAATAGGCAGAGAAATATTTCCCTGCAAAACTTCGTCCAAGCTTGCTGCAAAACGACCGAAGCTGGTAGCTGAACCGCAGAAACTCTTGTGCCTTCTAGCATCCTGACAAACAAAAGGCATAGCAACCGACTGTAGAATTAGGATTCATTTGACGCTACTGTCGTTCCCGTCGGACAACCCAAAAGACCAACACAGTGGCAGCATCGGGTGTATCCCAAAAACTGTGTAAATTTCAGGTTTTAGTTTTAGCTCGTGGAAGCCTCAGAGAACGAGAAGACCCATTTTTGTCGCCTATGTACCGATAGTTGAGGATGAATCCTTTAGATGAAAATATCCAACAGAATTTGAATATTGTCCACAAGTTCGCTTCCGCCGGCCAGATTTGATTGTACTTAATAGCGTCAAAATATTTAAAGGCAAAGTCAAACTCCGACCAAACTTACCACAAGCAATCTGCAATGTTTGTTGCATCGCAGAACCAGGCGCTTTCAGTCATTAAAGGAAGTTAGCGCAACTATCTTTTCTTTGGAATCACAACATAAAAGGACCAATACGGTGGCAGCATCTTTTGCGTGGATGCTGCCACTCGTGTCATACGGCTTCTTTTTTCGGCAGGTCTGGACATCAAGATTCAAAGTGAGTCAAAGGTGTCCTGCATGAGGAGGAATTTGAGAGACGGTGGTACCGTATAAGGGAGGAGCTATGAACAAAAATTGGCAGGATTTAATTGGCGTACCCTTTGTGGACGGCGGGCGCGATCCCACTGTTGGGCTTGATTGTTGGGGCTTGTCAACTGAAGTGTTCCGGCGGTATGGATTTGCTTTGCCTAATTATCATATTTCCTGCGAGGAAGCCAGTTTAATTGACCATGAACTGCATTTGCAGCGTCCTTGGTTACGCAGGTGTGAGGGGGAGATTCCGGTTCCCGCTTTGGTTGTAATCCGGTTTACCATTTATTGTAACCATACCGGGGTCTATATCGGGAACGGGCGTTTCATTCATACCCGCAAGTCTATCGGTGTTAATATTGACCGAATCGACAGCCCAGCCTGGGCCAAGCGGATCGAAGGATTTTACGTGCCGGAGGTGAGAAATTGATTACAATTACTGTACTAAAGAATCCCTTTAATCATACGGGGAAAGAAATTCATACTTGTAAACATCTCTCAGGCAGAACTGCCTATGAATATGTCCAACCCTACGTTATGGGCCTGGAGGATTTTGTTGTCAGCAGCAACGGCAATATTGTTGAGGAGTCGGAGCAGCGGCTTGTGGAGGATGGTGAATGGCTGGCCGTTTGTCCGGTTGTTGGCAAAAGCGGTAGGGACTGGTTTCGAGCAATTGGTATGATGGCAGTGGGATACTACGTGAATGCGTGGGCAACAAATTGGTCTAAAGTGGTAGCAGGGGCTAATGGATTAACATTTCGAGCAATGAACGGATTCTGGGCTAACATGGCGGCTGGTGCTGTTACCGCGATTGGTGGCAGCTTGGTCAACCACTGGTTTCCAAAGGCTAAGCCCGACATTCCAGAGGTTAAGCCAGTCTACAGTTGGAGCAACACTCAGTCGCTGACAGGTCAGGGCAATGCCCTGGCGGTGACGTATGGTACGATGCGGACAGCCGGCCAGATCCTGGCTCAGCATGTGTCTAGCAAGGAAGAAAATCAGCATCTGAATATCCTGCTGTGCGGCGGCGAGGGGCCGGTTGACAGCATCAGTGATGTCCGGATTAACGACAATCCGGTTGGCTACTATAAGGAGGTGGCAGTTGAAACCCGGCTGGGCGGCAACGACCAGCCGGTGATCAGCAATTTTAACGATGTCTATGTTGATCAGTCGTTGGCTTACGAGCTGGATAGCGGCGATCCCTGGATTACCCACCAAACAGAAGGTAATGCCGTCCAGGGCCTGGAAATTACGCTGCAGTTTCCCGGCGGTCTATACTATGTCAAGGATGACGGCAGCCTGAGCAATACTTCCGTTACCGTGCAAGCACAGTATCGCCGGGTCGGTACTGACGATTGGCAAAATCTGACCAGCGGCGCGGTGACAATTACCCGGACAACCAACACGCCTTTTCAGGTCACCTACCGGGTGGATGCGTTAACGGCTGACCAGTATGAGGTTCGCGCCAGATGCGTCGCCAAAAGTGGTACCAGCACCCGTTATTCGACCCGGGTTTTCTGGATCCAGCTCTCAAGCATTCTCTACGATGATTTTGCCCGTCCCGGCAAGGTGCTGGTCGGAGTTAAGGCGCTGGCGACCAACCAGCTGAGCGGAGGCGTACCAGCGATAACCTGGCTGCAGACCCGTAACGATGTTTGGGTCTGGAATCCTTTGGCCGCCGAATATCAGAGAAAACCGGCAACCAATCCGGCCTGGGCGGCCTATGATATTATCCATCGCTGCCGGCGCATTAAGAACGTGCATAGCGGCAATTACGAATTTATCGCCCAGGGAGCGCCGGCGGCGCGGCTGGTGTACCAGGATTTCGCCAACTGGGCGGCATTTTGCGCCGACCGGGAGCTGAGCTTCAACTATATTTTTACCACGGCCAGCGACCTTTGGACTGCGCTGCAGAAGCCGGAGGGCGTCGGCCGCGGCAAGGTGATCCTGCGTGGTACCCGATACGGCTGTGTCTGCGATGCTCCCGGCGAACCGGTGCAGTTGTTTACCGTTGGCAATATCCTCACCGATAAATTCCAGGAAACCTTTATGGGCTTGAAGGACCGGGCTAATGCCATTGAAATCACGTTTGCCAATAAGGACAAAGGCTATGAAAAGGATGTAATCACGGCTTACGCTGACGATTATGAGGCAGCGACCGAGCCGAACATTACCCAGATTACTCTGGACGGCGTTACCACAATGGCTCAGGCCTACCGGGAAGGCAAATACCGGCTGCGGCTCAACCGCTACCTGACGCGGACGGTGGAGCACAGCGCCGATATTGACGCTATCGCCTGTCAGATCAACGATGTGGTGCTGTTGGCTCATGACGTGCCGCAATGGGGCGTTTCCGGCCGGCTGCTGGCGGCAACGCCCACGACGCTGCAGTTGGATCGCGAGGTCACGCTGCTGCCTGGCAAGCTCTATTCGCTGGCGCTTCAGATTACCAACCCTGCGGCAGCGACGGCTAAAGAAGTGCAAACAATTGTGATGGTTGATGTGAGTGTGGTGACGGAGGAAGTCAACACCGATACCCTGACACTGGCCAACGCCTTAGAAACAGTCCCGCAGCAGTGGGATTTGTACAGCTTCGGCGAAACCAACAAGATTGTCAAGCCATTCCGGGTGCTCAGCATCAGCCGCGATCAGGACCTGCGGCGTAAAATCACCTGTCTGGAATATATCGAGGAAGTCTATGAGGAAGCAACCGATATCCCGTCAAGCAATGACAGCCAGTTGGAGACCACGCCCGAAGTCAGCAGTGTGAGCGCGGCGGAGGAGACCTACCGGCAAAAGGACGGCACGGTTGTTTCCAATTTGAATGTAGCCTGGAGCATTCCCCGCAATAAGCCGGTTCGCGGTTACAAAATTTTTTACAGCACCGACGCGGGGCAGTCCTGGACTGAATGGGGCGCTGCCGACATGACGGCGTTAAGTGCTGCCATTCCTGGCGTTAAGACCCAGACCGCTTACTTAGTAAAGGTGTGTGTGGTTAATTACAGCGGTGTTGTATCGCCGGGGGTAGAGGCCCTGCCGGTCTATATCAGCGGCAAAGATGTTCCCCCTGCCGACATTTCCCGCCTGACCGCCGTTAGCGACCCTGCCGACCGAACCAAGATCATTTTGACTTGGCAATCAGTCAATGACATTGATCTGCGCGGTTACCAGCTGCGCGAGGGGGCAACGATCTTAACGCCAACGCCGGTCAGCGACACGCGCTATGTTTATACGGCTACGGAAAGCCGGCCGCATACCTTTTCGGTAGTCGCGATTGATAACAGCGCCAATCCTTCGGCAGTTCCCGCCACGACCATCATAACGGTTAGCATCGAACCGCCTGATGTCAGCGGATTTTCCGCCGCTTTGCAGGAAACCGACCGGAGTCAGCTGCTGCTAAGCTGGTCGGCCGTGCTGGCGCAGGATTTGTCCTACTACGAAATCCGCTGCGGGGATAACTGGGATACTGCTCCCATCGTCGCCACCCAGCTTAAATCAACCCGCTATATTCACCAGCTGACTGCGGAAGGCTATCAGACGTATCTGATCAAGGCAATTTCTGTTGCCGGCTATGCCAGTGCGCTGGCGGCTACTGCTGCCTTGCAAGTGATTCTCCGGCCGGATCCCCCGAATGACCTCATTGCCGTGCAGGAGACACGCGACCGCTCGATACTCAGCTTGTCCTGGCAGGCCAGTCCCGGTAAAGACATGGCCGGCTATGAAATTTTTATCAACTCTGTACAAGTGGCAACCGAAAAGAATAACAGTCATCGTTGGACGATTCCGGCAAGCGGCACCTACGCCATCGCAGTTCGGGCCCGGACCGTCGCCGGTTATCTGTCGAGCGCGGTCAATAGCAGCGCCAGTCTGAAGATTGAGGCTGACGACGTAAGCGGCTTCACGGCTGTGCAGCAGTCGGCGGACCGCACAAAGGTCAGGCTGATGTGGGACGCATCAGGCGGTGATGTCGCTTATCACGAAATCCGCAAAGGCGTATCCTGGGACACCGGACAAATTATCGGCGAGCGAGTTGCCGGCACCTTTTACGATGTGCTGGTAGTGGACGAGGCAGTTCATACGTTTTGGATTAAAGCCGTCACCCAGGCGGGTAAATACAGTCAGAATCCGGCTGTTCATACCGGGCTGTTTAATTTGAATCCTTTGCCTGTGGCCAATATCCGGTTGTCGCAAGATCCGCATGACCGCAGTCAGCTCAACATCACCTTTGAGGCGTCGCCGGAATCCGACCTGGCAAACTATGAAATCCGGGCCGGCTATGTATGGCAGGAGGCCAGCCTGATTGGTGAGACGAAAGAGCTGCGCTGGACGTACAGTCCTCCCGCAACCGGCGATGTTAAGATCATGATCAAGGCGAAGAATGCCGCCGGCTTTTACAGCGATGAAGCCAGTAACAATATTTACGTCACCCTTGAACCGGGTGACGTGGCCGGGTTCCGCGTATTCCAAAACGGTGAAAGGCTGGTGTTTGTCTGGAATCCTGTTCCGGATCATGACATTGTCGCCTATGAGCTGCGCGAGGGGGGCAGCTTTGAGAATGGGACAATTGTCGCCACTGGCATTACCCTGCAGCAATATCAATTAGCTGTTGATACGGAATTGCTGCGAAGGTTCCACCTTAAGGCAATCAACCGCAGCGGCCGCTACAGTCATTCCGCCGCGTCGGTGGAGGTGCTGATAACCGACCTGCAGCCGAAAAATGTCATCAAGCAGTATGACGAGCTGGCATTGCGGAGCGGCACGCACGACGGTACGGAATTTGGCAAATCGTCATTTTCGTTTGCAACGCTGCCAGGCAGCTTTGCCGACTATCCGACGACCAAGTTTGCCGATATCGGCGGCGCAACGGTATTAAAACTGGCTGCGGTTGGCGGCGTTTACCCGGCAAGCGGCGTGTATGTCTGCGCGCGCAAGGATTTGGGTAAAATCCTGACTGCCAATATGTCGACAGTATTTCAGCCCAGCATCCTCTATACCGCGGGCACGACAGCCGCTTTGGAATACCGGCTGTCACGCGACGCTTCAGTCTGGACTGACTGGCAGCCGTTTTCACCGCTGGAGGCGACCTTTCGCTATGCGGAGTTCCGCGTGATTTTAACAACCCTGGATACGGCGCAGACACCGGAAGTCAATCAACTGGCAATTAGTGTAGATGTTCCTGATAAGGATATTGCCAGGTCGGTGGTTGTACCTGCCGGCGGCGTTACTGTCGATTACGGCCATACCTACTATGAAGTTCCTGTCGTCACGCCAACGGCGGAGGGAAGCGGGCGGGCTGTGTGGTCCAATAAAACTAAGTCCAACGTCAGGCTGCAGGTATTCAATACTGCCGGAGCCGATATTGGCGGCAGAGTTGATTTGCGCGTGAAGGGCTATTAAGCGGCAAAGCAGGCCGGTACTGGGAGCGGACGATGCCACAGAGGTTATGGAGCCTTAGAGGGAAGAGGGCGAAGAATTTTTTCCACAGAGGACACCGAGGGGCGCAGAGGTACACAGAGGGTTTTTGATATTAAAACACGGTTTTCCCTCTGTGCCCTCCGTGTATCCTCTGTGGCCTCCGTGGAAATCGTTCTTTACTTTTCTTCCCTTGCCCGTCTCTGTGATAAACGTCCTCTAATAGTCTGATCCTTTGCAAATAAAGTGTCAGTTGTTAGCTTGATTTTCTTAATTATTTTGGAGGTGGAAAACATGACCCATATTGTAAATAAACCTGCCGATACGCAGACTATTGCGCAGGGTCCGGCGGACATACGGGCGGAAATCGCCAAGGTGGCCAACGACCAGGTAACTGACGCGGGTACGCTAAAGGGCTTAAGCCCCGGCAACAAGGCGGGGCAGATCCCGGTCAACAACGGCGTCGTTAATAGCGGACTTAACGCGGAAAAGCTGGGCGGCAATTTGCCGTCGGCTTTTTCGCCGGCAAATCACGCGCATGCTGTGGCAACAAGCTCCAGCGATGGATTTATTGACAATGCCAGCTGGAATAAGCTACAGGGGGTTGCCGCGGGCGCGGAGGTTAATCAGAACGCGTTCAGCAACGTACTGGTCAACGGTAAAACGATTCAGGCGGATGCAAAAACAGACACGCTGGAGCTTGCCGCCGGCGCCAATATCACGCTGACACCGGATGTGACCAATGACCGGGTGACGATATCGGTAAGCGGCAAAGTTACAAATGCCAGTTATGCCGACAGCGCCGGCTCCGCGCCGGCGAACGGCGGCAACGCCGGCACGGTAGGCGGTTATGGCGTGGGCAAGGCCGGCGTGGCTAATAGTGTTGTCGTCCGTGATGCCAGCGGCTATATCCAAAACACCTGGTACAATTCGCAACGAGCGAGTGAGAACTCCGCGGCGGCGCAATATCTCTATGATAGTGGCGATGGCTATATGCGCAAGAAGGACCTCGCCAATGTCAGGAAGGAAATATTGGCGGGTCAAAGCCTGCCGGCAAGCGGCGGCACGGCTGATTCCGCGGCCCGTTTGCTGCCGATTAGCGGGCCGGCGACCTACAAGCTTGCCTATACGGCCGATGGGGCACGCACCAATGCCGGAGAGTGGGGCCGGGTTGTGATGCGCAATGACAGTAACGGCCAGACCTACGGTGTTCGCTGCGACCGGGCGGATCAAGCGGATCGCGCTGCTGTAATGGTAAACTATGATCCAAGAGGGGAAGCATTTACTGCCAGTAAACAAAAAGCAAGTAGCGCATTTTCTACAACGGGTACTGATCCTATCTGGTCAAGCGTGAAGACGACTAAGAGCGCAGCTGCTCCGGGTATACCGGATGCATGGCCCGTTACACCCGATGCTATAGATGCCACTGCGACATTCTATACTAGGGGGAAAACTAGCGGGGAAACTTCAGTAACCAATGCTCGTCATTTATACGAAAGAGTAACTGCGGGAGTTCCTGCGGGAACGTACACTTTGAAATCTATATTACAGGAGCTTATTAACCGAAGTCATATACATGAGATTAGAGGAAGAGAATCAGCTTATATAAATAATTGTAATTGCGATTGCAATTGCGGAGACGATAATTTCTCATAAAAGAAAAATAGACGTTATCGTTGCTACATTTCCTTATTGACTATTTAGAATCAGGGGATTCTTGACCCAATAAAAAAATGAAATAAGTTTTGTAAAACACGGCGGATTCATGCTTACAAAACTTATTATACAAGGAGTGTGATAGTATGAAGTTTTATCAGCATCTAAATAAGCTGAATGAGGACATCCAAGAATTTGCTACGATTAGTTTAGACGAAAATGCTGTTTTTACGATCCAGGTATGTGATCAGGAGAAAAAAGAGCTATTTCATGCTTCTGAGAAATTGGCAGACTATACAACCTATCTCATCTTCCATCCCGCCAATAATGGCAGGCATATCTATAATGGTTATGCGATCTCGTATGGCAGCGGCATCAAGCTGAATAACTATATCGATATCTTCTTCAATAAGGCGTCGATGAAAAACTATTATCAACTGGACACCGGCTCGCTGGCCCGGGGAGAATGCACGGTCAAAAGCTTTGTGATTCCTTACAGTCAAACAAGCTTCTCCGGCAGGGCTGACGCTGCGGCGTTGGATTCCTACGAAACCTCGCCGGTACTGCGCTATGATATTTGGGCTCGGTATGCGTTAGTGCTTCCATCCGGCCAGGAATTCAAAAATGAAGAATATGGCAGGGCTGTTGACGGGCTATGGCCCAATTATAGCGAGCAGCAAGCGGCAATTCTTTCCCTGTGCGAGGCGCAAATAGATGAAGCCGGTTTGGCCTATTTCCCGATTGCCATCAATAAATGGGATGCCAAATACAGTGCCAGACTTAATCAGGAGATTGATAATACGGTTGTCCATATTCAAACAACCGCCGGGACGGTAAACACCAGCCGGGTTGAACTGCAGCATGGAACAGGCAGCTTCCGGCTATATCCATACGGCTATAAAGGCGATTTGAAGCTGAAATTTGGCTACCGCTACTATAATCCGTGGTGCGAGTATACGCTGACAATCGTATGAAACAAGTTACGATATTCTTGGGCAATCAATGCAACGCCGGCTGTTATTATTGCCATGCCGCTAAGGAGAAGGACCAGTTCACAGAGATCTCGCCGCGGCTGCTTGACTGGCTAAAGCAACAGACGGGGCTGACCGTTAAATTCCTTGGCGGGGAGCCGACACTATACCTGGAGCATATCGCCACAGTGATTAAGCACTGTGGCGATATGTCTTCCTATATCCTGATGACCAACGGCTTGCTGTTGAATAATGATCAAGTGGTCGATTTCCTTAACCAACATGATATTCTTACTATTGTCAGCTTCGACGGCTTGCCAGGAGCCAGAGGCTATGACGACATTTTCTTAAAGGACGCCTATCGGGACAACCTGAAGCGAATCAACAAGCTTGGTGCGGCGGCTACCATCTCCAATGTTAATTGTGATTTGAAGGCTATTCGCCAATGCTATGCAGCTATTGAAAATAAACTGCAGCGATACTTGCCGCTATTTGTCCATGCGACCCATACCACCAACAGCGATTTGACCGGCTATGAATTGTCTGACAGCCAGTATGATGCCTTTCTGGCCTATAAGAAGAACACCATTATTAAATTGATTGATGAATTTGACCGCGGCGTAATCAACCTCAAGCTTAAGCAGATTGTACATGCTTACCTTGACGATGTAAGATATTCGCTTGATGAGACCCGCTGCTATAACCGGCATCACATCATTACCGATATCGCCGGCAACAATTATGTTTGTGGATATGGCAAGGGGCTTCAGGTTGGTCAATTCGGCAGTGAAGAAAGCTTTGCCTTGCAAAAGCAAATACTGGATGAGAAGCTGCCGCAATGCCAGCAGTGCGAGCTTCGCAGTCAATGCGGGGTTGCTTGCATCGCTTCGATCAATATGAAAAAGGAATGCGATCACACTAAGCAGTTTCTCAGCTGGCTAAACCGGGAAGACATCCATACTAGGCTGTCCCTAATCAAAACGGTTATCCAGCAGGTTCCTTTGCTGAACCAGACCGGCAATTTTTTTTATGGGGGTTTTTAGCATGCAAATGAGGCTGGCGCTGGGTGAATCGTCATGTAATATGCATTGCTCCTATTGCCGGGCAATGCATAATGTTCCCCGCAATTTTCAGCCGCCCAAAGATAAGCTGAATAAAGCAAAGATCATCGCCAAAATAGAGCCGGTTAAGCATCAGATCGAAAGGGTCGGTATATGGGGTGGAGAACCGTTGCTCGATTTTAATCGCTTCCAGGAGGCGGTTGAATTGATTAAGGAGGTCCTGACGGATAAACCGATTCATGTCGTGACCAACGGTACGATGTTGAAATTCGATCATATTGTCGATTATATCCTTGCCAACAATATTCGACTGACCATTTCCCACGACGCCTATAATCAGCATTTGCGGGGCAGCGACTTTTTACACGATCCGGATTATCTTGACAATTTGAGCCGGCTGCATTCGTTAAATCTCCATTCTGTTTTACACCGGCATAATTTGGATCTGCCCAAAATCGAGGAATATTACCGGGAACTGGCTGTGCAATATGGCTGGGAGATTTTTTGGGGCCATGAAATGTACAAGGTTGTCAGTTCCGAATCTTATCGCTATGCCTGTAAGGGAAATGACTTCGCCAAGCTCAGAAGCGGTTTGGATTATGCGGTGACAGAAATGGTAAATGGCAATCCGTTCTTCGCGTCGTTCAACAACCTTTTGCGACAGGTATTATCACGGTTGAATGATCATAAAAGCTACCGCTGCGGCATGAACAACAATTTTATTATCAATCATAAAGGTGAGCGCCTGTTATGCCAGGTTCAATCGGAAACAAATGAAAAAATTCAATATGGCCTAGGACAAGTTCCTGCCAGATGTGGCGAGTGTCCTGTTACCGTTATCTGCCGCGGCTACTGCCCGTTAATTCCCGACGAGTATCGACGCTTGAATTGTGCGTATAGCATTGCCTATTATGATCAGATTATTAAAACCGCAATGCGTATAGGAGGTGAAGCCGATGCGGACAATTGATCATTTTTATGTATTTCCCGAATGCGTCAGGGTGAGCGGGCAGTTAAAGGTCAATATTGCCGACGATCAATATGCAGTGTCAATCAACAATCAGCATACCAGCATCGCCTTTGATCAAATTCATAAAAATACGGCAAATTTAGTTTTATATGACGCAGCCATGGGGACTTTGACGTTGTTTAAGGATCTTGATTCAGTAACCAAGCAGCAGCATGTGTTGGCAAGTGATTTCCTCAAAGCAATTCAAAAAAACAGCCTGCTCCAGATCGATTGGTTCGGCTCAGGGCATTTTGTTAAGGCCTTTTTGCCGATGGGGCAAGTGAATCTGCTTTCCGATACTCATGATTTTTCTCAATGCGCCCATTTCCCGCTTACCGCTATCCATCCCGTCGATTGGCAGTATCAGCCCAGCGCCATTTTACGCCAGGCAGAGCTTGCGGGGAGTCAGCTAAGGCTGCGTATAGAAGCAATCCCCTCAATATTAAGCGACTCTATCTTTTACCGTTACGGCAGCCAAACCGGGGCCATCCCCTTGGGAGTGCACGATATCCTCCTATCCTATGAACCGCAGCAAGTCTTGCATATCGGAAAGCATGAAGGGTTTGCGTATTCGTATAAGGATATTGCGATAGAAGAGTCGTTAAATATAGTAAGACTTCAACCCTGAACCGGGATGTGGACTGAAGGAGCCAATGATAGCTTATTCAAAACGGTAAATCGTTATTTACCAATCTTACAAGGGGTGTGGCCGGGATGGACTATTCACAGGCAGAGCTTCGGATCCTGGCCGTGCTGGCGGCGATCAGCACGGCCTTTTCCTTTTTGGTCGGCGGCATTGATACGCCGATCAAGTACTTTTTGATTTTAACAGCGGCCGACTATGCGTCTGGCATGCTGGCGGGGTGGCGGACTTGCACCTTGTCAAGCTCGAAAGCCTTCGATGGAATCAAGCGTAAATTTATAATTTTAGCTGTTGTCGTGCTGGCAAACCTGATCGACGGCGCTGCCGGCCTGGGCCATGTCCTGCGCGGAACCGCGCTGCTGACTTATGCCGTGATGGAGGGCTTAAGCATTTTGGAAAATATTGACCGTGCCGGCTGGGGGGAGCATATTCCAGTGTTTTTGCACGACAGACTTGTCCGGTTAAGGGAAGAAAGGGGTTTGCAAATACGAGAGTAAGCGGCGCTGCGATTACCGAGATTTTTTTTGTCTGAACGGAGGGAGAGATCCTTATGGCGATAATTGCCGTTAATCCGGGGCATTATCCGGCGCTGGACAGCGGCGCTGTTGGCCCTGCCGGGCTGCGGGAGGCGGATGTCGCGATGGCCGTCGCGCAACAGCTTAGCCAGCGTCTAACCGGGCTTGGTCACCTGGTTAGCTTTATTAGCGCCAACGAGCTTGAAAGCATTGCCGCCCAGGCAAATGCCGCGGCGGCGGATGGATTTGTATCGATTCATTGCAATGGCGCGGTTCGCTCCGCGGCAAGAGGCACGGAAACCTGGGCCTATGCCGGCAGTATTGAGTCAAAACGCCTGGCAGAACGGATTCAGGCAGAGCTGGTCATTGAGCTGGGCTTGGTTAATCGCGGCGTTAAGCTGTCGAACGGGCTATATGTTCTCAGGCATACCGCGATGCCGGCTGTATTGGTCGAGCTGGCGTTTATTACCAATCCTGAGGAAGAGATGCTGTTAGGCAGCGTCTCGACCCAGGAAAGTGCGGCAGCAGCGATTGCCAGGGCAGTGGACAAGTGGTTGTGCACATAGCGAAACAGTGTTAATAACGCGAAAAAAAGAACGCGGGGAACGATTCCCCAGAGCCGGGCGAGGCAGCGAACTGCCTCCGTGAGGGAGGAAAAAGCAAGGAGCGAAAAACGATTCCACGGAGGACACGAAGGATACACGGAGGGCACAGAGGAAAAAGAAAAATTTTCACTATTAACCATAACCCTCTGTGCACCTCGGCGACCCTCGGTGTCCTCTGTGGAAAAGGTCTCATCGGGTTCCCTTCCTCCGTTTCCTCCGTGAAAACTCCGTGCCCTCCGTGGTGGTTCCCCATCCGGTAAGTAGTATTTTGGCCTGATGCGGTTAATCGCAACCTTCTTGAGTACTATCGATATATACTTGTGTTCTTTCAAAAAAAGGTCTGCCGGGTTTTCCGGCAGACCTTTTTTGCGTTTAAACATGTGATCAGGTCACTTATTCTTTTTCCGTACTAAAAACCGGAGAACCCTAGCGCTGGTCGACTTAGCGCGGGTGATCGGGCCGGCGCTGGTCTTGACTTTGGGCTTCATGTCGCTTTCGGAACCAAAGTCGCCGCGGCGAATATTGGTGATCTTTATCCGTTCCGGTTTAAGAAATTGCTTCAATACCGCAACTGCTTTATCGGGACAATGGGGATTGCCGCAGGTAAATACGTCAATTGCGGCATAGCCCAGTTCAGGATAGGTATGCACGTTCAAGTGGCTTTCCGCCAGCAGCGCCATTGCCGTCAGGCCCTGCGGGTTAAACTTGTGGGAGGTAAAGTCGAGCAGGGTCATATTTGCCTGGGCGATTGCCGTCAACATGGCTTCTTTAATAAAAGCGATGTCGTCTAAATGCTCAAAACTGCAGCCGTACATATCAACAGTCAGATGTTTTCCGATTACTTTCATTGCCCACATCGCCCCTTATTGTTACGATCTCGTCATTTGCAGAATGATTTCGGGTCCGGTTACTGGAGTAAGCATGGAAGAGGCTTTGTCCGTCGCCGTATAGTTATTATACAATTAATCATTATATAGATATTAGTTGTCAATGTAAAGACTGAATTCGCGATTTAAGGCGATTTAGCGGGATTTTGCCGATTTTTGGCGAATTACGCCGCTGTGTTGCCGGCATGCAGGAGAAATGCTGTCTGCAAGCTAATTATTCATATGTATGGCTCGTTTCCGGCCGGATTTGCCGTTTGTAAGCGAGGCTAGCCGGAAACACGATTAAAAGCAAGGATACTTGCCTGAAGGAAGGTAACAATGGAAACTACAGCGCGGATTATTATTCGCAAGGGCGCCCAGCACAGGGTGGAAAACGGACATCCCTGGGTTTATCAAACCGAAATTGGCGCAATCGAGGGCGAGTTTAGCCCCGGCGATATTGTTGATGTCTATAATCACCGTCAGCGGTTTATCGGCAGAGGCTATATCAACCCCCGCTCGCAAATTATTGTCCGGCTCCTGACCCGCGAGCAAGAGCCGATTAACCGCGATTTTTTCCGCAGCCGCATCAAGCAGGCCTGGGATTTCCGGCGGCGCTTCTTAGCCGAGCCGGAGTACTGCCGGCTGATTTTTGGCGAGGCGGATTTTCTGCCGGGCTTGATTGTCGATAAATTTGGCGATTATCTGGTTATGCAGAGCCTGGCACTTGGCATTGACCGCTATAGTGCCGATATCGTGTCGATTCTTGATGAATTGTTTGCCCCTGCCGGCATCTATGAACGCAATGATGTGCCGGTACGGCGGCTTGAGGGGCTGGAGCAGCGCAAGGGCTTTATTAAAGGCAACTTTGATACCCTGATTCAGGTCCGGGAGAATGGCCTCCCTTTCTATGCCGATATCGAGAACGGCCAAAAAACCGGTTTCTTTTATGATCAGCGCGAGAATCGGGCCGCTATCCGCGGTCTGGTAGACGGAGCGGAGGTATTGGACTGTTTCTGCCATACCGGCTCCTTTAGTGTCCACGCGGCGGTTTACGGGGCCAAACAGGTTACTGCGATTGACATCTCTGAAGAGGCGATTGCGCTGGCCAGGAAGAATGCCGCCTTAAACAGTGTTGCCGATCGCTGCGAATTTGTGACCGCCAACGCTTTTGATGCCTTGCGGGCGATGAGTGATGAGGCCAAGCGCTATGATGTCGTCATTCTTGACCCGCCGGCATTTGCGAAAAGCCGCAGCGCGCTGGAAGGCGCGGTTCGCGGCTATAAGGAAATTAATCTGCGGGGCTTGAAGCTGGTGAAGCCGGGTGGTTTTCTTATTACCTGCTCCTGCTCCTATCACATGGACCGCGAGCTGTTCAGCGCCGTTATCGTCGATGCCGCGCGCGATGCGAGACGGGCGATCCGGCAGCTGGACTACCGCTATCAGGCAAAGGATCATCCGATTCTGCCGGCGGCGCCGGAGACGAATTACCTGAAGTTTATGGTATTGCAGGTATTGTAATCAGTTCAATAACAGTAAGAGGCCGCCAAACGCATTGGGAAATGCGTTTGGCGGCCTCTTTTGCAGAGACGGGAGAAGCCGGCGGCAAAAAAGTTGCTTTCCCGGGAGTCGCTGCCGCTTTCAAACGTTTAAATTCAAGCAATTGTTATCTTTTTGGAGCTATTGGGCGATAATAAAGCCTGATCCGTCTTATTCAACCGCGGAATCGCGATATTCTACTTGCCAAAAAGCAAAAAGTCGAATAAGATCAACATAAAGGTCAAATAAGGTCAACCAACTTGGAGGCATGACAATGGCTAACTTGGCTGATATTATCGAGAAATGGATTTTACGGCGTTTATCCGATGAAGCGGAAGATATCGTGGTTCTGCAGCGGAATGAACTGGCGGATGAGCTGGAGTGCGCTCCCTCGCAGATCAGTTATGTATTAAGTACCCGTTTTACCAGTGAACGCGGCTTTCTCGTCGAATCCAGACGGGGAACAGGCGGTTATGTCCGCATTGCCCGTCTGCCGGCGGCGACGTTTCAGATGCAATATGATGAAGCGATGCCGATATCCCAGGAGGAAATTGAAGCGTCGGTCAGGCGGATGCGGGACAACGGCCTGATTTCAGGCCGTGAGGAGTCGTTGATTCTGACGGTATTCCGTCTGTTTCAGCAGCGGATAGAAGCGGGGGAACGGTTGTATATTTTGCGCTCGCTGTTAGGCAGCCTGCGCAATCACTCATAGGGAGGCGAGACGGATGCTTTGCGATGATTGCCAAAAGCGGCCGGCATGCGTGCATATTACCAAGGTAAATAACAATCAGAAAACCGAGAAGCACCTGTGTGAATACTGCGCCCAAAAAACGGGTGAATTTACGTTTACGTCCGAGTCCGGGTTATCGGTGCAGGACTTATTGAAAGGCATGTTTAACCAGGGCTATGCCGAAGCGCCGCAGAAAACGGTGGTTTGTCCGAACTGCGGCATGTCTTACGGCGATTTCAGCCATAATGGCAAGATCGGCTGCAGTGTCTGCTACTCTACCTTTGCCGACCGGCTGGAACGGATGCTGCGCCGGATACATGGCGCTAACGTGCATACCGGTAAAGTGCCGGCACGGACCGGCGGCGCATTGGTTGCGCGGCAGAATTTAAAGAAAATGAAACGGCGTCTGGAAATGTACATTGCCAGGGAAGAATATGAGAATGCGGCCAAGCTGCGTGATGAGATCAGAGAGATGGAACGGCAGCTGGAACCGCAGCAAGGGGAGGGAGAATAATGTCGGCGGAAAAATGGCTGGCTGAGCCGGTCTTATCCTGGATGCGGCCGAATAATGCCGATAGTGATGTCGTATTGTCGAGCCGGGTCCGGCTGGCGAGAAATCTCGCCGGCGTTCCCTTTCCGAATCGCGCCGACGCCAGTCAGCTGGCCGCGGTTGTGCCGCAGGTGGAAGCGGTTATGCCGCAGTTGGAGCAAACTGGCTATCAGTACGCGTCGATCCGGCTGGACAACTTGAGTCCGCTGGAACGGTTCGTACTGGTAGAACGGCATATAACCAGTCCGGGGCATGTCGAAGAGCCTTGCGCCCGCGCCATCCTGCTGCGCAATGACGCAGCGGTCAGCGTGCTGGTGAATGAAGAGGATCATCTGCGCATCCAATGCATGCATTCCGGCCTGAACCTGACCGAGGCGTTTATCAGTGCCAACGCGATTGATGACACGCTGGAAGCGAAGCTTGATTTTGCCTATAGCGAGCAGCTGGGATATTTGACCTCCTGCCCCACCAATATCGGGACAGGGCTGCGGGCCTCTGTCATGCTGCATTTGCCGGGCCTGGTGCTGACGAAGCAAATTCAGCGGATGGTGTCGGCGGCGACGCAGCTGGGAATGGCGGTTCGCGGTATTTATGGCGAAGGCTCGGAGGCGTCCGGCAATATTTTTCAATTATCCAATCAGCTGACACTTGGCTATAGTGAACAGGAGATTGTCGATAACCTGACCAGTGTAGCCCGGCAGGTGGTTGCGCAGGAGCGGGCGGCCCGCACCATTTTACTTAATGATGCCAAGGCTTCGCTGACTGACCGCATTTGGCGCTCTTACGGCTTACTGCGGTATGCCCGCAGCATGTCCGGCCAGGAGGCGCTGAGCCTGTTAAGCGAGGTCCGGCTGGGCGCGGATCTGGATATCCTGCAGGCGGTCGGACCCCAGGTATTTAATGAACTGCTGGTTACGATCCGGCCGCATTATCTGGTAAAGCAGTATGGCAAACCGGAATATGATTCTGCCGCCAGGGATCAGCTCAGAGCCAGGGTAATTCGGGAAAAACTGGCGCAGGAAGCGGCGAAAGCCGAAAGCAGACGGGAGGATGGATTGTAATGTTTGATAAATTTACCGATAGAGCTAACCAGGTGATGGAACTGGCCAGACAGGAAGCCTTGCGCTACCGTCACGGCTATGTCGGCACCGAGCATGTATTATTAGGCCTGATTGGCGAAGGAGAGGGCGTGGCCGCCCAGGCGCTGCAGTCTTTAGGGATTAGCCTGGACGCGGTCAGACAGCAGGTAGAGGCGGCGATGGGACAGGGACAGGCGGAAGAGGCTAAAATTGTCTTAACCCCGAGGACGAAGAAAGTGCTTGAACTGGCCTATCAGCATGCCCAGCAATTCGGGCACAGTTATGTCGGTACCGAGCATCTTTTGCTGGGGCTGCTGGCCGAGGGCGAGGGAATTGCCGCCCAGGTACTGGTTTCGCTGGGGGCCGATTTGAATACGGTCGGTCAAAAGGTGATCGAACTGCTAGGCGGCTTCTCCATGTCCGGTCAGGCGCCACAGCCGAAAGCGGGCGGCAAGACGCCGGCACTGGATGAATTCGGCCGCGATTTGAACCAGCTGGCGTCGGAAAGCAAAATTGATCCGGTCATCGGCCGGGAGGCGGAGATCGAGCGGGTTATCCAGATCCTCAGCCGCCGCACCAAGAATAATCCGGTACTGATTGGCGAGCCGGGGGTTGGTAAAACGGCGATCGCCGAGGGGCTGGCGCAGCAGATTATCGACGGCCGGGTGCCTGACGCTCTGAGCAGCAAGCGGGTTATCTCGCTGAACATGGCCTCACTTGTCGCCGGCTCCAAATATCGCGGCGAGTTTGAGGAGCGGCTGAAAAAGGTGATGGATGAGATCCACCAGTCAGGCGAAGTCATTCTGTTTATCGATGAGCTGCATACGCTGATCGGCGCCGGGGCGGCGGAAGGGGCCATCGACGCGGCCAATATCCTGAAGCCGGCGCTGGCGCGGGGCGAGCTGCAGGTCATTGGCGCGACCACGCTTGATGAGTATAAAAAGCATATTGAAAAGGACAGCGCATTGGAGCGGCGTTTTCAGACCGTTATGGTTGGCGAACCGACGGCCGATGATGCGATTAAAATCCTCAAGGGTCTGCGCGATCGCTACGAGGCTTTTCATAAGGCGGTAATTCCCGATGAGACGATCGAGGCCGCAGTCAAGCTGTCTTCGCGGTTTATTACCGACCGGTTCCTGCCGGATAAAGCGATTGACTTGATGGATGAAGCCGCTTCCCGGGTGCGGCTGCAGGCGTTCTCGACTCCGTCCGGGGTAAAGGAAATGGAGCGGCAGTTGGAAAAGCTGGCCCTGGAAAAGGAATCTGCGGCTAAGACGCAGCAATTTGAAAAGGCGGCGCAGCTGCGCGACCAGGAACGGGCATTGCGCGAGGCGTTTGAGCAGAGTCAGAAGGAGTGGAAGCAAAAGGGCAGCAATCAGGTAACGGTCAGCCCTGACGATATTGCCCATGTCGTCGCCGCCTGGACCGGCATTCCGGTGAAAAAACTGGCGGAAGCCGAATCGGAGCGTCTGCTGCGACTGGAGGAGGTTCTCCATGACCGGGTTGTCGGCCAGCATGAGGCGGTGCAATCGGTAGCCAGAGCGGTGCGGCGGGCCCGTTCCGGTTTAAAGGATCCAAAACGGCCGATTGGCTCGTTCCTGTTCCTGGGCCCGACCGGCGTTGGCAAGACCGAGCTGGCCCGGGCACTGGCGCAGGCGCTGTTTGGCGATGAAAACGCGATGATCAGGCTGGATATGTCGGAGTATATGGAGAAGCACACCGTTTCCCGGCTGGTGGGATCACCTCCCGGTTATGTGGGCTATGATGAGGGCGGCCAGTTGACAGACGCCGTGCGCCGCAAACCGTATACCGTCATCCTGTTTGATGAGATTGAAAAGGCGCATTATGATGTGTTCAATATATTGCTGCAGATTCTTGAGGACGGCCGCTTGACTGACAGTCAGGGACGGACGGTTGACTTTAAGAATGCGGTGATCATTATGACTTCAAATGCCGGCGCCAAGCATTTGCGCAAGGACGGTTCGGCGCTGGGCTTTTTGGCGGAGCGGAAGCAGGAGGATGCCGCCGCTGCCAAAAGCAGGGTTTTGGAAGAGGTCAAAAAAGCGTTCCGGCCGGAGTTCATCAACCGCATTGATGAAATGATCGTTTTTTCGGCGCTAAGCGACGACGAGCTTGGCCGGATTATCCGGTTCATGCTGCGCGATGTGGCAGGGCGTCTGCAGGAGAACGGCATTGCGCTGGACGTATCCGATCAGGCGGTAGCGGTGCTGCTGAAGGAAGGCCGCGATCCCGAATACGGCGCCCGGCCGCTGCGGCGGGCAATTCAGAAACTGGTGGAAGATCCGGTCGCTGAGCTGCTGTTGAAACGGGAGCTGGCCGACGGCGATACCCTTATGGCTGACGCCAGCCCGGACGGACTGGCTTTTGTCAAAAAGCAATAAAGGAATCAGGCTTGGTGATGACGAAAACAAGCGCTACAGAATAGTAGCGCTTGTTTTATCTTAAGACGCTGGGTTGAAGGAGCATGCAGTTTGAGTAAACGGAAAACAGCATTTTTTTGTCAGGAATGCGGCGCGGAATCACCGCGCTGGGTTGGGCGCTGTCCGGGCTGCGGCGCCTGGAACAGCATGGTGGAAGAACCGGTAGCGGTTGAACGTGCCGGCGGCAAGGGCTTGGCGCTGGGCTTATCGGAGGGACAGTCCCCGGTTGCGATTACCGATATTGAAGTAGAACAGACGCCGCGGCTTTGCACCGGTTCCGATGAACTGGACCGCGTTTTGGGCGCCGGGCTGTTACCCGGTTCCCTGAGCATCATTGTCGGCGATCCCGGCATCGGCAAATCGAGCCTGACCATCAAAGTCTGCGCCTATATGGCTGAGCATTATGGCAAGACGCTGTATGTGACCGGTGAGGAAAGCGCGCATCAAATCAAGCTGCGGGCAGGCCGCCTCGGCGCGATTCACGATAATCTGCTGGTATTGAGCGAGACCAACCTGGAAATCATTGAGCAGCAGGCGGTCAAAGTCAAGCCGGCCCTGCTGGTCATCGACTCGGTGCAGACTGTGTACCGGCCGGAAATTCAAAGCGCACCAGGCAGTATCAGCCAGGTGCGGGAGAGCGCGATGCAGCTTTTGCGACTGGCCAAGGCCAACCGGATTACAACCGTGCTGGTGGGACATGTCTTAAAGGACGGCACGCTGGCCGGGCCGCGGGCACTTGAGCATATTGTCGATACGGTTTTATATTTTGAGGGCGACCGTCACGGACAGTACCGGGTGCTGCGGTCTGTAAAAAACCGCTTTGGAGCAACCAATGAAATCGGGCTGTTTGAAATGCGCAGCGAGGGGCTGATTGATGTCCCGGACGCCTCAAAGATTTTTCTGTCGGAGCGGCCGCTGGACGTGCCCGGCAGTATTGTCATTCCCACGATTGAAGGGACGCGGCCGCTGCTGGTGGAAGTCCAGGCGCTGGTTAGCTCGTCGCCGTTTATGCCGCCCCGGCGCACGTCGGATTCTGTTGATAATAAACGTATCCAACTGCTGCTGGCGGTGCTGGAAAAGCGGGTGGGTATCATGCTGGGCAGTTCGGACGTTTATGTGAAAGTGGCGGGCGGCATCAAAATCGATGAGCCGGCCATTGACCTGGGGCTGTGCGCGGCGCTGGCCTCCAGCTTCCGTAATGCGCGCACCGCCCCGGATACGGTTTTTCTCGGCGAGGTAGGCCTGGCAGGCGAGGTAAGGGCGGTTACGCAGATCGAAGCCCGCATCCGCGAGGCGGAACGAATGGGGTTTAAAACGATTATTCTGCCGCAGGGCAATCTGAAGCGGCTGGCCTCAACCTCAACGGCCAGGTTGATTGGTGTGCAAACGGTGCGGGAAGGCTTGGACGCCGCTTTCTGACCCAGCCGGCCTCCAATATTGCCGCGTACTGGCGTTATGGCGGCGGAGCGGCTTTCGGCTGCTCCCCGCCCGCCGTCTGCCGCGCGTAAGCCTTGTTTTCCACGACCTTAACAATCCGGAAGCGGCGGTTATCCTCGGTCAGCAGTTCGTCGCCGACATTGACGACAATCGGTATGGTCATCAGGCTTTCACCGCCGGCTTCGTCAACGATTTCATAATAATCGTAAACCGGCTGCTGCGCCGGCTTTTGCAACTGCGGCAGCAGATTCAACGGCAGAAGGAACAGCCAGACGCCGGCGATGACGGCCAGCGTTATCCCCGCTGCCAGCAGCAATGTGATTCGTTTCTTAGTGGTCATAGTCCTACCTTCGTTCATTTAGGAGTGTCACTTGCGCCGTTTCCGCAAAGATCCTAAGAAATTGGTGAATTCGATGCGGCGGAAGTGCCGCAGGCGGTTTTTCATTTCCTTCCAACTGCCGGTGCTTAAATAGAGATACAGACCGGCGCCTGCGGCCAGTACGCCAATAATCGCGGCGATATCAGCGGCATAGCCGGTTGACTCAGGCGGTGGCGGCGGTGCGCCGCCGCCTGTTATCTGCCCGGCGGCAGCGCCGCCGGCTGCCTCAGCCGTCTTGGCAGGCGGGGGAATTTTAATAAACAGCGGTACTGTTTCGGCGAAATAAGTAATGCTTTTTTCCGCCTGCGCCCGCGTATTGGTCTCGGTACCGACCTCGACCAGCATGCTGCGGGGCATAATATCCTGATTGTAGTTGCCGTGCGCGATAAAGATGCCCCGGATCAGGCCTCTGTATTTGGAATCAACCGCGGCTTTGATCTGCTTGGCGTAATTATAGGTTGCGGCGCGGTTTTGGTTCTGACGGCCGACCACCAGCATCAGTTTAGCGACATCCTGACCCTGGATGCGGGTAACATAGGAGCGCAGCGGCGCGCTGTCGCGGTGAATATCAAATAATGCGGTCGGCCTTTCCTTTAGTAGCTTCACAAAGGTGCGACGGGAGCGTTGATAGGCGTTGGCGTCGTGCGGCTCATGCAGTGTCTTGCTCTGGGTAACCCGGTAGCCCAGATCTTCCAGCTTGGCGGCAAAAACTGTTCCTACCTTCATAATGCCGCCTTTGCCGGGGGTACTGGCTTTGCCTTCGGTGGGGATATAGGACTCATCGTTATGCGTGTGGTAGATGGAAATGAGCGGCGGCTGCGGCTGCTCGGCCTCGGCCTGCGCCGGCAAAGACAATTGCAGTTCTATTTCCCGGGAGATATCGGCTTTATAAACCGCTAAAGCCTGCAGTTTATCCACCGATATGACCTCATACATCCGGTTGTCCTCATTGATAAATTCATCGCCGGGGTGAACCTTTCTGCCAGTTTCGAAAATGACGGCGCCGCTTTCGTCGACAACCGTGATATAGCCTGATTCCAGTTCTTCATGTGCCGCCGCCGGCGCGGCCGCCCCGATGCCCAGAAGGAGGGCAATCGCCCAGATTGTTAAAAACCGCATAGTTGCACCTCGCTGCATGGATTCTAATCGCGAATGGAGTTGCCGCAAAAGCCCGGAATGCGGGAAAGCGTTGATCGCAGAGGCCACGAGCATAGCTTCGCAGAAGCGCTCTTTGCGTTCTTTTGCAACAGCCAGTATTAGCGTAACCGGGAAGGTGCATTTTATGTGCGGACAAACAAAATGCGCGCCTGATGGCGCGCAAAAAATAATCAACCGGGGCTAGGTGAGCAGTCAGGATAAATGAAAGATCCCCAGCGTTTTAAGGTTATTATGCTCTTCTTCCATGATATCCCGGATATTGAGGCCGGCCAGATTGCAGAGAGCCGCCTGGTAAAACATGCTGCGGCCGATTTCTCTGGCAATGATCTCGCGGCACTGGGCACAGGGCAGGCCGGACGTATGTGTGGACATATATTTTCGTAATTGGCAAAACTCCGCTTCCTCAGGCACCATCTGACGGCCGGCTTCAATTGTGACACAGCCGCATTCGGTCACGGCCTTGGCGTAAGCTCTGTTGACCCTGGCTGCCGCTTCCTGAAATTTCGTCAGTACATCAAAGATACTGCGATGGCGAATCAGATATTCGTCAACAGCTTGTTGGAACTGATAGCAGCATTTGTCATCCTGCATTGCCGACACCTCACTTTGCCTTTATTATATAGATTGCTTCGCGGCATTGTCAATGTTGCGGACAAAAAGCTGCGGACAAAGCGGCAGGCCTTTGGGTAAATAAACAGCTTAAGTCCGGGCGTTTTCGGCGGCTTTAGCGGGCAAATGCTGGGCAGATTTGGCAATCTATGTTAAACTATAGCTACCTGGGAGCAACAGAAAAATGGGGAAAAGGGTATGAGACGATGAATCATCAGCAACTTCTCGGCCTTTTATGCGACGGCCCGGTTATTCCCGCGGTCAGGAGTTATGAGGACTACCGCTATGTGCTTAGCCATGTCTATGGTCCCAGCGTCATTTTGTTATTTGGCGATATCAATGTTTTGCCCGGACTGCTTGCCGAGGCGCAGCGGCATGATAAGCGGCTGCTTGTTCATTTGGATTTGCTTGAAGGGGTCGGAAAAGACCGGGCCGGCATTAAAATGCTGGCCCGGCTGGGCATCAATTCGCTGATCACTACCAAGTCGCATCTGGCCAAATGTGCCAGGGAGGAAGGGATGCTGGTCGTGCAGCGTCTGTTTCTTATGGATTCGGAGGCGCTGAAGCACGGTCTGCATTTGTTAAAGTCGTTTACTCCCGACATTATTGAAGTCCTGCCCGCCACCGTTCCGGCTTCGGTCGTCGACCGTCTCGCTCAAGCCACCGGCGTACCGGTTCTGGGCGGTGGTCTGGTATTTACCGAGGAGGAGGTGCGGCAGGCTCTGGCCAGCGGCATTGGCGCGGTCAGCAGCAGCCAAAGGAGCCTCTGGACAATGAAGTGAGCGTCAGCGGCGGATCGTGAATTAAATAACGTAATCTTTGCCGCCAATTGGGAAGGATTGCACGGGCGGCTGTTGAATATGATGCAATAGGCAAGTGGATATTGGGACGAGAGATGAAGAGAAGTCCAGGCTTTCCCCGTACGGCGGGGTTAGTTTGGCTTCTTTTTTTCGTCCGGATTAACAGCCGGCGGCCGCGCCGCCGGCGCAGGAGGAGTGAAAGCGTGACGAATATGAAGCAGGCGGACGTGGTGATTATCGGCGGCGGTATAGTTGGGGCCGCCATTGCCCGCGAATTGTCCCGTTATCAATTGGACATCGTGCTGCTGGAGGCGGAAACCGACGTGGCAATGGGGACCTCCAAAGCCAACAGCGCGATTCTGCATGCCGGGTTTGACGCGAAACCGGGAACCTGGAAAGGACGGCTTAATGTACAGGGAAATGCGCTTTACCACCAGATGGAGGAGGAACTGCGGCTGCATATCAAGTGGACCGGTTCGCTGGTTGTGGCGAGGCACGCGGCCGACCTCAAGGTTCTGGAGCAGCTGCTTGAACGCGGCCGGCAAAACGGCGTTCCCGGACTGGCGTTATTGTCGCAGGCGGAATTGCTGGAACGGGAGCCTAACCTGGACGGCAGCGTCGCCGGAGCGCTCTGGGCGCCAACGGCCGGCATTATCTGTCCCTTTGGCGCAACCTTCGCCTTTGCGGAAAACGCCATCCGCAACGGGGCGGTCGTGCTGCGGGAGACTGCGGCGCTGGGCATCGAGTTGGAGGCCGGCCGCGTCAGCGGCGTCCGGACGGAACGGGGAACGATAAAGACCCGCTACATTGTCAATGCCGCCGGTGTGATGGCCGATGATATCGCCCGCATGGCCGGCGACGACAGCTTTAGTATCAAAGCCCGCAAGGGTGAGTATATTTTGTTCGACCGGTCAGTGGGCGGCCTGGTGAACAGCGTGATCTTTCCCACCCCCGACCCGATTTCAAAGGGGGTGCTGATCTCGCCGACTGTACACGGCAATCTGTTCATCGGTCCGGACGCGCAGGATGTTGATGACAAAAGCGATACCGCCGCAACTGTCGCCGGCATGGACCGGATCATCAGCGGCGCCAGGAACCTGCTGCCCGACCTGCCGCTGGCGGCGGCGATCACGCAGTTTTCCGGCTTGCGGGCCGCTGCCGGCGATGGTGATTTTATTCTGCGCGAATCGGGCGTCGGCGGTTTGATCCATGCCGCCGGCATTCAATCGCCCGGCCTGACGGCAGCGCCGGCAATCGCGCTGGTTGTCTGTGACCTGCTGCGGGAGGCCGGACTTGAACAGCGGGAAAAAACCGGGTTTGTTGCCGTTAATCCGGCCAGGCCGCTTTTCGGGGAATTAAGCTGGCCGCAGCGGACCCGCCTGATCGAAGCCGATCCCCGCTATGGACGGATTATTTGCCGCTGTGAAACGGTGACGGAAGCGGAAATTGTCGAGGCTATCCATGCTCCCTGCGGTGCCAGAACTGTTGACGGTGTAAAGCGGCGGGTACGCGCTGGCAGCGGCCGCTGTCAGGGCGGCTTTTGCGGCCCCAGGGTCGCGGCGATTCTGGCGAGAGAGCTTGAGCTTCCGTTGACCCAGGTGCGCAAGGACAGTATTGATTCTTATCTGTTTGTCGATAAAATGCCGGGAAGCTGCGAGGTGACTGATCGTGAATAAACTGAATTTTGATGTCGCCATTATCGGCGGCGGGCCTGCCGGCATGGCGGCAGCGCTCAGTGCCCGCAAGCACGGAGCCGGCAAGGTCGTCATTCTGGAGCGTGACGTAGAGCTGGGCGGGATTTTGCAGCAGTGCATCCACAACGGCTTTGGCCTGCACCGCTTCCGGGAGGAGCTGACGGGACCGGGTTACGCCTCACGGTTCGTGCAGATGGTGCAAGCCGACGCCGATATTACGGTGCTGACGGAAGCTATGGTGCTTGAGGTTACGCCTGACAAGGCACTGTGGGCAGTCAGTCCAACGCAAGGGGTTGTTGAAATCGCCGCTAAAGCGGTTGTCCTGGCGATGGGCTGCCGCGAGCGCACCCGTGGCGCGATCCGGATTCCCGGCGGCCGGCCGGCCGGTGTATTTACCGCCGGCGCGGCACAGCGGATGGTCAATATGGAGGGATACCTGCCCGGCAAAAATATTGTCATTTTAGGCTCCGGCGATATCGGCTTAATCATGGCGCGGCGGATGACGCTGGAGGGGGCCCGCGTTCAGGGCGTGGTCGAACTGATGCCGTTCTCCAACGGCCTGACCCGCAATGTCGTGCAGTGCCTGGAGGATTTCTCGATTCCGCTGTACCTGTCGCATACGATAACCTTTGTCCATGGCCGTGAGCGGGTGAGCGGCGTCACGGTAGCCGCTGTTGATGCCGGCCGCTGTGTTGTTCCCGGTTCCGAATTCGAGCTGCCGTGCGACTGTCTGCTGCTTTCCGTCGGCCTGATCCCGGAGAACGAGCTGTCGCGGGCAATGAACATTTGTCTGGACGGCCTGACCAGCGGCCCGCTGGTGGATCAAAACCGCCAGACCTGTATCAGCGGCTTTTTTGCCGCCGGCAATGTCGTGCATGTGCACGATCTGGTCGATTTTGTTTCGGAAGAAGGCGATATTGCCGGCCGCAGCGCCGCCCTGTACGCGGCCGGCAGCCTGCCGCAGGCGGAAACCGTTATCCCTGTCAAAGCCGGCCGGGGGATCCGGACGGCGGTGCCGCAGCAAATCAGCCTGAACGGCCGGGACGATAAGGTCAGGCTGTTTATGCGGGCGCAAGAGCCGCTGCTGCGGCCGCTGCTGCGGATAACCGCCAACGGTTCCGTGCTGGCGGAACGCCGGCTGCCTGTCGCCAAGCCGGGAGAAATGATTGTCGCCGATATTGCGGCGGCTAAATGCAATGGCAGCAACAGCGAGATTATCGCGGAATTGCTGCCGCAGGAGGGAGAACAGCTATGACGCAACAAACAGGAACGGTTAGCCGCGGGCTAAGCTGCATCGTCTGCCCGATGGGCTGCTCCGGCACGGTGGAAATTGCCGACGGCAAGATTATCAGCATGGTCGGCTTTACCTGTGAGCGCGGCCGCGCTTACGCTAAAAGTGAAATTACCGCCCCAAAGCGAATGCTGACAACCACCGTAAAGCTGCACGGCAGCCGGTTGCATTTGCTGCCGGTCGTTTCCCGGCAGCCGCTGCCGAAAGATAAAATTTTTGCCTGTGTTCGTTGTCTGGCGGCGGTGGAGGTTCAGGCGCCGGTCAAGGCGGGAGATGTGATTGCCGGCAATATTCTTGGCCTGGGGGTCGATATTGTCGCCAGCCGCGACGCCTAAGTTCGGATGTGGATTTTTTTCTCCTAACGGCATGATTTGTGGTAGCACATTTACAGGATTTTTAGCCAGTAGTGTAGAACATCAGAGTTGTTATGGCCTGGCGAGTTTTGCCATCAGGCGCCAAACAGAGGAGGTGGCGGGTTCATAGCAGCTGACTCCCGGGTTATGCCGAAAAAGAGGAGGAGAGAAACTTGAAAAAACGTCTGGTAGGATTGCTGGCTCTGCTTGTGGTTCTGGTGTTTACGGCCGGCATTCTTGGCGGCTGCGGCAAGGATGGGGAGAAGCCGAAAGCGGCAGACGCCGGCAAAGGTAAGTTGATGATCTACACATCTATTTATCCCGACATTATTGAAAGTGTCAAACCCGCTCTGAAGAAAGCGTTCCCTGATGTTGAAATCGAATGGTTTCAGGCCGGAACTGAGAAAGTCATGGCCAAAGTAGCCGGTGAAATTGAAGCAAATAAAATTTCCGCCGATCTGCTGATGGTGGCCGATCCCTCCTATTATCTCACTCTGCAGGAGAAGAACCTGCTGCTCAAATACGACTCTCCCAACCGCAAGGATGTAAAGCTGAATAAGGACAAAGACGGCTATTGGACCGGCGTCCGCGTCAGCAATATGATTATTGCCTACAATACGGCCAAGGTGAAGCCGGAAGATGCGCCCAAATCGTTTAAGGATCTTTTGGACCCGAAATGGAAGGGGCGCATTGCCATGCCCAGCCCGCTGCTGTCCGGCACCGCCTATGTGTTTGCCGGTGTTCTCAAGGACACCTACGGCTGGCAGTATTTCGAACAGCTTAAAGCCAATGGCCTGAAAGTGGAAGAAGGCAATTCGGCGGTACAGAATAAGCTGGTCCGCGGCGAATATTACGCAGTTATTATCCTGGAAGAAAACATTTTGAAGATGGCTGATAAAGGTGAGCCGGTCAAAGTTGTCTATCCGGAAGACGGCACAGTTGTTATTCCCAGTCCGGTAGCGATCTTTAACGCCAGCCAGAACCAGGAGCTGGCGAAGAAAGTGCTTGACTGGTGGCTTTCCAAAGAAGGACAGGAAGCGATTGTCAAGGGCTGGATGCACTCCGTCCGCGATGATGTCGGCGCTCCCAAAGGCGCGCCTGCTCTCAGCAGCTTTGCCGGCAAGGGAAATATTCCTGACTGGGGAAAACTGTCTAAAGAAAATGAGCAGGTAAAGGAAACCTTCCGGGCTAAAGTTCTCGAAAAATAAGTGATTAAAATTTATGACAGGGCAGAGGAAAGATCCATCGTGTGATGGATCTTTTCCTGACGCTCTGAGAGTGGGAATTTTTTCACTCACTAATGGGGGGCTAACGTGGAAAAACGTTTTACGCTGCCGGGGCTTGACGCCAAATGGTCTGTTATCGCCATGGCTGTCGCTGTTCTGGTCATCTTTACCGTTTTGCCGATGCTGTATTTGGTGCTGCGCAGCTTTGCCGTCGACGATGGCTGGAGCGTTGAAAATTACCGGGCTGTTTATGGCAATGCCGTCAATCTGCGCGCGTTCATCAATACGTTTCAAGTATCGCTTTTAAGTACTCTGGCCAGCGTGGTAATCGCCTTTCCGCTGGCCTGGCTGGTTGGCAGGACCAATCTGCCGGCCCGGGGGACATTTCGTACGCTGTTTGTCGCAACCTATATGATCCCTCCCTATGTCGGGGCTATTGCCTGGACGCAACTGCTCAGTCCCAACGCCGGCTACCTCAATGACTGGCTGGTACGGGTGTTCGGCCTGGCGGCCGCGCCGTTTGATATTTATACAATGAGCGGTCTGATCTGGTGTATGACGATTTTTCACCTGCCGTTTGCGTTTATCGCCATTTCCCGCGCGCTGGAGAAAATGGATCCCAGTCTGGAGGAAGCCTCGCGGATAGCGGGCGCATCGCCTCTCTCCACCCTGCTGCGCGTGACGCTGCCGTTGATGCTGCCGAGCATCGTAGCCGGTGGTGTACTGGTGTTTATCGGCGTTGGCTCGGCGTTCGGCATTCCTGCGATCATCGGCATGCCTGGCCAGATTGAGGTACTAACGACCCGGATCGTAACCTATGTCTATATGGGAACCGGCAAGGGGATCAAAGAGGCCACCGCGCTGGCGGTTTCGCTGATGCTGGTCGCCAACGCTATTCTCTACGGCATGACCGCGCTGCTGGCGCGCAAGGAGTATGTCACCATCGGCGGTAAAAGCACCCGTCCCGGCGTTGTCGATCTGGGAATCTGGAAATGGCCGATTACCGCGGCCGTATCTTTCTACGCGTTTATCTCCGTCATTTTGCCGCTGGGTTCCATTTTGGTCACATCGCTGATCAAATCGCTGTCGCGGCCGATTACTCTCGATAATATGACGCTGCGCAACTGGCTGGCTGTAATCAAAAACGATCAATATATGGATCCGCTGCTGAACAGCTTTATCCTCGCGGCCGTAGCCGCTACTGTCTGTACCCTGATTGCCCTGCTGATCGCCTACCTGCTGGTAAAAACCAGGGTCAGGGGCCGCAGGCTGCCTGACAGCCTGGCGACGCTTGGCGGGGCGACCCCCAGTATTGTCATTGCTTTAGCGCTGATTCTGACCTTTTCCGGCGAATTTGGCCTCAATCTTTATTCAACAATGACGATTTTGGTGGTCGCTTATATGGTGAAATATTTGACAATGGCGGTGCGGACCATTGCCGCCTCGCTTACCCAGGTGCATGTGTCCCTGGAAGAGGCCGCCCTGAATTCCGGCGCCAGCTGGCTGCGGACATTAAAGGATATTATGCTGCCGCTGATCTCGCCGTCAATTGTCGCCGGCTGGTTTTTGGTCTTCATGCCGTCTTTTTATGAGCTGACTATGTCGATTCTGCTCTATGGGGCGAAGACGAAAACCATAGGCGTGCTGCTGTACGAGCTGCAAACCTACGCCGATCCCCAGGATGCCTCGGTGCTGGCGGTGGTTGTTTTGCTGATTGTTCTGATCGGCAACCTTATTTTACGCAAGCTGTCCAAAGGCCAGATCAGCATTTGAGCCAGCCTTGCCCGGGAAGCGGCAAAAGCCGGATTTGACTGTAAAGGAGAAAACAGTGTGGCTGAAGTAAGAATTGAATCTGTGACAAAACTGTTCGGTGACGTAAAGGCTGTCAACGCTTTTACCGCAACCGTGCAGGACGGGGAATTCGTTTCCATTCTCGGTCCTTCCGGCTGCGGCAAGACGACGATGCTGCGGATGATCGCCGGTTTTGAAAAAGCCAGTTCGGGCGAAATCTATATCGGCGATCAGCTTGTCAGCTCATCGCGGGTCAATACATTCGTACCGCCGGAAAAGCGCAATATCGGCATGGTATTCCAGTCCTACGCGGTCTGGCCGCATATGACTGTGTTCGACAACGTCGCCTATCCGTTGAAAATCCGTAATACTAACCGGCAGAGCCTGCAGGAAAAAACAATGAAAGCACTGCAACTGGTTCACCTGGAGCAATATGCCGAGCGCTTTCCCAATCAGCTTTCCGGCGGCCAGCAGCAGCGGGTTGCCCTGGCCAGAGCGCTGGTGGCGCAACCGAGACTGCTGCTGCTGGACGAGCCGTTGAGCAATCTCGATGCGAAGCTGCGGGAAAGCATGCGGTTTGAGATTCTGGAAGTGCAGAAAAAGCTGGGTATCACCGTCATCTATGTTACCCATGATCAGGCAGAGGCCATGGCGATGTCCGACCGGATTATCGTTATGAACGCAGGCGTTATTCAACAGGCGGACAAGCCGGCTGTCATCTATGAAAATCCTGCCAATCAGATTGTGGCCGACTTTATCGGCCTGGTCAACTTTATCGAGGCCGATGTCGCCGACGGGCGGATTACACTGCCGGAGCTGGCCATGGAGTTTTCCTATCAGGCCGGCTTCAGTGGCAAAGGCGTCGTCGCCGTGCGGCCGGAGCAGATCCGCATTGCCAGGAGCGGCCGCGGCGCCGCCGGTACGATTGTCAATCGCTTCTATCTCGGCGATGCAACCGATATTCGCATTCAGGTCGGCGGAAAAATGCTGCGGGTTATCGATAAAGGCAATAGCTTTCACGAATATGGCGAAGGCGATCCGGTGGTCATTGACTTTAGCCGTCTCATCGTATTTCCCGGCGACAGGGCGTCATGACCAAGCCGGCAAGGCGGCTGAGCGATATTGCCTGTTTTCTTTTGGATATGGACGGTACGGTGTATCTGGGGGAGAAATTGCTGCCGGGAGCGCTGGACTGCCTGCGGCAGTTGCAGCAGAGTGGCAGGGATGTGCTGTTTTTAACCAATAATTCTTCCCGCAGTGCCGATTATTACGCGCAAAAGCTGACCAGGCTGGGCTGGCCGGTCTCGGCTGACGCCATTCTCACCTCCGGCGTGGCCACAGCCGCTTATCTCAGCAGCGTTAAGCCGCGGGCGCGGGTATACCTGCTGGGGACGCCGGATCTGGCGGCGGAGTTTGCCCGCTGGCAGCTGGTGCTGACGCCGCAGCAGCCGGACTATGTGGTGCTGGGGTTTGATACAACCCTGACCTATGAGAAGCTGCAGCTTGCCTGCCAGCTGATCCGGAGCGGCGTTCCCTATATCGCCACCCATCCGGATATCAACTGCCCAACCGAGACCGGTTATATTCCCGATTGCGGCGCGATGATTGCTCTGATCCGGGCGTCTACCGGCATCGAGCCGAAAATTATCGGCAAACCCAACCGGGAAATTATTGACGCCGTTTTTGCCCGCAAGCCGTATTCACCGGCGGCGCTGGCCATGGTCGGCGACCGGCTTTATACCGATATTGCCGCCGCAGCTACCGCCGGCATAACCGGCATTCTGGTGCTGAGCGGCGAAACCGGCCGCGAGGATCTGGCAACCGCCTGTGTACGGCCGGATTATGTGTTTGCGCATCTCGGTGAACTGGCGGCAGCACTGCGGCAGTCGCCGGCGGCTGGCGAATAGCCGCCGGCCGCTCTGTTCTGAAAGGAGCTGACTGGTGATGAGGCAAGAAGCGGTCATTCGACACAGCAACGGACTGCATGCCCGCGTTGCCGCGATGGTGGTGCAGAAAGCGCACGAGCTTCAGCAAGCCTATCAGGTCGATTTATTCTTTCACTACCATGAACGGGAGCGGATTCCGGCCGGCAGCCTGCTGCCGCTGATCGGGCTGCGGGTCAAGGCCGGCGACGCCATCACGGTAGCTGGCTGCGGCCGGATGGCCGGGCAAGCCGTCGAGGCAATGTGCGCTTTCTTGGAAAGTGATTTTCTCATTAGCGACGCCGATTTCGGCCAGGTGGACGCGGTCCTGCAGAATAACGCGTTTATGGCGGAGCATATTTTCAACAACATTGCCAATGGCCTGATTGTCATTGATGAGAATAACATCATCACCGTGTTTAATCCGGCGGCAGCCAGGCTGATGAATATCCAGGAGGCAGAGGCGGTCGGCAGACATGTCTGTGATGTCATCCCCAACACCAGGCTGCATCTGGTAAATAAGCTGATGCTGACGGAACTTGGCTCACGGCAGGAAATCGGCCGCATCGTTTTGCTTACCAACCGGACGCCGATCGTGGTGGACGGGCAGTCCAAGGGTGCAATCGCGATTTTTGAAGACATCTCCTCGCTTGAAGCCGCCACCGGTGAATTGCGGGAGGTCAAGCAATTAAAGGAGCATCTGCACCTGATTCTGGAATCGGTGCAGGATGGAATCTGCGTCGTCGACAGGAAGGGCTGTATCAGTTACGTTAATGAGGCCTATACGCGGCTTACGCAAACGCCGCGCGATATGCTGCTGCAGCAGCACATCGCGACTCTCTCGCCGCTGGGGGCCAGAGCCAAGGCGCTGTTGTCCGGCAGGCCGGTACAGGGCAATATCAGCCGTAAGCCAAATGGCAGAACCCTGATTGCTGATGTTAATCCGATTCTTGTTGATGGGGCAATCGCCGGCGTTGTTTCCGTCGTCAAGGACCTGTCCGAGGTCCAGACGCTGCTGGACGAACTAAGCCAGGCAACCGCCAGGGCCGAATATCTGGAGCGGGAGCTGGCTCGCGCCAAGAAACCGCTGCAGGCCTTCAAGCAATTTATCGGCCAGAGCGGGCTGGTTTTGGATGCGCTGGCGGTCGCCGCGAAAGCGGCGGCGGGAAGTTCCACCGTTTTGATACTTGGCGAAAGCGGCACCGGCAAGGAGCTGGTTGCCGAAGGCATTCATTTTGCCAGTGCGCGGGCAGGCGGCCCGTTTATCCGGGTAAACTGCGCGGCGATTCCGGCAGCGCTTTTGGAGAGCGAGCTGTTCGGTCATGAAAAGGGCGCTTTTACCGGTGCCGTCAAGCGAAAACTGGGAAGCTTCGAGCTGGCCGATAACGGCAGCATTTTCTTAGATGAGATCGGTGATCTGGAAAAAAGCCTGCAGGTAAAGCTGCTGCGGGTTCTGCAGAAAAAAGAGTTTCAGCGTTTAGGCGGCGAAGCGACGATTAAGGTGGATGTCCGCATTATCGCCGCGACCAACCGCAATTTGGAGAAGATGGTGGCCAGCGGGGAGTTTCGTGAAGATTTATATTACCGCTTGAATATTATTCCGGTGCTGCTGCCGCCGCTGCGGCAGCGTAAGGCCGATATACCGCTGCTGATTGAGCATTTTTTGAAACGGATTTGTGAGGAACAGAAAAAGAAAATAAAAACGATCAGTCCGGATGCGCTGCAAGTGCTGCTGCGGTATCGCTGGCCGGGCAATGTGCGGGAACTGGAAAATATGATCGAGCGGCTGGTTGCCCTGGCCGAGGGCGCCGGTATCGGTCTTGAGGCATTGCCGGCTTATATGCGGGAGGCGGCAGCCGCAGAGACGGAAGCGGCGGCTTTTCCCGGCGGTGAAACCATTCTGTCCTGGGACAGCTATGAAAAGTGGATCGTGGAAAAGGCGCTGGCACGCTGCGGCTCCTTCAATAAAGCGGCGAAAGCTCTCGGCCTCACCCATAAAACCGTAGCGGCAAAGGCCCGTAAATACGGCTTGACCAAGAAAGTGGCTTGGGAAAAATGATAATATTTAGGTAAAAAGTATCAGGATTTGGCTAAATCCTGATACTTTTTTACTACCCGCAGCTTACTGCTGTGCCCGTGCTGCGTTTTACTACTCCGTGAACCTCCGTGACTTCCGCTGTGTCCTCCGTGGAATCGTCCCCTGTCTACTGCCCCTTCTGCTCCGGGCGCCGCCATTTTACTGCAGCGGCATCTGCCTGTTCCGGAATTGACGCAACCGTAACTGTTCGTCAGATCTGGCTGTTGGCACTGTTTTTGCATTAGTATATACCGGGAGAGAGACTGGCTGTTGCCGGACAGCAGCCGGCAAGACGGGGAGGGAAGCAAGCGATGAAAAAGGTGATTAATCAGCCGGATGCCGTGGTGGAGGAAATGCTGGAGGGATTTGTTCTGGCGCACCGGCAAGTTAAGCGGCTGGACGGGTTTAGCGTTTTAGTGCGGGCGAACGCGCCGGCGGCTAAAGTGGCGCTGGTCAGCGGCGGCGGCAGCGGCCACGAACCTTCTCACGGTGGTTTTATCGGCCGCGGCATGCTCGACGCGGCGGTGGCCGGCGCGGTATTCACCTCGCCGACGCCGGATCAGGTATTTGAGGCGATAAAGGCTGTAGACGGCGGTAAAGGCGTATTACTGGTGATAAAGAACTATACCGGCGATCTCCTGAACTTTGAGATGGCGGCCGAAATGGCCGCGGCCGAGGGGATTGAAGTCGCCAGGGTGGTGGTCGATGACGATGTGGCCGTGGAGAACAGCACCTGGACAACCGGGCGCCGCGGCATTGCCGGCACGGTGTTTGTACATAAGCTTGCCGGTGCCATGGCCGAAGGCGGCGCGACGCTGGCAGAGGTCAGCCGGGTTGCCGAAAAAACAATCGCCAATGTGCGTTCCATGGGCATCGCTTTATCCCCCTGCACGGTTCCGGCTGCCGGCAGACCCGGCTTCACGCTTGCCGATGATGAAATCGAGGTTGGCCTGGGTATTCATGGCGAGCCGGGAACGCATCGTGAGCAAATCCGCTCAGCAGATGCGATGACGGCTCATCTGGTAGCAAAGATTTTAGCCGATATGCCTGTTGCCGCCGGTGAAGAGGTGGCGGTAATGGTGAACGGACTGGGCGGTACGCCGCTGATGGAGCTCTACATCGTCAACCGAGAGGTCGATCGGATTTTACAGGGCCATGGTATTACAATTGCCAGGACCTATGTGGGCAATTACATGACCTCGCTGGAGATGGCCGGGTTTTCCGTTTCCCTGCTGAAGCTTGACGCCGAATTGAAGGCATTGCTGCAGGAGCCGGCGGATACTCCCGCCTGGGTCCAATTTTAAGTAAGCGCTGCTAAAAAGAGCCGCCAGCTTGCGCTGCGGGGAGTAATCAGTGCTTACCCTAAGGAGGCTTGATCGTGTGAATACGCTGCAGGCGGCATTCGTGGCTGTCAGTGAAGCAATTGTGCAAAATAAGGAACTTCTCACATCACTTGACGCGGCCATTGGCGATGCCGACCATGGCATCAATATGGCCCGTGGCTTTACTGCCGCCCAGGCCAAAGTCGAGGCGCTGCCGGCTGATGCGGACGCGGCGCTGCTGTTAAAGACGGTGGCGATGACGTTGATTTCGACTGTCGGCGGCGCGGCCGGACCGCTCTATGGCACGGCGTTTCTGCGGGCGTCGGCGGTGCCGGCAGCCGCCACGGCGCCGGAGCGGGCGGCGCAGATGCTGGCGGCTGCGGTTGCCGGCATTAAAGAACGCGGCAAGGCTGTCCGGGGTGAAAAGACAATTCTGGATGCGCTGGAACCGGCGGCCGAGGCCTTTGCGGCTGCTGCCGGCGGGCAGAAGCCGTTAATCGACTGCCTGGCGGCGGCCTGCCAGGCGGCAGCTGCAGGAGTTGCCTATACCAAAACGATTATTGCGGCCAAAGGGCGGGCCAGCTATCTGGGGGAGCGCAGCCTGGGACATCAGGATCCCGGCGCTACGTCCACCTGGCTTATGCTGGAGGCGCTGCATAATTTCTGCTGCCGTCAGACGGAGGAAAAGTGATGGTTGGGATTGTCGTCGTATCGCACAGTGCGAAAATTGCCGAGGGAATCTGTGAAATGGCGGCACAGATGGCTAAGCCCGGTCAAAAGATTATTGCCGCCGGCGGCGCGGCCGGCGGCACTATCGGCACCGATGCCGTCAAAATTTTCGAGGCGATTAAAGCCGCCGACAGTGGCAGCGGTGTCGCCGTTCTGGTCGATCTCGGCAGCGCGGTTTTAAGCGCCGAAACCGCATTGGAGCTGTTGGATGAAGCACAGCGGCAGCGGGTTGGCATTGCCGACGCTCCCGTTCTGGAAGGCGCGGTCAGCGCCGTTGTCCAGGCCTCGCTGGGGGGGAATCTGGCCGAAGTTCTGGCGACGGCAGCGGCGGCGCGTGAACTGCGGAAGCGCTGATCATCGCTCTTCTGACAATGGCGCACGGAAAGGAATGGATAGCTTGACCGAAGTAACACTGAAGGTAACCAATCCAACCGGCTTGCATGCCCGGCCGGCGGCGCGGCTGGTACAGCAGGCGGCCGCCTTCCGCAGCCGGGTCAGCATTGCCGGCAATAACAAGCAGGCGGATGCAAAAAGTATTTTAGCGGTGATGAGCCTGGGGCTGGCCTATGGCAGTGAAATTGTTCTTACCGCCGACGGCGAGGATGAGCAGGCCTGCATTGCCGCGCTTACCGCTCTGTTTGCCGGCAATTTTGGCGAGGATTAGCATTGCAGATAGAAAGGTACTATTTCTATATCATCCGGAATAGGCTGTAAAAACAGTATAAGTAGGACGAGAGATAAAGAGAAGTCCATTGAGATCCTGGCAGTGACGGGATAGCTTTGGGCTTTTTTTGGCGGAGGGGGTGGAACGGACAGCGGCGGTGGCCCGGCAATAAAATAAGGGGAGGAAGTTAGAGATGACAAGTCCGTTTATTGGCGAATTTATGGGGACGTTAGTATTGATCCTTCTTGGCAACGGCGTTTGTGCCAATGTTTTATTAAAAAAATCCAAAGGAGAAAATTCGGGCTGGATCGTTATTGCTACAGGCTGGGCTTTTGCCGTCGTTCTCGGTGCGTTTGTGGCTGCCGCCACGGGGTCGGTGCAAGCTGATCTGAATCCGGCCGTTACGTTTGCAAAAATGCTGAACAGTGTATATACCCTGCCGTTAGCTGCGAGTCTTGTGGTGGCACAAATACTCGGGGCGATTGTCGGGGCCTGCCTGGCTTATTGTATGTATCTGCCGCATTGGAAGGTTACTGAAGATCCCGGCACGAAGCTGGGAGTCTTTGCTACCGGTCCAGCTATACGCGATCCAAAGAGTAATCTGATTTCGGAAATTATTGCAACTGCCATGCTGATGTTTGCCTTCTTTGCTATTTTCTCAAAGACGGTTGGCGCTTTAGCTCCCGGACTTGGGACTTTTCTAGCCGGTGTTGTTGTCTGGTCTCTGGGTTTGAGTCTCGGGGGACCGACCGGTTATGCCATCAACCCGGCCCGTGATTTGGGACCGCGGATTGCACATGCCATTTTACCCATCCCCGGAAAAGGCGATTCCGACTGGGGCTATGCCTGGATCCCGGTGGTAGGACCGATGATCGGAGGTGGAATTGCCTACATAATTGCACGCTTGGTAGGCCTGGCTTCCTGACTGACTATAAGGCAATTCATGGGGAGGACTGTGAGCTGAGGGCAAACTGATATTATGCGGAAAAGGAGTGGCTAACATGGGGAAAAAATATATTCTCGCGCTTGATCAGGGAACGACCAGTTCCCGGGCTATTGTCTTTGATGAGACCTCAACAATTATCGCGGTGGCGCAGAAAGAATTTACGCAGATTTATCCCAAACCGGGCTGGGTCGAGCACAATGCCGAGGAGATCTGGAGCACCCAGATCGGCGTTGCCGCCGAAGCTCTGGCCAAAGCGGGGATTGACCCCGGCGCTGTCGCCGCCATCGGTATTACCAATCAGCGGGAAACAACCGTCGTCTGGGATAAAGCCACCGGTAAGCCGGTTTATAACGCGATTGTCTGGCAGTCGCGCCAGACAATGGAAATTTGTGACCAGCTGAAGGCCAAAGGACTTGAAAGCAGCTTCCGGCAAAAAACCGGCTTAGTCATTGACGCGTATTTTTCCGGCACTAAGGTAAAGTGGATTCTCGATCATGTGGAAGGCGCCCGCGAGCGCGCCGTCAACGGCGAGCTCCTGTTTGGCACCATTGATAGCTGGCTGATCTGGAAGCTGACCGCCGGCAAAGTGCATGTTACCGACTATTCAAACGCATCGCGGACCTTAATGTACAATATTCATAGTCTGCAATGGGATGAGGAATTGCTGGCGGCGCTTGACGTGCCGGCGGCCATGCTGCCGTCTGTGCGTCCGTCGAGCGAGCTGTACGGCAAAACCGATCCGGCCGTCTTCTTGGGAGCGGTGGTGCCGATTGCCGGCGCGGCCGGCGACCAGCAGGCGGCGTTGTTCGGGCAAACCTGCTTCCAGCCCGGTATGGCTAAAAATACTTATGGCACAGGCTGCTTTATGCTGATGAATACCGGCGATCAGGTCTATGAGTCGAAAAATGGCCTGCTGACAACCATTGCCTGGGGCCTCGAGGGTAAAGTCGAGTATGCGCTTGAAGGCAGTATTTTTATCGCCGGCGCTGCCGTACAGTGGCTGCGCGACGGCCTGCGTCTGATCGAGACTGCGCCCGACTCGGAATATTACGCCCGTAAAGTGGATGATACTGAGGGAGTCTACGTAGTCCCCGCCTTCGCCGGACTGGGCGCTCCCTATTGGGATATGAAAGCCCGCGGCGCTATTCTCGGCCTGACCCGCGGCACGACCAAGTCGCATATCGTACGGGCGACTCTCGATTCGATGTGCTATCAGACCAAAGACGTGCTGAGCGCGATGGAAGCGGACTCCGGCATTAAACTGCAGGCACTGAAGGTTGACGGCGGCGCGGTCGTCAATAATCTGCTGATGCAGTTCCAGGCGGACATTCTCGGCGTGCCGGTCGACCGGCCGCAGGTGACGGAAACGACCGCTCTTGGCGCTGCCTATCTGGCGGGACTGGCGGTCGGCGTCTGGGATTCTAAACAGGACCTGATTAAGAACTGGCAGCTGAATGCCCGCTTCACACCCGCGATGGAGGAATCACGGCGGCAATCGTTGTACAAAGGCTGGCAGAAAGCCGTCAAACGGGCAATGGACTGGGAAGAATAGGGATGCGATGAGAGAGGGTCCTCGGCTTCCGGCCGCCTGTGCCGGCGAGGACCCTTTCTTTAGTTAGACGCGCACAGGGTAAGAATTGCAAAAAATCTTGTGAGATAATTTCCCTTTATGTTATAATATTGTTGGGACGATAAATGTTCCGCTGGGACTCAGTTGGTCCCAGAAGGGGAGACGTGCTTACATATGGAAAATATAGTACGACTGCACCGGCGTATCGCTCCTGAGCTTATGGCGGTGGTCGAAGAGCGCTATCACATTCTGCGGCAGATCCTTTATTCGCAGCCGGTCGGTCGTCGGGCACTGGCGGCATCGCTGGCAGTGGGCGAACGGATTGTCCGGGCGCAGGTCGATTTTCTTAAATCCGCGGGATTGGTGGACTTCTCTCCTCTGGGCATGACAATTACCCAAGACGGAAAGGCTATTTTAGTGGAATTGGCCGGTTATATCCGGCTGCTGCACGGCTTAACCAGCCTGGAAGCGGAGCTGGCGGCTAAGCTGGGGATGGAACTGGTAATTATCCCCGGCAACTCTGATATCGACGGAGCGGTCAGAAAGGATCTGGGACGTTCGGCAGCGGCGGTTTTGGCCCGCTGGCTGGGGGAACCGGTTACTGTCGCTGTCAGCGGCGGTTCGACAACTGCCCGCATGGCGCAGGCTTTTGCCGATTCGTTTCCCCGCACGCTGGTCGTGCCTGCCCGCGGCGCGCTGGGCGAGGAAGTGGAGTATCAGGCCAATACGGTTGCGGCAGTACTGGCCGGCAAACTCGGCGGCCGTTACCGGCTGCTGCACATGCCGGACGCCGTGAGCGACCAGGCGCTGGCGGCGCTGCTTGACAGCGACGCCAATATCCGTGATATGGCGGCGATTGTCGGACGAGCCGACATTGTCGTCTACGGTGTAGGCCAGGCTGAGCGGATGGCGGTCCGCCGCCGGCTTAGTCCGGCTCTGATCGGCGAGCTGCTGCGCCGGGGCGCTGTTGGCGAATCCCTGGGCGACTATTGTACATTAGACGGTGAGATCGTCTATGCGACTGCCGGCATCGGCTTGAGGCTAAAGGATCTGTCACTGATCAGCCGTAAGATGATGATTGCCGGCGGTGCCAAAAAGGCGGCGGCGATCGTCGCCGTGGCCAATGCCGGCGGCGGCGGTATGCTGGTGACTGATGAAGCCGCCGCCAGAGCGATTCAGGCAATTGTAAACAATCCCAATAAATAATATTTCGGGAGGAATAAAAAATGGCAACAAAAGTAGGCATTAACGGGTTTGGCCGCATCGGCCGCAATGTATTCAGAGCTGCTCTTGACAATCCGGCGATCGACATTGTCGCCGTCAACGACCTGACCGACGCGCCGACGCTGGCGCATTTGCTGAAGTACGACTCGGTGCACGGCACGCTCAATGCGGATGTGCGGGCCGAAGGCGATCAAATTATTGTCAATGGCAAGGCGATTAAAGTGCTGGCAGAGCGCGAACCGGCCAATCTTCCCTGGGCCGCTCTCGGTGTGGCGGTTGTTGTGGAATCGACCGGTCGCTTTACCGAAGGCCAGAAAGCGGCGGCGCATCTGAAAGCGGGCGCGAAGAAGGTCATCATTTCCGCTCCCGCCAAAGGCGAAGATCTGACGGTGGTTCTCGGCGTTAACGAAAAACAGTATGACCCCGCTTCCCACCACATTCTCTCCAACGCATCCTGCACCACTAACTGCCTGGCGCCGTTCGCCAAAGTGCTGCATGAGAAATTTGGCATTAAACACGGCTTGATGACAACGGTTCATTCCTACACCAATGATCAGCAGATCCTTGATCTGCCGCATAAAGACCTGCGCCGGGCCCGTGCGGCCGCGATGTCGATTATTCCCACCACTACCGGTGCGGCCAAAGCGGTGGCATTGGTATTGCCGGAGCTGAAGGGGAAACTCAACGGCTTTGCCATGCGGGTGCCGACTCCCAATGTTTCGATTGTCGATCTGGCGGTTGAACTGGAGAAGCCGGCTTCCGCCGTCGAAATCAATGCCGCTTTGAAAGCTGCGGCCGACGGTGAAATGAAAGGCGTACTGGCCTATACTGAAGAACAGCTGGTCTCCCGCGATTTTAACGGCAATCCCAACTCATCCATTGTCGACGGCGCTTCGACTATGGTAGTTGACGGCACAATGGCCAAAGTTGTTTCCTGGTATGACAATGAATGGGGCTACTCCAACCGGGTAGTTGACCTGGTCGTCTATATCGCCGGCAAAGGGCTGTAAGCGACGGGGGAGGGATAGCATTGAATAAAAAAACAATTAAGGACATTGCCGTTGCCGGCAAGCGGGTTCTGGTGCGGGTAGATTATAATGTGCCAATGGATAAGAGCGGCCGGATCACTGATGACACGCGGATCCGGGCTACGCTGCCGACCCTCCGCTATCTGCTGGAGCAGAACGCGGCGGTGATTCTCGCCAGCCATCTCGGCCGGCCGAAGGGGAAGCCGGTCGCGGAATTTTCACTGCGGCCGGTCGCCGCGGCGCTTTCGTCCCTGCTGGGGCGGGAGGTCGGCTTTGCGGCGGAATGCGTCGGGACGGAGGCGGCGGCAGCCGCAGGCCGGCTTCAGCCCGGTCAGGTGCTGCTGCTGGAGAACCTTCGCTTTCATAAGGAAGAAGAGGCCAATGATCCTGACTTCTCCCGGCAATTAGCCGGACTTGCCGACATCCTGATCAACGACGCCTTTGGCGTCTCGCACCGGGCCCATGCGTCGGTTGAGGGCATTACCCGTTACATACCGGCTGTTGCCGGTTTTCTGATGGAAAAAGAACTGGCGTTTTTAAACGGCGCTGTCGCCAATCCCGCCCGCCCGTTCGCGGCAATTATCGGCGGGGCCAAAGTGTCTGATAAAATCGGCGTCATCGAGAATTTGCTGCAGAAGGTGGATACGCTGCTGATTGGCGGCGGCATGGCCAACACCTTCCTGGCCGCCAAGGGCTGCGATTTGGGCAAATCCCTGGTGGAAGCCGATAAGATCGAATTGGCGAAATCGCTGCTGCAGAAAGCGGCCGCCAGCGGCGTCAACCTGCTGCTGCCGTCCGATGTAACTGCCGCCGAACAATTTGCCGCAGACGCGGCCAGCCGCGAGGTAACGGTCGAGGCCTTCCCGGCCGGCTGGATGGCGCTGGATATCGGGCCCGCCAGCCGCGAGGCGTTTGCCGCCGCGCTGGCGGGAGCAAAAACGATTGTCTGGAACGGGCCGATGGGAGTATTCGAGTTTGATGCCTTCAGCAAAGGCACGGAAGCGGTGGCGAAAGCCGTGGCAGCCGCGGACGCGGTCAGCATTGTCGGCGGCGGCGATTCGATTGCCGCCCTGGAAAAGACCGGTTTGACGGCACAGATCACGCATATTTCAACCGGCGGCGGCGCGTCGCTGGAATTACTGGAAGGCAAGGTGCTGCCAGGCGTGGCGGCCTTGGCTGATAAATAAACGAATAAGGGGGTGGCTGTATGCGCAAGCCGATTATTGCGGCAAACTGGAAAATGCATAAAACGGCGACTGCTGCCGAGGCGTTTGCCCGGGAGCTTTGCCAGCGCATTGGCCGACAGGCAGCGGCTGACGTCGTTGTTTGTCCTGCCTTTACCGCACTGCTGCCGGTAGGCGGCGTTATCAAACAGACACCAATGAAGCTGGGAGCGCAAAATATGCACTGGGAAGAGCAAGGAGCGTTTACCGGCGAGATTTCACCGGCAATGCTGCGCGACGCCGGCTGCGACTATGTGATTATCGGCCATTCGGAACGGCGGCAATACTTTGCCGAAACCGATGAGGCGGTTAACCGGAAGCTGCAGACTGCTCTGCTGCACAATTTAACGCCAATTGTCTGCGTCGGCGAAACGCTGGCGCAGCGGGAGGCGGGGCAGACGGAAGCGGTTGTCTCCAGCCAGGTGCGGCTGGCGCTGGCTGGTCTGAAACCGGAAGCGGTAGCTGGCATTGTTATTGCCTATGAACCGGTGTGGGCTATTGGCACCGGCAGAACCGCTTCCGCCGCCGATGCCCAGGCTGTCTGCCTGTTGATCCGGACTACGCTGGCGGAGCTGGCGGGAGCGGAAGCTGCCGCTTTGGTACGGATTCAGTACGGCGGCAGCGTGAAAGCCGATAATATTGACGAGCTGATGGCTCAGCCTGACATCGATGGCGCGCTGGTAGGCGGCGCCAGCCTGGATGCGGCCACCTTTGCCCGTATTGTGCATTTTCAATAGGATCGTCTGATCGAATGCGAGTCTGCCGCCGCGGCAGACTCGCGGGGAGGAAAACCGTAGTGAGCAGACTGAAATCACCCATAGCCCTGGTTATTTTAGACGGTTGGGGCATCGGCTCCGCCGCTGATCCCAACAACGCGATTGCGCAGGCGCAAACACCGCACATGACGCTGTATTCCGAATTGTATCCGGTAACGACGCTGCAATGCTCCGGTGAAGCCGTTGGCCTGCCGGACGGCCAAATGGGGAATTCCGAGGTCGGGCATTTGAACATCGGCGCCGGCCGGGTGGTTTATCAGGAACTGACCCGTATCAGCAAATCGATTCGCGATGGCGATTTCTTCAGCAATCCTGTCCTTTGCGAAGCGGTGGACAAGGCGAAATCCGGCGGCGGTGCCCTGCATTTGCTGGGTCTGTTGTCTGACGGCGGCGTTCACAGTCATATCAGCCATGTGTCTGCCCTGCTTGAACTGGCAAAGCGGCGCGGGCAGGAACGGGTCTATGTACATGCCTTTCTCGATGGCCGCGATGTGCCGCCCAGCAGTGCGCTGACCTATATCGAGGCGCTGGAAGCGGAAATGGCGCGGCTGGGAGTCGGCCGGATCGCTTCGATTGCCGGACGCTATTACGCGATGGACCGTGACCAGCGCTGGGAACGGCTGGAGAAGGCCTACAACGTCCTGGTCTGCCGCCAGGGTGAACAGGCCGCTTCGGCAGCTGCGGCGGTGCAGCAGGCCTACGCGCGGCAGGAGACGGATGAATTTGTGCTGCCGACAGTGGTTGCGGGGGGCGGCGAATGCGGCATCACCGCCGGCGACAGTGTTATTTTCTTTAATTTCCGTCCAGACCGGGCCCGGCAGCTGACACGGGCGTTTATTGACAAGGAGTTTGCCGGCTTTAGCCGCTGCGGCGGCCGGCTGCAGCTGCACTTCGCCACGATGACGCAATATGACGAAACCTTTGACGTACCGGTAGCTTACCGTCCGCAGACGATTGACAAAACACTTGGCGAAGTCATCAGCAGCGCCGGTCTGCGGCAGCTGCGAATTGCCGAAACGGAAAAATATGCCCATGTCACCTATTTCTTCAATGGCGGTGAGGAAACGGCTAATCCGGGTGAGGACAGGGTGCTGATTCCGTCGCCGAAAGTGGCAACCTATGATCTGCAGCCGGAAATGAGCGCGCCGGAAGTGACGGAACGCCTGCTGACAGAGATTAAATCCGGTAAATATGATGTGATTATCTTAAACTTCGCCAATACGGATATGGTTGGCCATACCGGCAAGCTTGAGGCGGCGGTGCGGGCGGTGAACACGGTCGACGCCTGCCTGGGACGGATTGTCGAGGCCCTGCGGGAGCAAGGCGGTGTCACCCTGATCACTGCTGACCACGGTAATGCCGAAGTCATGGTCGATCCGGAGACAGGCAAGCCGCATACGGCGCATACGACCAACCTGGTTCCGCTTATTCTGGTATCGGAACGCCATCGCGGCCGCCGTCTGCGCCCTGGAATTTTGGCAGACCTTGCCCCGACTATCCTTGATCTGGCCGGTCTTGAGCAGCCTGCCGCCATGACCGGCAAAAGTTTGATTGTATCGACAACGCATGAGGAGGCTGAATAACGTGTCTACAACAATTATTGATATTATGGCCCGGGAAATTATGGATTCCCGCGGCAATCCGACTATTGAGGTCGACGTCACACTTGAAGACGGCAGTCTGGGCCGCGCCGCCGTTCCCTCCGGCGCTTCCACAGGCATGTATGAAGCGGTGGAGCTCCGCGACGGCGACAAACAGCGCTACCTGGGCAAGGGCGTGCTGACCGCTGTGGAAAACGTCAATGAAACAATTGCCGCGGAATTGATCGGCATGGACGCGCTGGATCAGATCGGTGTCGATCAGGCCATGATTGAGCTTGACGGTACGCCGAATAAAAGCAAGCTTGGCGCCAACGCCGTACTGGGAGTCTCGATGGCGGTAGCCAAGGCGGCCGCTGCTTCCCAGGGGATGCCGCTCTATCAGTATTTGGGCGGGTTTAATGCCAAGCAACTGCCGGTGCCGATGATGAATATTTTGAATGGTGGCGCTCACGCCGACAACAATGTCGATATTCAGGAGTTTATGATTATGCCGGTAGGGGCGGAATCGTTCGCGCAGGCGCTGCGGATGAACGCGGAAATTTATCATACCCTGAAAAAGGTATTGAAGGATCGCGGCTTATCGACCGCGATTGGCGATGAAGGCGGCTTTGCTCCCAATCTGGCCTCAAACGAGGAAGCGATTCAGGTCATCCTCGCCGCCGTGGAAGCGGCCGGCTATCAGCCTGTCAAGGATATTATGCTGGCGATCGACGCCGCTGCTTCCGAGTTCTATAAAGACGGCAGCTACAAGCTCGACGGCGAGGGCCTTGTCAAAACACCGGCGCAAATGGTGGAGTACTGGGCCGGGCTGGTTGAAAAGTATCCGATCATTTCGCTCGAGGACGGCCTGGCCGAGGATGACTGGGAAGGCTGGTCGCTGCTGACGCAGCGGCTCGGCAGCAAGGTTCAGCTGGTTGGGGACGATCTGTTTGTCACCAATACCGAACGGTTAAGCCGCGGCATTGCCCAGCAGGTCGGCAACTCGATTCTGGTAAAAGTCAATCAGATCGGCAGCCTGACCGAGACCTTCGACGCAATTGAAATGGCCAAACGTGCCGGCTATACCTGCGTTATCTCCCATCGCTCGGGTGAGACGGAGGACGCAACCATCGCCGATATCGCGGTTGCGGTTAACGCTGGCCAGATCAAAACCGGCGCGCCCGCCCGCACCGACCGGGTAGCCAAATACAACCAGCTGCTGCGGATTGAGGAGCAGCTGGCCGATCTGGCCCAGTATAAAGGCATCAAGGTATTCTATAACCTGAAAAAATAAGCAAATAAATAAGAGGGTCCTTGCTCTCTGCGGGAGCGAGGACCCTCTTTTTGGCAGCGCTGTTTCAGTCTGTCTGTAGCAGCGTCAGGACTGGAGGTCTGCATATGCGTCTGCGTTATCAAGTCAACGACCGTCTTCCCTGGCGGCAGAACCTGTTGTACGGCCTGCAGTGGCTGGCAATTGCCGTTCCAATGATCAGCATTGTCGGGCAGGTCGGCGGCCGTATTCACTATCCCGCTGATACGCAGCTGCAGCTGGCATACATCGGCAAAGTATTCCTGGTGACCGGGGTGACCTGGCTGCTGCAGCTGTTATGGGGCCATAAACTGCCGGTTATTGCCGGTCCGGCCACTGTTTTGCTGCTCGGTGTATTGGCAAACGCCGCCGGCGGTCAGGATAAGGCCGGCGCGGTTTATTCGGCGATTGCCGCCGGCGGGCTGGCGTTAGCCGCCGTAAGCGCCACGCCGCTCATCCGGCGGCTGACAAGCTTGTTTACCCCGCTGGTCACGGGTGTCGTGCTGCTGCTTATCGCGTTTACGCTTTTACCCACCGTAGTCAATCTGATCAGCGGCGGGACGGATTTCAGCTTTGAACGCGGGCTGTTTTCCGGCGGTTTGCTTGGCTTGATGCTGCTGGCGCAGCGGCTCTTGCCGCGCCTGCTGCGCTCGACGCTGATTATTTGGGCGCTGCTGGCGGGCAGTTTAGCCCACTATAGCCTGTTTAATGCCCCGCTGCCGTCAATGGCAGCGGCCCGCCTTAGCAGTTCCATCTGGACCCCGGCCATTTCACTGGAGCTGGACTGGGGCGTATTGCTGTCGTTTTTGTTCTGCTACCTGGCGGTGGCGGCGAATGACGCCGGTTCCGTGCAGGCGACGGCCGCTCTGACCGGCACGGAAGACAGCCGGCGCATCAAACGCGGCTTGCTTGTAACCGGTATCGGCAATCTGCTGGCCGGTGTCTGCGGTGTAATCGGGCCGGTCAATTACTCGCTGAGCAGCGGCGCTATTGCCGCCTCCGGCTGCGCTTCCCGCTATTCAATGCTGCCGGCGGCGGCGGTAATGCTGCTGATTGCCTGCAGCCCTGCTGTCATCCAGGCGTTTCTTCTTATCCCGCCCGCCGTTACCGGCACACTGCTGCTGTATATGCTCTGCTCGCAAATCGCCGGCGGCCTGGGACTTCTTACGCCGTACCTGCAAACCTTTCAACAGGAGGCAGGGATGATTGTCGGCGTTTCACTGCTGCTGGGCACCGGCATCGCTTTTCTGCCGGCGGCTGCTGCCGAGGCTGTTCCCGCCTTGTGGCGGCCTCTGCTTACCAACGGCTTTGTCGTCGGTGTAACTGCGGCTGTTGTGCTGGAGAAAGCCTGGAAGCGGCCGCCGGAGAAATAGCTACAATACAGCAGAAGAGGGTATTGCAAAAGTAGGATACTACGGGAGGAAAAAGACAAGGCGCGAAAAAAACGATTCCACGGAGGACACAGAGGATACACGGAGGGCACGGAGGTT
>UQPB01000018.1 GCA_900542835.1 uncultured Pelosinus sp. | reverse complement strand
ATTCAACTGTATAATTTCTTTGGACATGTTTGCTCTTCCCCTTTCGGTAAATGGTGTGTGGTGACTTCATTTTACCGGGGAACTGCAAACTTGTCCTCTTTTTTTACCGTATTCTAATTTGCGAAACTTATTGTACCTTATCATGGACTGCAAGGAAGATGCGTTTGATTGAAATAAAAAATCTCTTTCTTTAGGCGTAAATCCAAAGAAATAGAGATTTTAGAAATATCTTAAGTTATAAGCAGCGATCAGTGAATTCATCGATTATCCAAATTACCTCTGGACGCTTGTTTTTCCATTCTTTGTTTGATACCTGCGAAAGATTGGACAACAGGCATTAGTAGATCTGGCGTGATAGCATGTTTTACTGACAGGCTAATTAATTCGTGCCACTCAGGCTGATTGAACTCTTTTTCCGTCTCCAAGTCCCATGAGTTTCTTGCTGTAAGCCAATCCAGACTGACCCCTGCCAGCTTTGCGATTTTAATTAAACTGTCTACATCCGGTTCCCGGCGACCTGCTTCCCAGGAAGCGATTGTCGTATTGTCAACGCCAAGCTTTTCAGCGAGTTCTTTTTGGGTCAGGGTGCCCCTGATTTTCCTGATTCGGTTCCCTAATTCAGCCATACGTCCACGCTCCCTTACCCCTATGATAGCGGGTAGTGAGAAGGGAAGAAATAAAGTTGACGATAAGACAAGATTATGCAGGAATGAAGATTATTATCGTTGAATAATTGACAAAATGACAATAGAAACTGTGTCGGGTGATTGAACCAGATTGCTTTGCGGATACTCCCCTTGTTATTTTACCGAGTGTTGCAAAAGACATTATGTCTTAAAAATTAGTTGTGAACGTTGTCATTGGCTATGCAGCGCGAAATTCTTAAAGTTGCTTGAATTTTTCAATTCGTCTATTTGATTTTTTTATGCTGTTACTTTAGCGTTATGCTACTGTGCCTGTTTGTTGCACAAAGAATATGAGGGGGATTTTTGAATGGCTGACTACTTTAAACCGGTAACAATGTATGAGAACTCCCAGGTTGCAGCTATCCGTAAGTGGAAGCAGGAAGAACCTGGAGTTATTAGCCAATCATTGGGTATATTTGTTGAACCCATGTAATGGCTGGTAAAAAAGGCGGTACCTCAAAAAGCTATTGTAGGTGCATTGGACTTTGCAAATTCAACAGGTCAGTTATTGGCAAGCAAGGATGACATCATAAGAGAAGCTTGTTGTGATTGTATATCAGACCTCCGCTACAAAGACTTAGCGATATCAGATAAATTGGCTGACAACGTACATAATTGGGCTATCGGCTTTGCAGTAGTAGAAGGTGGTGGAACTGGAGTATTTGGTCTTCCGGGAATGATAGTTGATATTCCGGCTACGATCACTTTAGCATTGCGAACAGTACATAAAATTGGACTTTGTTATGGATATGAGGCTGACAGTGAGGAAGATAAGCAGTTTATACTAGGTATTTTAGCAGCATCAGGAGCGAATACGATTGAAGAAAAAAGTTTTGCACTGCTTTATCTCAAAAGTATAGAACAGATGTTACTTAAGCAAACATGGAAACATATCGAAACAGTAGCAGCTAGGCAGGCAGGGAAGGAAGCAAGTGTTATGGCAATAAGGAAGATTGCGAAACAGCTTGGTATTAATATCACAAAGAGGAAAGCATTAGCTGCTATTCCCTTTATTGGGGCCGTAATTGGTGGTTCCGTGAACGGCTGGTATTTAAATGAGGTTAGCTGGGCGGCTAAGAGAGCTTACCAGGAGCGTTGGCTTGTGGAGAATCAAAAGATAATTGATATTTAGGATACACAATGAAAGGCTACTATATCTCTTCATAATCATTGTGGCATCGAGATTCTTAGATGATGTACTGTCCTACCCAAGAAATTGTTGATACATTTGAAAACTCTGCGAGTAACGAAGGTAAAAGCAAAAGAATATTTTTATGAATTTGAGGGACTAATTGTTTACTAGCTCTTATGGGAGGTAATCGAGATGGAAATGCTTCTTTGGATATTTTGCTTAATTGTACTTAGTATATGGGCAGAGGGGCGTGGAAGGTTAGAGGTTGGTTAGGGGTTTTTAGTTGCTATGATTCCGCTCGGTGATGAAAAGAGAGAGTATTCCAAAGAGGTTTAATTGATTTTGTCATAAGAATAGTGTGGATATTTGTATTTCAATAAATTAAGGGGGATATCTATGTCAACAAAGAAGAAAATAGCAATTGCAGTAGGTATGTTACTTTTATTAGCTGTATTTATTAATATTTTTATTGAAGAGGCTGCATTACAGGATACACTGAACGATGAAAGGGCTGCTGCGCGCTATACTTTTAGTACTAACCAATTATTTAGAGTTATGACTTATAATCAATTGCAGGCAAAAGACTATGTCGGTAGAATTGTAACCGTACACGGACAAGTTGCTTATATCGGCCAATATAAAAATGCCCCCGAGTGGTACTATGTTTCATTATATACATTTGATACTAGTAGGATTAGATGTGAAATTCGTGATATTTATGTAAATGATTTGAAAAAATTATCCAAAGATAATTATGTACGGATTAAAGGTAGGCTACTAAAGAGAGACATCGATGGAGATGTGGTTCTTGTAAATTGTGTAATAGTCAAATAATGCTTGTGAGTTATATATTACGACCTTGATCACTTCGGATAATAAGTAGCTTTTAGTTTTGGTATAAGCAATATGGAAAGAAGAATATATATTCCTAAAACTCGCCGAATTTGGCGGGTTTTTTCATTTCATAATAAGGGGGTGTCCACATGTCCCAGGCTCAATCTCTGCTACGGTTGCTGGCTGAGTTTATTGAGTTTCTATTAGGTCGAGGAAAAAGCTCTTAACGAATAAACAAACAATCAGCCAGCCTGACGTACAAGGCTGGCTGGTTTGTTAAGGGGGATTGGTGGTATGAGTTCTAATATAAAGGAATTGCTTGCTCTATGCCTATGTGAACGTGCGGATAGTTGTATAGTAAATGCATTGGCAGCAGAATATGCGTCAGTACGGCAGATGATGAATGTCAGTGAGGCGGAGTTACGCCTAATCAAGGGGATTGGCGATAAGAAAGCCAGGCAAATTAAAGCGATAGTGGAATTTGCAAAAGAAGCATATACAGGGGATTTAAACCGGAACCCCAAAATAATCTGTGCGGAAGACGCGTTTAAGTTTGTTCGCAGAGAGTTGGAATTCTTACAGATTGAGAAATTCGTTGTCATAGGGCTCACGACTAAAAATACCGTGGTTTTCAAAGAAGATGTTTCTGTTGGAATCCTAAACGCCAGTCTCGTGCACCCCCGTGAGACTTTTCGATCATTGATTAAGCAATCCTGTGCTAGTTGCATTCTAGTGCATAATCACCCATCTGGCGACTCAACACCAAGCAGGGAGGATATTGATCTGACAAAACTATTAGTGGAAGCGGGAAAGGTTTTGCAAATTACGGTTTTAGATCATCTCATTGTCGGAGCAGGTGGAAAGTATGCTAGTTTAAAAGCAATAGGAATTATTAATTGACGACGTTATTCCAAGGCCCGAATGGGCCTTTTTTAGCATAAGTGTAAGACTTTACCACAAAAAAAAACTAGGTATAACTAGATAGTAGAAGCATGTTTCAAATCTTAAAGAGAAGTGTGAGCATCAAAAAAATATTTCATTCGATAGAATTGAGCAATAGAGAGAATTCGTATTTTTTCGAGTGTGAATGTAAAACTTTACCATCAAAAAATAGGTATATTAGATAGTAGAAGCACCTTGTGATCTCGCAAGAGAGCTAGAATCTAAAAAAGAGGTAATGTCTATGAACAAAAACGATAACTGTAAGACTCAGTTTATTAAGGTGTTTGGTGACTGCCAGGAAGGTTGGCTAACTATCTGGTGCAAAAAGGATAGTTATAAGCATACAGAGTGGTTTCCCATATCGAGTAGTAATGACGCGTTTGACTATGCACTAAGAATGTCTGAACGTGGGCAAGATGCATATTTTGGGCTTGGTATTAGGGAAACCCGCCTTGACTCCTCTCGGCGGGGGAAATATGACGATATTATCGGTATTACCTGCCTGTGGGCTGATATTGACGTGCAAGCGACTGCCCATAAGGAAACACAACTCCCTCAGTCACAGGAAGAAGCTGTGGCTTGGATTAACACTCTTAAACTAAAGCCAACGATGTTAGTTAAATCGGCGAATGGTCTTCACGTGTATTGGCTGTTTGAAACGCCGTGGTATTTCACCGATGCCACTGATAGAGATCGTGCACAAGCATTATCAGATGGGTTTCAAGCAGCAATTAGAGCGGAAGGCGCAGAAAAAGGTTGGAAGTTTGATAATACAGCGGACTTAACACGAGTGTTGCGGGTGCCAGGTACATTCAACTACAAAAATCCTGCACATGCGGTTAAAGTGGAAATCTTAGAGTGTCATGATGAGCAACTATACCAAGTGAGTGACTTTAAGTCATATTTGCATGATAGGAATGACGTGCAGCAACGCTCTTCCGTGGCTAGAGATAATCTTTCGGGTGATGCGCAGCTTCTTGTTGATCATTGTGCCTTTATTCAACATTGCAGAGATCATGCTATGAATTTACCAGAGCCGGAGTGGTTCGCAATGGTAAGTAATCTTTGCCGGTCTAATAGCGGCAGTGACTTGATTCATCAATTTAGCAGATCCTATACGAACTATTCCGAAGATGAAACAAATAAGAAGATTGATCATTGTTTATCGTGTAGTCCCCAAACATGCGCACATATTCGTGATCAGCTTCGCTTCGACGGATGCCCAACCGATGGTTGTGGTGTCAAGGCTCCTGCTGTATTAGCGACTTCGGTAGTGCATAAAGCTAAAAGTGTACTGGCAAAGTTACCTCGCGATCTTGCAATAGACCCCGCTAAGGTGTTTGATGCTGAATACATTGGGGCACTGGGAGCACTGAAGAGCCACGATAAAGCCGCGTACGGAAGCACCTTGACCACATTAAAGGATAAGAAGGTGCCCGTAAAGTATCTAGAAGCTGCAGTAGATGACTATTGTAGACGAGCTAATAAGCGGCAATCACCAGCAGGTATCTTTGCAAGTTTAACGTATGAATTTTCAACAAGTGAGAATTGGTCAGTTACTCCGCAGGGGATTCAAGCTTGGACGAAAGACGGTAGAAAAGAGATCTGTCCCACGCCAATCACTATTGCTACTCGCTATAAGAATTTAGAAGATAAGACGGAGAAGGTTGATCTGTTATACAACCGGGATAATGAATGGCAAACCATCCGTGCGGAACGAAGCATGATATGCTCCAGTTCAAAAATAACTGAATTAGCGAAATACGGAGTGTCTGTAACTAGTGAAAATGCGAAATCATTAGTAAATTATCTGGCTGATGTTGAGAAAATGAATGATATTCCGCTCATTTTTACTATAGATCGGTTAGGTTGGATTAACGAAAATGAATTTGTTCCGTTCATAACAAAAGCAGTCCTTGATGTAGACGGGGGAAACGCTAGTTTAGCAAAGGCATTTAGACCATCTGGGAGCCTTCCGGATTGGGGGGCACTTGTTCAGGAGATACGACAACAGCCTGTCAGTCGATTTGTTTTAGCGGCCGGATTTGCCGCTCCTCTGGTAGAACGATTAGGGCATAGAAACTTCGCGATTCATATTTGGGGTGATAGTCGAGGCGGCAAATCGGCAATAGCTAAGGCGGCATTATCTGTATGGGGAAAACCGACTGATAGCATGATGACTTTTAATACGACAAAAGTGGGCCTTGAACAGCAACTTGGCTTCTTAACCAACTTACCGCTTGTTATTGATGAAAAACAGATAGTAGCCAAAGGTCAAGGTTTCGTGGAATCCTTGATGTATATGCTGGGTGAAGGTAAGGGGAAAACTCGCGGTGCTAAACAAGGTGGATTGGCTAATTGTCGCACCTGGAATACTTTAGCAATAAGTACGGGCGAACATCCCATCTCGGCGGAGAACTCCTCGACAGGAGTAAAAAGCAGAGTTCTGGAGTTACATGTGGAACGGGTAGTAGAAGAAAGTTATGGGGCAAGACTACACCAGCAATTGGAAACGTTGCATGGTACAGCGGGTCTTGTGTTTATCGAAAAAATTATTGGATATCCCAATCTTCAAACTGACTATGATGCTATTCTTGAAAAACTACAAGCAGAAGCCGCAGGCTTAATGGGCAGCCATCTCAGTGCTCTGGCCCTTATCGGACTTACAGATATACTAATAGCGCAATGGATATTCGGTGACAACGAAGAAAGCGCCGTAGCTGATTGCTGGAAGATGCTTGACTATATTGCTAATAAGTTAGAAACGACGGAAGAATCTGACGAAGCGAAACGTGCAATGAGATACTTTCAGTCATGGAAGCAAGAGAATGTTAGGCAGTTTAGTCCCGATTATGCATATGCATATGGGTGGGTGGAAAACGCGAATACGATATTTATAAATTCTGGAACATTCTCCAGAGCAATGAAAGACGGTGGCTTCAATTCTGATAGGGTTAAGGCAGATTTTCAGCAACATCAGTGGTTGATACCCCATGTCAATTCAAAAGGGAGAACTGTTGACTATAAGAGCAAGAGAAATCCCCTTAGAGAGACTGTTACAGTGGTTGAAATTAGGATGCCGCTTTCTGTGTAATAGTGGTACTGTAATTTATTACAGATCTATTACAATGCTAATCTCATAGGGATCATTAAATAATGCTGACCGTAATAATGTAATAATGTAATAATGTATGTGTAATAAGTAAAGCTAATAATCAAGTAAATTGATGTTTCTACTAGAACTAATTTTGTAGAATAATCATTGTTAACAAGTTGCTTATTACATTATTACGCAGCAAAAAGTATCAATATTTATTACGAACCATTCGCAATAAAATAAGTTTGTTGTTATGACATTATTACATAAACAAGAGGTGCTTCAATTGTCCATAAAAGATAAATTAGCCACATTAACCTTTACCCATAAGCCGGAAAAACTGGCCAGCAAACCTATGATACCGGAAGAATGGTTAGGGCTACTTTTTCCAATACGGGAAGGTTTTCCAGAATTGTATCAATGCCTTACGTGGCTGGCTAATCAAGGAGCAAAATTACAGAATGACGGCGATGGTATATTCAATATTGTTATGAGACAGCCTTCGTGTGATCCTTTGCCTACCATTCATATAGAAATAAATCCTCATCTGCCGTGGTCTGACGAAGGTGTGGCGGATTTGGATTAGGCAGGTGATTCTTTTGCCCAAAAGCACCAAAAAGCACCCTTCCGAGCTTAGCATAACACAACTCAATGCTATAGACCTGCTTGCTTCAGGACAAGGGGTGTGCAAGGTATCTGAGACATTAGGAGTTAGTCGACATACTGTTACGCGATGGAAAAATAATCCATATTTCGTCAGTCAGTTGAATGTCAGACGTAAGGAAAATTGGGACGATGCGCATGAACGGCTTAGAGGAATGGTATCGAAAGCTATTGATGTGATGGAAGAAGCGTTAGCTGATGGTGACCGTAAAGTCGCGGTCGAAGTTCTAAAAGCGACAAATATTTATGGCCGCGTTTCCGGTCCTCGCGGGAGCTCGAATGTGGATGAAATCATTACAAAAATGGCTGAGCAGTACGTCGGAGAACTGCTGTTTTCTCAGCCTTCCGTCGATCCTCAGGCGCAAATGATGTATGCGATCAGAATGAGACCTCAACTAGTTTGGGAGGCTTTTCGGGATATGAAAGACAACCCGGAAAACTATATTGATTTTGAAGAGAACGAAGAGTCTTGTGAGAATAGGACGGAATCTGAATAATATAGTTCTTATAAACGAAATCATACTTTGTATAAAATGAATTTGTAAACAAATCTCCGATCAACAAAAAAATAGCGAGGTAAACAATATGGAACATCATAATTTAACAGATTATCCCGCAATGATGGATGTTACGCAAACAGCAGCGTTTTTGCGTACAGGTAAAGCGGCTATCTATAAAATTGCTAAACAAGAAGAGTTCCCGGCGGTTATTGTCGGAGGGAAAGTGAGAATTATCAGGGATAAGTTGCTCGCTTGGCTTGAACGGCATAGAGGTTTCTAATCAATTGGTATAAGCAATGTGAGAGTGTATGAAGGTGGTGCTCGCGACTGACGGCACCATCTTCAGTCACTTATTACTACATAGAGGAGTCGGAAAAAAGCATGGCAAGTAAAAGAGGTCACGGCGAAGGCAGTATTGTTCAGCTTAGTGACGGACGTTGGCAAGGAAGGGTTAGGTACACGGATTCCGCGACAGGCAGGCAATATAGACCTTCCGTATATGGTAAGACCGCTAAAGAGGCCAGGGAGAAATTGAAACTAATCATCAAGGATCTAGAGAAAGGTGTTAGTCCAGCCAGCGGCAAAATCACGTTTGGAGAGTGGCTTGATTATTGGTTGGAAAACCACATTAAACGGCATAGCCGATTAACGACATGGGAAAATTACGAAACCATAGCACGAATACATATAAAGCCGTTGATTGGTCAAATTCGGTTAACCAGGTTACAAACCAGCAATCTTCAACGTTTATACAATCAGAAGTTGGATAATGGAAGAAACGACAAAAAAGGCGGGTTATCCGCCAAGACGGTTGGCTTGATACATTTAGTGTGTAGCTCTTCTCTGAAGCAGGCAATCAGGGAAAAAATGCTTTCCGTTAACGCTGCTGATGCTGCGACTGTACCCAGAAAGGTTGGTAGGGAAATACAGCCAATGAATGAGGAGCAAATCCGGCAATTTCTCATTGCCAGTAAAAACGACAGGCTATTTGTGGCCTTCTACTTGTTGATATCAACCGGCCTTAGAAGAGGTGAGCTTTTGGGGCTAAAGTGGTCTGATATTGATATGGAGGCGGGAACATTGCATGTGCAGCGGAGTTTGGTGAAAACAAACACTGAGCAGGCTAAATTTCATCCTACCAAAACCGCCAAGTCGCAAAGATTGGTATCGCTTCATGAGGATGTGCTTGAAGAATTGAGGCAGCATAAAAATCGGCAGGACATTGAGAAAGCTAAATTAGGAGATTTATATGCCAACCAACTAATGGTTTTTTGCCGCGAAGACGGCATGCCGTTATATCCGGATGTTTTGGATAATCGGTTTCATGCATTACTTACAAAGGCAGAGCTGCCCCATTTTCGGATACATGACCTCCGGCATACCTTTGCGACGATGATGTTAAAACAGGATGTGCACGCGAAGGTGGTTCAGGAGATTTTGGGGCATAGCACCATCGGTGTTACGCTTGATACGTATAGTCACGTGTTGCCCGGCATTACCAGCGAGGCAATGGGGAAGATGCAGGCGGTTATTCGGAATGCATAGGTAACAGTCTGAATTTGAGTATCAATTCTAATGAATTGAGGGTCTGTAGTTATGCTGCAGACTCTTTTTTAGCTTCTAGCATAATCAATATAAACTAAATATATAGAAGTGACTTTATATTCTGAGTTCAGGTAATGAGTTAGACGGAGTTTGACCTAATGGAGAGCTCTTGCAAAAAGCGGACGGAAAAGCCGTCCGTTTTGCATGGGATTTGGGTGTCACCAACAAGCGCACTTCAATAATTGTCGTAAAGCAAAATTGCTAAAATATGAAAATAAATACACATTTTTTATTATTTACAAAAGCATCTATAAGTCGCCCCCCCCTGCATATAATTAGAGCTGTCATTATCTACGTTTTGATGTACAATTGATTTGACAAGATATGGGGATGTGAATTTATTATGGGCGAAATTGATTGGGGTCGCTTTGACATAGTGCTTTCTGAGTATTTAGAGTTACACAATATTAGTAAAAATAAGTTGGCTGCGGCGGCAAATCTCCAGAGGTCGCAGCTAATTTCTTATTGCAAGAATGAGGTGCAGCGCCCTGATCTGGGTGTGTTAGCCCGTATTTGTTGTGTGCTCAATTGCGAATTAAGCGATATAATTAAATACTGCCCGCCTCTTGGCAAACATCCCGCTGTTAAAGAGTGCACTACCGGTGGGGTGGGACATGAGTAAGCAAATCAGCTTTGTGAGCAATAATGACACCCAAAAGCTATTCAATTATATATATCAGGGATGTAACATTTTGCGCGGCCCAATCTATCCAGAGGAATATAAGACATATATTTTCCCATTGCTTTTCTACAAGCGTCTTTGTGATGAATATACGCGTGAGTTATGCGAAGCGTTGGCGGATTCTGATGGCGATATGCAATATGCGCTTTTTCCGGAAAACCATAGATTTCAAATTCCCGAAGGTAGCCATTGGAACGACATTCGCTCCAAATCTGAAAACATTGGATATGCCATTCAAAATGCGTTTAGACAGATTGAGAAAGCAAATCCTCGCAATCTGTTCACAATATTTAACGATTTTGATGATGCCAAATGGTCCAACAAGGAACGCTTGTCTGACGAAAGATTGAAAGACCTACTTGAGCATTTCTCAGCACTGAATCTCGACGATGCTCATTGCACAAATGACGTTCTTGGCCATGCTTATGAATATCTGATCAAGAAATTTGCTGACTTGACAAATAAGAAGGCCGGCGAGTTTTACACGCCACGTCCAGTTGTAAAGCTGCTGGTCCGGATCATTGACCCCAAGCCTGGAGAAACCGTGTATGACCCTGCCTGTGGAACCGGCGGGATTCTGATAGAAGCGCGGAACCATATTGACGATGATTTTGCATGTCTAAGAAGGATTTTTGGTCAGGAGAAAAATCTGACTACCTCTGCGATTGCGCGTATGAATTTATATTTGCACGGTGCAGAAGACTTCAATATTTTCAGAGGGGATACCCTCAGAAAACCCGCATTTATTTCAAAGGACAAACTCAGAACTTTCGATTGTGTGATTTCCAATCCGCCCTTTTCTTTGGAGAACTGGGGCGACGACATTTGGGAAAATGATCAGTATGGACGCAATTTTTTGGGGGTCCCTCCCAGCTCTTCTGGTGATTTTGCATGGATAGAGCACATGATTAAGTCCATGAAACTGAGAACAGGACGTATTGCCGTCGTTCTTCCGCAGGGTGTGCTATTTCGTGCGGCAAAAGAAGAAAGAATACGCAAGCAGCTTCTTGAGCTTGATATTCTCGATACAGTGATTGGATTGGGGCCAAATCTGTTTTATGGTGCTGGCCTGTCTGCCTGCATTATGATTTTAAGAGCATATAAACCTCTCAGCAAAAGAGATAAGGTACTGTTTGTTGACGCTTCCTCAATTTACAAAAAAGGACGTGCACAAAATGAACTGTTAGACGAGCATGTTGCTCAGATTTTCGATTTAGTCACCGATTATAAAGATGTCGCTGGACTTGCCCGTGTTGTACCGATGGCAGAAATTTTTTCTAATAATTGTAATCTTAATATTCCCCGCTATGTGGAACCTGTTTATCAGGAAGCTGGGCTTACCTTGCAGGAGGCTCTTGGTAACCTGAAAGCCAGTATGCAAGCTGCATATTCTGCAGAATGTGAACTGAAAAAGCTCATGATAAGGGAGGGACTGCTCAATGGCTGAACGTATTACTCAGCAGGAGTTGGAGTCCTACCTTTGGGGTTCTGCCACCCTCCTGAGAGGAAACATTGATGCTGGAGATTACAAACAATACATATTCCCGCTTTTGTTTTACAAAAGGATTTGCGATGTTTACGACGAGGAATACGCGGCAGCATTAGAGGAATCCGAAGGAAACGAAACGTATGCTCTCAATGAGGATAATCACCGTTTTCAGGTTCCAAAAGGCGCTCATTGGACTGTCACACGAGAGAAATCAAATAACATTGGCAAGGCTCTGCAGCTTGCTTTTCGAGCAATCGAAAAAGCAAATCAAGAAAAGCTGAACGGCGTTTTTGGGGATGCGCCATGGACCAATAAAAACCGATTGCCTGACGAGCTTTTAAAAGAGCTAATTGAGCATTTCAGCTCCAAAACATTGTCTATTACCAACTGCCCGGAGGATGAACTTGGCGTAGGCTATGAATACCTCATTAAAAAATTTGCGGACGATTCCGGTCATACGGCTCAGGAGTTTTATACGAATCGTACCGTAGTGCATCTCATGACAGAGATGCTCGACCCGCAACCAGGAGAGTCTATTTATGACCCCACTTGTGGTTCTGCCGGCATGTTGATTTCCACGATTGCATATTTGAAAGAACAGGGCCGAGAGTGGCGTAATGTTAAGCTGTATGGGCAGGAACTCAATCATCTCACTTCCGCCATCGGTAGGATGAACGTATTTCTACACGGCGTGGAGGATTTTCAAATTGTTCAAGGTGATACACTGATAGCTCCTGCATTTCTTGATAAATCAGGTAAGTTGATGCAATTTGATATGGTTCTGGCCAATCCACCCTATTCGATTAAACAATGGAACCGTGACGCTTTTTCTACCGATCCCTATGGACGCAACTTTTTGGGGACGCCTCCGCAGGGCCGTGCCGACTATGCTTTTTTGCAACACATACTAATGAGCTTGAATAAAAAGACCGGACGCTGCGCTATCCTTTTTCCTCACGGTGTGTTGTTCCGTCATGAAGAAGCCGAGATGCGCAGAAATCTTGTTGAGCTGGACCTAGTTGAGTGTGTATTGGGTCTTGGCAAGAACCTGTTTTATAACAGCCCAATGGAAGCCTGCATTATGATTTGCAGAATGAATAAACCGGCTGAGCGCAAGAACAAGGTGCTGTTCATTAACGCTGTACACGAAGTGACACGTGAACGTGCACAGAGCTTTTTGGGGTCCGTGCACATAGAAAAAATTGCCGGAACATACCATGATTTTTGTTCGATCAGCAGCTTCTCTGCTATTGTTGTAAAAGACGAAATACTTAAAAATGACGGCTCGTTATCCATTCCACTTTACATCAATACGGGAGGAACAATGGATAGTGCCACCGCAGAGTTTGCATTGGGGGAAAGTATTGACGCTTGGCAACACAGCAGTATTGCTCTTAAAAGAAGTTTGGATGCTTTGTTGCAAATGTTTTCCGATACTCCGCCTGATGATCCAGGCGATAATCCTGAAACTGAAGATGAAAATATTTCTGAAGATACGATGAGCCAAAATGGAGCCGATAAACGGCAATTGCCACCTCCGGCCTACCTTCGCTCCTTGTTAGCTGCCGAAATTGTCTATCAGAATTATCAAGAAGCCCGCTTTGGCTCCGTCAAGCTAGAGAAACTTATTTACCTTTGTGACGCTCATTTTGGATTGGGTGACATGATCGAACAACATTATTTGCGGAAGGCGGCAGGACCATATGACCCGAAGGGAATGCGTTCCATTAGGGATAATTTGCTGAGCCACAAATGGTTTACCGTAAAAAAGGTAGACAATCGCGCTACAAAATATTTGCCTATGCCCAACTGTGGCGGACATAGAGAAGCATATGCTATGTATTTCTCTGAGTATCGGCAGCAAATTCAAATAATGCTGGATTGCATGAAAAACTGGAAAACGCAGCAATGTGAAATTATTGCAACACTCTATTCTGCCTGGGCTGATTTCTTGGAAGAAGGCACCAAGCCGCGTGACGAACAGATTGTCAATGAAGTACTTGTCAACTGGAACGAGAGTAAGTTGAAAATACCTGTTGAGAAGTGGCGGGAAGGTCTTCAATGGATGAAGCAGAATGGCCTTTATCCCGGCGGTAGTTTCGGGAAGGAGGCACACAGCTATGAGTATAGATAGAGAAAACTGGACGAATATGCGTCTTGGTGATGTAGTACATCAGATCAAAGATCAGGTTGATGCCTTCTCTTGTGGGTTGGAATACTACCTGGGCGGCGAGCATTTTAATACAGATGATTTGCACGTCAATAGTCGCGGTAAAATAGCCAGAAGCACAATCGGTCCGGCATTTATCATGCGCTTTAAGCCAGGCGATGTATTACTGGTATCCAGAAATCCCCACTTAAGAAAGATGGCTGTTGTTGATTTTGAAGGCATTTGTTCCAATGTCACATATGTTTTGAGGGCAGAGACAGATCTTATGCTCCAAGAATATTTGCCATTTGTTGTTCGTTCGAGAGATTTTTGGAATTTTGCCATACAAAACAAACGCGGCTCAACAAACTTCTACCTTAATTGGAGTGACTTTGAAAAATATACCTTCAAGCTCCCACCGCTAGAAGAGCAAAAACGAATTGCAGAATTGTTGTGGGCTGCGGATAATTCACTTGTGACCTATCGCAAGGTACTATTGGATGGACAGGACTGCTTCAAAATTGCTCTGGATGAGATTTTTAAAAGTTTAGGGAATAGCCCGATGGTGCCATTTTCCAGTGTTGGCGAATGGAAAAGTGGTGGAACACCATCGCGCAAAGTAATGGAGTATTGGAATGGCAATATTCCTTGGGTTAGTCCAAAGGATATGAAAATAGACTTCATCAGGGACAGCATTGAAAAAATTACTGATAAAGCGGTTTCAGATAACGTTGCTGGAGCCAAATTAATCCCTAAAGGAGCACTTCTTATCGTAGTAAGAGGAATGATATTGGCCCATACATTTCCTGTTGCGATAACAGGTATGCCGGTTGCAATTAATCAGGATATGAAGGCTATACTCGTTAGTTCGGATTTTGATGTGCGGTATGTGTTTTACTGGTTAAAATATCAATCATCTCATATCGTATCTATAACAGAGGAAAGTTCTCACGGAACAAAGAGACTTGCATTAGAGGTTTTGGGTGCGTTGTCAATCCCAAAAGTTCCAATAAAAAAACAACAGTCACTTGTTAACAAAATTAATATAATAGCAGCGGCAATCGAACAAAGTGCAAACCATGTAGCCCAAGCGAAATCGTTGTTAACCAATTTGTGCAATACATTCGTAGGAGGTGCTTCTGATGTTTGATGAGTGCAATGCCGTGGAAAAACTTGTGCTTGGAACGCTAGCTCCAAAATGGCGCTACATTTCCTGCGATGAATTGAATCGCCAGCACAGCGACATTATGGTGGAATCCATGGTGCAGGCGGCGCTCATCAAGCTGAATCCAGAAATTGCTGCAAGCCCTGATCGTGCAGACGATGTGATTTATCATCTTCGCAGTATTATTCTGTCAGTAGCAGGTGAAGGGCTTGTCCATGCTAACGAGCGCATGATGCAGTGGTTCCGTGGAGAGCACAGTATGCCCTTTGGAGAAAACGGCGAGCATGTGCCGGTTCGCCTTTTTGATTATGAGCGTATCGAAAATAATGAGTTTATCATCACAAATCAATGGATATACCCAAAGGTAGAGGGTGGGAAGCGATTGGATATCGTGATGCTGGTTAACGGCTTCCCGATGGTGATCGGAGAGGCCAAATCCCCGGTGCGACCTGCCGTTTCCTGGGTGGATGGAGCAGACGATATTAATAACATTTACGAAAAATCCGTCCCGCAGATGTTTGTGCCGAATGTACTTAGCTTTGCCACAGAAGGAAAATGTTTTCGATATGGCTCGATTTGTATGTCTATTGATACGTGGGGCCCGTGGCATTCCCCCAAAAATAAAAAAGAGGGCAACCTTACCGATGTAGCACGTTCGGTTGACGCTATGCTCCAGCCGGAAATTGTGCTAGACATTATGAAAAGCTTTACGATCTTTGCAACCGATAAAAAGCACCGCCGTATCAAAATCATATGTCGCTATCAGCAATATGAAGCAGCCAATCTTATCATACAGCGTGTTCTTGAGGGGAAAACAAAAAAAGGGCTTATTTGGCATTTTCAAGGCTCAGGCAAGTCGCTTTTGATGGTGTTTGTTGCACAAAAGATGCGTCTCATAGAGTCTCTCAAAAATCCTACGGTCATGATTGTTGTCGATCGCATTGACCTTGATACGCAAATTACCGCCACGTTCAATGCGTCTGATATCCCCAATATGGTAGGTGCAGGTTCCCGGCAGGAGCTTATAAAGCTACTCAAAGACGATACTCGAAAAATTATAATCACTACCATTCATAAGTTTGGCGAGGCTGGAGGACTGCTCAACGAGCGTTCCAATATCATTCTTATGGTAGATGAAGCCCACCGAACGCAGGAAGGCGATTTAGGGCAAAAAATGCGTGCAGCTTTGCCGAATGCATTTCTATTTGGACTTACGGGTACGCCAATTAATAAAGCTGACAGAAATACCTACTGGGCCTTTGGTGCAGAGTGTGACGAGCATGGCTATCTTAGCCGCTATTCTTTTCAGGATTCTATTCGCGACAACGCAACTCTCCCTTTGCATTTTGAGTCAGTTGACGTTAAATTGCATATCGACAAAGTCGCAATCAACGAAGCTTTTGAAGATATGACCGATCAGCTTGATGAAGAGGACAAAGACGATGTTGTTGAAAAAGCAGCTAAGCTGGCAGTTCTTATTAAGTCTCCTGCACGAGTTCAAGCAGTATGTGAGCATATCAGCGACCATTTCAAAGAGAAGGTTGAGCCAAACGGCTTCAAAGCACAAATCGTTGCCTATGACCGGGAATGTTGCGTATTATATAAAGAGGAGCTTGACCGAATCGTAGGGCCGGATGCCAGCGCTATTGTCATGCACACAGAGGGCGGAAAAGCTGATACATATGCAAAGTGGAAGCTTAGCAAGGATGAGGAAGAAAAGCTGTTGGATAGATTCCGTGATCCAATGGACCCGCTGAAATATCTTATCGTCACCTCAAAGCTTCTCACCGGATTTGATGCGCCAATTCTGCAGACAATGTATTTGGATAAGCCCATGCGCGATCACAGTCTCTTACAGGCAATTTGCAGAACCAATCGTGTTTATTCTGGGAAAACATATGGTTTGATTGTTGATTATTTGGGAATATTCGATGACGTAGCTTCTGCGCTGAACTATGATGAAAAATCCGTGCAGAAAGTCATTACCAATATCGAATCTATTGTCGGGGAAATACCGCGCTTAGTAAAAACATGTTTAGATTACTTGCCTGCTGTGGATAGGTCGATTAGTGGATATGAAGGCTTGATAGCAGCGCAGGAATGCTTGCCAAACAACGAAATGCGAGACAAATTTGCCGCGGATTTTTCTGTGCTCACGAAAGCATGGGAAGCAATTTCGCCAGATGCACGGCTTAGTGAATATGCCAAAGACTATAAATGGCTTTCACAAGTATATGAATCTATAAAACCTCCAAGCGGTAGGGGCAAGCTCTTATGGCATGCTTTGGGAGCGAAAACCATTGAGCTTGTTCATGAGAACATCACGCTTGATACCGTTGATGATGACCTTGAGACACTAGTGCTGGATGCGGATGTGCTGGAGGGCTTAATAAAGACACTGGATGCAAAGAAAAAAACCAAGGAAATCGAGATAAAGCTAATCGCGCGTTTCCGTAAACACAAAGGTAATCCTACATTCGAAGCCCTGGGAGAACGGCTTGAGCGCATAAAAGAGCAGCATGAGCAGGGTCTAATGAACAGCATTGCTTACTTGAAAGCACTTTTGGAACTTGCAAAAGATACGGTTGAAGCAGAGCAAAATATCGAAACCAGAGAAGAAGTCGATAAGGGAAAGGCCGCGCTCACCGAATTATTCACCGAGTCGAAGAATGAAAATACCCCTATTATTGTAGAGCGAATTGTAAATGACATTGACGAGATCGTCCGTCTTGTACGGTTTCCTGACTGGCAGTACACAACTGCCGGTGAACGGCTTGTGCGGAAAGAGCTTAGGAAAATTTTGTATGTGAAGTATAAAATTCAAGATCAAGAGCTTTTCGACAAGGCATATAACTATATCAAAATGTACTACTGATAATGGAACAAGGAAGCCTGCGCCATACATCGGCCGTAAATGCATATTGATGTATACAGGGCAAGCAATACCAGGGGTTAGTCCGCTTGACAATGTATTCTTATTGGGGCGTGTGGGCACCTATCTGACCGTAGTGAAACCAATTCCGTAGAGTGAGATTCTGATGCCCATATGATGCCCAAAACGATTTGAAATATGGTAAAATGATTCGAAAAGTGATGTAACAAACTAGAGGATAAGATGCCAGAATAGCGACAACCACTATAATGACTTGATACTTAATGATAGGCTGTGCTTTAAGAGCGTATAAGGATTTATTGGATATTAAGCATTAAATAATACTGATGAGGATTTCAATAGGCTAAAACCTCTAACTATGCAAAATCAAGGCCTATCGTAGTTCACATTCAAGAGGTCGCTGGTTCGAAACCAGCATGCCCCACCAGACAGGCCTGGACAGTTGTGTCCAGGCCTTCTTTTTGTGTGTTTGCGGCCTTGTACTGCCGGTGAGCCGTGCCGCCTGTCAGGTAGAAGGCCGATCCGGTCCGCTGGTGCGTTTGCCGCCATTGACGCTGCCCGAAGGCTGCTGATTTTGTTTCTTTTTGCGCGTTTGCTCCTGGGAATCATTGACCGATTGCTGTCTCATGCTATCACCTCCGGCAATAGTGTTGCCGGCGCGCCGGCGCGGCATACGGCGGCTGCGCCGGCAAGAGTGGACTGTCGAGGCAGGAATACAGGGGTGGTAAAGAGAACCGGTATTATGGTTAATTTTTACACCGCAAGGGAGCAGATCCTGTCCGGAGGAAGCTGTGATGGCCAAATCGATAACGTTACAGGCGAAATGGCGGCGGCTGGTTTGTTGGCTGCTGCTTATTGGCGCCGTGCTTTTTGCCGCTGCGGCGCTGGCGGCGCCTGGCGATACACCGCAAAAGGTTCTATTGATTTTCTCGTATAATTTTGATTATCCCGGCATTGCGCTTGCCCGCAAGGGATTTTCCGCCGCTTTTGCTGAATATACGCATCTGGGCCTGCCGTATTCGCTGGAGGAAATCCAACTGGAGGATTCGGATGATGCCGCCTATTTTGACCGGCTGGCCGCGTTTTTACAAACCAAATATGCCGCTGATAAGCCGGATCTGGTTATCGCCGGTTATAAGCAGGCGGCAACATTCATGCAATTGTACGGGGATAGCGTGTTTGGCCAGGTGCCGGTGGTTTTTAGCGGCATTGATATTGAGGATTACGGCTTGCGGCAAGCACCGGCGAATTATTACGGCGTGGTGGCGACGGCGGCAGTACAAAAAAATATTGAATTGATGCTTGGCAATCATCCCTCGCTTAAGAAAATCTACATTGTTGCCGGTGCTACCCCGGCGGAGCGGGAGCTGCTGGACGGAGCCCTCAAGGCTGGCGCTGCCTATGCGGACCGGGTGGAAATAGCAGCGCTGGCGCAGGAGCCGTATTATCACATGCTGGCACGCCTGAATGCGATAAAGGACAGTGCTGCAATTCTCTATTTGTCAATGCAGCTGGATGTAGACGGCCGTCTGCTGGCTCCGTCAGTGGTTGCCCGCGATATCAGCCAGGCGGCAAAAATACCGGTCTACGGCATTTTTGACAGCTACGGCGGTACGGGAATTGTCGGCGGCTTCTTTATTGACCGCGAGCTTCTGGGGCGGCGAACAGCGGATATCAGCCTGTCAATTTTAGCCGGTATGCCGGCGCCTGGCCAGCAGGTTGCCGGCGAACCGGCGGGTGGTTATTGGCTGGACTGGCGGCAGCTGCAGCGCTGGGGCATTGACGCGGCCGCCCTGCCTGACGCCAGCCGGGTGGCGTTCCGCGAATTCAGCGTCTGGGAGGCATATAAATGGCAGATACTTGGCGGTATCTGTCTGCTGCTGCTGCAGGGCTGTCTGATTATTATCCTGCTGCTTAACCGTTCCATGCGGCGCAAGGCCCAGGACCAATTGCTGGCCGAACGCGAATCCCGGGCGCGGTCGGAAAAGATGGCGTCGATCGGTCTTCTGGCGGCGGGCATTGCCCATGAGCTGAATCAGCCGCTGAATGCGATCAAGCTGCTGGCCAGCGGCCTGGCGCTTGGCTATAGGCAGGGCCGGGAAAGAGACCGCGAGGAAGTCATAGCCGGTCTGGAGTCGATTTCGTTTCAGACAAGCCGGGCGGCCGCTATTATCGATCACCTGCGGACACTGGTGCGGCGTGATGACAGCAGGCTCAAGGCCTGCAATATCAACGCAGTGGTCACACAGGCTCTGCAGCTGACAGGCAGGCAGATAGCGGCTCACGGCATCCGGCTGGAAACCCGGCTTGCCGACAGCCTGCCGGCGGTGGCCGGCGCTGACGCCGCTTTGGAAGAGGTTGTAATAAACCTGGTGGTAAATGCGATGCAGGCGCTGGAGGCGGCCGCGGTCGAAGACAAGCGGATTTACCTTGAAACCGCCAACCGCGACGGCGTGGTTCTGACTGTCACTGATAACGGTCCGGGAGTGAGAGCCGATCTGACCCAATCGATCTTTGAGCCGTTTGTTTCCGGCAAGGCGGCCGCCGATTCGTTGGGACTGGGCCTGACGCTTGTCAATAAGATTGTGACTGGCTGCGGCGGCGAGGTTCATTACCAGGCTGGTGAAAACGGCGGCGCCAGCTTTATTGTCCGCTTCCCGGCAATGACGCAGAGGAGGGATGGTCATGAGGATCCTGCTGGTGGATGACGACGAGCACAGCCGGGCGGCTGTACACTGGTTTCTAAAAGACCAGCATCATGATGTAGTTGAATGCAGCAGCGGTGAAGCGGCTTTGCAGCGGCTGGCAGCAGAGGATTTTCCCCTGCTGTTGTCAGATATTCGTATGCAGGGGATGTCGGGGCTTGAACTGGCGGCGAGCGTTAAACAAAGACGCTGCGGCTGGCGCACCGATGTTGTGCTGTTTACCGGCTATGGCGATATGGAAACGGCAATTGCCGCGCTGCGCCTGGGAGTCTACGACTATTTGCGCAAACCGGTGGACGCGGTGGAACTGGCGGGTGTGATCGACCGCATTGCCGAGCACCAGGCGCTGCTGCGCGAAAATCAGCAATGGAACCAGCGCTACCAGGCTGAAGTTGCAGCCGCAACGGCCGAGACCCGCCGCGAGCTGGCAAGGATGACCCGGATTGCCGCTGCCTCGATTATCGGCAATGTAGGCGCTTTCTCCGAACAGTCGCAGGCCATTTTCCGTCAGGCGCAGCAGTTTCACACCGAGCGTTCCATGCCGGTGCTGATCCAGGGAGAGACCGGCACCGGCAAAGAGATTGTCGCGAAAATGATTCACTACGGACAGCCGCCGGCCGAGGCAAGCGGCCCGTTTGTCGACATCAACTGCGCCGCGCTGGCGCCGACCTTATTCGAAAGCGAGTTATTCGGCTACGAGCCGGGAGCCTTTACCGGCGGAGCCGCCAGGGGACAGAAGGGGAAATTTGAATTGGCCGAGGGCGGTACACTGTTTTTGGATGAGGTTGGTGAAATCCCGCTGCGGTTGCAGGGAAAGCTGCTGCGGGTGCTGGAGCAAAAGGATTTTTACCGTCTGGGCGGCATCAAAAAAATTAAAACCGACGTCCGGATTATTTGCGCCACCAACTTATCGCTGGAAAAGCAGGTAGCCTGCGGCAAATTCCGGCGGGATTTGTTTTTCCGGCTTAATATCGCTCAATTACTGCTGTCACCGCTGCGGGAGCGAAAGGAGGAGATCCTGCCGCTGGCGCTGCTGTTTCTAAAGGATTTTACCCGTCTCAAGGGGCGCCGCTTCAATTCAATCCAGCCGGAAACGGCGGCGATGCTGCGGGAATACTCCTGGCCGGGGAATATCCGTGAACTGCGCAATGTAATTGATTTTGCCACTTTTGCCTATGATGATGTCGAACTAAAGCCGGTGCACCTGGCCGGACAGTTGCTTCACGATAGCTGCGGACAGCGGCAGCCGCCGCAGCAGCCGGATCGGGCAATTGTTCTGCCGCTGCCGGCAGAAGGGTATCCGCTGAAGCGCTATACAGAGGATGTAGTTGAGGCGGTTTTACAGGCGCATAACGGCCACCAGGCCGCTACTGCCCGCTATCTGGGAATTACGTCTCGGGCCTTGGCCTACCGGATAGGGCAGCCGCGGTCGGGCAAAGATTCCAAAGACTGAAGAAATGTTCATGAAGAAATGTTCGTCTTCATGAACATTTCTTCATGAACAATGCTGCAACCGATTATAAGCCGCCATGCCAATGCATGACGACTGGCCAACAGCAGACAGGCGGGACGGGTTATCCGTTCCGCCTGTCTGCTGTCTTGCTGCGAGCAGCCCGCTGCCGGGGTAAATGGAGAGCTGCCGGTAATCGCGTTATTGGCACGGTTCTTGCTTATTATCATTATGGCTAATCCTGACTGTACCTAAAAAAGCAAAACAAGGAGGAGAAAGGATAATGAAAAACGCGGCAATCAGAAACAAAATCAGCGTAATTTTGTGCCTCGTGTTTGTGCTGGCGGCAGCAGCCGGCTGCGGCGGCCAGACGCCGGCGAAACCGGCGTCAAACGTGGTGAATATTGAGTATTGGCATATTAATTCCCAAAGCTTTGGCGGTCCTGCCGTCGCAGAATTGATTAAACTGTTTAATGAGAAAAATCCCGATGTCAAGGTTACCGAGAAATTTCACCCTAACGTATATACCGGCTTGATGCAGAACCTGCAGGCGGCCCTGGCCGCCGGCAATCCGCCTGCGGTGGCCCAAATTGGCTATAATTATGTCGAATACGCATCAAACAGCTTTCCTTTTTTCAGTATTGACGACGCCGCTAAACTCGATGCCGCCGATAAAGATTACCTGAAGAGTTTTCTGCCCAACGTGCTTGCCCTGGCTCAGGTCAAAGGCAAGCAGGTCGGTTTGCCTTACTCGGTGTCAAATCCGGTTATGTACATTAACAGCGATTTGGTCGCCAAGGCGGGTCTGGATCCGCAGCAGCCCCCCAAGACCTGGAAGGAACTGCAGGCTGCGGCCCGCATTGTCAAAGAGAAGACCGGGGCTTTCGGCCTTTATGTCCAGGAGGCCGGCGACAACTGGACGCAGCAGGGCTTAATGGAATCAAACGGTGCCCGCATTCTAAAACAGGAGGACGGCAAGTTTAAGGCCGCCTTTAATTCGCCGCAGTCAATCGCGGTTTACCAGGAGTTGACCGATTTAGTACTGCAGGACAAGGCGGCGCTGCATGCCACCACAGAGGAAGGGTTCCAGGCGTTTGCCGCCGGCAAGGTTGCCTATTATATCGGTACCATTGCCCGCCGGGCGGCGGTGGAATCAGCGGCTAAGTTTAAAGTGGCAGGCGCGCCGTTCCCTGTGTTTGGCGATAACCCGCGGCGAATTCCCGCCGGCGGTAATTCCTTATTTATTTTTGCCAAGGATCCGGAGCAGCAGAAGGCGGCCTGGAAGTTTATCAAGTTCCTCAACTCGCCGGAGGCGCTGGCCATCTGGATTAAAGGCACCGGCTACCTGCCGCCACGCAGCGATGTTTCCAATACCCCGGCCCTAAAACCAATTTTGGAGGACAACAGTATTATGAAAGCGGCTACCGCCCAAATGGACGCGGTTGTCCCCTGGGTGAATTTCCCCGGCGCCAACGGCCTGCAGGCGGAGAAGGCGCTGGTTGATGCCCGCGACGCGATTCTGGGCGGCAACAAGGCGCCGGCGGCAGCATTGAAGGATGCCGAGGATAAGGTCAACAGCCTGATTAAATAGCCGGTCATCGGCAAAACGGGATTGCCGGCGCGCTGACGCCGGCAATCCAATAAGGATGGAAATGATGAAAACAATTTTTTCTCAGCAGCCGGGCTTTTGGCGCCGTCATAAGACCGCGCTTACGGCGGGGGCGTTTTTGTTTCCCGCGCTGAGCCTGCTGATCGCCTTTATCTATGTGCCGATGGCGACAACGCTGCGGATCAGCTTTTATCAATGGAATATGGTCAGCGATCAGCAGCTCTGGGTCGGCTGGGCCAATTATCAGGAAATCCTTGCGTCGCGGGAGCTGTGGATCGGCCTGTGGAACACCGGCGTTTATATTCTGCTGCTGCTGGCGTTGAACCTGGCGATTCCCTATGTCTGCGCCTTCATTTTGTCGCGGCTGATTCCGCGGCGGCAGGCCTTTTACAAAGCGGCAATTTTTTTGCCAAGCGTTTTGTCGCTGGCGGTGGCTTCGGTTATCTTTCTCTGGATTTTTAATCCGCTGACAGGGCCGGTTAACGCAATCCTCAGTGCGGCCGGCTTTCATCCACCCAGCTGGTTTAAAAGCAACGGCTGGGTGATTCTGGCCCTGGGCTTGATTACGGCCTGGAAATGCTTTGGCTATAATTTTATTATTTTGATGGCGGGCATGACGGCGGTGCCGTCGGAAATTATTGAGGCGGCGAAGCTGGACGGAGCCTCCAACTGGACTATTTTCTGGCGGATCATCCTGCCGTTGACTTCGTCTACCGCTTTGTATGTTCTGGTTATGACAATTGTAATGGGCTCGCAGTATATGTTTGTGCCGATTCAGATGCTGACAGACGGTGGGCCTGATCAGGGCAGCAGCAACGTTATTTTTCTGGTGTATCAATTTGCCTTTAATTTCTTCCTGACCGGCAAGGCCGCCGCCTTTTCGGTACTGGTCCTGATTCTGTTCGGCGGCTTCATCATTCTTCAGGGCAAAGTGCTGGAGAAGGGGGTTCACTATGAAAATTAAAGGCACGGTGCTTTTCAGCCATCTCGGTCTATGGCTTGTCTTAACAGGACTGTTTCTGCCGCTGGTATGGATGCTGGCTACGTCGCTGAAAACACCGGAGCAGATTTTTTCCGGCTCGCTGAATCCGCTGCCGTCACCGGCGACGCTGAACAATTATGCCAGTGTAATGGACTCGCTGCCAGTGCTGCGCTATACCTGGAACACGTTTTTTATTGCCGCCATGGTGACTGCGGGAAAACTGACGACCAGCCTGCTGGCTGCGTACGGCTTTACCCAGTTCCGCTTCAAGGGACGGGAGGCGCTGTTTTACCTTTGTCTGCTGGCGGTGTTTGTACCGTTTACGGTGACGATGATGCCAAACTATCTGCTTTTGGCTAAGCTCGGCTGGCTCAATACTTACAGCGGTGCTATTCTGCCCCACCTGGCGGATGGGCTGGGCATTTTCCTGATGCGTCAGAGCATCCGCAGCGTGCCCGCTTCGCTGGTGGAAGCGGCCCGTCTTGACGGTATCGGCCACGGTAAAATCCTGCTGCGGATTATTCTGCCGGCGGTGCGCCCCAGCCTGATCGCGCTGGGAATCCTGTTTTTTATTAATTCATGGAACGAATATTTTTGGCCGCTGCTGGTGCTGAACGATAAATCAATGTACACACTGCCGGTGGCGCTGCAGGCCTTTACTAATGTGGAAGGCGGCACCGACTGGGGCGTGATGATGGCGGCGGCCTCCCTGACCTCGCTGCCGCCGCTGTTCGCTTATCTGATTACCCAAAAGCAGGTGGTCGACACGTTTGTTCAGTCCGGAATTAAGGGTTAAGCTATTGGAGGCAGAGCATGATGTTTACGCCTGGTGAAATACAGTTTGTCAATATTAGAAAACAATTTGGTCCGGTGATGGTCATACCGGATCTAAGTCTGACGGTCAGGGCTGGAGAAAGGCTGGTGCTGCTGGGACCGTCCGGCTGCGGCAAGACGACAGCGCTGCGGATGATTGCCGGACTGGAGACGATTTCCGCCGGTCAGCTTTATCTGGGCGGGCAGCTGGCCAATGATCTGGAGCCGGGAGACCGCCAGGTGGCGATGGTCTTCCAGAATTATGCCTTATATCCGCATATGTCCATTCGCGATAATATCGCTTTTGGCCTGGAAACAAAAAAGGTTCCCGCCGCTGAAATCAAGCAGCGGATAGAGACTGCCCTGGAAATGTTGAATTTGTCCGGCCTGGACAGCCGCAAGCCGCGGGAACTGTCCGGCGGGCAGCGGCAGCGGGTGGCTCTGGCCAGAGCTGTGGTTAAGCGGGCGCCGTATTTTCTGCTGGACGAGCCTCTTTCCAATCTTGACGCCCAGCTGCGTTCGCGCGCCCGCAAAGAACTGGTCAGGCTGCATGATGTCATCCGGTCAACCATGGTATATGTGACGCATGATCAGGTGGAGGCAATGACGATCGGGCAGCGGATTGCCGTCATGGCGCAGGGCGTGCTGCAGCAGGTCGGCTCGCCGGCCGATATCTACGACCGTCCGGCAAACGTATTTGTCGCCAGGTTTATCGGCAGTCCGCCGATGAACCTGCTGACGGCGCGGGTGGAGGGAGCGGCTCTGCGCCTGGGAGAGACATATTTGCCGCTGCCGCCGGTGTGGCGCAACCGTCTGGCTAATTATCAGGATAAAGCCGTTGAGCTGGGCATCCGTCCCGAGAATGTGATTTTGCAGAGCCGTCAGGACTGTGACGACGGTGTGGCTGCGGTTAGGGTGCGGGCAACATTCCGCGAGCATTTTGGCAATCAGTCGATTATCTATCTGCAGTGCGGCGAACAAGAGCTGGCAGCTGTTGTCGCTCCCGGCGAGGCGGCCGCCGCCGGCGAGGATTTGTCCTGGTGCGTGGACTGGAGACAGGTTCGCCTGTTTGACACCGCCAGCAGCCTGGCGATTGAGCCGGAAGCAGGGTGAGCGGTATGGCGACTTTGACAATTGTACCGGCCGGCGCCCGGCGGTTTCCCGCCGCGCTTAAGTCCCTGCCCGACTGCCCGGAAGCCGTATATATCAGCGGCAGCTGGCAATGGCTCGATACCAAGCCCTGCGTGGCGGTGGCCGGCAGCCGCCAGCCATCGTCCTGGGGCCGTGATGCCGCTTTTACGCTGGGCAGCCGTTTGGCTGCCGCCGGCTGGGGTGTTATCAGCGGGCTGGCGCTGGGGGTCGATACGGCGGCCCATCAGGGAGTGCTGGCCATGGGCGGCCTGACCGGCGTGACGCTGCCCTGCGGCCTTAACCGCCTCTATCCGCCGGAAAACGGGCCGCTGGCGCAGCAGATTCTCGACACCGGCGGGTTCCTGCTGAGCGAATACCCGCCGGACCGCGAACCGGAGCCGGATTTCTTTAGGGCGAGAGACCGCTTGCAAAGCTGTTTGTCGGCAGCGGTTATCGTTGTTGAAACAGAAGTGGATGGCGGTACGATGCATACCGCCCGTTTCGCGCTGGAACAAAGGCGGCCGCTGCTGGTTTTGCGGCCGCCGTCGCCGCAGCCCTGTAATGAAGGCAACCGGCTGCTGGCATCCTGGCCGCAAACGCAGCTGGCCGACTCGGTTGATTCGCTGCTGGAACTGCTTGCCGCCAGACAGAAGCATTCCACAATGCGCCGCTTATAATGGCGAATTTGAAAAAAGCCCGCCGGCTATTGCCGGCAATGCGCTGAAGGCAGCCTGCCTTTGGCGCTTTTTTCATCATCAGCCGACAGTATCGGTATTTGGCGGCGCACGGTTGGCGCAGAGGCAAGCAGGATAACCCGTATGTTTGTCTAACAGTAGTAGGTAGACACTTTTTTCGCTGAACAGACGCCGCTTGGCGGGGGCGATCTGTGAGAAATGAAGGAGACTAAGTATGTCCTCGATGCCGCTGGCCAAAAAGATCTATTTTCTCTTAGTCGCCTTATTTACTGCCGCCAGCCTTATGCTGGGCTATATTGATGCGCAAAGCACCAGGGCGGTTATTGAGGCGCAAACAAAGGAAGAGCTGTTTAAAGTCGTGGCTCTGCTGGAGCAAAGACTGCCGCGCAGTTATGACGAATTGCTGGCGGCGGAAGGCCTCGGCGTCCTGGACGGTGCCGGAAAAGTCATTGCTCTCAGGAAGATTCTGCAACCCATCGTCAATGAGGTTGCCGCCGTTTATCCCGAATACGCCATGGGCTACGGCACTTATAGCGAGCGGCTTGCCGGTCATCCCAACGCCAGCGGCGAAACAACCGCCATTGGCAAAGAGATATACCGGAGGGGTTCTGTCGGGTCCTATATCAGCAGGTATTCTCCCGCCTGGAACTATGCCACCAGCATCGGTGTAAACTATCCGCTGTGTCTGAACGGGGAAATGTATGGCCATGTGTGGGCAAGCGCCAAGCTGGCTAATGTTGACAAAATTTTCTGGCAGGCCTGGCTGCGACAGCTGGCGCCGTTCTTTATTTGCTGGCTCGGGATCCTGCTCATCGTGCGGGCCGCGTTTCAACGGATAAAGCAAGGGCAGGAAGAACTGGCAGCCCGGATCAGGCAGCAGGACGATTTAACCGGCACCGCTGCCGATTTTCCCGAACTGCTGCCGGTTGTGGAAACGGTTGCGGAGCTGCGGCAGAGTTGGCGGCTGGAGCGGCAGAAGGTATTGGATATCCTTGACAGCATTAATGACCGGTTTTACGCGCTGGACAGCAAGCTATGCGTTATCTATATGAATCCCAAGGCGCAGGAAGCGGCGCCGGCCGCTGGGACGCATGTGGGAGTGCCCTTTTTTAGTATTTTCCCCAAGGATAAAAACGGTGAGGTTCATCAGGCCATGCTGCGGGCATTGGCAGAAAACAGGCATGTTGAGCTTTATGCGCGGCAAACGCCGCATATGCCCGGCCAGTGGTTTGATGTACGGATTTATCCGGCTTTAAGCGGCGTTACCCTGCTGTTCAGCGATGTAACCGAGCGGCAGGCCCTGAACGAGGAGCAGAAAGAGATGAAACGGCAGCTAGCCCGGCTGGAAGAGCTGAACGTCGTATCCAAAATGGCTGCCTCCATCAGCCATGAGGTCCGGAATCCGATGACAACGGTGCGCGGCTACCTGCAATATCTGTCAGGCAAGCGGGGCTGTGAAGATCTGGCCAGCCATTTTGCGCTAATGATTGAGGAACTGGACCGCGCCAACTCGATTATCGGCGATTTCCTTTCCATTGCCAAGTCGCAGGCTGAAGACAAAAGCGCCGGCAACATTAATTCGCTGCTGCTGTCGCTGCAGCCGCTGCTGGAATCGGATGCCTTAAAAAACGGACATAGCATTGATTTTGATTTGGCCGACGTTCCCGATTTTGCATTCAGCAGCAAAGAGCTGAAGCAGCTGATTTTCAATATTACCCGCAATGCGTTTGAGGCAATGGCGCGGCACGGGACGGTTCGCGTCAGTACCCGCGCCGGTCAGGGACAGGTTGTGCTGACCATCCGGGACAATGGACCGGGCATTGCGCCGGCGGTGCTTGAGCAGTTGGGAACAACCTTTATTACAACAAAGCCTAATGGCACCGGCCTGGGGCTATCTGTCTGCTACAGTATTGTCGAAAGGCATAACGGCGTCATTGAGGTGGATACCGGTGAACAGGGAACGGCGTTTATTATCCGTTTCAAATTAATGGCTGCAACTGACTGCGACGGCGCTTCGGAAGTATAGGCCGGCGGAAAAAGCACAGCCTGCTGCCACCGGGTCAGCCTGGCTGCAGGGGTTGCGACGGCGGCTGTCGAATGGGAGCAAATAAAAAACAGCCGCCCTGGCGGCGGCTGCAGCGGCTATAGTGTCAGCAAGTGCCGGATTTCGCCGCTGTTAATGTCCATAATCAGACCATGGATGGGAACCCTGGCCGGTATTTTGCCGGAATCGCGCGTCATGCGGACCGAGCGCAGCACATTGTCCGCTTCGTCGCTAAACCCCCCCAGCCAGGCGGTGAGCGCCTGGGCGTCCGTATGCTCCTGTTCAATGCCGTCGGCGCGCATGGTCTCGGCTAATGTCTGGATGTTCAGCCTGGCCATACCGCAGTCGGTATGGCCGATGATGGCGATTTCCGTGCAGTTTTGGGCAAAGACGGCCACAACCAGCGCCCGGAGGACATCCGAATCGGGGCCGTCGACAATATTGCCGGCATTTTTGATAATTGTTGCCTCGCCGCGGGACAAGCCCAGCGCCGGCTCCAGGAACTGCACCAGCCGGGTGTCAATGCAGGTGACAATTGCCAGCTCCTTGCAGGGAATGCGTTGCGCCAGTCCGGAGCAGACGGGGTGGTTGAACGGGGTCCGGTCTTGGTTTTGCGCCAGGAAAGCCCGGTTGGCCGCCAGAAATCTTTGCATGGCATCGCTCCTTCCGCTCGACGGATTCGCGCCGGTTAGGCGTACACCTGTTTTGCGGCGGCAACAACCGTCGCTAGAACCAGAATTCAGGATAACTTTTTTGCTTGTCAAGGTTATTGATAACTAAAGCCACCAGCAGCAGAATGCAAGCGGAAACGGCAACCGGCGTCAGTACCCAGAGAAAACTGCCGTTGGAGACGGTTACGCCCAGCAAGGCGGTTGCGCCTGCCGGCGGATGCACCGTCCTGGTCAGCAGCATCAGAATAATAGCGCTGGCGACAGCCAGCGCTACAGCCAGGCCGGTATCGCCAAGCAGGTGCCAATAGACCACGCCGGTCAGAGCGGAAATGATATGGCCGCCCAGCAGATTGCGCGGTTGGGAGAAAGGGGCCGAACTGGCTCCGTACAGCAGTACTGCCGATGCCCCCAGCGGCGCAAACAAGGGGAAAAGCTGTGCCTGCAGCGAGAAATAGGATATCAGCCAGATGCCGCAGAAACCGGCGATAAAAGTCCAAAGCAGACTGGATATGCCCGGCACCCTCATGGTTGTCCGGGTTTTGCCGTACCATTTCTTAAAATAGTCTTTTATCGGAGAAGTCGTACCGCTGCTCATGCTACCATCACTCCCCTGCCTGCATAGTACGCAGCGGGTTGGCCAATTGCCTGTCGCGCGCCGGGAAGGGCAGAGGGTAAACGCGGTCGGCATTTACCCTCTGCCGGCTTATCGGCCAACCGGCTGCGGCCTGATTTTACCAGGGATACTTTCCGGAATAGCTGTAAGGAAGGAATTTGCCATCCAAGGTAATAACCACACGGTCGCCTTTGGGATTCTCGACTTTTTTAACGTCGACGGAGAAATCGATAGCGCTCATGATGCCATTGCCGTCAGCGAACTTTTCATGAATGATCGCTTTAATTGAGGGTCCGTACACATCAATCATTTCATGCAAACGGTAGAGAATCGGATCGACATTGCCTTTGTACGGATGCTCGCTCAGGACGGCAGTCGCTGCCGGCGCCAGACCCAGCTCCGCTGCCAGCTTGGCAGTAAGCTCGGCCGGCATATACTGCTGACCGTGGAAGGCGCTGGCCAGCCATACTTCGCTGACGCCCAGCCGATTGGCCAATGCTTCATAGCTAAGGTTCCTGGCGGTTCTTGCTGCTTCCAGCGCCTGCAGCGCTTCGCCGCGGTATGACCACAAATAGTCCTGGTTGTTTACCGGTGTTCCTGCCATTTTCCATTCCCCCTAAACGTTTTTTAACAATCCGTGATTGCTTATGTATACTGTAACATGTTTGGCGGGCAGGCACATGACTCCAAATAAGCGTTGTTTTCTGACCAATATAGCCATAAATGACTATTTGAAAGCGGTGCTGTTTCCGGTATCGTAATAGTTAAGGAGGGATAGTCTTGCTGGGAACGGACACGATCAGACAGGAAGTTCTCGATGCTGTCGATTCCGCCGTTTTAGTGGTGGGAACCGACTATAAGGTGAAGTTTTGCAACCGGCATTTTGAACGTTTCTTTGGCGTGGCGCCGGCGGCCATTATTGGTCATGACAAACGGGATATGATTACCCATGAGATCAAGTGGCGGGTCAGCGATCCGGTTCAGTTCGAGCAGCGCTTGTTCTGGTTGTATGAGAATCCCGATGTCGTCGCCAATGATGAAGTGGAGGTTGAAATTCCCCGCCGCATCACCTTGCATCGTTTTAGCGGCCCTGTTTATGATAAAAATGGCGCTCTGACCGGGCGGGTAGAGGTCTATTCCGATATTACGGAAAGCAAAAACCTGCAGGCGGAGCTGGAGTTCAAAAATAATCAGCTGTTTCTAATGAACGCCGCTTCCAGCGCCATCAATGAAACGCTGGAGTTGGAAAGCCTGGGCCGCTACTTTTTGCGGCGGGTGCTGAACACCACCCGCGCCAGGGCCGGGGCCCTGTATGTGCGCAAGCGGCAGGGGTTCGAACTGTTGGCGACCGCCGGCAATATGAAGCGGCTGACACTGCTGCCGGAACGGATCGACGGCGAACTGCCGCGGCTGCCCATTTGGGGTGCGATCAAGGAGGGGATTCCGCTGCCGGCCTTTTCGGCCATTGGCGGCAGCGGCTTTTTTGTCAGCTTTGCCGCCCTCAACAACAATGAAGCCGTCAATGGTATGTGCCTGCTGGTTTATGACAAACTGGAGAAAGTCTGGCTTGATCCGCTGTTGTTGAAAAACGTCGGCATGAGCCTGGGGACCGGTATTCGCAATGCCAGCCTGTATAAAGAGGCGCAGCGGACGGCAATCCTGGAGGAGCGTGACCGGATTGCGATGGAGATGCATGACGGGCTGGCGCAGACGCTTAGCTATCTTGGTCTTGGCATTGATTCGGTTATGCAGAGACTGCGCGAAAGCGCCTGCGAGTCCGTCTATCCGTTGCTGGAGCAGCTGCGGCACGTAATTGACATGTCGTATAAGGATGTGCGGGAGGCCATTATCGGCCTGCGGGTCGATATCGCCGGCGAAGGCAGCTTCTTTCAGTCGCTGCGGCGCTATTTGCAGGAGTTCCAGCGCCTCAGCAGTATTCAGGTTGAACTGCGGGTCGAGGAGCAGGCGGCAGTGCCGGATCTTGACAGGCAGATGCATCTCATCCGCATTATTCAGGAGGCGCTGACCAACGTAAGACGGCATTCGCAGGCAACGCTTGCCAAAGTTTCCTTTCTGTCCGATCCCGCCAGGATCATTGTTGAAATTGAAGATAACGGCTTGGGGTTTGATCTTGAACACGCCGGCAGGGATCCCATCGAGGCGTCTCTGCACCACGGCCTGCGGATTATGCAGGCGCGGGCGCAGTCGCTCGGCGGGCTGCTCACTATTGATACAATTAAACAAACCGGCACCAGAGTAAGGCTCGAACTGCCGAGATAACAAAAGGGGGAGTGCGTATGGCTGCGAATCCAACCCAGCTCACAGACAGCCGCATCCTGATTGTTGACGATCACCCGCTGCTGCGGGAAGGCTTGCACCGGACGCTTAGCGATGCCGGTGTCAGCGCGGTCAGGGAGGCTGCTGACGGCAGTCAGGCTCTGGCTATGCTGGAAGCGTTCCGGCCGGATATTGTTCTGATGGACTTGTATATGCCGGCAATGAGCGGCATTGAAGCCACCGTGCTGATTAAGGCAAAATTGCCTTCGGCCCGGATTGTTATTCTCAGCGTCTGCGAGGATGACAACGCTGTTGCCGACGCGTTGCAGGCAGGGGCGCAGGGCTATTTACATAAAAACATGCACTCGCATGAAATTATCAGTGCGCTCCGTCAACTGCTGCTTGATGCGATTCCGCTGGCAAAGCCGATGAATAAGGCTGTTTTAGAACGGCTGACGGAAACAGGCGTCAGAAAAGCGCTGCCGCCGGGGGATAAAGCGGATCTGCTGCTGACGCTGCGGGAGTGCGAGGTGCTGGCGGAAATGGCGGCCGGCTTCAGCAACCGGGAGATTGCCCGTAAGCTTTATATCAGTGAGAATACGGCCAAAAACCATGTGCGCAGTATTCTTGGCAAGCTGGAAGTAACCAGCCGGACCCAGGCAATTGCCAGAGCGGCTGCCGCCGGTATTATCCGGCTGCAGCCGGACCGGGAACAGCGGGCTGTTTTCTAGCCGGCAGGCCGGCGATACTTTGCCGGCCTGAACAAAAAAAATTGACGCGGCGCCGACGGTTTGCTACAATGAAGGTAAATAAGGCGATGGGGTTCGCCTAATCCGTTTTGACGGTGATGACTCCTACCACAACGTGGTAGGAGTCTGTTGTTTTCAAACCGATTATAGCGGGAGGCGGGAGCTTTGCTTCAAGTAGTTGTTGTCGCTGCCGGCGGCGCTGCCGGCGCAGTGGCGAGATATCTGATATCCATCTGGGCGGCTGCCCGGTTTGGCCCGGATTTTCCCTATGGCACCTTGCTTGTCAATATTTCCGGCTGCTTTATGATCGGTATGGTGATGACTGTCGCCACTGAGAGGGTAAGCCTGCAGCCGTATTGGCAGCTGCTGCTCGGTGTGGGTTTTATCGGCGGGCTAACCACTTTTTCGGCATTCAGTCTGGAAACGCTGCGCCTGATGCAGACGGCAGCCTTCGGGCCGGCGGTGGCCAATATCGGCGTTAATCTTCTGGCAGGATTGACGGCTACCTGGCTGGGGATCGCTGTGGTCAGGCTGTTTTGAATTTGATTTTACAAGGGGGAGTTGCTTGGTGGAACAGCTATGGTTGGTATTTGCGTTGCTGTCCGCTGCTGCCGCCGCCATGGTCGGCATTTTCGGCAAAATCGGTTTGCAGTCGGTTGATGCCAATACGGCGACAGCCATCCGCTCGGTTATCATGGCGCTGTTTCTGCTGCTGGTTGTTGCCGTTCAGGGAAATATCAGCAAGATACCGTTAATCGTCGCTGATAAAAAGGCGCTGCTGTTTATTGTGCTTAGCGGCGTTGCCGGCGCCCTGTCGTGGCTTTTTTATTTCCTGGCGTTAAAGCATGGCAAGGTATCACAGGTGGCGCCTATCGACAAACTGAGTGTCGTACTGGCGACGATAGCCGCCGTTGTATTTCTGGGTGAGCGGCTTAGCTGGCTCAACACTTTGGGCGTAGCGCTGATCGGTGTTGGCGCGGTGCTGGTTGCTCTCGGATAGCAGCCGGGCTGAAGGGGGACGGTCGCAAAAGTGGGGAAGGCGGTAAAATACTACTCCGTGAACCGCCGTGGCATCGTTTTCTGCCTGCTTTTGCAGCCCCCTTAATCAATTGCAAATTTCTCGCCGCAATGCTAAGATGGCAATAACGCATTTGGCAGGCTGAGGGGGAAGCGGCATGATTAAATACCGGCAACCGGAATTAGCGAAAACGAGGGCGGGACGGAACCGTACTCTTACCGTTACTCCGGCAGAAGCGGCGGTGCTGAGGCGGCAATTGCTGCCTCAGCCGGCATGGGGGCAACAGCCGGAAGGGATTATCTGGGGTGACTTCTTAGCGGTGGCTCCCGATCTGCCGGAGCGGTTTGTTGACTTGTTGTTTCTTGATCCGCCCTATAATCTGGATAAGCAGTTTCATGGCAGCGGTTTTAAAAAGCTGACAGTGGATGAGTATTCCGGCTGGCTGGACGGTGTAATTCAGGCAACGCTGCGACTGCTAAAGCCGCAGGCCTCGGTTTATATCTGCGGCGACTGGCTGACCTCCGCCTCGATATTTCAGGTGGCATCGGCCTATTTTACCGTTCGGAACCGGATTACCTGGGAGCGGGAGAAAGGCCGCGGCGCCAAGGCAAACTGGAAGAACTGCAGTGAAGATTTGTGGTTTTGTACGGTGGATAAGAAACACTATACCTTTAATGCCGACGCCGTAAGGCTGCGGCGGCGCGTAATCGCGCCGTACCGCGACAATCGCGGCCGGCCCAAGGATTGGTCCGAGACCGCGGCCGGCAACTTTCGTGATACAGCGGCGTCGAATTTGTGGACAGATATTACGATTCCGTTTTGGTCAATGCCCGAGAACACCGACCACCCCACGCAGAAGAGCGAAAAGCTGCTGGCTAAAATTATTCTGGCCAGCAGCAACGCCGGTGATATGGTTTTTGACCCCTTCTGCGGCAGCGGAACGACTGCCGCCGTCGCCGCTAAGCTGGGCAGAAGAACACTGGGGATTGATTTAAACGAACAATACTGCTTATGGGCCCAGAAACGTCTTGTCCAGTCGGCGGCGGATTCCGTTGTCCAGGGATTTTGTGACGGCGTTTTCTGGGAGCGGAACACGCTGCCGCTGCAGCGGGCCGAGCAGTCAAAGCCGGACCGGCAGGGACCGGACGCCGATAAATGAGAGACGCTGTCCGGCAGCGGCAAGCTGCTGTAAAACCGCCTTACACTGGCGGTTTTTTTATTTTTGTCTGAGCGAAATCGCCAACTTCCGGCAGCGGCGAATAAAAAATGCCCGCACCTGCCTGAGCGGCAGGACGCGGGCTAATGGAGGAAGCTGAGGTTAATGCAGCACGGCGCGTGCGGCGCAGCCGCTGTCCAATGTTCTGAGGCAGCTGCCAGCAGGCAGGCTGGGGCGCGGCTGCAAAATTCTTGTCAACGGAACTGCTGTGATGCACGGTGTGTTATGCTGAGCAGCTAACTTTTATTATATGCGGATATTTACTATTGTCAACCAATAAAAATAAAACGGTTTACAATGGCGGCATGGCAGGCTGACGCAATTTGATGATTGCCAGCGAATTAATCAGCTATACTAAGGCCGGTGCAGCCTATTCGCTGCCGCCGCGTGCCGTGCAGCGCCATTGACCGCGCCAGGCAAAAGCGGCCGTTCCTTTCCGGCGGCAAACCGCTATAATGATAGTTGAGTGAATGCGAATCAGCAAAGAACCTGGAAGAGACTCCGGATGCGCTGCAGAAGGAGTCTCTTCAACGCTCTTTTAGGAGGCCGCGCGTAATTTTATGATGCGTTTTATACACAGGCTGCTGATCGGCAAACCGCTGCATAACCGGGAACTGGCGCACGAACGGTTGCCGAAATGGAAGGCATTGTCGATCTTTTCATCGGACGCGCTGTCCTCGGTCGCTTACGGACCGGAGCAAATCATGCTGACGCTGACGGCGGTTCCGGGCGTAATTGCCTATGGTTATATGGCGCCGATTGCGGCGACTATTTTATTGCTGCTGCTGATTGTAGCCCTCTCCTATGTACAGGTGGCTAAGGCCAATCCCGAGGGCGGCGGCGCTTACGCGGTGGCCAAAAAAAATCTTGGCGAAATGCCGGCACTGGTTGCAGCAGCCTCGGTATTTGCCGACTATGTGCTGACCGCCGCAGTCAGTGTGTCGGCCGGTACCGCCGCAATCGTATCCGCGTTTCCGGCTTTGGCCGGCCGTGAGGTTTCTCTGGATCTGCTGATTTTGTTCGGGCTGTTAATGCTGGTCAATTTGCGGGGCGTAAGAGAGTCCTCGGATGTATTTGTCATTCCCACCTATGCGTTTCTCGCCGGTGTCGCAGTGCTGCTCCTGGCGGGCGGCTGGCAGTCGCTGACAGGAGAGGCGCCGCTGCTGCCGCCGGAATCGCTGGCGCGGCGGCAGCTTGACTGGGCGACATTGTTTTTGATTTTACGGGCTTTTGCCAATGGCTGCAGCTCGATGACCGGTATGGAGGCGATTGCGGACAGCGTACCGGTATTCAAGTCCCCCGAAGCCCATAACGCCACAGTGACAACCTACTGGATGACAGGCATGCTTGGCGTTATGTTTGTCGGCATTTCCTGCCTGATTATGCATTTTCATATTCTGCCGCTGGCGGATGTGACGGCGATGTCACAACTGGCGGAAATAATTTTCGGCCGTTCCCCCGTTTATTTTTATATTCAGATTACGACAATGCTGATGCTGTACCTGGCGGCCAACACCGCTTACAACGGTTTGCCGGTGCTGCTGTCGATTGTGGCCAGAGACGGCTACATGCCCCGCTATCTGGGGGCGAGAGGCGAGCGCCTGACATTTTCCAACGGTATTATTTTGCTGACGGTAGCGGCAGCGCTGCTGATTGTCATTTTTGACGGCGATACCGATCATCTGATTTCTCTCTACGCGATCGGCGTGTTTATCTCGTTTACGATTGCGCAGGCCAGCATGGTGGTGCACTGGGTTCGCCGCCGCGATGCCGGCTGGCGGCTGCGGGCGCTGCTGAACGGGCTGGGGGCTGCAGCCACCGGTATCGTCGTGGCGGTCATCACCGTAACCAAGTTTATCTACGGCGCCTGGATTGTCTTGCTGGCAATTCCGCTGCTGATTGCCGTGTTTAAATCGATCCGGTCCCATTATGATGCGCTGGCGCAGCAGCTGCACCTGCCGGAAGAGGCTTATCAGGAGGGGGCGGCTGTATTCCCGCCCAAGGGCAGGCATATTGTTATTGTGCCGGTATCGACGCCGACGCGGGTTGTCTACGAGTCGATCAAGTACGCCAAGCTGATCGGCGATACGATTATCGCCGTCCATGTGTCTGATGACGATGCGCTTGGCCGCAAGGTTGCCGCCAAATGGAAGCTGTGGGATCCCGGCGTCGAGCTGGTGTTGGTTCGCTCTCCCTACAGGCTGCTGATGCGGCCGCTGATTCAGTTTATCGAAAAGAAAGCGCGGGAAAAGGCGCCGGAGGATTATATTACCGTGCTGATTCCCGAGTTTGAGACCCGCAAGCCCTGGCACCGGCTGCTGCACAATCAGACCGGCTGGTTTCTGCGCAACACGCTGATCTTAAAGGAAAATGTGATTGTAACAACGATGCCGTTTCATTTGCGCCAGTAAGGGCTGAACGCAGCCTGTCGCAGACCGTTTAAGAAAACCCCCTGTTTATCCGATATATATAACAGTGATAACATGTAGTGGTAAGCGGGGGAGTAACTTTGCGCAGCATTAATGTAAATGAACTTAAGCCGGATATGGTTCTGTCGCGGCCGCTGCTGGGCAGCGACGGCAGCGTTTTGCTGCAGGAAGGCATCGCCGTGCGGGACGGCTATATCCGTTATCTCCGCAGTCAGGGGATTGATACGCTTTTTGTTGATGAGCCGCGGCAAACGCCGACAACGGATTTTTATGACTCCGAGCATACCCGGGAGGCTTTGAGTGCCGCCAGGCAGACTGTCGGCCAGTTTCGCGCCGGCCAGGGCATCAACCTGGACCGGATTAAGGAGATTGTCAGCGGCCTGATTGGCGAACTCAGTCAGAAGCCGGAGAATATGGCACACTTTCTCGATATTCGCCGTAAAGAGGAGTACTTGTTTTCCCATGCCGTCAATACCTGCATCCTCTCGGTGATGACCGGGCTGGCGCTGGGCTACAGTGCTGACCGGCTAAGCGAGCTTGGATTGGCGGCGATGCTGCATGACATTGGCAAAATAAAGTTTCCTCAGCTGCTGGCAAAGCAGTTCCACGGTTCGCTGACGCCCAAAGAGCGGCAGGAATACCGGATGCATCCGATGTATTCGCTTGAACTGCTGCAGGGAAACCCCAGCGTGTCTGTCGCCGTCGCCAATGCCTGCTGCCAGCATCATGAGCGCTGGAACGGCAGCGGCTATCCGCTGGGACTGAAGGGGGATGCGATCAGCGAGTATGCCCAGATTATCAGTGTCGCCGATGTTTACGACCGCCTGATTGTCGGCTTGCCGCACCGGCTGCCGGTTCCCGTATATTATGCCGCCGCCATTCTCAATAAAGCCGCCGGCGAGTACTTTAATCCGGCGATTGTCGAGACCTTTACCCAGAATATCGCCGCCTATCCGATGGGCAAGACAGTCCGGCTCAGCAATCACCAGACCGGCGTGATTTTGGGAACCGATGTCAAGAATAAAATGACGCCGGTTGTCCGCATCACCTCCGGCCCTGACAGCAGCCAGCTCAACCGGCTGGTTGAGCTGGACCTGAAAAAAAATCCCGGCTTGTTTATCGTTGATTTTGAGGAAGTCTACTTTAATTACGCCCAGGCCTATGCCGACCGTGCCTATGTGAAGCATGTGCGCCTGCAGGATGCCTAGGCCGACAGCCGCCGCGGAGCTTTTTCAGCGGCGGTTTTTTATTGCCAAAAAAAATTATTTGATTATTGCGTTTTTACAGGAAAATTAATTTGAATGCCTAATGGTTTAAAAAGGGACCGCCGGCGGTGCCGGCGACTGCGAAGCAATAAAGGAGGGAATCGTGGTGAACAAAGTAGTCACGCTTGACCAGGCCATGGGACAAATTCATGACGGCATGTCAATTATGGTGGGAGGCTTCTGCGGCGTGGGCTCGCCGCTCAAATGCATCGAGAGGCTGGTGCAAACAGGGGTCAAAGAGCTGACATTAATTTCGGTCACCAATGCCAATCCGTTTGCAAAAGGCAAATTTGATATCGCAGCCCTGTTTGTTAACCGGCAGGTAAAACGGTTTATCACCAGCCATAACGGCACGTGTCCGGAAGCGGTGGAACTGGCCAGCCGCGGCGAACTGGATGTGGAGTTTTATCCGATGGGAACCTGGATCGAAAAAATCCGGGCCGGCGGCGCTGGCCTTGGCGGCTTTCTGACGCCCACCGGCGTTGATACATTGGTTGAACAGGGGAAACAAAAGATGCGTGTGGACGGACGGGATTATCTGCTGGAATTGCCACTGCGGGCCGATCTCGCCCTTATTAAAGGCTACCGCGGCGATCCGATGGGCAATGTGGAATACCGCGGTGTTTCCATTAACTCGAATATGATGCTGGCGACCGCGGCCGATTATGTGGTGGCCGAAGTCAATGAAATTGTCGGGGTCGGCGAAATTGAACCACAGCGGGTCGGTACGCCCGGCATCTTTGTCAAGGCAGTGGTGCAGGGCGACAGCCTTGATGCGCATCAGGAAAAATACCGGGCGCTTTGGGCCGGCGGCGGCATCTTAAAAGCGTAACCAAATGAGGGGAGGATGAACAGTATGGATTATCGCGAAATGATTGCCCGGCGGGCGGCACTGGAGTTAAGCGATGGCGAGGTTGTCAATCTGGGATTTGGCATGCCGATGGCGGTAGCCAATTATATCCCCGCCGGAGTGGAGGTTATCCTGCAGTCGGAGAATGGCTGCCTGGTATTCGGCCCGACGCCGCGGCTGGGCGAGCAGGATGCTGACAACGGCAACGCCGGCGGCATGCCGATTACGCTGCGCCCGGGAGCGGCCATTTTTGACATCTCCGCTTCCTTTGGCATTATCCGCGGCGGCCATGTTGATACCGCTATTCTCGGGGCACTGGAAGTCGACCAAGCCGGCAGTATTGCCAATTGGTCGATGCCGGGCCGGTCTCCGGGCATGGGCGGGGCAATGGATCTGGTGACCGGAGCCCGTAAAATCGTCGCCGTGCTGCAGCATAATGATAAAAAGGGCGGCTCGAAAATATTGCCGCAATGCACGCTGCCAATTACCGGCAAAGCGGTTGTCGACGTCATTATCAGTGACAAAGCGGTGTTTCAGGTTACGCCTGCAGGGTTGCTGCTGCAGGAAATCGCCGCCGGCCTGACTGTTGATGCTGTCCGTCAGGCAACGGCGGCAGAGTTTACAGTTTCGCCGGATTTACGCGAGTATCGGTTGCAATAATGTAAAAAAACAATTGCCAAAACAGGAAACTCATGCTATGCTATAGCTAATTACATAGGCATTGCAAAGGCTTTGACAGGGAAGAGTAGCCAAAAACCGGGCTTTTCAGCGAGCGGGAGACAGTGTGAGTTCCGCAGGTATCGTTTTGGTGAATGGGCCCTTGAGCCGCTAACCGAAATTTAGAGTAGGCTTAGCCGGAGAGTCTCGCCGTTAGCCGGAGACAGGGTATCGGACTGCGTGTCCCGTACCTGGGAGTGAGGCGTCTCGCCTAACAAGGTGGTACCACGGAAGAGAACTCTTTCGTCCTTATCGGACGGAAGAGTTTGTTTTTTTAGAGACGCTTCGCCGACAGTCGTCCCGTACCCGAACAAAGGCCTGGCGGCCGAGGTGGCATAGCGAAAGAACCCCTTTCGTCCTTACGGATGAAAGGGGTTCTTTTGTTTCCGGCCTGACGGTCCGGCGTTTGTCGATAAAAGTTGAGGAGGCGTTATGATGATTCCATCCCTGGAGCAGTTCCGGGAGCTGGCCTGCCAAGGCAATCTGGTGCCGGTTTTTGAGGTCCTCAAGGCTGATATGGAGACGCCGGTTTCCGTTTACCGCAAGCTGGTGGCTGAGGAGCCGGGATTTATTCTTGAGAGCGTTGAAGGCGGCGAGCATTTGGGGCGCTACTCGTTTATCGGTCTGCGGCCGTCTCAGACTATGACCGTTTACGGCTCATCCTGCCGGATCAATGACGGAGAGACGGTCAGGCAGTCGGAAGGAAACCCGTTCCTGCAGCTTCAGGCGGCAATGCGGGCATTTGCCCCGGTGGAAGTTGACGGACTGCCACGGTTCTACGGCGGCGCGGTCGGCTACTTTGGCTTTGATCTGGTGGAAGCGCTGGAACGGCTGCCGGCGGCTGCTGATGAACTGGGCCTGCCGGACTGCTGCCTGCTGTTTCCCGAGGTGGTGGCCGTGTTTGATCATGTTCGTCACAGTCTGCAGCTGATTGTCTGTGCACGGGTAGCGGCAGACCCTGATGCCAGCTACCGGCGGGCTCTTGAACTGCTGCGGGAGATGAAAGCCCGGCTGGCCGGACCGGCCGCTGCCGCCAAAGCCGGATGCGGCGGGGCCTCCCGGCTTTGCTCCAACCGCAGCCGGGAGCAGTACCGGCAGATGGTGCGGCAGGCTAAGGAGTATATTGCCGCCGGTGATATCTTTCAGGTTGTGCCGTCGCAGCGCCTGAGCGCCGAGCTGCGGGTGGAGCCGTTTGCCGTTTACCGCTCCCTGCGCGCTTTGAATCCGTCACCTTATCTGTATTATCTTAACTTTGGCGCCGTACAGATCGTCGGTTCTTCGCCGGAACTGCTGGTTCGGGTCGAAGACGGACTGGTCGAGACCCGCCCCATTGCCGGTACGCGGCGGCGAGGTAAAACGCCGGCTGAAGACGCCGCTCTTGCCGCCGGTCTGCTGGCTGATGAAAAGGAACGGGCCGAGCATACCATGCTGGTCGATCTGGCCCGTAATGACGTTGGCCGGATTGCCGTCTACGGCAGTGTCGCCGTGCCAACGCTGATGACAGTGGAGAAATATTCGCACGTCATGCATATTGTTTCTGCCGTCACCGGACAACTGCAGCCGGGGAAAGACGCCATTGACGCGCTCACTGCCTGCTTTCCGGCCGGTACAGTATCCGGCGCGCCGAAGGTGCGGGCAATGGAAATTATCCGCGAGCTGGAGAAGGGAAAACGCGGTCCCTATGGCGGCGCCGTCGGCTATCTCGGTTTTTCCGGCAGTATGGATACCTGCATCACGATCCGGACCTTCGTTATTGCCGACGGCAAGATTCATGTGCAGGCCGGTGGCGGCGTGGTCGCGGACTCCGATCCCGACGCCGAGTATGAAGAAACGCTCAATAAGGCCCAGGCGCTGCTGCAGGCGCTGGTCATCGCCGAGGAGGCTTGCGAATGATTGCCGTAATCGATAATTATGATTCGTTTACCTACAACCTGGTGCAGTATCTGGGCATGCTCAATGCCGATATCGCCGTTTACCGCAATGACGCGATCAGCGCGGCAGCGCTTTTGGCGCTGGCTCCGACACATATCGTGATTTCGCCCGGACCGGGAACGCCGGCCCAGGCGGGTATCAGTAAAGAGGTCATCCGCCGCTGCGGACCGCAGATCCCGCTGCTGGGCGTCTGCCTTGGCCATCAGGCAATTGGCGAGGTGTTTGGCGGCAAGGTGGTCAGAACGACGCCGATGCATGGCAAGACATCGCTGATCAGTCATGATGGCCGGGGCGTATACTGCGGCCTGGAGACGCCGTTTACCGCCGCCCGCTACCATTCGCTGGTGGTGGCGCCTGAGACCGTGCCCGACTGCCTGACCGTCACGGCCCGCAGCGGCGACGGTGCGGTCATGGGACTGCGGCACCGCGTTTATCCGGTGGAGGGCGTTCAGTTTCACCCCGAGTCTATCCTGACCGCTCAAGGCATGCGGTTAATCGGTAATTTTTTAGAGCAAAAACCAATAGGAGGGATTCACGATGTTTCAATCCCTGTTTGAACGGGTCGTGGCCGGCGGCCATCTGAGTGAGCCGGAAGCGGAAATGATGATGGAGACCATTATGGACGGCGGCGCCACCGCGGCGCAAATTGGCGCCATGCTGACCGCCCTGCGGATTAAGGGCGAAACCGTTGACGAGATTGCCGGCTGCGCCCGGGTTATGCGGCGAAAAGCCATAGCTGTGCCGACGGCAGGCCAGGTGATTGATATTGTCGGCACCGGCGGCGATAAGAAGCACACCTTTAACATCTCCACCGCCGCCGCTTTTGTGGCCGCCGGCGCCGGTTTGACAGTCGCCAAACACGGCAATCGCTCCGTGTCCAGCAAATGCGGCAGCAGCGATGTGCTGGAGGCGCTGGGAATTACTGTTGATCTGGACGCGGCGGCGGTAGCGGCCAGTCTGGCGCAAATTAACATCGGCTTTTTGTTCGCGCCCCGCTTTCATCTGGCCATGAAAAACGTGGCCGCACCCCGCCGTGAGATCGGCATTCGCACCATCTTCAACATCCTTGGCCCGCTGACCAATCCGGCCGGCGTCAGCAGTCAGCTGCTGGGGGTATTCCAGCCGGAATTAACGGAAATGCTGGCCGATGTGCTGCGGCGGCTGGAGGTCAAGCATGCGCTGGTAGTATATGGCATGGACGGTGTGGATGAGGTCTCGATCGCGGCGCCGACCAAGGTGACTGAATTGCAGGACGGCCGCCTGCACACCTACTACATTACTCCTGAAGATGCCGGGCTGCAGCGGGCGAAGCTGACCGATATCATCGGTGGCGACGCGGTCGAAAACAGCCGCATCCTGCTGCAGGTGCTGCAGGGAGAGGCGGGGCCGCGGCGGGATGTCGTCCTGCTGAATACAGCCGCCGCATTGGTCGCGGCCGATCAGGCCGCCGATCTGCGGGAGGGAGCCGCCCTGGCTGCAGCCAGTATTGACAGCGGCCGGGCGCTGGCAAAACTAAACGCGCTTAGACAGTTTGAAAGCGGGGCAGTGCAATGATTCTTGATACCATTCTCGCGTCCGTGCGACGCGATCTGCCGGGCAGAAAGCAGCGGCAGCCGCCGGCGCAGTTGTATCAGCTGATCGAGCGGCAGCCGGCAGCCGGCAGCTTTCAGACGGCCCTGGCGGTGCCCGGGCGTGTCAGGCTGATTGCCGAGTATAAACGGGCATCCCCGTCCAAGGGAATCATCCGCGAGGATCTGCCGGTCGCCGCAGTTACCGCCGCCTATGCCGCCGGCGGCGCCGCAGCCGTTTCCATCCTGACCGAGCCGCATTACTTCAAGGGCAGTCTTGATTACCTGGCCGAGGCACGGCAGGCTGCTGCCATTCCGCTCTTGCGCAAGGATTTTATTATCGATGAGTACCAACTGCTGGAGGCGCGCGCTTACGGCGCAGCCGCGGTATTATTGATCGTTGCCGCGCTGCCGGCGGCACAGCTGGCCTTTTTGCTGCGACGGGCGGCGGAGCTGTCACTTGACTGCCTGGTCGAGGTTCATAACCGCGGCGAGCTGGCTGTGGCTCTGGCCGCCGGTGCCGTCCTGATCGGCATTAACAATCGCGATCTGGCTACCTTTGAGACCCGGCTGGAAACGACGCTGGAACTGGCGCCGCATATTCCCGCCGGCAAGCTGCTGGTCAGCGAAAGCGGCATCAACAGCCGCCGCGATATTGAGCGGCTGGCCGCCTGCGGTGTTAACGCCGTGCTGGTGGGAGAGGCGTTGATGCGCAGTCCCGATCCCGGCCGCAAACTGCGCGAATTGGCGGGTGAATCCTATTGAGAATTAAAATCTGCGGCCTGCGCGATCCGGCAGCGGCGGTCGCGGCGGCGGCGGCGGGGGCCGATGCCATCGGGCTGGTGTTTGCCGTAGGCAAGCGGCAGGTGACACCGGCCATTGCCCGGGAAATATGCCGTGAACTGCCGCCGTTTGTCAATAAGGTCGGCGTGTTCGTCGATGCCGACCCGCTCGAGGTCGAGGAAATCGCCGGACAATGCGGCCTGGATACACTGCAGTTTCACGGACGGGAATCGCCGGCCTATTGCAGCCGCTTTTCCCGGACGGTAATTAAGGCGCTGGCGGTCAAGGACGCGGCTTCGCTGGCGCGGATCGGTGAATATGGCGCCTTTACGCTTTTGCTGGACAGCTATGTTGCCGGGCTGCAGGGCGGCAGCGGCCGCAGTTTTCCCTGGCAGCTGGCTGTCGGCGCCGCCGCCGTCAGACCAATTGTGCTTGCCGGCGGCCTGCACGCGGGTAATGTGCTGGCGGCGATCGCGGCGGTGCGGCCCGCCGGCGTTGATGTCAGCAGCGGCGTAGAGACAGACGGAGTCAAAGACATCAAAAAAATTCGGGAATTTATCACAACTATTCGGAGGTGGCAATATGACGACTAAAAAGGGCCGCTACGGCGAATTTGGCGGACGTTACGTGCCGGAGACACTGATGCCGGCGCTGGAAGAGCTGGAGGCGGCGTACGCAAGCGCCCGTGACGATGCGGCGTTCCAAAGCAATTTACAGGCGTATTTCCAGGACTATGTCGGCCGGCCTTCCCGGCTGTATTATGCCGGCAAGCTGACGCAGCAGCTCGGTGGCGCAAAAATTTATCTGAAGCGGGAGGATCTTAACCATACCGGCGCTCATAAGATCAACAATACAGTCGGTCAGGCGCTGCTGGCCCAACGGATGGGAAAAAAGCGGGTTATCGCCGAGACCGGCGCCGGCCAGCATGGTGTGGCGACAGCGACGGTAGCGGCGCTGTTCGGACTGGAATGCAAGGTGTTCATGGGAGCGGAGGATGTAGAGCGCCAGGCGCTGAACGTCTTTCGCATGCGGATGCTGGGGGCGGAGGTCGTGCCGGTTGAAAGCGGCAGCCGCACGCTGAAGGATGCGACCAACGAAGCGCTGCGCTACTGGGTAGGCAACGTCCGTGATACCTTTTACATCATCGGCTCTGTCGTCGGTCCCCATCCTTATCCGGCAATGGTTCGCGACTTTCAGCGCGTAATCGGCGAGGAGACCCGCTGCCAGATCCAGGCGGCGGAGGGGCGGCTGCCCGATCATGTGATCGCCTGCGTTGGCGGCGGCAGCAATTCCATGGGCATGTTCGCCCCGTTCCTGGCGGACACCAGTGTCAGGCTGTATGGCGTGGAGGCCGCCGGCAGAGGCTTGGATACGCCGGCGCACGCGGCGACGCTGACTCTGGGCAGCAAGGGAGTTCTGCACGGAGCGCTCAGCTATCTGCTGCAGGATAGCGACGGTCAGATTCTGCCGGTTCATTCCATTTCCGCCGGTCTGGATTATCCCGGCGTCGGTCCCGAGCACGCCTGCTTAAAGGACAGCGGCCGGGTCTCCTATCACGCAATTACCGATGCGGCGGCTCTGGATGCTTTTTATCTGCTGGCCCGCAGCGAAGGGATTATTCCGGCGCTGGAGAGCGCGCACGCAATTGCCTACGCCGTAACCCTGGCACCGACGCTGCCGGCGTCTGATGTCATGGTTATCTGCCTGTCGGGGCGCGGCGACAAAGATGTGGAGCAGGTTGCGGCCTGCCAGGAGGTGCAGATATGAAGCAAAGACAGAACGCCATTGCCGCAGCCTTCAAGCGGTTGCGCCTGAATAACGAAAAGGCGCTGATCACCTATATCGCCGCCGGCGATCCTGACTTGGCTGCCACCAGGCAGTTGGTTTTGCAAATGGCCGCCAGCGGTGCCGATTTAATTGAGCTTGGCCTTCCTTATTCCGATCCCGTCGCCGACGGGCCGGTTATTCAGCAGGCATCGCTGCGGGCGCTGCAGGGCGGCGTCACCACCCAGGCTGTGCTCGACCTGGTTGCGGTACTGCGGCAGGATACGGAAATACCATTGATTCTCATGGCCTACTATAATTCCCTGCTGCAGTACGGTCTGGAACGCTTTGCCGCCGCTGCCGCCGCCGCCGGCGTTGACGGTCTGATCATTCCCGACCTGCCGCTGGAGGAAAGTGAGGAATTGCGGCAGCAAACCGATGCCCACGGCCTTGATCTGATTATGCTGGTTGCGCCGACAACGCCGCCGGCGCGCATTGCCCGCGTTGCCGCCGCCTCGCGCGGATTTCTCTATTGCGTTTCCGTGACCGGAGTGACCGGTACCAGGCCGGCTGCTAATGAACTGCAGGCCTTTTTAGCGGAAGTCCGCCGTCAGACCTGCCTGCCTATTGCCGTCGGCTTCGGCATTGCAACTCCGGAGCAGGCGGCAGCGGCAGCGGCAGCCGCCGACGGCGCTATTGTCGGCAGTGCTGTTATCAGCGTGCTGGAGCAGCATTTGGGGAGCGACACGATGGCTGCGGCGGTCGGCAGCTTTACTGCCGGCTTGAAGCAGGCGCTGCGCCGCTGACCACTGACCGCCAAAAACAGACTGCCCGTACGGCTGAAACCGGTACGGGCAGTCTGTTTTAGCGCCAGGCAGTCAAAATCGGACTACCGTTAACTAATCTTTCAAGCTATAATAAGGGCAGAACCAATTTAAAGGAGGCTGGCTGATGGATACGCAGGTAAAAGAAATGTTGGCGCAAAAGCGCTGGGCAGTGTATGGCGCTTCCGCCAATCCTGACAAGTTTGGCTACCGGATTTTCAAAACACTGAAACGCTATGGCTATGAAGTTTATCCCGTTAATCCCAGGGAAAGCGCAATTGACGGCGACCCCTGCTTTGCCTCGCTGTCGGCTTTGCCTGCTGTTGTGGAAGTAGTTGATTTTGTGGTGCCGCCGGCGGTAGCGCTGCAGGGACTTGATGAATGCGCCCGCCTGGGCATCGGCCGCGTCTGGCTGCAGCCGGGGGTGAATACGCCGGAAACAGTTGCGCGGGCCAAACAGCTGGGGCTGGCGGTTGTACATCAGTTCTGCGCCATAGTCGAGAGCAGCAAGCTGGCCATGTTGAAAGAGAAGCGCTGGGCTGTCGCCGGCGCGGCGGCGGAGGAACTGCTCGGGCGGCTGCGGCTGCGCGGCTATGAACTGGCGCCGCTGGACGCGCCGCTGCCGCAAACCGCCGCTGCCCTGATTGCCGGCCCTGCCGCCGCGACCGCGGCCGCCTTGCGACAATGCAAAGCGGCGGGGATTGAATATGTCTGGCTGGAGCCCGGCGCGGAAACCGAGCCACTCATCGAGCTGGCGCTGTCACTGCGGCTGACGGTGGTGCATCACGCCAGCCTGCTTGACGAACTGGCACAGTTGATTCCGGCTGACGGCTAGCCATCTTTCGCCAGCCGCTTGCTTTCGCCGGTTTTACTGCCGAACAGACCGAGAAAGTGATGGGCAGTAGCCGGCAGATAGCGGTTGCGGACCCAGATGACGGCGCTGCCGGTGATCAACGCCGGGTTGACAATCTCCTGCGCGATCAGCCGGGTGCTATGGATCAGGCTGAAGGCGGAGCGGGGGACGATGGCCAGGCCAATGCCGGCGTCAGCCCAGGCCAGCATTGGCATCACATCGTCGCTTTCGCAGAGAATTGTCGGCGGACAGCCGATCTGCTCGAAGCTTTTGGTAAGCAGCGGTTCAAACTTGCGATGGATCAATAATGGTTTATCGGCCAGCTCCTGCAGGTTGACGCTGCCGCTGGCCGAGTGGATTGCATGCGGGTGGTCAGGACGGAAAACCGCTACCAGCGGTTCATCCGGCAGGCTGATGGAATCGTAAAGCTCCGTGTCAAACGGCAGCTTAACCATGCCGAGATCGATAATACCGCTGTCTAACAGCTCGGTGATGCGACGGCTTTCGCCCTCGCGCAGCCGGAATACCACATGCGGATAGCGTTCCCGAAACTGTTTGATCAGCTGCGGCAGCAGCGTGCCGGCGACAGATGTGACCGCCCCGATGGAGAGTGTGCCGCGGTCGCCGATATAAAAATCGCGCAGCTCGGTTGTCGTCGCGCTGAGCAGGTCGATAATCTGCTCGGCGCGGGTGCGGAGGAATACGCCCGCTTCCGTCAGCCGGACCCGGCGCTTGCCCCGTTCGAACAATTGCACGCCCAGCTGCTGCTCCAGCTCCCGCATATGGCGGCTTAGCGGCGGCTGCGCTATGTGCAGGCGCTTGGCGGCGGCGGTGATGCTGCCCTCCTCGGCTATGGCCAGGAAATATTTGATGTCGCGAATATCCATGAACAATCCCCCTTCGCGATATGCCGGCGGCCAGGGGCTTTGCCTGGGCAAGGCCGGTTCCCGGCGTGGCATCATACCTAACTGGTATGATAATGAGAGTAATTTAGTATTTTACGTATAATAAATATCTTGATACAATCATATAGAAGACTAAATATTGAGTCAAGTGTGATTTTATTCTTTTTTTGGATTGGCTAAAGCGACAACGAGGAGAGAGGTGAGGGGAAAATGAGTCTGAAAATTCAAACCAATCGTTGCAAGGGCTGCGGTATCTGCGTTGCTTTCTGCCCGAAGCAGGTACTGGCTGTCAACGAGCTGGAAAAGGTCGAGGTGATCAACGCCAAGGCCTGTATTCAGTGCCGCCAGTGTGAAATGCGCTGTCCTGACTATGCCATTTTTGTACACAAAGAGTAAAAGGAGTGAGACAGAGTGTCCAAAGTTTATCTAATGCAAGGCAATCAGGCAGTTGCTGAAGGCGCCATCGCCGCCGGCGTTACTTTTTTTGGCGGCTATCCGATTACACCGTCAACCGAGGTCGCGGAATCACTCGCGAAAATGCTGCCGGCCATCGGCGGCAAGTTTATTCAGATGGAAGATGAAATTGCCGGCATTGGCGTCATTATCGGCGCTTCGCTTACCGGCCGCAAGGTTATGACCGCCACCAGCGGTCCCGGCTTTTCCTTAAAGCAGGAATTGATCGGCTACGCCTGTATTGCCGAGATCCCGCTGGTTATTGTCAATGTGCAGCGGGTGGGCCCCTCGACCGGTCAGCCGACGGCGCCGGCGCAGGGGGATGTCATGCAGGCCCGCTGGGGGACTCACGGTGATCATCCGATTATTGCCCTGACGCCGGGATCGGTGCCAGAGTGTTTTGATTTAACGATCAAGGCCTATGAGTTCTCGGAAAAATACCGCACGCCGGTTATTTTGCTGATGGATGAGATTATCGGCCACATGCGCGAGAAAATTGAGCTGCCTGACAGCTATGACGAAATTGCCAAGCCGCAGCGCAAGCTGCCGCAGGTGCCGTCTGAGGAGTATAAGGCCTATCAGCCTGACGCCGATCTGGTTCCGCCGATGGCTCCGTTTGGCAGCGGTTACCGTTGGCATGTAACCGGTCTGGTGCATGATGAATACGGTTTTCCAAACGGGTCGCCGGCTGCTACGCAAAAATGCCTTGACCGGCTGCATGACAAAATCAACAATCATCTTGATGATATCGTTCTATATGAAAACTATCAAATGGACGACGCCGAGGTTGTCGTTATCGCTTATGGCGGTACCGCCCGCACCGCTTATGACGCGGTTGACGCCGCCCGCGCCAAGGGCATCAAAGCCGGTCTTTTCCGGCCGATTACCATGTGGCCGTTCCCGGCGAAGCAGGTGGCCGAGATTGCCGCCAAGGCTAAACACATCATTGTCGCGGAAATGAATTACGGTCAGTACGTTATAGAAGTGGAGCGCGCCGTTGCCGGCAAGGTTCCGGTTACTCTCCAGGCCAAGTACAACAGCGAGCCGATCACTCCGGACGAAATGCTGGCGAAAATTGAAAGCGTAATTTAACCGCAGAAAGGATGTGCACCCATGGAAATGGAACAAATTATCGATAAATATTTCCGGCCGGGCAGGCTGCCCCATATCTGGTGCCCCGGCTGCGGCAACGGCGTCGTCACCGGCGCGATCGTCAAAGCGGTTGAAAAGCTGGCTTTGAATAAGGACGATGTTGCCGTTGTTTCCGGCATCGGCTGTTCCAGCCGCGCCTCCGGCTATCTGGACTTCAATACAGTGCATTCGGCTCACGGCCGTGCCCTGCCTTTTGCCACCGGTGTCAAACTGGGACAGCCCCGGCTAAAGGTTATTGTCGTCACCGGCGACGGCGACGCCACCGCGATCGGCGGCAATCACTTCATTCACGCCGCCCGCCGCAACATTGATTTGACTGTTGTCCTGTACAACAACAATATTTACGGCATGACCGGCGGCCAGTACTCGCCGCTGACCCCGTCGCACTCCAAGGCAACCACCGCCCCCTACGGCACTGTCGACCGCCCGTTCGACGTTACCGAACTGGCGAAAGGCGCCGGCGCTACCTTTGTCGCCCGGGCTACCACCTATCATACCCAGCTGTTGGCTGATGTAATCGCCCAGGGCATTCAGCATGAAGGCTTCAGTATCATTGAGGCCATTACCGCCTGTCCGATCTCATTCGGCCGCCAGAATAAAATGGGCGGTGCGCCTGAGATGATGAAATGGCAGAAGGATCATGGCGTTATGCTGGCCGCTTTTGATAAAATGACTGATGAACAAAAAGAAGGCAAATTCCCAATCGGCGTTCTTTATAAAATTCAGGCGCCCGAATATGGCGCCGAATATGATAAAGTCATTGCCAGCGCCCAGAAAGGAGCGAAGTAACATGCAGCAACTGCGCTTATCCGGTACCGGCGGCCAGGGGCTGATCCTGGCTGGGATCATCCTGGCGGAAGCCGCCCTGATGGACGGCAAGCATGCGATTCAGTCCCAGTCCTACGGTCCCGAGGCCCGTGGCGGCTCCAGCAAATCGGAGGTTCTTATCTCCGAGCGGCCGATTCATTATCCCAAGATCACGCTTCCTAACGTCGTTTTGGCGATGAGCCAGGAAGCCTGCAAGAAATATACGGTCGATCTTCCCGCCGACGGAATCCTGGTGACTGACAAGCTGTTTGTCCAGACGCTTCCCGACAGGCCGTTCAAAAAAATCTATGAACTGCCGATTACGCACACCGCGCAGGAGGAACTGGGCAAATCCCTGTTTGCCAATATCATTGCCCTGGGCGCGATTGTAAAGATCACCGGCGTGGTTTCCGTCGAGTCGCTGACCAAGGCGGTACTGGCGAGAGTGCCGAAAGGCACGGAGGCTGTCAATGAGAAGGCGCTAAAGCTGGGCATGGACCTGATCGGCTGACAATATCTTCTTGACAGGAACCGCCGCCACGGCTAATATGGTGATTAGAAGCAAGGCTTCGGCAACTGCATAGGGATGATGGTTATGGGAGAGCCCGCCGTTGGCGGCACCGATGGGGCAAAGCGTTGTTCAAACCCACAGGTAAACAGACTATAACCGGACCGCACTCTGGAGAGAACACTTTCTGTCAGAGGAGTGTCACCGATGGGGCGCCTGCTGCGGCGAAGCTCTCAGGTAAAAGGACAGAGAACAAAAGTGTATGTTACACTTTTGTTCTTCTGTCCTTTTTGTTTGCTCCCACGGCGGCGCCGTTCGGCGGACCGGCTGTTCTCAGGGCGAAAGCAATGGGCACTAGTTCAATAGGGGGTGGGTGTTGTGACAGCAAAACAGACGCCGCTGTATGAAACACATTTGCGCTGCGGCGGCAAGATGGTCGAATTCGGCGGCTGGCTACTGCCGGTTCAGTACAGCGGGATTAAAGACGAACATCAGGCTGTGCGGACCAGAGCCGGTTTGTTTGACGTCTCGCATATGGGCGAGGTGCTGGTAGCGGGAGAGCAGGCGCTGCCATTTCTGCAAAAGCTGGTAACCAATGACGTTTCCCGTCTGCAAATCGGTCAGATCCTGTATACGCCGATGTGCTTTGCCGACGGGGGAACGGTCGACGATTTGCTTATATACAGGCTGGCGGAGCGGGAGTTCATGCTGGTCCTCAACGCCGCCAACATTGATAAGGACTGGCAGTGGCTGCAGGAAAACGCGGCAGGGTTTGCGGTTGAACTGCAGAACCGTTCTGATGACACTGCCCTGCTGGCCCTGCAGGGGCCTAAGGCACAGGCAATTTTGACGACCTTGACTGACGTCGACCTCGACGGACTGCGCTATTACCGGTTTTACCCGAAAGCCGCTGTCGCCGGCGCGACCGTGCTGTTGTCACGGACCGGTTATACAGGCGAGGACGGCTTCGAGCTTTATTGCCGGCGGCAGGACGCCGTCGGCTTATGGGACGCGATTATGGCGGCCGGCAAGCCGTTCGCCCTGCTGCCCGCCGGTCTCGGCTGCCGCGACACGCTGCGGTTTGAGGCCGGCCTGCCGCTTTACGGGCATGAGCTGTCGGCGTCGATTACGCCGGTAGAGGCAGGTCTGGGCATGTTTGTCAAGCCGGATAAAGGCGATTTTAATGGTTGCGGCGTACTGGCGGCGCAGAAAACCGCCGGCGCCGGCCGCCGGCTTGTCGGTTTTGTCATGCTCGACCGCGGCATCGCCAGAGCCGGCTATCCGGTTTTTGCCGATGGCGCCGCTGTCGGCATGGTGACCAGCGGCACCTATGCGCCGACACTGAATCAAAATCTGGGCTTAGCACTGATTCAGTCTGAATACGCCGGCATCGGCCAGACGCTGGAGGTGGAGATCCGCGGCAAACGGCTGCGGGCGAAAAGCATTGCCAGGCCATTTTATAAACGGGAGGGAATTTGATGATGAACATTCCGGCGGAACTGAAGTATTCCAAGGAACATGAGTGGGTAAAGCTTGAGGGCAATACAGCGGTTATCGGCATTACCGACTTTGCCCAGTCGCAGCTTGGCGATGTGGTTTTTGTCGATCTGCCGCAGGCGGGCGTCGCCGTTAAGGCTGGCGAGGCAGCGGCAGTGGTGGAATCGGTCAAGGCCGTCTCCGACATTTACAGCCCGCTCTCAGGCAGGATTGTCAGGGTGAATCAGCAGTTAGCGGACGCGCCGGAGCAGGTCAATCAGGCTCCCTACGACAGCGGCTGGATTTTTGCACTGGAGCTTGACGACGCGGCAGAAGCCGCCGCTTTGCTGGACGCAGCCGCTTACAGCGAATTGGTTGCCCGGGAGGAACACTAAAATGGGCCGCAGCTACCTGCCCCATACCGCAGCCGACCGGCGGGCGATGCTGGCGGCTATCGGCGTCGCGGCGACAAGCGATTTATTGACAGATATCCCGGAGCGTCTGCGGTTAAAGCGGCCGCTGGCACTGCCGGCGCCGTTGGCGGAGCCGGATTTGATCCACTATATGCAGGCCCTGGCCAGACAAAATGTGAATCTGGACGAGGCCGTCTGCTTTCGCGGCGGCGGCGCCTATGACCACTTTATCCCCAGCGTTGTCGATCATATCCTTCGCCGTTCCGAATTTTATACCGCCTATACCCAGTATCAGCCGGAGATTGCGCAGGGATATCTACAGGCGTTATGGGAATTTCAATCGATGATTTGCGAGATTACCGGTATGGCAGTAGCTAATGCCTCGATGTATGACGGCGGCACGGCGGTGGCGGAAGCGGCAATGCTGGCCTGCGCCGCCTCCGGCCGCAGCAGCGTGCTGGCGGCGCAGGCGCTGCACCCGCATTATCGCCAGATTCTTGACAGCTATGGCCTTGACCGCGGCTTTAGCTGCCGCCAAATCGATTCGAACGGCGGCGTTACCCATTTTGAGCAAGCCGCGGCATTGCTTGATGAGACGACGGCGGCAATTATCGTTCAGTCCCCGAACTTTTTTGGCGCGGTAGAGGAGCTGGAACGACTGGCCGAACTGGCCCATGCCAGGGGTGCGTACCTGATCGCCGTCGTCAACCCGGTTTCACTGGGCATACTGGAGGCGCCCGGCCCGCTGGGGGTGGATATCGTCGCCGGCGAAGGGCAGCCACTGGGGCTGCCGCTGGCTTACGGCGGCCCTTACCTGGGTTTTTTCGCCGCCACCGAAAAGCTGATGCGAAAAATGCCGGGCCGGATCGTAGGGCAGACGCTTGACCATGAAGGCAACCGCGGCTTTGTGCTGACGCTGCAGGCGCGCGAACAGCATATCCGCCGCGAAAAGGCTACCTCTAATATTTGCTCTAATCAGGCGTTGTGCGCCCTGGCCGCTGCCGTCTACCTGGCGGCCGCCGGCAAGGAGGGCTTCCGGGAAACGGCGGTACAGTGCCTGCAGAAGGCGCATTATGCCTATCGCCGTTTGCTGCAACTGGATGGCTGTGAGGCCGTATTTGAGGCGCCATTTTTCAATGAATTCGTCATCCGTCTCCGCCGGCCGGCTGCCGTTGTCAACCAGCAGCTGCTGGAGCAGGGCATAATTGGCGGTCTGGATCTCGGCCGCTATTTTTCCGGCATGGAGGATTGCATGCTTGTTTGCGTAACCGAGAAAAGGTCCAAACAGGAAATAGACCGTTTGGCCGCTGCATTGGAGGCAATTTTATGAGAAAACAGCAGCCGCTGTTGTTTGAACTGGGCGCGCCGGGCAGGCGGGCTGTCGATCTGCCGGCTTGTGATGTAGCGGAACAGGCGGTGGAGGACCTGTTGCCGGCCCGTTTTCTGCGTAAGGCGGTGGCGGAGCTGCCGGAGGTCAGCCAGCCTGAACTGATCAGGCACTATACCGGTCTCTCCGCCCGCAACTTCGGCCTTGATGCCGGCTTTTATCCGCTCGGTTCCTGCACAATGAAATATAATCCTAAGATTAATGAGGATATCGCCCGCTACCCTGGCTTTGCCAGGCTGCACCCGCTGCAGGAAGAGACCTCCTGCCAGGGAATGCTGAAGCTGCTGTACACATTGGAACGGCTTCTGGCAGAGATTGCCGGCATGGACGCGGTTACACTGCAGCCGGCGGCCGGCGCGCACGGAGAACTGACCGGCCTGAAGCTGATACGGGCCTATCACCGCTCCCGCGGCGAGGAGAACCGGACCAAAGTTATTATTCCCGATTCGGCACACGGTACCAATCCGGCCAGCGCCGCTGTGTGCGGTCTGGAGATTGTCGAGATCAAATCCCACGCCGACGGCTCCGTTGATCTGGCGGCGCTGAAGGCGGCCGCCGGCGCCGATACGGCGGCACTGATGCTGACAAACCCCAGCACGCTGGGGCTATTTGAAAAAAATATTGAGGAAATTGCGGCTATCATTCACGACGCCGGCGGCCTGTTGTATTATGACGGCGCTAACGCCAATGCGGTCATGGGCATTGTCCGCCCCGGCGATATGGGCTTTGACGTGGTTCATTTTAATCTGCATAAAACCTTTGCCACGCCGCATGGCGGCGGCGGTCCCGGCTCGGGACCGGTGGGTGTAAAGCAGGCCCTGGTTCCGTTTTTGCCGTCACCGCTTATTGTTTATGAAAACGGCCGGTATTGTTTTGACGGAGAGCGCCCGCAATCAATTGGCCGCATGCACTCGTTCTACGGCAATACCGGCGTAATTATCCGGGCCTGCGCCTATATTCTAAGTATGGGTCCGGAGGGGCTGCGCCAGGCGAGCGAGGACGCTGTTCTTAACGCCAACTATTGTCTGAGCCAGCTGAAGGACGAATTCTTCTCGCCATTTGACCGCTGCTGCATGCATGAATGCATTGTAACATCAAAATACCAAAAGCCGCACGGCGTCCGGACACTTGATATTGCTAAGCGGCTGCTCGATTACGGCTATCATCCGCCGACTGTCTACTTCCCGCTGCTGGTGGAAGAATCGATTATGATCGAGCCGACGGAAACGGAAAGCAAGGAAACCCTGGATGGCTTTATCCGGGCAATGCGGGCCATTGCCGCCGAAGTCCGCCAGGATCCGGCACAGCTGCTTGCCGCTCCTGTCAGCACGGTAGTGGGCCGTCTGGATGAGACGACGGCGGCGCGCAAGCCGGTGGTAAGGTGGCGGCGATGAAGGCGGATATTGCCGTTATCGGCGGCGGCCCCGGCGGCTATGTGGCCGCCATCCGGGCCGCCAGTCAGGGAGCGAAGGTCATGCTGGCGGAAAAAGCACAGCTTGGCGGTGTCTGTCTTAATCGAGGCTGCATTCCGACAAAAACGCTGCTGAAAAGCGCTGAGCAATGGCGGTTTCTGCAGCAGTGCAGCCGCTTCGGCCTGAAAGCGGAAGCAACCGGCTTTGACTATCAGGCGATTTTAGCTCGTCGTGATGAAGTGGTCAGTCAGATGCGCAAGGGAATTGGTCAACTGCTGAAAAGTCATGCAATTGAAGTGGTCAGCGGCACGGCGCGACTGACGGCTGCCAACCGGCTGTGCATCCGCAGCGGCGACGGTGAGCAGGACTGGACGGCAGACCGGATTATTCTTGCAACCGGCTCGACGCCGGCGCCGCTGCCGGTACCCGGCGGCGATCTGGCGGCCGTGTTGAACAGCGACCAGCTGCTGGCGCTGCCGGCTGTACCGGAAAGCCTGGCGGTTATTGGCGGCGGCGCTGTCGGCATCGAGTTTGCCGCCATCTTCCAGGCCTTCGGCTGCAGGGTCAGCGTTATTGAAATGCAGCCGTCGATTTTGCCGACCGCAGACAGTGAGATGGTCAGGCGATTAACACCGCTGCTGCGCAAGCAGGGTGTCAGCCTGATTACCGGCAGTCGCGTGACCGCCATTACGCCGGCCGACGGCGGCGTTCGCGTCAGTCTGGCTGGCGGCGGCAGCGACAGCTCAATTGTAGTGGAAAAGGTACTGGCGGCAGCCGGCAGGATGCCGCTGCTGGCGAATCTGGGACTGGAAGCCGCCGGCGTCGCCTTTAGCAGCAGGGGAATCTGCGTTAACGAGAGACAGGAGACTAGTGTCGCCGGCATTTATGCGATCGGCGATGTTACCGGCCGCTACATGTGGGCCCATGCCGCCTCGGCCGCCGGCATCGCTGCCGCCGACAACGCCTGCGGCAAACCGGCGGCTGTCGATTACCAGGCTGTCCCCGGCTGCGTTTATACCACTCCGGAACTGGCGATGACCGGGCTGACCGAACAGGCGGCCGCGGCACAGGGCAAAGCGGTCAAGATCAGCAAGTTTAACTTAGCCGCTAATGGCAAGGCCGTATCGATGGGTGAGCCGGAAGGACTGGTTAAGATTATTGCCGATCAGGCCAGCGGCGCGGTGCTGGGCATGCACGTGCTGGGCGCTCATGCCAGCGACTTGATTATGGAAGGCGTGCTGGCCATACAGCATCGCTTAACGGCAAAAGACCTGGCGAAGGCGATTCATCCCCATCCCAGTCTGGCGGAAGCAGTGATGGAATGCGCTCACGGCATTGACGGCGGCGGCATTCATCAGTTACGATTACACTAAAAGGCGCATGCCGCCGGAGGAGGAAAGCGATGGGAGTCTTCGATATTGTCGGCCCGGTGATGATCGGTCCCTCCAGTTCGCATACGGCCGGTGCCGTCCGGCTGGGTAAAATGGCCCGGACGATCCTGGGGGAGGCGCCGCGCACCGCAAGCATCAGCTTATACGGCTCTTTTGCCCGTACCTATAAAGGCCACGGAACCGATAAGGCGCTGGTAGCCGGACTGCTGGGGTTTGACGCCGACGATACCCGGATTAAGAACGCTCTGGAGCTGGCGGCTGCGTCCGGACTGCAGGTTGCCTTTCAGACAGCGGCGGGAGCTGCTGTTCACCCTAATACCGCTCATTTGCAGCTTAGCGGCGTTTCCGGAAAAACCGCTGCCGTGGGCGGCGCTTCCCTCGGCGGCGGCAGCATTGTCATTAATCGCATCGACGACTATGAAGTGGAAATCAGCGGTCAGTATCATGCGCTCATTACCATCCACCAGGATAAGCCGGGGATGATTGCGATGATTACGCAGATTCTGGCGCAGCAGGGCGTGAATATCGCCTTTATGAAAGTATCGCGGCAGCAAAAAGGAGTGCAGGCGCTGATGGTCTTGGAAACTGATCAACCGATACCGGAGCAGGTGCTGGCGGCGATAACGCCTGTGGCGGCTATTGAAGCCGCCAGGCTGGTGAAGCCGTTATGAGCGGGTTTTCCAGCATAGCCGAATTGGTATCTCTGGCTGAGACACAGGCAATAGCGCTGTCGGAGGTTGTCTGGCGGCAGGAGTGCGAGCGCAGCGGCTGGCCGCCGGAAGCTGTCTGGCGGGAGATGGCGTCACGGCTGGCGGTGATGCAGCAGGCGGCTGCCGAGGGGATCGGCCGACGGGAAAAATCGATCAGCGGCTTAACCGGCGGCGATGCCTGGCGGCTGGCGGCCGGCGGCTTTCTAGGGCCGGTTGTCAGCGAGGCGGCTGCGAAGGCGGTAGCCGTCAGCGAAGTCAATGCCGGCATGGGCAGGATTGTCGCCTGTCCCACTGCCGGTTCCTGCGGCATCGTGCCGGGAGCGCTGCTGGCAGTTGGCAGCAGTCTCGGCTGCGGCGAGGACAAACTGGTGCGGGCGTTGTTTACAGCGGCAGGAATCGGTGAAGTTATTGCCGCCAATGCTACCGTTGCCGGGGCGGTAGGCGGCTGTCAGGCCGAATGCGGTTCGGCGGCGGCCATGGCGGCGGCCGCCGCTGTCGAACTGCTTGGCGGCGCGCCGCGGCAGTCTGCCGCGGCGGCTGCGCTGGCGTTGAAGAATTTATTGGGACTTGCCTGCGATCCGGTCGCCGGTCTGGTGGAGGTTCCCTGCGTCAAGCGCAACGGTTTTGCCGCAGTGCATGCGCTGTTGGCGGCGCAAATGGCACTGGCCGGTGTAACCAGCGTTATTCCTGCCGATGAGGTGGTTGCCGCGATGCGGGACATTGGCGACAGGATGCCCTGTTCGCTGAAAGAAACCTCGGAGGCCGGGCTGGCGCAGACGCCCACCGCTGTTGCGATTCAGACGAGGCTGACAGAGGGAAAATAGACAAGAGCCGCCTGCAGTATCCCGCAGGCGGCTCTTGTCTTGCCATTGATTACAGGCGGCAGCGTTGTCAAGTCCGCAGCAGCCATAAAAAATCAGATGGGGAAAGTCCCCATCTGATACCGGTTCGGGTTGATTTGTGTTTAAGCGATCGCGGCAGCGAGTTTGCCGCCCAATTCTTTGCAGGCTTCTTCGCAGGCCGCGTCGGGCGCGTCCTGCTGGATCAGGCCTTCAGCCGGCAGCTTAGCCTGTGCGGCTTCCATACGCTCCGCCCAGTCGCGCATCCACTGACCGTCGCCCCAGCCATAAGAACCGAACAGAACCACCGGTTTACCGGCAACGTTAGCTTCCAGCGCGGCAACAAACGGCTCCATTTCCGATTCTTCCAGCACTTCCGAGCCCATAGACGGGCAGCCTAAAGCAATGCCATCGGCTTGAACGACATCATTCAGTGAAGCTTCGTCGACAGACCATAATTTTACCTCAATTCCGTCCGCCGCCGCCCCGGCCGCTACCGCTTCCGCCATGGATTTGGTGTTGCCGGTGCCGCTCCAGTAGACAACCGCAATCGTTTTCAACATAAATTCCTCCCTTTTCCGCTTTGATCAGTTTTGAGGCCGCTCCCGCGGGCACTTAGGAGATAAACGGCGTGCCGGTTACAGTGCCGAATCTAGCCCGGAGTATGCGTTTGCCCCGGAGTTAAAGGTGTTACCCTCTAATATTTGAGACGATTATCGGCAAAGGCGCAACGTAAAACTTGCGTGCCAACAAAATAGATAATGATAATCGTTATCAAAATATCTACATATTACTATACCAAACAAAGCCTTGAACTGTCAACTTCAATCTGCAGGGGAAAGGCTTGACGGTGCCGCCGGCACCGTCCGGTCGCGACCGCTTTGTTTAGCTTCATATAATGCCTGATCAGCCCGTCGCAGCAGCGCTTCCGCTGTCAGCCCGGCCGCGGGCGGGTGGACTGCGGCAAAGCCGATGCTGACTGTTACCACCGTGGCGATTGGCGAGTAGGCGTGCGCAATTGCCAGTGCCTTGATGCTGGCTCTGATGTTTTCCAGCAGACCGCCGGCGCCTTTAGCATCGGTACTGGGCAGTATAATCGCAAACTCCTCGCCGCCGTAACGGGCGCAGAAGTCAGCCGGCCGCCGCAGCGCTTTTTTTAACGTCCTGGCAATGGCCTTGAGACAGCGGTCGCCGGCCACATGGCCGTAATGATCGTTATAGCGCTTAAAAAAATCGACATCGATCATGGCCAGCGCCAGCGGCGCCTTTTCCCGTTTAGCCCGCCGCCACTCCTGATTAAAGCGGTGAACAAAGCTGCGGCGGTTGGCAATTCCGGTCAGAAAATCAATAGCGGCGAGGCGCTCCAGTTTAGCCATTATCGTTTTATGATACAGGGAAGAAACCTGATGGCACAGCCGGCTGACCGAATCGGCGGTGGCAATGCGCGGTGGGCTGACGAGAACAGCCGCGTCCGGCGCAAGGTACTGCCCAAATTGGCTGTACAAAGTCTTACCCGGTCCGACATAGGCGATGCCGCCGATGATGTAGCTGGCGGAGGCGATCTTGGCAGCGACTTGGCGGTGATCGCATTCATCATAGGCGACAATGTCGTAACAGAGATGTGTCAGCCCGTAGCGGCTCAGACAGCTCATCAATACCCTGACGCCGGCGGTACTGTTGTTGAACACGATTACCGGACTATTGGCCGGTATTTTGCTGATAGCGAGGAAATACTCGGTTGGCGGCACCAGTGTCAGCGCAAACACTTTTTCCGCGCCGACAATTTGGCTGACTTCCTGTTCCCGGTTGATCAGACAGACATACAGGTCGGCGCCGCTTATTTTCCGGTAGCTGTCGACTGTCGCCGTCATAACTGTCGCTATGCCGCCGATACTGGCGACGACGACGCTTTTTATTTCCTCGACGTTGGCATCGTTGGCGCCAATGACGACAATCCTTATCGCGGCCACGTATTCCGCCTCCTTATCGCAATGTGCGAGCGAGCATTCTGCGCCGGAGCAACTTCTTTACAAATACTTCGATAACCGGAAACGGAATTCCTAGTACCGCGTCAGGCTTAAAACGGTGGAAAAATAGCGAGGTGATTTTTCATCAGCCAAGGCGGAGGAATGAGGCATACCGGCAGTATGCCGATTGACGACAACGCCGGATGGCG